>NZ_CP129884.1:1986034-2648045 GCF_030490285.1 Methylomonas montana | reverse complement strand
AGGATCGTTCCAGGGGCGGAGCAGACCGCATTCATCCCATAGCGCGATCAAGGCGTCCTGGTCGCCGGTTTGATAAGAGCGGATTTTCATTGTCAGACGTCAATCTTGTAGTTCAATCGAATGTTAAAGCCCCAGTTTTCCGGCGGACTTTCCAGGACGCATATTTCGATGTCGAGTGTTCCTTAATCCCGTAAATCTTGACTTGCGCCATGCCCATGCGCTGCTCCTGGCTAATGTTGAGTCGTTTGGTAACGCCGCTTTCGCGCCTTGGTAAATGCCCACCAAGGCTGCGGCTCACCGCCGTTCATGAAGGCTACGACAGACATCAAGACGTCGATCATACATGGGTCGTGGTGGACACCGGTGGTTCGGCAAAGTTGTTCGTAAAGTTCGAAAGGATCCCGACCGATCAGTTGCTCGGGCCTGTCTATGCCGATCAGCCGCAAATCTCCCGCGCAGGCCTTGCCGATATTCGGCAAGTCTTCGAGTTTAACGGTGCGGGCTCTGTCGACTTTTTTCGGATGCATCTGGACGTTTATAGGTGATGTAAGCGGATTATAGCCAATGACCACTGAAAGCTGCGAGGGTGGTGGTGAATCAGGGTTTTTATGTTCGCTTGCGCGACTAGCCATGAATGGGGATGGCTGCGCTTGTACTCATGGCGGTGTTAGCTGAATGCATCGAAGGCTAAAAAAGAATTTTTCCTATAGCTGCGTGGGAAGCAAGGCGGGATAATGGCTGGTTTTTAATACCCTTGATGTTATGAGCCTTCGCTATCAGATTATTTGTCGCATCCTGTTGTCTTCGGTTTGTATTCTGGTGCTGGGCGGGGCGATTGCGGTATGGCAGGCGCGACAGTCAGTCGAGAAAGAAGTCGATGCTTCTATCCATTTGGCGCTGCAACTGATTACCTTGGGGATTGCCGATACGCCGGTGTTCCAGCAAAGCGACGATTTATCCCGTTTCAGCGCATTGCGGCAAACTCGGCATTTAAGCATCCAATTACAAAAGCCGGATGGTCAATTGATCCATTTCGCCGGGGAACATCAACCCAGCAATCCGGAAGAGATGCCGCCTGCCTGGTTTATCCGCTTGGTAAAAGGCGATTATCCCAAAGTCGAACATCAATTGCATACCCAGGACGGCAAGCTATTGACATTGATTATCCAGGCGCAGCCGCTCGATGAAATCACCGAAGTCTGGCAGGAAAGCGTGGCTTTTTTTGCCTCGATTTCTTTGCTAACCATGTTGACGTTTTTCGCGGTCAATCTGGTGTTTAATAAATCCTTGAAATCTATCGGGGTGATTGTCGACGCCTTGCGTCTGGTTGAAACCGGTCAGTATCGGCAGCAATTGCCACCGTTTTCAACACAGGAGTTCGACAACATCGCCAAGGCTATCAACCATATGACCGTGGAGCTGGAAAAAGCCCGCCAGGAAAACCGGGCGTTGACGCAGCATTCGCTGGCGATACAAGAAGAAGAGCGGCAACGCTTGTCTCAGGAGCTGCATGACGAGTTTGGGCAGTCGCTGACGGCGATTAAGGTGATGGCCGTGACGGCAGCGCACCAGAAAGCCGATACCGCCAAAATTACCGCATCGATTACCGAGATTTGCGACCATCTGATGACCGTGGTGCGCTCGATGATGCAGCAATTGCATCCCTTGGTGTTGACCGAGTTGGGCTTGAAAGCCACCTTGGAGGAGATGGTCAATCATTGGGCGGAGCGCAATGCCGAGCTGCAATTGACTATCCGTTGCAGCGATGAAGTGGACGATCTGGATAAAAATCTGACTATCCAAGTATTTCGGGTGATCCAGGAATGTTTGACCAATGTGGTACGTCACGCCAAGGCCCATCGGGTCAGCATTGATCTGGAAAAGCTGGTACGGCCGCAAGCCTGTTTGTGGCTCAAAGTGCAAGACGATGGCCAAGGTTGCGATTTGAAGTCCATTAGCCGCGGCTTTGGTTTATCAGGTATCAAAGAACGGATCAAGTCGTTGGACGGCGAACTGGAGGTGGTTTCGCGTCCCGGCAATGGCTTGATGGTTAACGCGCGTATCCCTTTAGCATGAATGACAAAATTAAAATCCTGCTGGTAGACGACCATCTGGTGGTGAGGGCCGGCTTTCGAATGTTATTGGCGACCGGCGATAGTGTCGAGGTGATCGGCGAAGCCGAGCGCGGAGAGCAAGCGATTCAGCTTTATCAAGAATTGAATCCGGATATGTTGGTGATGGACTTATCGATGCCCGGCATCGGCGGCCTGGAAACCATACGCCGTATCGTCCAGCGCGATAGTCAGGCGCGTATTCTGGTCTTTAGCGTTCATCATGAGCAGGTTTATGTGAGTCGCGCGTTGAGTGCCGGGGCATTGGGGTATATCACCAAGAATAGCGCTCCTGGTATCTTGGCGGAAGCGATAGGCGCGATTATGGATGGCCAATGTTATGTCGAGCGTGGCCTGATCAAGGAAAGTCACGAGACGGAGCAGCACAGCGACCATCAAGCAACTATCGCCAGCTTCTCGCCGCGAGAATTCGATGTGTTTAGTCTGCTGGCCCAAGGCTTGACGGTACATAAAATCGCCGATCAACTTTGCCTCGGCCATAAAACCGTGGCCAACTATGCGACGCAAATCAAGAAAAAGCTGCAAGTCGATACCACGACCGAGCTGGCGCATATCGCGGTCAATTTAGGCATGATGGCACGCTAATCCGAGTCTCTTGGGACAGGCCAAGCGATTGTTGATCTTTTGGCGTTTAATCCAGGAGGCCGTCCAGTTCCGATTTTTCGGCAAGAATTTGCGGCATTTTTTCGTTAAGCAATTGGGTTGACAGTCCCAATTGCTCGCTTACCTCGGTCGGTAAGCGCGCTAATATCTGGCTTTCGTCCAAACCCCGATCTTGGCAATCGCTGATGAAATGAGCCAAGAATACCGCGCAACTCAGTTTGTTAGGCGTTTCGGCTGTCATGGGCTCGGCGGACTGCTCAATGGTTTCTATCAACTCATCGGCAAATTTCCAGCGGCGGCACAGTTCGGCGCAGACTGCTTGGCTGGTGAAGCCTAGGCGTTTTTTCTCGGTTTCGAGTCGAGAGCTCCCGGCTTTGACGTGTTGATCGATTTCGTTGGCCTCTCGGGGACTGCCGATATGAATCAGAATATTACCCAGATTGCTGACCAGACCCGCCGTATAGGCAATATCCGCCGCCTGTCCTGATTGTGCGGCTAGCCATTTCGCGTGGCTGGCGGTCCGAAAACTATTGCGCCAACTTTGCTTCACGTCGAAATGTTCTAATTGCGGCACTACGCTGATCAGGCCGGATGCGATGACTAAGGTTTTTAACTGATTGAGGCCCAGCATGGTGATGGCTTCATCGATGGAGCCTATTTTGCGGGATAAACCGAAATGCGCGGAGTTCACCAAACGAAGGATTTTTAAAACAAGAACTTGTTCCTTTTCAACGTTTTTTGCTATATCCAGCATCTCCGCATGGGGATTATTCAGTTGATTAATGACAGTTCTTACTACTTCGGGGATTTGCGGAATTTTGTGAATTTGGTCGAACAGCAGATTGATGGATGTTGGCATTTTTAAGACCTGACCTTAATGAAGGAAATTAACGATGATGCGCCGTTAAGTATAGTCAGGCAGGACAAACAGGTTTGATAAATTCGACTTGGATTTGGTCGGCGCGACCAGTCGCGCCGACCTGATTGTTCGGATTAGGTTTTGAAGTTTCCGACCATGGAGCGCAATTGATTCGCCAGTTCGAGTAATTCGTGGCAGGCGTCTGCAGTGTTTTTGGCGCCTATCGAGGTTTCTTCGGAGACATGGCTGATATTGCTGATATTACGATTGATTTCCTCGGCAACTGCAGTTTGTTCTTCGGCAGCGCTGGCAATCTGATTGTTCATGTCATTGATGGTGTCTATACGTTCGCTGATCGAAGTGATGGAGCCGCCCGCCGAAGCGGCTTGTTCGACACTCGATGTCGCTCGGCTTCTACCATTATCCATCACCGCCACCGCTTGCTTGGCACGGTCTTGCAAGCGTTCGATGGTTTTTTGAATTTCCAGTGTAGAGTTTTGGGTGCGGCTGGCCAAAGTTCTGACCTCGTCGGCCACTACCGCGAAACCTCGACCTTGTTCACCGGCTCGCGCCGCTTCGATCGCGGCGTTTAACGCCAGCAGATTGGTTTGTTCGGCGATGCCTTGAATGACCCCCAGTACTTCGCCAATGCTGTTGCTGTCGTTTTCTAGTTCATGAATGACATTGGCGGCGTTTTCCACTTCCGACGCCAAGCTATTGATGCCGTTTACCGCTTCCTTGACGATGCTTTTGCCGGAAGAGGCTTCTTTGTCGGCGATTTCGGCAGCCTCGGATGCTCTGACGGCGTTTTTGGCAACCTCCTGTACGGTGGAGGTCATTTGTTTCATTGCATTGGCGACCAGGGTGGTTTCGTGTAATTGGCGTTCGACGCCAGCTTGGGTGGTCTGGGTAATATTCGCTAATTTGTGCGAAGCGCTAGTCAGTTTTTCACTGGTAACACTGATTTGATCTATCGTTTTGCCTATTTTGCGAACGAAAGAATTGAAGCTTGAGGCAATCCAAGCAAATTCCGATTTGCCGCTTGCGTCCAGGCGAGCGCGAAGATCGCCGTCGCCACTGCCGATGTCTTGGAGTTTTAAGGCTAATGCCGTTAGCGGACCGATGATGATTTTGCTCATCGTGAAATAGCCGGTGAGGCCGATAATGACCAATGTCAGGCACAGGAAGCCGACGGCGTAATACGCATGGGTTGTCAATTGGCCGAGCGTTACGCTGAATGGCGTGATGATTTCAAACGCGCCGTGTAAATCGCCGGCTCGGCGATTTTCCATCGGGTAGCCAAGCAAATCCTGGCCTTTGTCGTTGTTCCAAAGAGTTTGCGAGGTTTTCGGGTCGCCGTGACAAAGTTCGCATTGTTTAACCATTTTCACAGGGCGAAGGTAGCGAATCTCCTGCTTGTCTTCGTCAACATAGCTGTAATCGGCGGCGGCGGGATTGCTCTTGAAGAATTCCAGGGCTTTGCGTTCGATGTCGTCCGCTGCATTCCTAGGGTTTCTGGGGCTGATACTGGGTGCTTTAAAACGGAAGCCATGATCCTTTGCTTCCGATTCGATCACATCCCAGGCGTTAGCGGTCGGTACCGTAGCAATGACCAGGTCTCTGGATTTGGCGGGATCGTTTTGCTGGACTAGGTGCATGAGTTGCTCGGGTGAATAAATACCCGCTTCCCATTTCTTGACGACATTGTCTCGAATCGATTCGGAAAGTATCAGCAACTGGCGCGACGATTGGATTTCCCTATCAACCAGTTTTTGTTTTTCGACATTTGCGTAAACAACTAAAATTGCTATGCCTACCAATGTGAGTACTGACATGGTTATCGAAACCACCTTTACTCCCACCGAATGCCAGTTCATCATCAACATCCCAAACTCCTGAATACGCTTTTAATTTTTATAATTTACCTGTCTTTCCAGTGCGAGCCTAAAGACAGGCGATCAGAGTATAGCTTACAATTTAGCGTCATCTAATCTAAAAACTTTATAACTATGCGGAAAATCAAGGTTTTGTTTGTTTGTATGGGCAATATATGGCTTTAAGCTTTTGTTTATGATAAACAAAGGCTTACGGCGTTCCCCAAAATCTCCCCAAAATCTCCCCAAAATAAATATCTATTTTGTGACCACATCGAGCCATTCTGCGCCGCGAACGTCATGGTAAACGTCGGTCATTTTTTGCGATTTATGACCAAGCAATGTCTGAGTGTTCAATCCTTGCTCTCGATACAGACGTTCGGCAAGGCTGCGTTGTTCGTGGAAGGTTGGCGGGGTTTTTCCGTCCCAGGTCAGTCCGGATTTTCCGCGCGCCTTGGCAAAGCCTTTGCTGACTGTATTCAAATGCACGGGGTCGCCGACGCTTTGCTTAAAACCGTTTTGTGTGTGGTGTATCAGGTATTGCGACACGGCATGACGCCGGCATCGGCTGACCACGTCGCCCACTGACAGTTTCAGACAGTCAAGGCGTAAGTCGAGCGGAATGCGGAGCAGGGTACCGGTCTTCTGTTGTGGGACGTGTAAAAAGTCGGACTCGATGAACGCATAGGGTTTTATTGGGTGGTTCTCTCGCTTGCGGTAGGCGATCAATGCCGGCCCCCAGTCTGCTGATTTCTTGAATCGGGCCAGGGCGATATCCTCCAGGCGCTGTCCTGTCAGCAAAGCCAGCAGCATAGAGTTTTGCACCCAAGGATTCAGGTCTTCCGCAGCTAAAAATATCTTACTCCACTCGTCATAGGTAAGCCTGGAGCGTTTCACGACTGCTGGTTTGTTCTTGGTCATGCTGGCTGGGTTGTTTTCGATCTCGCCGGCCTGTATTGCTTCGGCAAAGATATCGATCAACGTGGAGCGTAACGACTGCGCCATTCGCGCCTTGCCCTGGTCATGATAGGCTTTCAGGCCTTGGGCTATATCCTTGACGCTGATGCTCTGGATGCCTTTGCCTTTGAACATTTCACCCAACCGAGCAGCCAGATGCGCTCGGATTCTGTGTGTGTTGGGTTTGATATCTCCAGTAGACAGGCGTTCGTCGGTAATGCGCAAATATTCGGCAATCCACTTTTCAAACGCTATTCCGTATTGTTTGACGGCTGGATGTTGCGCCATGATACGGTCTGTGTCTGATTGGGCCAGTTGCGCGTAAATGGCCGCGTTAAGTTGTTTAGCCTTGATTTTGGCTATTTCTTCGTCTGTACCCATGCCATAGAAGGTTCCGTCTCGGGGGTCTTTGTACTGGAAAGACGCCTTGTTGGTGCGCTTGTCAAGCTTACGGTACAGGTTTGGGATTTTGTTCAGGTCACGATTTTCGCCTGAGCGTTTGCGGGGGGCCATGTTGTTTACCCGTTACTGTTTCAACAATTTTTTACGGCTGCCATTCAGAATTGACAATACCACAGGATCGGTAGCGGCAATGCTCATGTCGACATTACAGGGAATTTTAGACGGTCTGTCATTTTTGACGTACTTGGCGGCGCGATCCACCAACCAATCGCGGCCTACTTTTTGCGGGGCAGGGGCGATGTTGCCATTTCTGGCCCAGGCGCGTAGCGTGTTGATACTGAATTTTCCGCCGTAGGTGTTGGCGTTCCATTGATCCAATGGGATTAGCGCTGTCATGCTTTATTCCACCATCTGGTAGCAAAAATAAAATTCCCAGGCTGACAATCGATTGGCAATATTTGAGATGCCAAGGTCGTATCTGGCGCTCGCGATCTGAATTTTAGAGACGGTGCTCCAGCGCTTTTCGAGTGTCTGTATATAATCGCCTCTAACGACATGACCTGCTGTTTTCCAGCCGCAGGTATCGCACTGGTATGCAGCAATGGGTTCCATGGAGACTAATGCCCGGTTTGGGTTGTCGGTGTCATCGATCAGTTCTGGGTATCCCATTTTGCAGATCGGGCATTTGTTCGAAAACGCTTCAAATAAGTCGGTTGTTGCCGGTTTTGTAGCCATCAATCGTTCTCCGCATCAGCATCATGCTGAAAATAATCCGGATACTCAGTCCTTAGTTTTTCAATAGCCGCTTTCGAGCCCGCTCCTTCCTGCTTGGCTTGTCTCAGATGGTATTCAGCGGTGGAAATGGCGCGCTGTGCAAGCGACAGACGGGCCCAGGCGCAATCGATCAGCCGCTTTATCGCGTCGAGTTCGTTCTCGAAATGGGTATTGACGAAACATTTGTCACCCTCGCTGTCCTGGCCAGGCCAGGGCTGACCGGTAACTATTCTGATTTCCCAGTTTCTGCAGCAGACCTTGTACAGTGTGCGGACGGGTTGGTTGGTTTTATGGATGCTCATTAACCGACCTCCTGTACTGAGCGGCATTTATCGAAAATTCGGACCTGCAATTTTGATAAGGTCATCACCACCGGCTTTAATTCTGTTGGCTGCGCCCTGTATTGATTTTTGCAAAGACGAAGCAGTTCGGCATTGCTGACCAGTTCGAAATTGTCCTCGGCAAAATTGGCGAGATCGCCATCTTTAAACACCAGACGCATATCGTCCGGAATCGGGCCGTTTCTTTCTTCCCATAAAATCCGGTGCTTTTGTCGCCATTGATCAGGCTCGGCAATTTTTTGCCAAAGGTAACCATCAGCTTTTATACGCTCGGCGCCGACAGGCAGCGCGTTATGGGGCGTGCCACCTTTTTTAAACTGCGTGGATGTCGATTTTCCCTTGCTGCCGATTTTTAGCCCTGCGTTCCAAGATGTGCCGCTTTTTGTGAATAGGCCTGTTCTGCCGGTGTAAATTTTTAGCCTTTTACAGGCGCCGTTGATAGCTGACTTGCTTAAGCTGGTTTTAAACTCGGCATTGAATTTATCCACTGTTTCAGAAATCAGCCATAGCTTGCGATTTTTACGCAGCCAGTCAATTTGCTCTGGTGTATAACGGTGGTGGTTTTTCATTCGGCCGCCAATGCTTTAGGGGTAAATTTGAGTTGATGGTCCGATTTGGCGACTTCCGCATCGAGCACCAAGCGACCGTTAGCAATGATCTGGCTGGCGACGCCAGTAATGGCCTTGCCTCGCTCTATTTCCGCCTTGAGCTTTTCACCTTCAAGACTTTCATCGCCCAGCCGTTCCAGTTGCGCGAATAAGTGGTCGTTGAGATCGGTCAGTTTGTTTTTCATTTCGTGCGTCTCATGCAGCCGATATTGATTTTAAGCAGCCGCTCTTCGCGCTTTTGCCAGCGCCAGCGTTGCCATTTAAAGAGGATGTGTAGGAAATAGTTCATGATGTGGCGGCCTGTTCGGGACGTCCGCCGAACGCCTCAACCAGATCGGCCAGCAGGTTGGCGATTTCGCCGGCCATGATGGTAAAGTCGCCATCGAATTGCTCGGCTTCATCGAAGGCTTCGGTATCCGCCGCTTGCTCTTGAACCAGGTCTAAAAATTTCAGGCGCTTGATTGCCAGGTTGGCGTCGAGGGTGAAGCTGATCCGGTCCCGCCAGGTCAGCGCCAGCTTATGGACGACCATTCCTGCTTCAATATGGCTTCTAGCCCATTCGCCGGCATCGCCTTCGCAATGTTTGCCGCGGATTACCCCACCGGTTTTATCCGGCGATCGCAGTTCGCATTCATCATCAAGCGCAAACCCGGCCGGCAGGCAGTTTTCGGGATCCGTTACCCATTGCGTCATCACGCCGGCCGGTTTGACGATGGCTTGCAACGGCACCACTGGCAGCGAGCCCAGGCATTTACGCAACTGGCGTAATAAGTCCTCGGCTTTTTTGGACGACGCGGAATCCACGATCAGATAGCCGTTCGCCAGGTCAATGTAGGCAAAGGTCTTGGCCGACTTGGTTAAGGCCCGAGGCAACAGTTCGAAAATCAGCTCGTCTTTCATACGCAACCGTTCTTTTGCCGGCAGCTTCCGCGCTTCGCGTTCTTCGATTTCCTTAAGGCGCTTGGCCAGCTCTTCGTTGATCGCGGCGGAGGGTAAGATTCTCTCTTCTTTTTTACCGCAGACCATCAGGTGCAGAGCGACTTCACGCACTAATACATCGGATGATTCGTTGACTGGCGGCACAAAGCCGAAACTGAATTCGTCCTGTGCCTGGCAGGGTGTAAATGGTCTTTGTAAGAGCGCTTCGTTTAATACCGATCGAATAAAGACCGTTTCTTGCAATCGGTAAACCGCTAAATTTTTAAACCACATTGTTTTTCTCCGGTTAAATAGCCTGATGTTTAGCCATGGGGTTTTGTTCGGCGGTTTGACGGATGAGGCCGATCAGCTGATCGATAATGGAGTCGGCTTTTTCCTGACGAAGCAGCATGGCTTCCACTTCGTCGCGCGTTTCGAAGAATATCGCCAGGGCATTGATGCCTTCGTCCAGTCGGTTGCAGGCCTTGACGGTCACCGTATCGATCAGGTATTGGCTGGGGGCAACTCCTAGCTGCCGGGCTTTTGCCTTCATCATGGCGTCGATACTCCAGGCCAATCTATTTTTGGTCATGGCGTTATCGATCTTGGCATTTGGCTTTAGTAGGTTTACTGTGATGCTCATGATTTCTCCTATCTTGGTGAGTAGCCGGCTTCGGCCAGGCTTTTTTGAAGCTTGGCGATGGCATCCAGCATGATGTAGGCCTCGGCGTTATCGACAGCGTTGGTCCGGCAATCGCTATAGCTGATGCGTTTGCACAACTGCGCCAGCGCTAGGGCTTCGTCGTCGGGTAGATCGACTTTGATCGGGTTCGTTTTGGTAGACATGGCGCCTCCTTGTTAAAGTGTTTGATGGCTTGGCGCCCCGTTTTCCACAGCAGGGCCAATGCGGAACCAATTAGGTATGAAAAGAAACCGCACGACTGCTCCAGCCTTTTTCCGGTGCGGGAGGACACCGGCCAAGCCATCACGTAAACCCTACCGGCTTTTTGTCCCTAACCGGCAGGGTTTACGTGATGACCCTTCAAAAAAGACCCGCTATCGAAGCCGGGTCAGTAGGAAGGAACGCACACACAAAGCAACTGCACTTTGTAAAAAACACCCTGCTGACAAGGCGTTTTGTACAAAGCGGCTTCATCCTGTTTTCTTTTGATCTGGATACTTTTCGCCGCAGAATGGGCAGTAGTTGAACATCATGCTTTGCTTCTGGGTTTTCGCTTTAACCCCACCTTTTTTTAAAGGGAATTTCGCTGTTGTTTCGAAAGGCATGCAGCCTTTCATTTCTAAACCAGTGCCTGAAAACAGGAAGCCATACCCAGTCAATGAAGCTTTATGTTCGGTTGCCTCAGGGGATTGTTCGATGAATCGCGCAAGCAGCATTTCCTCAATATCTGCCCTGCAATTACACGTGCTAGTTTTCTCAGGACCAGCAAGCATCTCGGCCCAGTACAGCACGGTGCCATCTGGCAATGGAAAGCTATCAGCAGCGAACCAACCGCCATCTAAGTGATAACCAAGCCAAACGGGTTCATCCATTTCCGGATGCCATAACAGCACCGTCATTTCGTCATCCGGCAGCCGGTCGCTTACTGGGTACCAGGTAATTTTTTCTGTCGTTGGCATTTGATTAAGCCGCCTCAGCCTTGCGGCATTTGTCGTAAATTTTTTTAAGGTCGATTAGCGCCAGCTCTGTGTAGGCATGTTCCCGGCGGCCGATGAGCAGCTTGGATATGCCGGCGAGTTCCGATCTGGCGTTTTGATAACAGGCGTCCAGGTCCTGAGCGCTTTTCGTATCCCGATGAAACTGGGCAACGATGAACGTCACGGTGTCTTTCAGGGTTTTTTCGGCGATTAGCATGGCGGGTTCCTAAAGGTAGATGACAGCGGTGCCAAAATGGTTTGCATTGACGTATGCCTGAGCCGTTAACGCTCTAAACCAACGCCCGCATGCTAGAAATGAGCCGTCTTTGCATACTTTTTTGACAAAACAGTATTTCCAATTCAGCGGAATGATTTCGCCGTTTTCCAGCTCCAGCCAATCGCGGTGATTTTTGCAATCTGCAACTTTGATCATGTCGCCTTTTTGGGGCACTAAGCCGCGATCAACCACGGGAACGATGGCCCTAATTTCGACGTCGTGTATTTTCATGGCAGGTTCCTAAAAAACTCCGGAAAGCGTCCGGATCGCGTATTGTCTTTTTGGGGCTGAGTTGCCAAGTGAGCGCAACCCAGCCGCCTAACGGTTTTGGGACGCGTTATTCTTCCGAGCCCAGTTCTTCGTCGTTTTCACCAGCCGATTCAGTGACTTTTTCTGCTTCTTTGGCGGCCTGGCTGATTTGGTACGGCATCCACTCGGCAAAACCACCGTTTTCCGGACGCACATCGCCTTCTTGAAGAAGTGACACCGATGTTCTCGAATACTGGCGACCATTCGCGTCGACGACAGACAGGTTGACCATTTTGTCGCTATGGACACAAGCCACGGTCGCCGCTAGTGGTTGATCATTGCTGGCAGATACCGAAGGCAGGTCGACGCCGGCACCGGTTTTTTCTGATTGAGTGGGCCAGTACCAGACGACACGCCCGATTGAAGGTTTGATTAAGCTCATTGCTACTCCTAAAAAACTCCGGAACGCGTCCGGATCGCGGGCCGATACAGCGGCGGACAGGTTTTTCTGGTTCCGGGCGTGTGGCTTGGCGTAAAGATACGTTAGCGTATTTTATTTGTCAATACGGTATCGTATTATTTTTTCGACAGGCAGCAAAAAACCGCTAGAATGCGGCTGCGATGAGCATAAAAAAACCCGCACGGGGCGGGTTTAGTGAGGAGAACGAGCCATGATAAATCAATTAAGTAAAGAGGATTTGTATATATACGAACAGCTGGGAGAGATACCGAAAATTATTGATATTGCTAGTGAGGGGGTGCGCTATCGTCTATCTCGCGAAGTATCTGAATACTTGTTAAGCCTCCCCAGAGACCGGCCAGCGCCGAAAACCGCGTTGCGAGTTGTGGAAATTGACTCTGTTGAAGCGATTCCTTCTCTTTTAGCAAAAGATCGCAAAGAACGTCTGCTGCAGCAGGGTTGGTACGGATTGTGGTATCGATGCAGATTTTCGCGAGTCTTAGCACGAGCATCTCAATTTCTTCTGGGGTTAGTGATTGATTGGTTTGATCTGGCGGCATAATTATTTAATGGTCAGGCATTCGAACACCAGTTCGATGCGCGGGAATTCACCTAATCCCAATGGCGTGGTGGATGCGGTTTCCTGAAGGACATTGAGGTTTTTTTGTTTGCGGGCACAGAATTCGGTTGCCCGCTTTTCGGCGGATTCTCGGAGGGCGGACACCGTCACAAAGCCGGTAGCGCCTTGATGAAAAACTCGGAAGGCTTCTTCTCCAGGAGTAGGCTTGGAAACCTGGCTAGTTTCACCGCTCCATAGGACATGAGCGAATCCGGATTCGCTGGAGGCTGCGGGTTGAATGGTAGATGATTTGGCGCAGCCAGAAAGAACCATGATTGCCAGGACGATATTCAGCAACTTCATTGTCGTGTTATCTAGGAGGACAGGCCTGAGCACAGAGCTTTAGGGCGTCGGTGCATTCGTGCTGCATCATTATCGGGAAGAAGGTGAATTTTCCTACGCATCCCGAATAGGTCTTGGCGCAGGTTTGGCCGCACTGGGTTTCCACTTTGCTGAGATCGATGTCGGAAACACTGGCGCAGCCGGCCAATAACATGACCAGGCTAAAGATGAACAATCGCATCATAAATTTGTTGTTTGTCATCTATACAGATACCGCTTCCACCTAGGCCATTCGAGGTAAATTCGCATCGTAAGCCTTTGCCACTAGGCGATGAGAGAATGCCTTTGACGGTTCGGGTGCCGCCGAATTCGGAAGCCGAGGCACTGTTTCCGTGGCGTTGGATAAGACCGAAACCAGCATCCGTGCTAACAATCGGCCCGGAGTAAGTTTCGCCGTTAATCGGGAGAGTGATGGAGCCTGAGCTAAAGCCGTTACCGAAGACTTCGCCGCTGTAGACTTTTCCTGAATCTCTTGGCATTGCCTGAATGACGCCGGTACAGCCAGTAAGGATAGGCAGCAGCAAAGCCAGCGGAGTAAGGGGATATTTAATATTCATCCTATTTTTGTTTCCATTAGTATTTTCTCAAATTCCACCAACCCAGCACTTATCCGCCCTACGAGCTAAATCCTCGTACTTTCCTTGATAACGACCTTGCCTATCACCAGACAGAGATCGCCGGAACACAGCTTGTTTGGGTGTCTGTTTTTGTCCGGATTATCTGATTGCAGCCACCATTGCCCGGCATCGCGAATCATGCGCTTAATGAGCAATTCGCCTTCGTAGTTGATGGCGTATACATCGCCGTCTTTCGGTGTGGTTTTGCTGGTATCTATGATGACAGTGTCGCCATCATATAAGCTTGTTTCCATGGAATCGCCTGTTACACCAGCTGCAATTAGCGTTTCAGGTTTTAAGCCTTCTCGTTGTAGTTTGGCGACATGAATGAATACCGGCTCCTGCTCGTCGCCGTGATAGTCAACGGCGAACCCAATAACTCCTGCTTGCAAGCGAAAGCTTCCATATCTAATTGCTTTAAATTGCGGGGGCGCCAGCTCGGAAACACGATTCTCGTGCTTTCTCGGCTCTATACCTCTAAGTTGCGCCTCTGTCAGACCCAGGCCGAACGCCAACTTTTTAACGGTTGTCGATCGTGGATCACCATGTTTTCCGCTTCTGATTCTCTGGATTGTTGGCTGAGGGACTTTTGATTTAGCCTCTAAATCATAATCATTCAGGCCTTGAAGGCTCATCTCATCTTCTAAGATCTCTCGTAAGGTGCTCATGCCGTGAGCATACGTGTCCGTATTTTTTTCGGCAAATACGTTTGCTCGTTGACTAAGATACGGAAGCGTATTATTATTTTTTGCCATGAACATACAAACCGTCCTGAATCAGTTAAAAACTACCATGACCGACGCTGAAATCGGCGAAAAGATTGGCGCCCCTCAATCTACTGTCACGCGATTGAGAAACGGAAAACACAAGACCACTTATTTTGAGCGGGCAGAAGCTATTCGTAAATTGGCCGAAGCCCACAACATCAACACCGATTCGGTCGCCTCATGACCAATCAACCATTTCAATCCGAAATCGACGAGATCAATGAGGTTTTTTCGGGCCTTCACCGTGAGCATGTTCGCGTTCGGCGAGTGATTCAATTTTCTTACGCAGTTCTCGACGAATCGAATCTAAGCCTTCTTGGGCGTCTAGTTCTAAAGGCCCAAAGGGTTTTGCTGCGGTTATGTCTTCGAAATCCTGCAAAATTTTTTGCGGATTTGGATGGTTAAGGGCGATGGCGAACATGAGGTTTTTAATGCCTTCCACTTTTCCGGCGGTTCTTAATATGAGCCGTTGGAGTTTTTGTATTTCATTCATGAGGTTTTCCTATGGGTCTTAATGCCTGTCTTTCGTCTGAAACGCCGTCTCCGCTCCTGGCGCAGCAAGTGCGTGAGTGGCTAGAGCAATTGCCGCCGTGGGACAACGTCCCACGGCTTGAGCACTATTTATCTGACTGCGCAGATCATCGGCCAGCCGTTGAGCATCCATCTGTCTAGCCATGGCTGCCACGATTAATGCGAAGCCTTCCTGTTGTGCCTCCTACCTGGGCCGCTTCGGCGGCCGTTTTTGGGCTGGACATAGGATCGCTGGTTTTGGCTGTTTGGACTATTAGGCCGATTCCTTAGGGAATAGGGCCTAGGGAATTTCCCCTATTGTTTTTCTTGGAGATTGTCGATGGAAACGCCCGCTGTTTATCGAGTTCCTAGTATCCAGGTGGCTGGCATGCCGGCATTGCCCACTGCCCATCGGCGTGGATTAACGGAACGGGAATTCGAGGTGTTGCAGCTGTTGTGCCAGGCCATGCCGGACAAAGTAATGGCGCGGCGATTGAATGTGTCGGCCAAGACGATTTCCATGCATCTTGAGCATATTTATTCGAAGCTGGGCATCCATAGCGATTCGCAGAATGCCCGCTGTGCGGCGATTTTAGCGGCGTTTGATTTGGGCTTGGTGCAGCCACCAAGTTGTCATTAAGGGGAATGGTATGGATGGACTTTTACGCGCCGGCGCGACTTTTATTCAAGAGCTGAGCCTAGGGGCGTTGTTGGTGTTAGCCGGTGCCGGCTTGATGTTGAAGCCGTTTGTTTTGCTGGTTGGCGCGGTAGCGAGCGGCTTGTTTTCGTTTTTGGTGTTTTTGGCCGTGTTGGGCTTTCTGCTGCTGGGCATTGTGATTTATGGGGCGATTGATTTGGCTGCTACCGGTTGGCGGCGCTGGGTCAATGGCCGGTTCGAGGCTGTTTTTAGGGATTGGATGTGAGCAAAATTATTTTGTATGGCACGACGGCCAATAAGCGCGCGGAACTGGCGCACAAGCTACTGACAAAACAACCGGACCATCGCCTGGTCGATGACTGGGATGGGGTATCGGCTATCGAGGCGAATACCCTCGTGTCAACCGACCTGATGCCGCCGTTTGAAACGGCCACGGATTGTTTGATGGTAGCGGTTGGTTTGGCGCCATGCCCGACTTGCGGGGAATGATCGATGATGCTGCCTAAGATTAAATTATTGAGACAATTGTATTGCTGGTGGTTTGGGCATTATCCCTATATCGCAAGCTGTCGGGATGATGAAGCCGGGATTTACACCTGCATCCGTTGCGATCGAAAATTGGTAGACGATGTGGATCTGTGCTCATGGGAAAGTCGTCATGCGAGAGTCATAGGGTTTTTCTATTACTGGTTTTTCAGAAAATGGATTCCGGAGAGATGCCCGACCTGCGGGAAGCGCCTTAATCAGTGCGATAGCGACGACTGCTTACCATTTTGATCTGAATGGCCGGCAAAAAAATCGATTTCGCCGCGATCAACCGCGCGGCACTGGGACAGTTTGAGTCGCTATTAGGCGAATGGCTGCCCGACGGCGAGCCGAGCGGCTCTGAGTATCGGGCGATTAATCCGACCCGTGGCGATAGCAAGAAGGGATCGTTTTCGATCAATATCCGCAAGGGTGTGTGGCAGGACTTCGCCACCGACGATGCGGGTTCCGATCCGATCTCGCTGTATGCCTATCTGTTTTGCAACGATGACCAGGGCGCCGCCGCGAAAGAGCTGGGCGAGCTGCTGGGCATCGAGGCACCAAATACACCCCGAGAGAAGAAGGCGAAGGCGCCTTATAACCGTCAGCCTCGGCAGGGGGATAAACCTGCCGAGCCGAACAAAAAACCCTCCAACGAATCCCTCTGGCACCCCATCATTCCGGTACCGGCCGATGCGCCGGAGCGCCACAAAGCGCATTCTGTGCGCGGCCTACCCGACACCGTGTGGACCTATCACGGCCTCGATGGCGCTGTGCTGGGGCATGTGTACCGGTTCAAAAGCAGCGACGGCGGCAAGGAAGTGTTGCCGCTGACCTGGTGCCGGCATGAGAAAACCGGCCAGTGCGAATGGCGCTGGATGCAATGGGCGGTACCGCGGCCGCTGTACGGCCTGGAGCGGTTGACCGTTGCCGATATCGACGATCCGGAACATAACAGCCCCGTGCTACTGCTGGAGGGCGAGAAATGCGCCGACGCGGCCGATATCGAGCTGGCCGAGCTAGCCTGCCTGACCTGGTCGGGCGGTTCCAAGGCGGTTGATAAAGCCGATTGGACGCCGCTGGCCGGCCGCAAGGTGATCATTTGGCCGGATTGCGATAGCCAGCGCGAGAAAAAACCTAAGGACGCTCCCGACGATTTTATCCCGCCCTTTTTGCCTGAGGATAAGCAGCCTGGCATGGTTGCCGCCCGCAAGATCGCCGAGAAGCTGGTGGAATTGGGCTGCAAGGTGTGGGTGATGGCGATTCCGCCAGTGGGCACCATGAAAAACGGCTGGGACGTGGCCGACGCCATTGCAGACGGCTTGACGGGCTTGACCCTTGCGAATTATGTCCGGGCCAAGTCGAAGCTGTTCATGGGCTCAGCCGAAGCCGAGTCTGCTGCCAAATTGCTTTCTACTCCGGTGCCGGCTAGCGCTGGCGGCGGGGATTCTGGCGATTTTCCGCCGGATTACCCCGACTATCCGGATTACCCCGATCCGCCTGACGATACGCCCAATCCTGATAGCGCCTGGTATCACGCCCTAGCCAAAAAAGCCCGCGGCGGCATCGAGCCGTGCCGATCCAACGTGGCGAAGATTTTGCGGATGCATCCGAAGTGGCGCGGGGTGATCGGCTACAACGAATTTGCGCATCAAATCGAAAAGCTGCTGCCGACGCCATGGACCGCCGAGCCCGGCGTTTGGGACGGCGCCGACGATTCTTGTCTCGATGAGTGGCTGGCCGACGACGTCGACGTGCTGATCAAGGCCATGTCAACCATCGCCGAGGGCGTTTCTCACGCCGCTAACGCGCACAAGTTTCATCCGGTGAGGCAGTTCTTGACGGGCCTGGCGCCCTGGGATGGCACTTCTCGACTGGATTGCTACCTGGCCGATATTACCCAAGCCGAGAACACACCTTTTCTGCGCCTGGCCGGCCGGTTTTTCCTGATCGCCATGGTCGC
This sequence comes from Methylomonas montana, assembly GCF_030490285.1. Classification (NCBI taxonomy): domain Bacteria; kingdom Pseudomonadati; phylum Pseudomonadota; class Gammaproteobacteria; order Methylococcales; family Methylococcaceae; genus Methylomonas; species Methylomonas montana. The sequence continues at coordinate 2,629,931 of NZ_CP129884.1, read as the reverse complement.
GCGAATCTTCCGGCCGGGCTGCAAATTTGACTACATGCTGGTCCTGGAAGGCAAGCAAGGGCAGGGGAAGTCTAGTTTCTTCCGGATCCTGGCCGATCCCTGGTTTAGCGAGACGCCATTCGATATCGGTACCAACGAAGGCAACATGGCCATCCAGGGCGTTTGGCTTCAAGAGATGGCCGAGATGGGGATGTTTAGCCGGTCCGAGGATACGGCGTTTAAGTCGTTCCTGGCGATCGTCAGAGACAAGTTTCGCCGGCCGTATGACCGCCGGCCGGTGGAAGCGCCGCGCGTGTGCCTGTTTGGCGGCACGACCAACCTTGACCAGTATTTGAAAGATCAGACCGGTAACCGGCGCATCTGGCCAGTTCGCTGTGCTGAGGTGGATACCGAATTATTACGGGACATCCGCGAGCAGCTGTTTGCCGAAGCCCTCGTGGCCTTTAACGCCGGCGAACGGTTTTGGCCGACACCGGAAGAGGAGCGGTTGTATTTCGAACCTGAACAGGCGACTCGTTTGTCGGTCGACGCCTGGGAAGAGCTCATACAAGGATATGTGAACGATCCATCCGAGAAGCTACGTAACTTCTATACCGCGCTGGATCTCTTGATCAACGCCTGCAAGGTCGAGAAATCGAAGATCGATGAAGCCAACCGGATGACCTCAAGGGTAGGGCGGATCATGCAGAAGATCGGCTGGGAACGGGTGCGCGAGCCGAGCGGCCAGTTCCGGCGCTGGGGTTATGTACGCCCAGTTGCCGAACGCATCCGGAAAGACATCTTTACGGATCCCATCAAGGACTAGCGAGATGACTGTTAAGGATCAATTTAGGCGGCATTCAAATAGTCCGCGCAGCGGCTCATTTTATGACTTCCCGACCCTCTCCCCGCACCCCTCGGCAACTGCTCCCGGCGTGGCCCTACCTCCTGCATCCTTGCAGTCGTCGCCCGCGCAGCCTGGCTTTTGCCGCCGCGTGGGTTTGCTTTGCGCCAGCGGCACGCTCGCGATTTTTTCGACTTTGCGTCCGTTTTTGCCTTGCGCTAGCGGCAGCTCGCGCGCGATTTTTAATATAAGCCTAAAGCCGACAAGGGGTGTAGCCGTCCCAGACTTTACTGGGACAAGTCCATTGGGACGGCTACAGGGCACGGCCGGCGCGGCTTGTCCCAGTGTCCCGGTTTTATCGCAGGCGCGCACATGTACACACACGCACGCGCGCACCTGCGCGACGTGTGTTTATCGAATATCACTATTTATTTTTTTTAACTGTTTTTACTGGGACTGGGACAAGGCTAGAGAAATAAAGGCCTACAGCCGTCCCAGTGGACTTGTCCCGGTTTTTACTGGGACGGATTTTGCCGCCAATGATGTCAGGTAAGGCGTTTTTTTGTGATTTGGGGAGGTGTTGTGGCTGAAGTGTTGGAACGAAGAATGTACCGGGATCCGCTGGATGTGCTGATCTCAATCGAAAACGGCACTTGTGCCGGCTGCAAGTACCAGCGCGAAGAGTGGGACACGCGCTATTGCGGCCTGGGCAAGCGCTATGGCTGGAAATGTAAATCCTATGAGGAAGTGGAGGTGGATAATGGCAAATCCTGAAATTATCGGCCTGCTGTGCGCAGGTTCGTCATTTTTTGAGTCTGGCCCGCGTCGCAGTAGCGGCGTAGTGCTGTCTCGTTCCGAGTTGGCGGGTTATTTGGCGGGTACCAGCGATATTGCGATGAGCTTTGCCTTGGGCTGCTATGCGCTGGATCAAGACGCCGAGCGATTGTTAATTGCCTATGTGCGGGTCTGGGCCGCGCATCTGGCGAATCGCGAAGGTTGGGAGATTGTGAAAGGCCGGCCGACGGTGTCTAACTTATCCGCCATTGCGGTGTATGAGGTGATTAGGCCGCTGGTGCATATGGCTTGTGCCGGCTCTGGTTATACTCGGGATGCTCGATCCGGCAAGCGGGTGGTGTGTTCGGCGTGTGCCGGCACCGGCATCAAGGCTTTATCGGGCCGGAAGATTGCGGCGGCGGCTGGCCTGGACAAGATGGATTGGTTTAGACATTGGCAAAACCGGTATCTGCAAATCTTGAAATATGTCATCGAGCTGGACGGTGAAGTGCAGGCGATTTTGGCGGACGCGACGAAACCGCTTGACGTTGAGACAAAAAAAGCCTATAAAACGTCATACTGAACGAAAGCCTGCCCGGAAACGGAGCGGGCTTTTTTTTTGGATTTTTTCCATAATTGGCACTACGACATTCGTCGGCCATTTAACCTAAGGTTTATCAAGCTGTGACAGAACGCGACCCTGGCCTGACTGACAAGGAGTGGCTATTTTGTAATGAATACTTGATCGACTTAAACGGTACGCAAGCCGCGAAACGCGCGGGTTATAGTGAAAAGTCGGCCAGACAGCAAGCTACTAAGCTGTTGTCAAAAGCGTCTATTCAGGTGTCTATTTCCCGGTTGCGTTCAGATCGGGAAGAACGGACGCAAGTGACTGCAGATCGCGTTTTACGAGAAGTCGGGCGAATTGCTTTGGTCGATCCTCGCAAAGCTTTCGACAAAAACAACGCCTTACTGCCTGTCCAAGATTGGCCCGACGAAATAGCCGCCGCCATATCATCGATAAAAATCCTGGAAGTGAAGGATTCAGAGGGCAATATCATCGGCGAAACCAAGGAAATCAAGTTTTGGGACAAAGCTGCTGCATTGACCTTGGCGGCCAGACATCTGGGAATGCTGAACGACAAGGTCACGCTGGACGTGACCGACAACCTAGCGGACCGCTTGGCGAGAGCTAGATTGCGTGTCGGCGGATAAAAGCGACGATCAACTGATCGAACTGGCTGCCGAGTGCAGCACCGATCCGCATAAATGGAGCCTGCTGGCGTGGGATTGGGACCACGGCCCGCTGAAAGGCCATACCGGCCCGCGCGAATGGCAAACGGACATCAACTGCATTATTCGCGACCACCTGCAAAATCCGGAGACGCGGTTTGAGCCGCTGAAAATCTCGGTGGCATCCGGTCACGGTATCGGCAAGTCGGCCCAACTGGGGATGTTGGTCAACTGGGCGCTGTCCACTTGTGAAGATTGCAAGGTGGTCATCACCGCCAACACCGACGGCCAGTTGAAAACCAAGACCTCACCCGAGGTCGGCAAGTGGTCGCGGATGTCGATCACGGCCGATTGGTTCGACGTGCAAGCCACCAGTATCGCTAGCCGCGATAAAGACCACACCCGCGAATGGCGGGCCAACTTTGTGACCTGGTCGAAAAACAATACCGAGGCCTTCGCTGGCTTGCACAACCAGGGCAAGCGCATCGTCATTATCTTTGACGAAGCGTCGGCGATCGATGACGCGGTCTGGAAAGTCACCGAAGGTGCGCTGTCAGACGAAAACACCGAGATTATCTGGATCGTTTTCGGTAACCCGACCCGGAATACCGGCGAGTTTCGCGAGTGCTTTCGGAAGCATCGCCATCGCTGGCATAACCGGCAAATCGATTCGCGGACTGTCGAAGGCACCAACAAAACCCAGATTGCCAAGTGGATCGAAGACTACGGCGTCGATAGCGACTTCGTGAAGGTGAGGGTGCGCGGCATGTTCCCCAACGTGTCGGCGAAACAGTTTATCGTCACCGAAGACGTCGACCAGGCACTGGGGCGCGAATTGCGACTGGAGCAGTTCAACTTCGCACCGAAAATCATCACGGTTGATCCTGCCTGGGAAGGCGACGACCCGTTGATCATTGGTTTTCGCCAAGGCCTGTTGTTCAAAATACTGCGCAAGCTGCCCAAGAATGATAACGACATCCATGTGGCGAACATCATCGCCAACCTGGAAGACGAACACCAGGCCGATGCGGTCTTCATTGATGCCGGTTATGGCACCGGGATTAAATCCGCCGGCGCGACGATGGGTAGAGACTGGCGGTTAGTCTGGTTTGCCGGCGAATCCTCCGATCCAGGCTGCCTGAACAAGCGCGCTGAAATGTGGAAGCTGATGCGCGACTGGTTAAAAGCGGGCGGTTGCATCCCTGACGATCCGGAACTGTATGACGAACTGATCTCGCCGGAAACCGTGGCACGGATGGACGGCAAGATTCAGTTGGAAAGTAAAAAAGATATGAAAGCCCGCGGCTTGCCATCGCCGAATAAGGCCGATGCGCTGTGCTTGTCCTTTGCTTATCCCGTGACTAAAAAAATACCCGGCGGCTATAACCACCGCCCACGCGATCAGGCCATTCGCGGCCATGATCCGTTTGCACGATCTCACCCTTAATTTTATACGAGGTACTTATGTGTTCAGGTGGAAGTAGTCCTTCGGCGCCACCCCCGCCACCACCCCCGCCGCAAATGGCATCAACGCCTAGTGCGGCTGCCGCCATTAGACCGGTTACTGCCGCCGTCAGTGCGCAACAGTATAGCTCGACCATTCTGACCAGCGGCTTAGGCGACACCAAGGGTCTGGATGACAAACTCGGCAAGAAAACCCTATTAGGGCAGTAATGGCACAAGACCTCAAACTAATCCAGGATCTGAATAAGCGCATAGGCTTATTGAAGACTGAGCGTTCGACCTGGTGGATGCAGTGGAAAGACTTGTCGCAATTCATCTTGCCCTATAACGGTCGGTTCTTTAATTCGGATCGCGATCGGGGCTGGAAGCGGTTTAACTCGATCTACGATAACTCAGCCACGCGGGCGAATCGGATTTTAGCCGCCGGCATGATGAGCGGCGCATCGTCACCTTCTCGGCCCTGGTTCAAGCTGTCATTGCACGATAAAGACTTGATGCGCTTCCATCCGGTCAAGGATTGGCTAGCCACCGTCACCGACTTGATTGCCCAGGCGCTGGTGAACTCCAACACCTATCGCGTGCTGCCGATGCTGTATGGCGAAATGGGGGTGTTCGGTACCGCCTCTGCGCTGATCGCTGACGATTATAAGAACGTCATCCATCTGCATCCGTTTACGGTCGGTGAATATTGCATCGAAACCGATTGGAAAGGCGACGTCGTCACCATTTACCGCGAGTTCGACAAAACCGTCGGCGCCATTGTCAGCGAGTTTGGCTATAGCAATTGCAGCAAGACACTGCAAAACCAATTCGATCGCGGCCAGCTCGATATTTGGTACACCGTTAGACATGCTGTCGAACCCCGCTCGGATCGGGACCATACCAAGATAGACGGCAAGAACATGGCCTGGCGATCAGTGTATTGGGAAATGAGCAATGCCGATGGACACATGCTGCGGGAATCCGGCTATAAAAGCTTTCCGTGCGTGTGCCCACGTTGGCAAGTGATGGGCGGCGACATTTACGGCAACAGTCCAGGCATGGAAACGCTGGGCGACGTGAAGCAATTGCAGGCCCAACAGTTCCGGAAGTCACAGGCGATCGATTATCAAGCGAACCCGCCGCTGCAGGTGCCTAGCGACATGAAAAACCGGGAAATGGAGATTTTCCCGGGCGGTATCAGTTATTACGACGCCGCTACACCGCAGCAAGGTATCCGCACGGCATTCGAAGTCAATCTGAACTTGCAGACCTTGCTAGAGGATTTGCAGGACATTCGCGGCCGGATCAATAACACCTTCTTTGTCGATATCTTTCTGGCGATTACCGATCAATCGAAAGATATGACCGCTTATGAAGTGGCCGCCCGGAAAACCGAACAGATGTTGATGCTGGGCCCGGTCGTGGAGCGGGTCACTAACGAACTGTTGACGCCGTTATTGGAAACCACGTTCGAACGCATGCTGGCCGGCGGTCTATTGCCGCCGCCGCCCGAAGAGTTATCGGGCCACAACCTCAATATCGAGTACATATCGGTACTGGCCCAAGCCCAAAAGGCCGTGGCGATCAATTCGATCAGCCAGTTTGTCAGCGAGCTGGGACAGATAGCCACGATCAAACCGGACGTCTTGGATAAGTTCGATGCCGATAAGTGGGCCGACATTGCCGCCGACATGCTGGGCATTCCACCCGATCTGTTAGTGACCGATAGGAATCTGGCGTTGATTCGTCAACAAAAAGCGCAACAGGCGCAACAAGCGCAAATGGCGGCCATGCTGGAACAGGGCGCCAATATCATGAACAAAGCCGGCAGCACGCCCACACAACCCGGCTCGGCCGGGGGCGACATGTTGCAGGCCCTGCAAGCACAGGCTGCGTCCAGAGGAGGGCGATGATGGTCAGTATGAAAACGACCGATTCCGGCGTTGAGGCGATCAGTGATAACCCATACGGTTATGGACTATCGATCTACCTTAACGATGACCAATGCGAAGCGCTGGGGATCAAACAGCCGTTACGCGCTGGTACCCAGGTCAAGATTACCGCGTTGGCGTTTGTCCAGTCTGCGACTGAATCTGTTGAGGATGACGGCGACGACACCGGCAATGACATCAGCTTGAGCTTGCAGATTACCGATATGGAGCTATCCGGGACCAGTAACGCCGCCGAGCATGCGGGCAAACTCTATGGTGATGCATGAATACCATTGAAGAACAGCAAATCATCAAGGCGGCCAGGGAGGCCGAGCATCGGCGCCAGGCCATTCTGGATAAAACGGATTTCAAAGCGATCATCGATACTGCCGAAGGCCGCCGCTTTATCCGTCGGGTACTGGCGGAATGCGGCGTGCATAAGCTGAGCTACAACTTTACCGATACTGGCTCGAATACCGCTTTTAAGGAAGGCAAGCGCTCGATTGGCTTGTGGCTGCAAAGTCTGTTTGTCGACTGTCCGGACCAATACATTCAATTATTGAAAGAGGAATCTCAGGTCAGAGCCAGTGACTGAGCCCTATTCAACTATCACTGTTTCCACGGTTAGAGGTAAATCACATGGCATTTAGCATTTTAAAAAACAAACTCACCGCACGCGGCTATTGGTCTGCGGCCCCTGGTAGTGAAGGCGGAGCCGGTAGCGGGGGCGGTGCAGCTGAACCCGCTGCTGGCAGCAGCCCAGCCGATGCGGGCGCCACCTTATTAGGCGGCGGTCAGCCAGGTGCGGCCGATCCGGCGCCACAACCCACTGATCAAGCCCCAGTCGATGGCGCAACAGCCGATGGCGATGCAGGCAAGACCGCCGATACCACTGATACCACCGAACCGCTAACCGAATACGCCGACTTTAGCTTTCCGGACGGCTTCGAGGCTGACCCGGTCATGATGGATGCGTTCAAGGCGATGGCCTTGGAAGCCAAACTCAGCCAGGAACAAGCTCAGCATTTTGCCTCCATGGGGGCACAGCTACAGCAAAAAATGCTGAGCGAACATTTTTCTGCCATTGAACAGCAGAAAGCTGACTGGGAAGCAGAGGCCCGAGCGGATAAAGAATACGGCGGCGCGAAATTCGACGAAAACCTGACTTATGCCGCTAGAGCCAGGGACGCTTTCGTGACACCAGCGCTGAGGGAGCAATTGGACAAAACGGGCCTTGGCAATCATCCGGATTTGATTCGGGTGTTTGTTCGGGCCGGCAAATTGATTTCGGAAGATTCACTGGTGTCTGGCGGACAACGCCCATCGTCGCAGACCAAGTCGGCCGCTTCCACGCTTTACCCCAACCAGCAGTAATGAGTTAGCGCTTAGGGCTTGGACGGCATCGGTTCGGCTTAGGAATCACGCCGATGCGCCAAGCCTTAATCCCTAAGCCATTATTGTAATTTTCGGAGAATAGAATGAAGAATCGGTTGTTTCGATGCTTTTCGTGGACGGTATTGACTGCCGTTCTGTTCGTTTTGGCGGGCTGCTTAAGCGCGACTGCCCAGGCGGATGTTTTTCACCACGCCTTTAGCGCCCTATCGGTCGATAACAATTGGCTATATGGCGCCGCGTTTGGTACTACGGCGTTATCCAGCAATGCCAAGACGCTAGCCGACTGGGCCAAAATGCAAGACCCGGACGGCAAGGTTGCGGTGGTTGCCAACTTGCTTTCCCAAACCAATGAAATCCTCGAAGACGCGTTGTTCGTGGAAGGCAATTTGCCGACCGGTCACCGGGTCTCGGTGGCGACCGGTTTGCCGTCCGTGTATTGGCGGTCGTATAACAAAGGGGTGCCATCCAGCAAAGCCACCACGTCGCAAGTAGACGAAGCGATCGGCATGTTGGAAGCCTACGCGGTAGTCGATAAGGACTTGGCATTGCTCAACGGCAATACCGCGGCTTTCCGGCTCCAGGAAGACTCGCTGTTCCTGGAAGCAATGAACCAAACCCAGGCGCAAACCCTGTTCTACGGCAATCCGGCCAACGATGCCCGCCAGTTTATGGGCTTGGCGCCGCGTTATTCCAACCTGAGCACGGCCGGCAACAAGCAAAACATTATGAGTGGCGCCGGCAGCAGCTCAACCTTGACCTCGATCTGGTTGGTGGTGTGGGGCGAAAATACTGTGTTTTGCCCATTCCCCAAAGGCTCGCAAGCCGGTCTGCTCCACGAAGACCAAGGCGAGCTGACCGTCTATGACGACAACCAAAACCGCTACCAAGCATTCCAAACGCACTATCAATGGAAAAACGGTCTGTGCGTGAAAGACTGGCGCTATGTGGTGCGGATCGCCAACATTGAAACCAATCCCGCCACCGCCGGCGGCTTGGGTAGCTCATCCGGCACACAGCCCGATATCTTGGCGCTGATGTCGCGCGCACTGGATCGCATCCCCAATCTGGGCGCGGGCAAACCTTGCTTTTACATGAACAGGACGCTGTACAGCTACTTGCGCCTGCAAGCGTTGAGCAAATCCAACTATGCCTTGGCGATTGAAAAGGCCTTGAGCCAATTCGGTACGCCGCAAAGCTGGACCACCTTCATGGGGGTGCCACTGCGCAAAGTCGACGCCATCACCAACACCGAATCAACCGTTTCCTAAGGAGGCAACATGCAAGATGCAAAATTATTGCTGTCTGGCGCCATTTCCGGCGTGAACAACGCCATCACCGGCCAGACAGTCACCGGCACCGGCGCGACGGTTTATTCGACGTATTCGATCGATAAGTTAGCGGCACAGGATATTGGTGAAGGCAACCCGCTTTACCTCAAACTGGCGGTGCAAACAGCCGCATCCGGCGGTACCAGTCTGCAAGTGGAGCCTATCGATTCCACGGTAGCGGATGTGGGTGCCGGCACAGTCACCTCTCTGGGTAGCTTGACGATTCCGGTGGCTAGCTTGGTGGCGGGTGCCGTCTTTTATATTCCGATTGATCCCGCGATTGGCAGCATCGGCGGGCGTTACCTGGGCGTGCGTTACACCACTGTGGGCGCCGTCGCGGCCGGTGCCTATATTGCCGAGATTACCAATCAGATCAGCGACCCGACCAAGTTTTATCCGTCGGGCTTTTCAGTGAAATAAGGGGACTTTATGGCATCCGAAAAATACAGAGTACTGGAAACGTCTTATATCCATGATCGCCTGGTACAGCCAGGCGACGAAGTGGATTGGGATGAAAAAGTTCACGGCACCGCCGGTCCCAATCTGGAACCGGTCAACCCCAAAAAGAAACGGCCGGCCGCTGTGAAAACAGAAGAGCCGAGCAAACCAGAAGAGCCAGGCGGCGATGATAGCCACGACAATGGCGATATCGCCAATGCCGACGCCGTCGACTGAAACGCACCATCGCCGGCCAAGCGATCATGATCGCCACGCCGGCGTTTTTTTACTCTCTCTGCGAAACAGTGATGATCAATAGAGACGAAATGAGGGTGTTGCTTGAAGAGTTTTTTGAAGAGAGCGCCAGAATCAACGCAGTGGAACACAGCGAACACCATGCCTGGATTCAAGAGCGAATCGAGGCCGAAAAGGCCCGGAAAGAAATGTGTTGGGAAATAACGAAAGCGGTCGCGCAATGGTCGGTGCTGGGCATTGCCGGCGCCTTGTGGTTTTGGATTAAAAACGGCCACTGGCCGCAGTAAGGGGATTAATGATGTCGAAAGTAGGTCAACCGCCGGCGGGGATTTATTCGGATGATGGGAAGCGATTGGAGGGTTTGTTGCACCCGAATGGTGATGTATATGATGTTATCAATAGTACGCCAATTCGCAAACGACTGGTGACCGTCGGCCTTGGAAATTCCATAGCATCGGCGAATAAAATGGCATCAGGTGATTCACCCGCCCTTAGATACCAAAATGAAAAGTTTTTAACATCGGCGTTGTTAGATGGAGGGTTAGACTTTCCAGAGACAGGGGCATACGGACATATTCTCGAAACTACATCTTGGATGGACTCTCAAGGATGGCATGGGCATGGTGGTCGAACATCCAGTCAGATTTTGTCCGAGATGGAGGTAGAATTTTTCGCTAAATTGAAAAAATCAGGCATTTCACCCGACTTAATATGGATTCATTCGCTGTTCGAAAATGATTACGATGCTGCGAATAATTTATCAATCGCCACATCATTGCTAAATCTGGACTTGATCATAGCCAGTTGCCAAGCCATCTGGCCCGAAGCGGTCATTCTGATCGCCAAGCATCGCCCTACTGCATCAACAGGGATTACCGGCGCGAATAGGGCCAAGATTCCAGTTCTCAATTTGGCACTAGATGCCTATGACGATGGCGACAAGGTGCTGGTATATGATCCCGGTGCTGAATACGCAAGCTCATCCGATCCGACTTACCCGCGCTTTATCACTGCTGTCGGGTCAATCTCAGACACAACCCTCACAATCGAGTCAACTACAGGAATTATCAATCGAGCGGATGGAGTTTGTTTGGCTCCAGGTCTAGGCGGCGCGACCTATGTTACTAACATAGGCACCAGCCAGGGCGGAGTAGGTACTTACACCATCGCTAACGGCAATGCATTATCGGCTCCATCTGGCTCTACGATTTACATTTATGCGGACGTTGATACCCAAGTCCACCCATCTGCAAAAGCCAATATGCTGACCGCCAAAGCGGCTGCTGATAAAATCGCGCAACGATTTGGTAGTCATTTTTCCCATGACAATCTTGTGGTATCAAACAACCTTAATCTCATTGGATCGGCGGCAGCATCAGGAACAGATATTGTGGCAGGCTCAACGTTACCGACCGGGGTGACGGCTGGCACCCGGGAGTTTTCCAGCGCCTCGATCACCTATACCGCGCTAGGAAAAGGCTTTAAGGTCAAGATTGAAAATCCAGTTGTGTCTAGCTCCACCCCACAACATTCAGGCGCACTAACGCTAAATAATGGCGCTAACGGCATTAATCTATCGTCGTTGGGATTTGCAGCTGCCGATGCGTTTGAGTTATTTGTAAAACTCAAGGTCATCCAAGGAGGGGAATGGATTCACAGATTTTCAATAACATCTAGGACATATAGGGCAGCCCAGGATGCTGCTGTTGAGTTAACGCTGTATTCATCAGGCCAGTCTGGCTATAACCGCCTCGCTCCTAAAGACGGGCAGGTATTGAATCTAACGTCCCCCGTCGTGCGCTGCGTCGGGCATGGTGCTGATTACATTACCGCGTTAGGTTCTTACTTGAACATTTTTTTGGCTCCAGAGACGCCAGTCAATGCCATCGTTGAAGTCGAGGTAATGCAGCAAGGCTTCCAGCTCATACGTGATGACAGCGAGGTGGCTACACTGGTGGGCGGCACCGTCACCGTCGCGGACGCGAGAATCAAACAAACCTCAAAAGTCAGGGTTTTCCGTCGGAATGGTGCCGGCACGGTTGGCAATGTTGCCGAGTCGGCCAGGGTAGCAGGTACGTCAATCACTATATCGTCCAGCAATGCCGCAGACACATCGGCGGTTGGCTACGCGATTGAATAGGTGGAGATCAAAATGACCACAAAACTAGGCATCAACTGGCAAGAGCGCGAAACCAAGCTGTGCGCGTTTGTGTTGGCAGGGATGGCGCTATCTGTACTGGCGCCTAATCATGCGCAAAATATTCAGCAAGCAGTCGGTTGGGGCGCTGGGTTTCTGGGGCTGTTGACCCACACATCGGGTAGTCGCTGATGGCTACAGCAATCGATATTTGCAACCTGTCCCTGGCTAAACTCGGCGACGAAGCCAGGGTGACCAGCATCGCGCCGCCCGATACCTCCATGCAGGCTCAGTATTGCGCCCTGTTTTACAGTCAATCCCTGAATGTGATGCTGGATAAACATGCATGGGCGTTTGCGACCGTCACGGTTACCCTAACGGCATTGACCACCAACCCAAACCCATTCTGGGCCTATGCCTATTCGCTGCCCACCGATTTCTTTGGCGTGAATGACGTTAGGTCGTCCGGCTATATCGAGGAAACGCAAACGCCGCCCACACAGAATTATGCGCTGGAGGGTTCGACGCTGTATAGCAACATAGCCGACGCCGTGTTGGTGTACACCTCTAGCCTGGCGACCGATCCTGCCAAGTTTCCGCCGCTCTTTATCGAAGCGCTCAGCACGCTGTTAGCCTCTTATCTCGCCGGCCCGATCCTAAAAGGCGACGTGGGTGTCGCTGCCCAAAGGAGCATGATGCAAGCCTTCATCACGACAGCGCTGCCGGAAGCAATCACCTCCGATTGCCAATACCGCAAGGTTCGCCCTCAATATACCCCATCAGGAATCGCCGCCCGTGCCTAGTGTTCGTACCATCCGTACCTCGTTCGTGGGTGGCGAGGTATCGCCTGAGATGTATGGCCGCCTGGATCTCGCCAAAGAGCAATCCGGCCTCAAGCTGTGCAAAAACTTTCAAGTGTTGCCGCATGGCCCAATTCAAAACCGGCCTGGATTGCGCTATGTGAACGCCGTCAAAAATGCCACGGTTAAAACCAGGTTGATCCCGTTTTCGTTCAGCAATAGCCAAACCTTTGCGATCGAGCTTGGCGCCGGTTATTTTCGGTTTCATACGCTGGGCGCCACCCTAATGAATGGTGGCGTGCCGTATGAGATTGGCAATACCTATGCCGCTGCCGACCTGATGGATATTCATTATGTGCAGTCCGGCGACATTATTACGCTGACTCACCCGAGCTATCCGCCGCTGGAGTTGCGCCGCTACGCCAATTTGAATTGGACCTTAACCGGCATTACGTTTCAGTCAAAACTGGCATCACCCTCCGGCGCCAGTGCGACGGCCACTTATCCGACAGCAGGCACCCCCCAGTCCTTTCAATACATCATTACCGCTTTGGATAGTTACGGCCTGGAAGAGTCGATGCCTTCCACCGCGACGGCGGCGATCACCAATGATTTGACCATCACCGGCAACTACAACACGATCACCTGGACCGGTGTATCGGGTGCCTCTAGGTATAACGTCTACAAATCCACCAATGGCGCGTACGGCTACATTGGGCAAACCGTCAATGCCAGCTTTGAAGACAAAAACATTCTGGCTGATTTAACCCAGACGCCGCCGCTGACCGATACCGTATTCACCTCTGCCGGCAATTATCCGGCAGCAGTCGGTTATTACGAACAGCGTCGCTTCTTTGGTGGCAGCAACAACCAACCGCAAAATCTCTGGGGCACGCAGTCCGGTACCGAAAGCAACATGAATTACAGCGTACCCTCCAAGGAGAATGACGCGCTGCGAGTCAGGATTGCCGCACAACGGGCCAATTACATCAGGCATATCGTGTCGCTGCTGGACATGATCGTGATGACGGCCTCCACGGAATGGCGGGTATTTTCCGCATCCGGCAACGCCTTAGCGCCCACCACCATCACCATCAAAGCCCAGTCCCAGAACGGCGCATCCAACGTGCAGCCAGTGGCGGTCAATAACACGGTGGTGTATGCGCAGTCGCAAGGTGGCCATGTGCGCGAGTTGGCATACCAGTGGCAGGCCAGCGGTTATCAAAGTAACGATTTATGCTTGCTGGCGACGCATTTGTTCAACGGCTTTAACATTGTCGACATGGCCTTTAGCCGGTCGCCTTATCCCATTGTCTGGGTGGTCAATGACCAGGGCAAATTACTGGGCCTGACTTACCTACCCGATCAGCAGGTAGCCGCCTGGCACCAACACACCACCGACGGCTTTTTCGAGTCGATTTGCACGGTAACGGAAGGCAATTATGACGTGCTCTATGCGGTGGTGCGCCGGACGATCAACGGCGTCACCACCCGCTACATCGAAATGCTGGATAACCGGCAGTTTGCCAAGCTGGAAGACGCCTTTTTTGTGGACTGCGGCCTCAGCACCTTCAACCCCATCAATTACCTGACCGGGCTGGAGGGCAACCAGGCGACGCGGATGATCCAGAATTACACCAAAAGCCCGGTGCAAAAAGGGACGATGCAGATTCGCTTCGACGGCGGCAATTACAACGCCGCCTATACCGGCACAGTGGCGGGGACGGTCAGCGGTATCGATCAGGCATCATTGTATCGGGTGGATGTTTTTTCGACGACAGACATCGATTACGCGCAAGGCTCATCCGCCATCAGCTATAGCGGTGGCTGGTCGGTGGCGGGCGTACACACGGGCGCTAAAACCGCCAGGCTGGTCAGGATCGCGGACGGCGCCATTATTGCCGAGATATTTTTCGGCAATGGTTTAGCCAGGTCTTACGAAGTGCCACCAAACGATCCCGTTTACCCGGTCCTGAAAGACCGCTGTTTCCTTTATGACCAGGCGCTGGCGATTGTCATGGCGGTGTGCAATCGTAGCGGGGTGGCGAATAGCAACTTACCCGGGTATTTGATGGATGGCTTGAAAGTCGCCCTTGATGCCTCTATGGCGGCCTCTGCGACTTACATTCTAGGCCCGCAACCCGTCGTGTTTTCCGTGAATTACAAAAGCGGCAATCCGCCTGATATTTATGTGCGAAACGGCGCCACGGCTTGGGTGCTCTACGCCATGGCATTTTATGCCGCCAATATGGCCGATGGTTTGCGCACCTGGATCCCGTCGTACATTGATCAGGTTGCGGCACAGCTGCTGCAATACAAAGCCGTCACTTATGTACCGACGACGACAACGCCCATTAACCCATTGCAGGCTGGCGCCATTATGGGCGGCATCGGCAAGTATTCGCTGCCCGATTACCTGACATTCACCAATACACCCGTCACTTGGTGCAGCACCGAGCACAATATCGACTCGTATTTTGCGCTGGCCCTGGCCGGCGCCGTGCGCGGCAATGCCACCTACACGGCGGCGGCACAAGCGATCGGCACAGCCTTGGTCACCAATTTTTGGGACGCCGCCAACGGCCGCTTTTACCAAGGCATTGGCGCATCCGGCGTGGATACCTCAGATGCACTCGACTGTCATTCTTGGGGCTCGCTGTTTTTGCGGGCGTTTGCGGCCGCCAATGGCGGCAATGCCACCTATCTTGCCATGGCCGCGTCGGCCTATGCCGGCGTCGATGCCTATGCCACCTATGATGCGGCGACCGGGGTGGCCGGGTATCGGCCGTATTTGCCCTCCAGAGGCTACCCCAACACCACCGCTGGTGTCTGGGGAGAAGGCACGCTGGGAGTCATATTAGCCAGGGTCGCCGCCGGTGATACTGCCCGAGCGGTCGCCGACTACAATCAATTATTAGCGATTGCCGGCCCTAATGGCTTGCCGTACAGCACGATCCGAGATTACGTTTACGAACTGTCCGACTGGCCCAGTGTCGCGTCGACCTCATGGTTGATCATTGCCGCGCATCCCGATGGGTTCTGGGGCGTCACGACCAATATCGACACCACGATTATCGCGCAGTCCAGCGCGGTGATGAATCAACCCATGACCACCATCGCGGGCTTGAGCTTCCTGGAAGGTAAAACCGTATCTATTTTGGCGGACGGCATTGTGCATCGGCCGTTAAAAGTGGCCTCTGGCACCATCACGCTGGACTTCCCGGCATCAAAGGTCACCGTCGGCCTGCCCATCGATGCAAAAGTGGAGACGCTACCCATTGCCTTGGCTGGCGATGCGGCATTAGGTCAGGGGCGCATCAAGAACGTCAATCAAGTCTGGGCGCGCTGTGTGGATTTTGTGGGCGCATCGATCGGCCCGACTGATCAGGATTTGGTGCCGATATCGCCTTTGCAATACGAAACAGACAGCATCACCCCGAAATTAGCCAACGGCGAATTCCGAATCAAGATCATGCCGAAATTTAATCC
The DNA here is from genome assembly GCF_030490285.1 of Methylomonas montana. Taxonomy (NCBI): domain Bacteria; kingdom Pseudomonadati; phylum Pseudomonadota; class Gammaproteobacteria; order Methylococcales; family Methylococcaceae; genus Methylomonas; species Methylomonas montana. The sequence continues at coordinate 2,613,882 of NZ_CP129884.1, read as the reverse complement.
GGAGGGCGGCGTCGTGCTGAGCGAGCCTAATCCATTACCCATCACCGTCGTCGACATCACAACAGAGGTAGCCATCGGTGGCTAAGACAGAAGACAGCGGGGTTATGCCCCTGATTTATACCCTGAGTTTTCCCAGCGATGAGGATATTTGCGACTTGGCCGCGCACCTTCGCCAATCCGATATCGATGAACTGGTCGCCATCGGCGACGACACGCCAGAGGAAGTGATTATCAAATCCATGCAGGCGTCCGATCCCGCCTTAACCCGCGCAGCTCATGTGGATGGCCGGTTGGCCTGCATCTTTGGCTGCTCACCCAGAGCCGAGCATATCGCGGCACCCTGGCTGTTGTGTACCGATGTCGTGAGCAATTACAACAAAACCCTGACGCGTGACACCAAACAGGTGGTGAGAGGCATGCTGGAAAAATACCCGGTGCTGACCAACGTGGTCGACGTGCGCAATACCCGGACCATTCAGTGGCTGGAAGTGCTGGGCTTTAAGATGATGGAAATCGTGGAATACAAGCCAGGGTTTCCGCTGTTTCGATTTGAGATGAGGGCGGCATGAAAAATATGTTTTTATTGGACCAGAACGTCGATGTTTCGCAACTGGCATTTGAGCTGCACACTCATCCAGAACTGTGGAATGCCGATAGAGAACGCACTAGCTTTTCAGCATCGCCACACCGCGACTGTGACGATATCTGGGTGAGGTATAACGACAAGACGCCCTATGTTGAAAAGGGTGATTTTTCAGGCTTTAACGACCTTCATTTCCCCGTCTGGTATCCAGCCTATTATCAATTGCCATCCTTGAACGCTTTGATTTGGATGTTGATGGGCGCTGTTCGAGGCGAGCACTTGGGTGGCATTCTGATTTCCAGGGTTAAGCCTGGTCAAAAAATCCATCCGCATATCGATCGAAGTTGGCATGTGGATTTTTACGATAAGTTCAACGTGTGCGTGAAAGGGGCGCCTGGTTCAGCGTTTATCTGGACCGATGACCGTGAAACGATGCCAGGCAGAACGGGCGATATCTACCACTTCACCAATTCGACGACGCACGAAGTGGTCAATGAATCAGACCAGGATTTTATCTTGCTGGCCATCTGCATCCGAACCCACCAATTCAAGGACAGATACAAACGATGAATTTAGCGAATTTTTTGGGCATACAGCACTACTTCCCTACCGACGGCAATCAGGTTTATATCCGCCAAATGTCGGCCCCAGCCGGCTATGTGATTGACACTCATCAGCATGCTTATGAACATTACAGCATCCTGGCCAGTGGCACCGTGCGAGTAGAGATCGACGGCGAGACGACAGAATACACAGGGCCTAAAGTGATCGCGATCAAGGCCAACACCGTTCACAAAATTACCTCAATCACTGATTTCACCTGGTTTTGTATCCATCACACCGACGTAGATGATGAAGACAAGATCGACGACGTTTTGATAAAAAAGGAGTAATCATGCCATTTGCCTTTGTAGCCGCTGCCGCCGCCGTGATTGGCGCCGGCCTTTCCGCTTATTCGGCCTCCGAGCAAGCATCTGCTCAGAAAAAAGCCGCCAATTATCAGGCGCAAGTGGAAGCCAACAACGCCAAAATCGCCGGTTATCAGCGTAGCGCCGCCTTGCAACAGGGGGAGGAACAAGCCCAGCAGTCCATGATGGAGCAGTCGCAGCTGCGGGCTAAGCAGATTGCGTCCATGGCGGCGAATGGCGTCGATCTTAACTCGGGGTCGGCCACCGATATTTTGGCCACCACCGACTTTCTCGGGAAGCAGGATGTTAACGCTATCCAGAACAATGCCGCTCGCAAGGCTTGGGGATACCAAGTGGAGTCTGGCAACTATGACGCGCAATCCAATTTGAGCAAGTGGAAAGCCGATAATACCAACCCCGCCAAAATAGGCGCCATCACCGGCGCTTCGTCGTTACTGTCATCGGCCTCCACGTATGCGGGCGCAAAGGCAGGTAGATAATGGTCATGCGAGTTCCTGAGTATAACCGGCAGGTTGGCCCTGGCGAATTGCCTGGCGTGCGGCAAAACATTCAGACTGACGCCAGTAATTTTTTGGGCGGTACCGAACAGGTTTTTTTGAAACAGTCGGCGGCGGCGGTTCAAGACATGGGTCGTGCCGCTATGACGTTGCTATTGCGCGAAGAGCAGGAAGCCAACCGCACCCGTGTGCAAGACGCCCTGAACCAGTTCGAAACGCGCCGGCAGGATAGGCTGTTTGGACAGAATGGTGCGCTCAATGTGCGCGGTGCCGACGTGTTTACCCAGCAAAACAGCATCCCATTGACAGACAATGTCGTCACCGACCTGGATCATGCTTTTGGCGAAATCGCTGACACCTTGGGGAATGATGAACAAAAGCGCTTATTCGCCCAACACGCTCAAACGGCTATCGCGCACACGCGCGGCCAGCTGCTACAGCATGAAGCCGAACAATATCGGGTCTATCAGCGTGGCGTTGGACTGGCGACGATCGACACCAGCCAGAAAACCATCGGCCTAAACTACAACAACCCGGAGTTGGTGCGTCAGTCATTGGATGCCATCCACACCGCCAGCGTGGATCTTGGAAAGCTGGAAGGCTTTGGTGAGGAATATGGCGCGTCTCAGGCACAAAAGCACAAGTCCGATGCGCTAAACGGGGCGATTCAATCTGCCTTGGCACAAAACGACCATGCCAGCGCGACCAAAATCCTGCACGATTTCGCGCCGGATATGGACACCAACGACATGTTAAAGGCATACCAGACCATCACCAAGGAACAAGACGCCCGCGCGTCGTTTGGGATGGCTCAAAATGTGATGTCTGCCATTTACCCTCGCATGCAAACCTCTGATGGTGATCGAGCGTTGAATATTTTATTCAAGGCTGAATCGGGCGGTAATCATTTTGTGCCTGGCACGCAAACCCCGGTTACCAGCCCAAAAGGCGCGGTCGGCATTGCTCAAGTGATGCCAGCCACCGGGCCGGAAGCGGCGAAACTGGCCGGGCTGGCATGGGACGAAAATCGTTTTAAGATCGATCCGGAATACAACAAAGCGTTGGGCGCGGCTTATTTCAATCAGCAATTGAAAACTTTTCGCGGCGATTTGGGCATGGCCTATGCCGCTTATAACGCTGGCCCAGGCGCCACTAAAGAGGCGATCGACCAGGCCAGCAAAGAAGGCGGCAATTGGCTGTCGTACTTGCCGAAAGAAACCCAAGCCTACGTGACCAATAACATGAACGCCTACGCTGCCGGAGAAGGCCAGTATCAACGGCCCACATTGGCCGATGCTCATGCGACTGCTCTGGAACACATCGGTCCCAATGCCTCACCTGATCTGCGTAAACAAGTACTGGCCGAAGTGACCAACCAGTACGAAGAGCAAACCAAGGCCATCAAGCAACGTGAAGAGGAAAGCACGGCGGAAGCCATGCGCCAGTTGCTGCAAAACGGCGGCAAATATTCCGCGCTGCCGGTCCAAGTTCGCGCGGCCATCCCGCCTAAGGAAGTCGACAACCTAATGAATTTCGGTCAGAAAATCGCGAAAGGCGAGGACACTAGCAGCTTATGGTTATACAACAAACTCACCAATCATCCCGAAGAGCTTTCCAAATTAAGCGATGATGAGTTTTACGGGCTGCGCGCAGATTTATCCGAATCAGATTTTAAGCATTTCGCTAATGAACGCCAGAAGGCAAAAGGCAATACAGCCAGTAACGGGCCAGGCGAGCTCAACAGTACCGCCATTAAAACCGAGCTGGATAATAGATTGCGAATGCTGGGCACCGACCCAAGCCCATCAGACACGCTACAAAAGGATTTGGCGAACCGTGTCGGCGGCATTCGACAGTTTGTAAATAATTATTTTATGGCGGCGCAAATGGAAGCCGGCAAGAAATTTACAGATACCGAAGTAGCTCAACATCTGGATGCGTTGTTTGCGAAAAACTATGCCTTTAAGGGATTCTGGAGCAATTCATCAGGCACGCTATTGAATATGAAAGCCAGCGATTTGCCAGGCGAAATACAGACCGGCATCAAGGCCGCATTCAAGCGCCAGGGCATCAATGATCCGACCGATGCACAAATCTTAAATGCTTATTGGTCTACACAAACCACGGTTAAAAAATGAATCAGGAAGAGATTGATTTCGATGCAGCGGTCGCTGCTAGCTTACAACCCAATAAAGCGACTTCTGCCCGTTTAGGTGTGATGGTTGCCGCTGACACTAACCCGGACGCCTACGCCGAGGCGAAGCAGATTGCGGCTAGAACAGGTGTGCCCGTGGATACCGTCTTTAATCAGCCGAACGAGATGAAGCGCCAGGATAAAATGGGTAGCATCGACTTTGACACGCTGGCGAAAGTGACACCGGCTACCGCCGCGTTATTATCGGATATTGAAAAGGCAAAAATTGCCCATGATGACATCGACAACCTAAGCGCCTTTGAGCAGGTGTTAGGCTTTTGGAAGAACAATAACCAGGCGTTGGCGTCCGGGGTTTACGGATTTTCGGAAGGGGTAGCGGGGCAGGCCGAAGCCGGCGCCGAGTTGCTGAGTAAATATGTGACGGGCCCCATAGCCGATGCCGGCATATTGCCAGTGGATATTGGCGCCCCGGTTGCCCAGGCTTTCCGAAATATTCGCCAAAGCCAACGCGACTGGCGAGAATATTTAATGCCGAAATCGGATGGAAATCTTGAGGCGGGTTGGCATGCCGGTTTGCAATCGTTGACGCAAAACGCTTTGACGCTACCGCTGGCTTTGATCACCGACAATCCCAATCTGGCGCTGACCACTATGGCGGCCAACACCGGCGGCCAATCCTATGGCAAGGCGAGAGATAAGGGTATCGAACCTGCACAGGCGGCCGTCTATGGCGCCGCCGATGCCGCGATCGAGTACGCTACCGAGCAAACCGGCATGAATCTGTTGTTTAAGGATTTGAAAGTCGGCTCGTCGCTGATGAAAACCCTGACTAACCAGATCTTGCCGGAAATGGTCGGCGAACAAGCGGCGACCGTATTGCAGGATTTTAACGAGTGGTCGGTATTGAATCCGGACGCGACCTTAAAAGACTATACCGATGCCAGGCCCGATGCCGCGATCCAAACGGCCATTGCCACTATCGTCGGCCAGGGAGGCATGGTGTCGCTTGCCAAAACAGCCCAAGCGCTGGCCGGCCGCAATCAGCAACAGGCCGACCGAGCCGAGCAGCAGGCCGCCACCGTTGAGCACATCAATCAGCTCGCAGCGGCCAGCAAAGTGATGCAGCGCGATCCGGAGGCGATGAAAAGTTTCATCGATGAGGCGCTGGCCGACAGTCCGGCGGAGAATATCTACATCGATGCCAAGAGCTTTGCCCAATCCGGCATTGCCGAACAGGTGGCCAGCGTGTTGCCCGATATCGCCCGACAGTTGCCGACCGCTTTAGCGACCGGCGGCGAGATCAAGATTCCGATGAGCGATTACGTGAGCAAGATCGCCGCGACGCAGTACGCCCAGCCCCTGGTCGACCATATCCGCATCGAGGGCGAAGAGTTCAGCCGCGCCGGCGCCAAGCAGTATATGGATAACCACGCCGAGGAACTACAAGCCGAAGTCGCGCGGGCTTTGAGCCACAAGCAGGCCGATGACAGTTTTCAGGCATCAATGTTGGCCGTGAAGGACACCATCAAACAGCAGTTGGCTGGCATTTCACGGTTTACCGATAAAGTGAACGACCACGACGCGACGCTGATTTCCCAGTTTTATGCGGTGCAGGCCAACAAGTTCGGCATGATGCCGGAAGAACTTTTTCAGCGTTATCCGCTGCAAGTGAAAGCAAGCGGAATAAGCGGTGCTGTTTTAGATCAAGCCGCCAAGCAATTCGAGGGATCGTTGTCCCAGATGTCTGAACATATCAAAGGCCATCCAGACGATACGGCATTAGTCTCGAGGCTGGGCATTGTGGAAGACGGCGGCAAAGTGATCGATGCGACTGGGTTAGACATATCAGGTGCCAGAGTATTGGCTTATGGTAGCGACGTAAAGTCGGACATGCGCGACCATCCTGATACGACGGCCCAGGATTGGGATGATGCCTTTTCGTTACTGGGTAATCATGATTTAGCGGGACGCAGCATCGAGCAACGCGGAGCCCAGGGCGAGCGCATTACGCTGGTTCGTAATCTGGAAGACGGTAAAGCATTGGGCGCGGTGTTCGAGTTGCTGAACAGCGGTAGACACGGCAAACGCTTGGTGTTAAAAGGGTTATTCAGGGACGATGCCAAGAAAATGGCGACGTGGTTTAAATCTAACACACGAGAAAAAGCGGAATCTGGCTTCATGCCCGCGGGTGGGGACTCCCGCCTTCCCAATAACCTCTCCGAGGTCAAGGCAGACCCCCCAGATTCCAGCGATAGTTTAGATCAAAATCCGCTGTATTATCAACGAGCAAAACGCGATGACTACACACTTGATCTATTTGACCTACCGGCCGAAACCGGAACGACTGGAGCCACCGCCGCCGCAGCCGGAGGCGGATTATCGCGCGACGACACCCCAGAAGGCGCCTACGGTACCCGCACCCAAATTGTCCAAGAAAATACCCGAGAATTGGGCACTGATAGCGTCAACTCCCCCGAACAAGCCGCCCAAGCCTTAGCTTACTTATCTAAAAGCGCGGTCGAACGCTTTGACGCGCTGGTGACAGACCAGGCCGGAAAACCGTTGGCCATTGTCGGCGCGTTTAAAGGCGCGATTGGTGAAGCCTCAGTTTATACCGCCACCGTCGCCGGCGAGGCGTTTCGCATCAATGGCGCCGCCAATATCTGGTTTGCGCATAACCATCCCAGCGGCATCAACGCATTCAGCGACGCCGACCGGAAAATGAACAAAAAGCTGACCGACGTGTTTAGGGGCAGCGAGATCGCGCCGCGCGGCTTTTTTGCCATTGCCGGTAAGGAAGGCGATGGCCGGCAATGGGTGTATCAATCCGAAGATGGTGGCGACGATGTCAAAGGCGTGACAAGCAAGCCAGCCGCCGGCGTCTCGGTACCGGTGGTCGAGCGCATTTACAGCCAGGAAGATAAGATCGGCTCGGCAATCAATGCGCCTGATCAGGCCAAGACTAGCGCCAGGGCGTTATCGAACGGCGAATCCGGCGTAATGCTGATGGACAACCAGAACACGCCGGTGGCATTCATTCCGCTGAAATCCGCCGAGTCGGAAACCTTGCGCACCGATGGCCGCATGGATGCCTTGCACCGTGGCTTATCGATGGCGAACGCCGCCGCCGCGATTATTGTCAACCAGGGCGACATGACCAGCAACGCGGTAATGAATCTGGCCGGCTTCTTCAACAGCAATCAGGTGCGCGTGCTAGACGTGCTGGACAAGAATGGCGAAACCTTCGATTCACGCGCCGACGTGGGCTTATCGTTTAGCCGTGACACCTTCAATCAGGGTACTGATAGCCACAGAGGCGCGTTTAATCCCGCCACCCGTACCATCACGCTCCTGGACAAAGCGGATTTGTCTACCTTCTTGCATGAATCCGGTCATTTCTTTTTAGAGATGCAGTTCGACCTGGCGGCCAATCTACGCAAGGAAGATGACCTGGTCGGCACCACGGCGGCGCAAAAGCAACTGATGGACGATACCGACGCCTTGTTGCATTGGTTTGGGCTGGAGTCGATCGAGGAATGGTACAACCTGGACTTCGAGCAGAAGCGCAGCTATCACGAGCAGTTTGCCGAGGGCTTTGAAAAATACCTGTTTGAAGGCAATGCCCCCAGCCTGCAATTGGCCCGCATCTTTGCCAGCTTTCGGCAGTGGATGAAAAAAGTGTATGAGCACGTCCGCGACCATTTTAAAGACATCGAGCTGACCGACGAAGTGCGCCAGGTGTTCGACCGGATGCTGGCGACTGATGCCGAAATCAAACTGGCCCAACAAGCGCGATCGATGATGCCGTTATTTGCCGACCAGGCGAAGTCTGGCATGACGCCCGAAGAGTATGCCGACTATCAAGCCGCCGGGCAGGAAGCCACCAGCATAGCGATGGAACAATTGGCATTGAAAGGCTTGCGGGATATGCAGTGGCTGCAAAATGCCCGCAACCGGGAGCTGAAAAAACTACAGCGACAACATGATGAATTGCGGCGAGAGGTTAGGGCGGAAGTGCGGATAGCCGTTTTGAAACAGCCAGTTTATCGAGCCTGGAAGTTTTTAACCGGCAAGATCACCACCGACGATAAGCTGGCCACCGATAAAAAGCCTGGTTCAGATCCTGGTAAAGTCGATGGTACACAAGATTCGTTATTTACCGCTATCGCGAAACTCGGGGGCTTGGATAGGCAACAATTGGAAAGCGAGTGGAACTGGGATCAACCTGGCCGTTCGCCGGTACCGGTTTTCGGCAAGCCTTTGGTACGCAAGGAAGGGGGCTTGTCGATCGAGGCGATGGCGGAAAAGCTGCTCGATGAAGGCTATCTGACAACTGATTCCAACGGTAAATACGATTTGCGTGAGTTTGAGGATAAATTCGACGCGGAATTACGCGGCCAGGCGCAGTATTCGCTGGGCTTTGGTGCCGACCTGTTCGCCGAAGAAGGCAAGGCCGGCGAACAGGTCATTAACCCATCCGGCTTGAATGCCGGCCGTATCGAGTATGCATCGCTGAAAGCGCTGTTCGATATTCCAGATGCGGTGGTGAATCGCCTGGTCGATCTGAAAATGACCGCTAAGGATGGGTTGCATCCGGACATTGTCGCGGAGCTGTTCGGCTTTTCGTCCGGCGACGAGCTGGTCAAGAAACTGGCCGATGCACCGACGCCCAAAGACGAGATCGAGCGCCTGACCGATGAACGCATGCTGCAAAACTACGGCGATTTATCGACACCTGACGCGATCCAGCGCGCAGCGGATATGGCGATTCATAACGAGGTGCGAGCGCGGTTTATCACGACCGAAGCTAATGCGCTAGCCAAGGCTACGGGCTCCTTGCGGCTATTGGGCAGCGCGGCCAAGGAATTTGCCGAAAGCATGGTGTCTCGGGTCAAGGTGCGCGATATTTCGCCGTCGCAATTTGCCCGAGCGGAAGTGCGGGCCGCCAAAGCCGCCGCCGCTGCCGAGAAGGCCGGCAAGCTGGATATTGCCGCAGCCGAAAAGCGCAACCAGATCATCAATGTGCAAGCCACCCGCGCCGCCTATCAGGCGCAAGACGATGTCGAGGCCGGTTTGCGCTATTTCCGGAAACTGGAAACCGACAATAACAAGATCGATCCGGAATACAAAGACCAGATTTATCGGGAGCTGGAGCGCTTTGACTTGCGCAAGATGACCAACAAGGTATTGGATAAACGCAAATCGTTGTCGCAGTGGGCGGAATCCCAAAAAGAACAGGGTTATGAGCCTGATATTCCGCTGGAGCTGCTGAATGAGGCCAGCAAGATTTCCTATAAGGACATGACGGTCGAAGAGTTTCGCGGCCTGGTAGATACCATCAAGCAAATCGAGCACTTGGGGCGATTGAAAAACACGCTATTGACCGCCAAGAAAAACCGCAACTTCGAGGAAGTGAAACAGGAAATTGCTGGCAGCATCATCGAGCATGCTGGTACCCGCATTGCTGATACCCGCACGCCGACCACTAACAGCGGCCGCCTACTGCAAGGGATTAAAAACTTTTACGCCTCGCATGTGAAAGCAGCTACTTGGGCGCGGATTTTGGATGGTGGGCAGGATGGCGGCTCGGTGTGGGAATATTTCATCCGGAGCGCGAACGAGCGTAGCGAATACGAAACCACCCGCCGCGCTGACGCTACCGAGAAACTGACCGCCATCCTGGAACCGATATTCAAGATGGGCAAGATGGGCGGCAAGGGCATGTATTTCCCCAGCATCAATCGTGCGTTAAATCGAGAAATGCGCCTGGCCATGGCATTGAATACCGGCAACGATGGCAACCTGCAGCGCCTGTTGGGCGGTGAAGGCTGGACCATCGAGCAAATTACACCGGTGCTGCAAACCTTGACGGCCGAAGAGTGGCAGGCCGTACAACGCATCTGGGACTATTTCGATACGTATCGGCCAGAGATCGGCGCCAAGGAGCGTCGGGTTTACGGCAAGGAACCGAACTGGGTAGAACCCAAGCCGGTCATCGTGCAAACCAAAACCGCCGCCGGCGAGCCTGTCGAGTTGCGCTTGACGGGCGGTTATTACCCGATCAAATACGATCCGCTTGCCAGTCAGCGGGCCGAACAACATGCCGATGCCGAAGAAGCCAAGCGACAGATGCAAGGCGCTTACAGCTCGGCCACGACCCGCCGCAGTTTTACCAAGAATCGGGAAGAAGCTATTTTAGGCCGGCCCTTACTGTATTCGCTATCTGGCGTGTATGCGGGCATCAATGAAGTGATTCACGATTTAGCCTGGCACGAATGGCTGATTGATATGAATAAGCTGATGAAATCGAGATCCATCGACCAGGCGATTCGCGGCCATTACGGCCCGGAAGCGGTGAGACAGTTTAAAAGCTGGGAGCAGGATATTGCTGGCGGCGATCAGGCGGCGACCAATGCCGGCGAGATTGCCCTTGGTAAATTGCGCCAAGGCATTAGCGCCGCGGGACTGGGTTTTAATGCCATGTCGGCTGCCATGCAGGTGCTGGGGTTTACTCAATCGATTGTCCGGGTAGGGGCGCCGTGGATGGGGCGCGGCATTTCCCAGTTTATCGGCGATCCGAAGGGATCATTGCGCGAAGTGACCGACAAGTCGGAATTTATGCGTAATCGTTCCCGTACTCGCTTCCGGGAACTGAACGAACTGCGCAACCGGGTGCAGGATGAGACGTCCACCGAAGCCGCCATTCGATCCGGTACGTTTTTCTTGATGATGAAAGCTCAGCAGCTGGTCGACGTGCCGACCTGGCTGGGTGCCTATGAGAAGGCGATTGCCGATCTGAACGAAGAGGACAGGGCGATTGCCTTGGCTGACCAGGCGGTAATCGATGCGCAGGGCGGCGGACAGACAAAAGACCTGTCGGCAATCGAGCGCGGCGGACCGGCGCAAAAACTGTTTACCGTTTTTTACAGCTTTATGAATACTGCCTTTAACCTGGGCGTGGCGCAAACCATGACCGAGAAGAAAAGGGCCAAGTTGGCGGCGGATTATCTAATGCTGTATTCGGTGCCGCCGGTATTGGGGTTTTTCTTGAAAGAGGCGCTAACACCGGGCGGCGGCGATGATGACTGGGAGGAATTAAGCAAAAAACTATTGGCTCAGCAAATCGATTACCTGATGGGCTTGATGGTGGTTGTGCGGGAATTTTCCGACGCTGTTAAAACCGTGACCGGCGCTAATGATATGGGCCGGGAATATCAAGGTCCGGCCGGACTACGATTAATTGCCGATAGCATCAAGCTGGCCGGCCAGGCGCATCAAGGCGAATTCGATGAAGCTTTCCGGAAGGCCGCCATCAATGTGATTGGCGACATCAGCGGCTTGCCTTCCGCCCAGGTGAATCGCACCATCACCGGCGCGGAAGCATTGAACGAGGGCAGAACAGAAAACCCGGCGGCGCTGGTGTTTGGGTTTAGGAGGTAGCATGGGGGATGTATTAAATTTTTCTGGCAATACTCGCCACGACATCGATCCTGATCAGGTTCTGATAGGGGCGCAAGGGCATCTGACCAGCGTTATCGTAATTGGCTACGATAATGACGGAAATCTTTTTTTAGCCAGTTCATCAGCCAATGGCCCCAAGATAAATTGGCTTCTGGACAAAGTGAAACATAAGCTGATTAATGGGGATTACTCGGAATGATCGGCAACAGTGAATGCAATGGGATTTTGTTTGAATACAGCCCAACTGGCGCCGGCGATTTAACCAGGAAGGGGTCCAGGCTTAGCGGTGTTGAATATTCCAGACATTTAGCGGAGATGGACGGCTGCAGGGCACTGTTGATTGCCGATAGTTTTTTGCAAGCTGCCGACGAATTCAATCTGCCGCCGGCGCTGTTGATCGGCATTGCGAGCCGGGAAAGCCGTGTTGGTTGGCTATTAGACGATACTGGCTGGGGTGATTTAGGCCGAGCATTCGGCATCATGCAGATCGACCACCGCAGCCATACGGTTTTAGGCCGCCCCGATCCGCGAAGCCAGCAACATATCAACCAGGCAGCAGAAATCATTCATGATAACTTAGCAAAGATCAGGCGAAATCATACATCCTGGCCTGAGGCCAGGCAGCTGCAAGGCGCGGTCGCCGCCTATAATTTCGGGGCGAATAACGTTTGCACGCTGGATGGTATCGACAAGGGCTCCACGCACGATGACTACTCTAATGATGTGTGGGCTAGGGCGCTTTATTTTGCGGGACTATAAAAGCGCAATTTTTTTGCGTTACCGCTGATACCTGCACGCAGTATAATTATTTTGAACTTGGGGAATCTTTCCCCAAAATAAAAGCATAAGTGTTTGTTTTTGTTAGCGTGAAATAAGCCGTTTAAGTTAGTAATTTTTTATGATTTTTATAATATAAGCCATTGTTATTTATGAATAAAATAAAGGTTCTCTTTGTCTGCATGGGCAATATCTGTCGATCGCCTACTGCGGAGGGGGTTTTTACCCATTTGGTCACTACAAAAAACCTGTCCGAACACTTTCAAATCGATTCTGCTGGCACTCATGCTTATCATATTGGTGATGCCCCTGACCTGCGTGCGCAAAAAGCGGCTCGCGATAGAGGTGTTGAGCTAAAACATCTGCGGGCGCGTAAAGTTGTATCGACAGACTTCGAAGCGTTTGATCATATATTGGTAATGGACGACGATAACCACGCGATATTGACAGAGGTCTGTCCGGCCGATTTGAATCATAAAATCCGCCATTTTCTGGACTATGCGCCGCATCTGAATCAACGCGAGGTGCCGGATCCTTACTACGGCGGTAGTTATGGTTTCGAACGAGTATTGGATATGGTTGAGCAAGCGTCGGAAGGTTTCTTGCAAGCGCTACAGCGCACCGGCGAACTATGATTGAAACAATGAGAAAAGGTGTATGGCAATAGTCTCGAATACGGTCGCCTATCTCGATGGCGATACAGTGCTGGAAGGCTTTTTCGCCTATGATGATGCGATAGCCGGCCAGCGTCCGGTAGTCTTGATTCATCACGCCTGGGGCGGGCGAGATCAGTTTGTCGCCGATAAGGCAATCAAGCTGGCAGAATTGGGCTATCTGGCTTTTGCCACTGATATGTACGGCAAGGGTGTTTTGGGTAAAAGTCCCGAGGAAAATGCGGGGTTGATGCAACCGTTTATTGACGACCGGGCCAAATTACAGCAGCGTTTGCTCGCAGCCTTGGCGACCGTCAAATTGATGCCGTGGGCCGATAACGATAGGGTAGCGGCAATCGGATTTTGTTTCGGTGGCCTGTGTGCGCTGGATTTGGCTCGCACGGGCGTCGATATTCGCGGCGTGGTGGCATTTCACGGATTGCTTGGAGCGCCGGATAATCTTAGCAATCCTCAAATCAAGGCCAAAGTCCTGGTGTTGCACGGCTACGATGACCCGATGGGGCCGGTGGATCAGGTGATTGCGTTACAGAACGAATTGACCAGGGCCGGCGCTGATTGGCAGGTTCATGTGTACGGTCATACCATGCATGCATTTACCAACCCGGTCGCCAATAATCCGGATTTCGGCACGGTTTATCAAACGTTTGCCGATCGCCGGTCTTGGCAAGCCATGCAAAACTTTTTGAGCGAGATTTTTGCCTGACGCCAGCAGGTGGCGTTTGCTATAATCGACGGCTTTATAAACCTGTTAGCACTGCGTAAAAGGAATTGATGCTTCAGGCTAACCCGTCGATCGATAAGCTTTCGACTGCACTGGAACCACGGACCCATGTCAGACTTCGCTAAAGAAATTATCCCCGTCAATCTCGAAGACGAGATGAAACAATCCTACCTCGATTATGCGATGAGCGTCATCGTCGGCAGGGCGCTTCCCGATGTCAGAGACGGCCTGAAGCCGGTACACCGCCGCGTACTATACGCGATGAACGAGCTCGGAAACGATTGGAACAAACCCTATAAAAAATCGGCGCGTATCGTCGGTGACGTGATCGGTAAATACCATCCTCACGGCGACACTGCGGTCTACGATACCATGGTGCGGATGGCGCAGCCGTTCTCCTTGCGGTACATGCTGATTGACGGTCAAGGCAACTTCGGTTCGGTGGATGGCGACTCGCCTGCGGCGATGCGATATACCGAAGTGCGGATGTCGAAAATTGCCCACGAATTGCTGGCCGACCTGGATAAGGAAACTGTCGACTTCGTTGCCAACTACGACGAATCGGAGTCCGAGCCGACGGTGATGCCAACCAGAGTGCCTACACTGCTGGTTAACGGTTCTTCCGGTATCGCGGTCGGTATGGCCACTAATATCCCGCCGCATAATCTGGGCGAAGTCATCAGTGCCTGTCTGGCCTTGATCGAAAACCCCGATTTGAGCATTCCCGAATTAATGCAAATCGTACCGGGACCGGATTTTCCGACCGCCGGCATCATCAACGGTGCTTCCGGCATTTTCGAAGCCTATGCCACCGGTCGCGGTCGTATTTATCTGCGCGGCCGCAGCCATTTCGAAGACATTGGCGACAGTGGCCGCCAAGCGATCATCACCACCGAATTGCCGTATCAGGTTAACAAAGCCCGTTTGCTGGAAAAAATCGCCGAGCTGGTCAAGGAAGGCAAGCTGGAAGGTATTTCCGGTCTGCGCGACGAGTCGGACAAGGACGGCATGCGCATGGTGATCGAACTGCGTCGCGGCGAAGTGCCGGATGTGGTGTTGAACAATCTGTACAAGCAAACCCAGATGCAGACCGTATTTGGTATCAATATGGTGGCCTTGCTGGACGGTCGCCCGCACTGTATGAATCTGAAAGAGATTCTGGCTGCGTTCGTTGATCATAGACGCGAAATCGTTACCCGTAGAACGATTTACAACCTGCGCAAGGCGCGTGAGCGGGCGCATATCTTGGAAGGTCTGGCGGTCGCTCTGGCTAACATTGACGAGATGATCGAACTGATCAAAACCTCGCCGAATCCGCAAGAAGCTAAAGTCGGCCTGTTGGCACAAAGCTGGAAAGCCGGCTTGGTGGCAGCGTTGCTGGATAGAGCCGATGCGGATCGCTCGCGGCCGGACGATTTATCCGTTGAATTTGGCTTGGCCGATGGTGCGTACCGCTTGTCCGAAGCCCAGGCCCAGGCGATTCTGGACTTGCGCTTGCATCGCTTGACCGGTCTGGAACAAGAAAAAATCGTCAACGAGTACAAGCAATTGCTGGAATTGATCGACGAATATTTGCATATCCTCGGCAGCGACCTGCGTTTGATGGAAGTCATTCGCGAAGAGTTGGAAGAAATTCGTAGCCAATATGCCGATCCGCGCCGTACCGAAATCGTTCAGGATTATTCGAATTTGTCGGCGGAAGACCTGATTACCGAAGAAGACATGGTGGTCACCATGTCGCACGAAGGCTATGTGAAAACGCAACCTTTGAGCGATTATAAGGCTCAACGTCGCGGCGGTCGCGGCAAGTCGGCGACGGCGACCAAGGAAAACGATTTCGTCGAAAAACTGATCATCGCCAATACCCACGACACGATTCTGTGCTTCTCGTCGTCGGGTAAGGTCTATTGGTTGCGGGTATTTAATCTGCCGGTCGCCAGCCGGGCATCGCGCGGCAAGCCGTTTGTTAATCTGTTGCCGCTGGAAGAAGGCGAGAAAATCAATGCGATGCTGCCGGTGCGAGAATACAGCGCAGATAACTATATTTTCATGGCCACTTCGTCCGGCACCGTCAAGAAAACCCCGTTGACCGAGTTTGAACGCCAGCGCAGCAACGGTAAAATCGCTATCGATCTGAACGAAAACGACACTTTGGTGGGCGTGGCGATTACCGACGGCCAGCAAAACGTGTTGTTGTTCAGCAGCGACGGCAAAGCGGTGTGCTTCAATGAAACCGATGTGCGCTCGATGGGCAGAACAGCGACCGGTGTGCGCGGCATTCGCCTGCAGGAAGGTCAGAAAGTAATTTCGCTGATTATCGCCAGCGAAGGCACTGTGTTGAATATCACCGAAAACGGTTACGGCAAACGCACTAAGCTGGAAGAATTTACTCAGCATCGCCGCGGCGGCCAGGGCTTGATCGCGATTCAAACCTCCGAGCGTAACGGCGCGGTGGTCGGCGCGGTGCTGGTTAACGATACCGACGAAATCATGCTGATTACCGACGGCGGCATATTAGTCAGAACCAGGGTCAGGGAAATTTCCGTGGTCGGTCGAAATACTCAAGGCGTTACCGTCATCCGCCTGGATAAAGGCGAAAGAGTGGTTGGCGTTGATCGTATCGACGGTCTGGGCGATGAAGACGATGTCGATGGCGATATCGACGAAAACGATGTGGATGTGGTGGAAACAGACAGCGCCGAACAGGGCGGAGAAGAGGAATAAATGGCACGGATATACAATTTTAGCGCCGGTCCGTCTATGTTGCCGGAATCGGTATTGCTGCAAGCTCAGCAAGAGATGTTGAATTGGCAGGATAGCGGCATGTCGGTGATGGAAATGAGTCACCGCGGCAAGCATTTCATGGCGATTGCCGAAGCTATGAAAAATGATTTGATCGAGCTACTGGCTATTCCGGCGAACTACAAGGTGCTGTTTCTGCAAGGCGGCGCCACGGCGCAGTTTGCGATGATTCCGCAGAATATTTTGAACGGTAAAGCCAAGGCTTGTTACGTCAATACCGGTGCCTGGTCGACCAGCGCAATCAAGGAAGCCGGCAAATACTGCGACGTGCAAATCGTCGCCAGTGCCGAAGATAGTAAATTTACCACGATCCCGGACTTTAGCGACTGGTCTGTCGATGCCGATGCGGCCTATCTGCATTACACATCCAACGAAACCATTCACGGCGTAGAGTTCTCGGCAATTCCCGAGGTCGGCGCATTGCCGCTGGTCTGCGACATGTCCTCCAACATTTTGTCTCGGCCGGTCGATGTCAGCCGGTATGGCATTATTTATGCCGGAACCCAGAAAAATATGGGGCCGTCCGGCGTGACGGTGGTGATCGTCCGTGAAGACTTGATCGGTCTGGCGCCCAAGAGCGTACCGTCGGTGTTCAATTACGAAACCCAGGCGAAAAGCGATTCGATGTTGAACACGCCGGCGACCTATAACTGGTATCTGCTCGGCCTGGTTTTGCAATGGCTGAAACAGCTGGGTGGCGTCGCAGCCATCGAACAACGTAATATCGCCAAGGCCGCCAGATTATATAAAGCCATAGACGAGTCTAACTTGTACAGTAATCCTGTGCTCAAGGAATACCGTTCCAGAATGAACGTGCCGTTCGTGTTAGCCGACGCGGCTCTGGATAAAGAGTTTTTGGTGCTGGCCGAGAAAAATGGCTTGGGTTCCTTGCAGGGCCATCGCTCGGTCGGCGGCATGCGCGCGAGCATATACAACGCCATGCCGGATGCCGGTGTCGATGCTTTAATCGATTTTATGGCAGAGTTTGAACGTAGCCACTAAGTATCGATATGACGGCAATTATTCCTTTGTCGGAGCTGCGTGAACGTATCGACGGCATCGACCAGCAACTGTTACAGCTGATCAATCAGCGTGCCCAATGCGCTATTGAAGTGGCCAGAACCAAGCAAGCCGAAGGCGAAACCGGTAGCTTTTATCGGCCGGACCGCGAAGCGCAAGTATTGCGCCGCATCAAGGAATTAAACCCTGGTCCATTGGCCGACGATACCGCCGTCCATTTATTTCGGGAAGTGATGTCCGCCTGTCTGGCTTTGGAAAAGCCGCTGGAAGTGGCATTCTTGGGCCCCAAGGGTACATTTTGCCAGCAAGCGACGTTTAAGCATTTCGGTCATGCGGTGCGGGATATTCCGGCCGCGACGATACCTGAGATTTTTTTGGCGGTGGAAAGCGGGCATTGCCAGTTCGGCGTGGTGCCGGTGGAAAACTCCACCGAAGGCGTGATTGCGCATACCCTGGATCGCTTTATGACTACCTCCTTGCAAATTTGCGGCGAAGTGGAAATTCGGGTCCATCAAAATCTGTTGGGCAAGATGGATTCCCTGCATGGGATTACCGAAGTGTATTCGCATCAACAGTCCTTGGCGCAATGTCGGCAATGGCTGAATACCTATCTGCCCGGTGTGCCTTGCAGCCCGGTCAGCAGCAATGCCGAAGCGGCTCGATTGGCGTCCTTGGATCATACTAAAGCTGCGATTGCCGGACTAACGGCGGCCGAGTTATACGAATTGAATATCCTCGAAAAACATATCGAGGACGAATCCAATAACACCACGCGTTTTATCGTCATCGGCAAACAGCAACCGGCCTCCACCGGCGCGGATAAAACGACGATTCTGGTTTCGACCGGCAATCAGTCGGGCGCGCTGTACAGAATTTTGGGGCCGTTCGCCGAATACGGCATCAGTATGGCGCACATCGAATCCAGGCCATCCCGCCAAGGCTTGTGGGAATACGTGTTTTTTATTGATATCGAAGGTCATCGCGACGATGCCGATGTCGCCAAAGCGCTGGAAACTCTGCAAAACAACGTCAAAATGTTGAAAATCCTCGGCTCTTATCCAAAAGCCGTTATTTAATTTTTAATCGATGAATAAATTTTTAGAACTTGCTATCGCCGGCGTTCAACAGCTGGTGCCTTATGTGCCCGGTAAGCCGGTCGACGAATTGCAACGTGAACTGGGTATAGCAGAAGTTATCAAACTGGCTTCCAACGAAAATCCTCTGGGTACCGGTGCCAAAGTCGCCGCCGCCATTCAAGCGGCCTTGCCGGAATTGACCCGCTATCCCGATGGCAGCGGTTTTGCGTTGAAAGCAGCGCTGTCCGCTAAATTAAATGTGGCGCCCGAGCAAATTACCCTGGGTAACGGTTCCAGTGAAATTCTGGAATTGGTGATGCGTACTTTCGTCACGTCGGAATTGGAAGTGGTGTTTTCCCAGCATGCGTTTGCGCTGTATCCGATTTTGACGCAAGCGGTAGGTGCTAAAGCCAAAGTGGTGCCAGCCAAAAATTACGGCCACGATTTAGCGGCGATGCGCGAGCAGATTACCGAGCGCACCCGTGTGGTGTTTATTGCCAATCCCAATAATCCGACCGGTACCTTGCTGGATAAAGACGAACTGGAAAGTTTCATTGCCAGTTTGCCGGCTCATGTGTTGTGCGTATTAGACGAGGCTTACTACGAGTTTGTCGATCCCGCGGCTAGAACAGAATCGCTGGATTGGCCGATTCGATATCCGAATCTGATCATCGCTCGCACTTTCTCCAAGGCATACGGCCTGGCGGGATTGCGCATCGGTTACGGAATTTCTTCGCCGGACATCGCCGATTTGTTAAATCGGGTTCGTCAGCCTTTCAATTGCAGCATGCTGGCTTTAGCCGCAGCGGAAGCCGCGCTGGACGATACCGACTATTTAAATCAGACGGTGACGCTTAACAATGCCGGCATGGCGCAGATGACCGACGCGTTTAAGGAATTGGATTTGCCGTGGATTCCTTCATTCGGTAATTTTGTCTCGGTCGATGTCAAGCAGCCGGCTTTGCCGATTTACGATGCTTTGCTGCGCAAGGGTGTGATCGTGCGGCCGGTGGCCAACTATGAAATGCCCAAGCATTTGCGGGTCAGCATCGGCACCGAACGTGAAAACGCAATATTCATAAAAGCATTGCGCGAGGTGCTGAGCGGTGTTTAACCGCCTGTGCATTATCGGCATCGGTTTGATCGGCGGTTCGATTGCCAGAGCCGCGCGTGCCCAAGGTTTATGCCGTGAGGTTGTCGCATACGGCCGGGAAAAAAATCTGCCGAATATGCAGTTGGCGAAACAACTGGGTGTTATCGACCAGTTTTACACCGACATCGCGGCCGCGTTGCAAAATACTGACTACGTGATCGTCGCCACGCCAGTTGGCAGCATGCGAGCCATTTTCGAACAAATTAAACCGTACTGGAACCCGGACAGCCTTTATAGCGATGCTGGCAGCACCAAGGGCAGTGTGGTGTCGGCGCTGGAAGCGGTTTTCGGCAGCGTGCCGACGAATTTTGTGCTGGCGCATCCGATTGCCGGTGCCGAGCGTAGCGGCGTCGATGCCTCGACCGTCGATTTGTTTGTCAATCGGCGCCTGATATTGACGCCATTAGAAAGCACCGATCAACAGGCGCTGGCAAAAATCAGCCTGTTTTGGGAAAAGATCGGCTCCAGCGTTTCGGTGATGTCGGTGGAACATCATGACACCGTATTGGCGGCGACTAGTCATTTGCCGCATATTCTGGCCTTTGCATTAGTTGGCCTGTTGGGGCGCAAGGACGAACAGCGCGAGATATTTAAATATGCCGCCGGCGGTTTCAGGGATTTCAGTCGTATCGCTTCCAGCGATCCGACCATGTGGCAGGACATTTGTCTGGCCAATAAACAGGAAATCGTGCCCTTGATTCGCCAGTTTCAAGCGGAATTAAGCAAAATTGAACAATTGCTGGTCGACGATCAGGCTGCGCAATTATTCGAAACCTTTACGTATGCCAGAAATGCCCGGCAGCGTTTTCTCGATCAACAAGAAGACTAAGAAGATTAACATGTCACAAACCATTACTTTTCAAGTGCAGCCGGGCGGTAGTTTGCGCGGCGAAATCCGTGTGCCAGGCGATAAATCCATGTCGCATCGCTCTATTATGCTGGGCTCTCTGGCGGAAGGCGTCACGCATGTCACCGGTTTTTTAAACGCAGAAGACGCGATCTCGACCTTGGAAGCGTTCCGGGCCATGGGCGTGAAGATTGAAGGGCCGGTTAATGGCGAAGTGACGATACACGGTGTCGGCAAGCACGGCTTGAAAGCGCCGGAAAAACCTCTGTATTTAGGCAATTCCGGTACCTCGATGCGTTTGCTGAGCGGTTTATTGGCGGGCCAGCCGTTCGATAGCGTGTTGACTGGCGATAAATCGCTGGAATCGCGGCCGATGAAAAGGGTGACCGCGCCGTTGGCGCTGATGGGTGCCGAGATCGTTACACAAGAAAACGGTACTGCGCCACTGCATATCAAAGGCAAAGCCGGCAAATTGCAAGGTATTCATTACGACATGCCTATCGCTAGCGCCCAGGTCAAATCCTGTTTATTGCTGGCCGGCATGTATGCCGAAGGCGAAACCAGCGTCACCGAACCGGCGCCGACTCGCGATCACACCGAGCGGATGCTGAATGGTTTCGGCTATCCAGTGCAACGCGAAGGCAGTACCGCGCGTATCAATAACCAAGGCAAACTCACTGCAACGCAAATCGACGTACCTAGCGATATTTCCTCTGCGGCGTTCTTTCTAGTCGGCGCCAGTATCGCACCGGATTCCGATGTGACATTACGTCACGTGGGTATCAATCCGACTCGCACCGGCGTGATCGATATTTTGCGCTTGATGGGTGCCGATATTGAAGTATTGAACGAAAGAGAAGTAGGCGGCGAACCGGTTGCCGATTTACGTGTGCGTTCTGCACAGTTGAAAGGGATCCATATTCCGGAGCATCTGGTACCGTTGGCTATCGACGAGTTTCCGGTATTGTTCGTGGCAGCGTCTTGTGCGGAAGGCCAAACCGTATTGACCGGTGCGGAGGAATTGCGGGTTAAAGAATCCGACCGTATCCAAGTGATGGCTGATGGTTTACAGATTCTAGGTGTCGATGCTCAACCTACCAAGGACGGCATGGTGATTAACGGCGGCGGCCACATTGGCACTGGCGAAGTTGAATCTCATGGCGATCACCGAATTGCGATGTCGTTTTCGATTGCCGGCTTGCGCGCTGCTGGATCGATCACGATTAAGGATTGCGCGAACGTGAACACTTCATTTCCTGAGTTCCGCGACTTGGCCACAAAACTTGGTCTAGCGTTGACGAGCTTTTAAGATGCAAGTACCGGTATTGACGATAGACGGCCCGAGTGGCGCCGGTAAAGGCACGGTCAGCCGTGCCGTTGCAAAGTTGTTAGGATGGAATTATTTGGATAGCGGCTCGATTTATCGTTCGCTGGCGGTCGCGGTTTTAAAGTCTGGTTTGGATTTAGCCGACACCGCTGCCATTTGCCGCGTCGCTGAAGCCATGTCGTTAGAATTCGATTGCGGCGACGAGTTGATCGTTAAGCTGGACGGCATTGATATTACCGGGCAATTGGCCACCGAAACCACCGGCAATACCGCATCCATCATCGCCGCATATCCGGATGTGAGGGCTGTGTTATTGCAAAAACAAAAGGATTTTCAAAGACTTCCAGGTTTGGTGGCTGATGGTCGGGACATGGGTAGCGTGGTATTTCAGGATGCCAAAATCAAGGTTTATCTGACCGCCAGCGCCGAGGAAAGGGCGGAAAGACGATATAAACAGTTGATTGACAAGGGAATTGATGCTAATCTTTCACAAATCACTCGGGAAATAGAAGAGCGCGATTTACGCGATCAGCAGCGAGCAGCGGCTCCGCTCACCGTGCCGGAAGGTGCGCATTATATCGATTCTTCCAGCTTGACTATTCAACAAGTGATTGATCAGGTAGTAAATTTAGTCAATTAAGACTAATGGTGGTCATCGAATCATTATCGATGGCTTTTTTTAATTTCAGAGAAGAGAAAGCTTGTTTGAGTCTTAACAAGTTTGGGAAAGTAGAGATGGGCGAAAGCTTTGCAGAGTTGTTTGAAGAGAGTTATGCCAAGACCGAAATGCGTCCTGGCGCAATGTTAATTGGTACTGTTGTTGATATCGAAAACGAATTTGTTATCGTCAGCACACAAGCCAAATCAGAAGGTGTCATTCCAAAATGGCAATTTCTGAATGCCGACGGCGACCTTGAGGTCAATGTAGGCGACGAAATTGAGGTTGCTCTCGATTTATTTGAAGATGGCCTGGGCGCCACTCTTCTTTCCCGTGATAAAGCCAAGAAAAGTAAAGCTTGGGCGGAACTGGAAAAAGCCTTTGAAACTCAAGAAACCATCGTTGGCCGTATCAATGGCAAAGTACGTGGCGGTTTCACGGTCGCAGTCGGTGCGTTGCGCGCCTTCTTGCCAGGCTCTCTGGTTGACGTTCGTCCTATCCGCGATACCGCTTTCCTGGAAAATCGCGATCTGGAATTTAAAGTCATCAAAATCGACCAAAAACGTAACAACGTCGTGTTGTCGCGTCGTGCGGTGGTCGAAAGCGAATACAGCGCAGAACGCGAAGAGTTGGTTAAAACGCTGCAAGACGGCGCGATTGTTACCGGTATCGTTAAAAACCTCACCGACTACGGTGCGTTTATCGATCTGGGCGGCGTCGACGGTCTGTTGCACATCACCGACATGGCTTGGCGCCGCGTCCGTCACCCATCCGAGTGTGTAGAAATCGGTCAGGAAGTTAAAGTTAAAGTCCTGAAATTCGATAAAGATAAAACCCGTGTATCGTTGGGCATGAAACAAATGGATGAAGATCCATGGCAAAACATCGCCCGTCGTTACCCAGCCGGCACTCGCGTGTTCGGTAAAGTTAATAACCTGACTGACTACGGTTGCTTCGTGGAAATCGAAGAAGGTGTCGAAGGTTTGGTGCACGTTTCCGAAATGGACTGGACCAACAAAAACGTCAACCCATCCAAAGTGGTCCAATTGGGCGACGAAGTTGAAGTCATGGTTCTGGAAATTGACGAAGAACGTCGTCGTATTTCACTGGGCATGAAACAATGCCGTTCCAACCCATGGGATGAATTTGCCGCTACTCATAACAAAGGCGACAAAATCTCAGGCAAAATCAAATCGATCACCGATTTTGGTATCTTCATCGGCCTGGACGGCGGCATTGACGGCTTGGTTCATATGTCCGATATTTCCTGGAATGAGAACGACGAAGAAGCCATTCGCAATTACAAAAAAGGCGATGAAGTCGAGACTGTGATTCTGGCTGTCGATTCCGAGCGCGAGCGTATTTCGTTGGGTATCAAACAACTGGAACAAGATCCTTTCCAAAACTATATTGCCGTTCATGAAAAAGGCAGCTTAGTCAAAGGCGTCATCAAAGAAGTCGATGCTAAAGGCGCTGTCGTTACCTTGGCCGACAATGTCGAAGGCTATTTGCGAGCTTCCGAGATTCAACGCGATCGCGTTGAAGATGCGCGTACCTTGTTGAAAGAAGGCGACGAGATCGAAGCCAAATTTGTCGGTGTTGACAAAAAGACTAAGTCTATTTCTTTGTCTATCAAAGCGAAAGACGTTGAAGAAGAGTCAAATGCCATTAAAGATTACTCGTCACAAAATGCCGGTACAGCGACATTAGGCGACATCTTTAAACAAATGGATAAGTAGTAAAACCATCTCCAAGGGTGGCATGAGTTACTCATGCCACCCTTTTTTGATTATTCAGGGCTGGATGTGACGAAATCAGAATTGATAGAGATGCTGGCACGAAAGCAGCCTCATCTCGCGCTTAAAGATGTTGAATTAGCAGTCAGATGCGTTGTCGACCACTTGAGCGATACGCTGGCAAGTGGCGATAGGATAGAAATTAGAGGTTTTGGCAGTTTTTCCTTGCACCATCGTTCCGCTCGTTTGGGACGAAACCCCAAAACCGGTGATTCCGTCTCTTTAACAGAGAAGCATGTGCCGCATTTTAAACCGGGAAAGGAGTTACGGGATATGGTCGATGCTTCCAGGGAAAAATTTAAAATTGTCGATTAATATCCACTATTGACGCGGTAAGCACCGCTGCAACGTTTTATGATTTCAAGTCGCGTTGTGTGTATATGATTCTCGAGTGGCGACAGCAGTCGCCACTTTTGATTGACGCTCTTTTCCGAAATTAGGTCTGAATTAGGCCGCACTCATTTTTAATCAGGCCGGTCGTTAGTGAGTTCATTCGATCATTATTACAATTATGATCCTGGCTATGGTTATAGTCTTGACGATTTGTTAAGTGTTCCCGCACCGCAGGAGCCGGACGATTTCAGTCTGTTTTGGCGGGATAAATACCAAGCAACCCTCGCTCAATCGCCGCAACTTATTTTGAATTACCAATGCCTACGGGCAGGGTATAAGGTTTACGACATCAGTTATCAGTCTACCGATGGCATCCGGATAGCAGGTTGGTTGTTGGAGCCGGAATCGCAACTCATCACCCAATGCATTGTCGTCGGCCATGGCTATGGCGGCAGAGAGCAGCCGGATTATCATTTGCAAATCCCTGGTGCGGCATTATTGTTCCCTTGCTTTCGCGGCATATCGCGTAGTCGCTGCGATAATTTTCCGGATCAGCCGAGTCAGCACGTCGTACACGGTATCGATCATCCTAAAAACTATATTATTGGCGGCTGTGTCGAGGATCTTTGGTTGGCGGTATCTGCACTGGCCAAGCATTATCCGGCAATGGTTGATAGTATCGGCTACATGGGCATCAGTTTTGGTGGCGGTATCGGCGCTTTGGCCGCACCGTGGGACGATAGGATTAAACGGGTTCATCTCAATGTGCCGACGTTCGGCAATCAGCCCTTGCGCTTAAGCTTGCCGACCAGCGGCAGTGCCGCCGCGTTAAAGGCTTATAGTCAACAGCATCATCACGTATTTGACACATTGGCATATTACGATGCCGCTGTTTCCGCACGTTATGCATGGCAGCCTTTGCATGCGGCCGTAGCGTTATTCGATCCGGTCGTCGCGCCGCCGGGACAGTTTGCGATTTACAATGCCTGGGCGGCCGATAAATCGTTGTTCGTGCTGGATGCCGGGCATTTCGATTACCCGCGTAAGTTTGATCAAGAGCGTCAGCTTATCTCGGAATTGCAAAGTTTTTTTGGAGTTACATCGCTTTAAATTATGAATCGCGAATATCACCACTGGTATAGCCCGCGTTTGGGCAGAGACATGGAGTTTCTGATTTTTGGCCATGCCGGTGTCAAAGTGTTGATTTTTCCGACTCGTGACGGCCGTTTTTACGAATACGAAAATCTCAGGATAGTCGATAGTCTGCGCGCGAAAATCGAGGCCGGACAGTTGCAGTTGTATTGCCTGGACAGCATCGATCACGAGACGTTCTACTGTTTCTGGAACCGTCCGGAAGACCGCATTCAACGGCATATGCATTTCGAGGATTATGTCCTGAACGAAATCATGCCGTTCATGGCCTTGAAAAATCCCCATCCCAGCGTCATTGCCCACGGTTGCAGTCTAGGCGCTTATCATGCCGCCAATATTGCTTTTAGACACCCGCAATTGTTTAAAAAGTTGGTGGCATTTTCCGGCCGTTTCGATCTGACCTTGGACGTGGAATACTTCAGAAACCTGTTTGACGGTTATTACGACGATAACATCTACTTTCATACGCCCACGCATTTTTTGCCCAATTTGAATTGCCCTGGGCAGTTGGCCGAATTGCGCAAAATGGAAATTACTTTGGTGATCGGAAAGGAAGATCCGTTTTTGCAAAATAATCACGATTTGAGCCAAATATTGGCGCGGAAGGGTATTCGGCATCAGTTATACGAATGGGAGGGACGGGCCCACCAAGGGCATTATTGGCGGCGCATGGCGCCTCTGTATATTTGATAGACTATTCCTTTCGTCTCCATCTCGTTAATTTACGTATGATTAAACGTATCCTGCTCGTCTTGTTGTTCTCCGTGTTGATTCTCGGCGGATTGTTTGGCATGAAATTTTTTCAGATCAATCAAGCCATCAGCCAGATGCAAGCGCCACCGCCACCGCTGGTTGCCGTCGCCGACGTTAAACATGAGCAATGGCCGGCCTCGTTGGCAGCGGTCGGCAGTTTACGCGCAGTCGCGGGCATTAACATCAGCAACGAAGTGGCCGGGCAAATCAAGGCGATACATTTCGAATCCGGGCAAGCCGTCAAGCAAGGACAATTGCTGATCGAGCTGGATAGCGCGACCGACCAAGCCGAGTTACAAGGTCTGCAGGCCGAGCAGCGCCTGGCGCAAATTCGTTATCAACGCAGCGCTCAGCTGAAAGACAAAAAATTCGTGTCGCAATCGGATTACGACCAAAACAAAGCCTTGTTGGAAGAAGCAAGCGCCGCGGTAAGTAGTAAACAAACGCTGATTGCCAAGAAGCAGATAAAAGCGCCATTTAGCGGCGAATTAGGCATACGCCAGGTGGATTTAGGCCAATATTTACCGGTCGGTTCCGCCATCATTCTGCTGCAACAACTCGATCCTATCTTTCTGGATTTCAGCTTGCCGGAGCGCTATTTAAGCCAACTCAATGTCGGTCAGCAAGTTGCCGTTAATGTTCAGGCGTATCCCGATCAATCTTTCGGCGGCGAAATCATGGCGATCAGCCCGGCGGTGGAGCAACAAAGCCGCTCCTTGAAAGTGCAGGCCCGCTTAAAAAATCAGGATAGAAGGCTGCATCCCGGTATGTTTGCCCAGGTGCAAATCGTTTCCGGAAAACAGAGTTCGGTATTAACCGTGCCGGATACGGCGGTTACATACAATCCTTACGGTGAGTCCGTGTTTTTGCTGGTCGGTAACGACAAAGGTTTTACCGCACAAAACCGGCAAGTACAAACCGGACAGAGCCGAGCGGGCAGGGTAGAGATTGTCAGCGGTCTCAATGCGGGGGATAAAGTAGTCAGTGCCGGACAGGTCAAACTGCGCAACGGCATGCCGGTGGCCGTGGACAGTCAAGCGGCGCCTGGCGAACGCGGGGCTGCGCAGTGAAATTTACCGATCTGTTCATCCAGCGGCCGGTGTTGGCCAGTGTAGTCAGCTTGCTGATTCTGATTCTGGGTTTGCGGGCGTTGACGGTATTGGAACTGCGCCAATACCCGGAAACCGAAAACACCGTGGTGACCATCACCACCTCTTATCCCGGCGCCGGCAGCGAACTGATCAAAGGGTTTATCACCACGCCCTTGCAGCAAGCCATCGCCGAAGCCAATGGCATCGATTATCTATCCTCCAGCAGTCGGCAAGGTAGCTCGGTAATCGAGGCGCATATGCGTCTGAACTACGACCCGAACGCCGCCGTCGCGGAAATCCAGGCCAAGGTCGCCAGCCAGCGTAACGTGTTGCCGGAAGAAGCCGAGGATCCGGTGATCACCTCGCAGACCGGCGACGACACGGCTTTGATGTATATCGCACTGTACAGCGATACCTTGCAAGCCGCGCAGCTCAGCGATTACATGCTGCGGGTGGTGCAGCCCAAGCTGCAAGCGGTGGCTGGCGTCGGCAAAGCGGCGATGTTGGGCAATAAGACCTTTGCAATGCGGATCTGGCTGGATCCGGAGCGGATGGCGGCGCTTGGCGTCACTGCCGGCGAGGTAGATCAGGTCTTGCGCGCCAACAATTATCTGTCCGGAGTGGGCGGCACCAAGGGCAATTACGTCAAGCTCGATTTGGGCGCCACCACCGACGCGGTCAGCCAGCAGCAGTTTCAACAATTGGTCGTCAGCAATCGCGGCGGCTCACTGGTGCGGCTGGCCGACATCGCCAATATCGAACTGGGTAGCGAAGATTACGATTCGGTGGACTGGTACAAAGGCAAAATGGCGATTTTCATGGGCATAGAACAAGCGCCCGGCGCCAATCCGCTCACCGTCGCCAAAGCCGTTAAGCGGCAATTAAAAGAGATCGAACGCGATCTGCCCGATGCGATGCATATATTGTTGCCCTACGACGCCAGCCAATTTATCGAGGATTCCATTCACGAGGTATTCAGCACCTTGCTGGAAGCGGTCGCCATCGTCTTGGTGGTGATTTTTTTGTCTTTGGGTTCGTTTCGAGCCGCCCTAATCCCGGCGGTGACCGTGCCTTTGTCCTTGGTGGGCGGTGCGTTTTTGATGCTGGCAATGGGCTTTTCGCTGAACTTGCTGACCATGCTGGCGATGGTATTGGCGATCGGTTTAGTGGTCGATGATGCGATCGTGGTGGTGGAAAACATTCACCGGCATATCGAGGACGGCCACACCCGGATGCAGGCTGCCATCGAAGGTGCTCGCGAACTGGGTCTGCCAGTCATCGCGATGACGACTACGCTTATTGCGGTTTACGCGCCGATTGGCTTCATGGGAGGTCTGGTCGGCACCTTGTTTACCGAATTTGCATTTTCCTTGGCCGGGGCGGTATTGATTTCCGGGATAGTGGCGCTGACCTTGTCGCCGATGATGAGTTCGCGCTTTTTGAAAGATGCCGGCCAACCCGGCCGCTTCGAACTGGCTGTCGAACATTTTTTCGACAGCTTGGCCCGCTTCTATCTGCGCTTACTGCACAAGGTACTGGAATATCCGGCGGCGGTGATGATGTTTGCGTTGCTGATGTTGGTTAGCATTTATTTCATGTTCATGCTCTCCAATAAAGAGCTGGCGCCGACCGAAGATCAAAGCTTTTTGTTCGCGATTTCCACCGCGCCGCAAACTGCCACCTTGAAATATAACGAAGTCTATGCGCGCGAGTTGATCAAGCAGTTTGAGAGCGTCCCGGAACACGAAGAAAGCTTTTTGATCATGGGCTTCGGCGGCGATGCCAACACCGTGTTCAGCGGCTTCAAAATGCCTTCCACATTTCAGCGCCAACGTTCGCTGGAACAGATCGTGCCGGAGTTGCAGAGCAAAGTGGATAAAGTGGCCGGGTTTCAGAGCGCGGTGATCCCGCCGCCAAGCCTGCCAGGGTCGGGTGGCGGACTGCCGATGCAGTTCGTGATTACCAGCGATGCAGATTACGTGAAGCTGGACCAAGCAGCCGACCAACTGCTGGACAAGGCCATGCAAAGTGGTCAGTTTGCTTTTCTGATGAAAGACGTTTCCTTCAATCGGCCGAAATCGACGCTGGTGATCGATCGTGATCGTGCCGCCGATCTGGGCATTACCATGCAGGATATAGGCAGTAACCTGGCGACCTTGCTGGGTGGGCAATATGTCAATCGCTTCAGCTTGCAAGGCCGTAGTTATAAAGTGATTCCGCAGGTGGACGATGCTTCCCGTTTGGATGTCGGCAAGCTGGATTATTACTATTTGCGTACCGCCTCCGGTGCGCAAGTACCGTTGTCCTCGCTGGTAAAAATCGAAAACTCGGTGGAACCCGGCAAGCGCAGCCAGTTTCAACAATTAAACAGCCTGACTGTCAGCGGCATGGTGATCCCCGGCGTGGGTCTGGGCGATGCGATGGCCGGCCTGGAAAAAATCGCCGGCGACGTGTTTCCGCGTGGTTTCGGTTGGGATTACACCGGCGAATCTCGGCAATATCTACAGCAGGGCAATGTGTTGATCGTCACTTTTTTCATGGCGCTGCTGATTATCTACTTGGTGTTGGCCGCGCAATTCGAAAGCTGGCGCGACCCTTTGATCATTTTGATTTCGGTGCCATTATCCATCGCCAGCGCAATGGCGTTTTTAATGCTGGGTTTTGCGACGGTCAATATTTACACGCAGGTGGGCTTGATTACCTTGATCGGCTTGGTCGCCAAGAACGGCATCTTGATCGTAGAGTTTGCCAATCAATTGCAAATTCGCGAGGGAATGGGCAGGCACTTAGCCATCGAACAAGCCGCCAGCATTCGGCTACGGCCTATCCTGATGACCACCGTGGCGATGATCGTGGCGATGCTGCCTTTGTTACTGGCGACTGGGCCGGGCGCCGCCAGCCGGTTTGCGATTGGTTTGGTAATCGCGACCGGCTTAGGCTTAGGCACCTTGTTTACCTTGTTCGTGGTGCCGGCTTTTTACTTACTATTGGCTCGCGATCATACGGCACAGCAATAGGCGATGGGTTTAACGAGCGGCCGGTCATGCTTATCATGGCCGGCCTCGAGATGAGTGGGTAGCTGTTGTACCGGCCGGATTTTGGATTGATTGACTTTAGCTTGATGGGCATCCGCTGGGATGCCCTGATTCAAACTTACTCCGCCGAATAAACCGGAAAACGTGCGCACAGCAAATGCACTTTTTCCCGGACCGCGTCGATCACGCTTTCGTCTTCGATGTTATCCATCACGTCGCACATCAAATGCGCCACCTGGCGCACTTCGTCTTCCTTGAAGCCGCGCGAAGTGGGCGCCGGAGTGCCGACGCGGATGCCGCTGGTGACGAAGGGCGATTGCGGATCGTTAGGCACCGCGTTTTTATTGACGGTAATGTGGGCGCGGCCCAACGCGGCATCGGCAGCTTTGCCGGTGATGCCTTTCGGGATTAGCGACACCAGCATCAAATGGTTGTCGGTACCGCCCGATACCACGTCGAAACCGCGTTTGATAAACACGTCCGCCATGGCCTGGGCGTTTTTCACCACCTGTTGTTGGTAGGTTTTAAATTCCGGGGTCAGCGCTTCTTTAAAGGCTACCGCTTTGGCGGCGATCACATGCATCAACGGTCCGCCTTGAATGCCGGGGAAGATATTGGAGTTGATCTTCTTTTCCAGGTCTGGATTGCTTTTGCACAAAATCAAGCCGCCGCGCGGGCCGCGCAGGGATTTATGCGTGGTGCTGGTCACCACGTCGGCGATCGGTACCGGATTGGGGTATAAACCGGCGGCGACCAGGCCGGCGACGTGGGCCATGTCGACGACTAAATAGGCGCCAACTTTATCGGCAATGTCGCGGAAACGTTGCCAGTCCCAGATGCGGGAATAAGCCGAGAAGCCGGCAATGATCAATTTAGGCTTGTGCTCCAATGCCAGCGCTTCGACTTGTTCGTAATCGATTTCGCCGGTGTCTTTATTCAAGCCGTACTGGATAGCGTTGTAGATTTTGCCGGAGAAATTGGGCTTGGCACCGTGAGTTAAGTGGCCGCCGTCGGCCAGGCTTAAACCGAGCACGGTATCGCCAGGCTCTATCAAGGACATGAATACGGCCATATTGGCCTGAGAACCGGAATGCGGTTGCACATTGGCGTAATCGGCGCCGAACAGTTCCTTGGCGCGGTCGATAGCTAATTGCTCGACGATGTCGACGTACTCGCAGCCGCCGTAATAGCGTTTTCCCGGATAGCCTTCCGCATATTTATTGGTCAGCAGCGAGCCTTGCGCTTCCAGCACGCGCGGGCTGGCATAGTTTTCCGAGGCAATTAACTCGATATGGTCTTCCTGGCGTTGACGTTCTTGTTCCATGGCCTGGAAAAGTTCGTTATCAAAACCTTCAATGGTCATCGATTTGCTAAACATATTGTTCTCCTAATGTGAGTTCGGGTTATTCGTTGGGATGCAGCAGCAGGACTTGCAAATCGGCCACATTGGTGCCGGTCGCGCCGCATCGTAGTAAATCGTTGGCGGCTTGCAATGCCGCATGAGAGTTATTATCGTCCAGCATCGCCGCCGGGTCGATAGCCGCGTCGCGCATGCGCCGCAGCGAGTATTGATCGACGATGCCGCCCGCCGCGTCGGTGGGGCCATCGAGGCCGTCGCTGCCGCCGCTGAGGAAAGTCCATTCGCCGATCAAGCCCTGTTTTTCGGCGGCCAGCGCAAAAGCCAACGCCATTTCCTGGTTGCGGCCGCCTTTGCCGTTGCCTTTTAAGGTGACGGTCGTTTCGCCGCCGGCGATTAGCGCGGTCGGTTGCTTGATGTCGGTGGCTACGTCCCGTGCATGTAAAACCAGTTGTTCGGCCATCGAACGGGCTTCACCGCACAATTGTTTGCTATAGAGTCGGGTTTGGTAACCCAGTTTGCGAGCGGCGTCCAATGCCGCATCGACGCTGATCGCATTGCTGCCGACCAGGGTATGCCCCGTTTTTTTGAAAATCGCGTCACCGCTCTTCGGTGTTTCAATCCGTAAACCTTTTACGCCTTGTTGCAAATGGGTTTGCACAGCGAGCGGTACTTGTTGCCAGATGCCGAACGATACCAGTATCTCGACCGCATCGGCGTAAGTGGTATCGTCGGCAACGGTTGGGCCGCTGGCGATGGCGCTTAAATCGTCACCCAATACGTCCGACAGGATCAGCGCATGCAAGTCGGCCGGTGCAGCCAGCCGGGCCATGCCGCCGCCTTTTAATTGTGACAGATGCTTACGGACACAGTTGATTTGATTGATGCTTGCGCCGCAAGCCAGTAAAAGCTGGGTGGTAGCGATTTTATCGGCCAGCGGAATGCCTTCGGCCGGGTAGGGCAGCAGTGCCGAGCCACCGCCCGATACCAGCACTAAAACCATTTCGTTCGGTCCGGCGCTCTGCAAGCGATTGGCGATAATTTTCGCGGCTTGCAGTCCGTTTTCGTCCGGTAAGGGGTGGCCAGCCCCCAGCACATCGACTTGGTCTAACGAGGCAAGATTTTCGTAATTAGTGACGGCGATGCCTTTGCCGGCTAAGCAGGAGGCGGGAATAATTTGTTGGGCGGCTTTTGCCATCGCGCAGGCAGCTTTACCGAAAGCGATTAAATGAATGCCTCGCCATTCGCCGCGCCGCTCAGCTTGATTTGCGCCAATATGCAGTTGGCGCCCCTCGAACTTAACAACGCGTTTTACCGCTAAAAAGGGATCGGCCGCCGCCACGCCGGCCTGAAAAACAGCTACCGCATGTCCGCGAAGGCTAGGTGTGGCTGAGGGCATACCGATCCGGCCCGGACCTTAAGCCATGGCTTTGGCTAGGGCGAAAATGATTTCGGCGTCGAAAACCTGTTTGTTATCTTCGAAGAGTTTGGCGATACAGGCGCGGTGCAGCGCTAATTTAAGCGTGCCGAAGCCAATGGCGCCCCAGATGATTTTGCCGTGACGTATCTCGCCTTTATCCATGACATCGGTGCCGCCGATACCGGCCGGCGGCGTCGCGTTAGCGTCGGCCAGCAGTTGCAGCTCAGGGTTGTTTTGCCAATGTTCAGGTTTCAATAATTCCACTCCGGCGGCGCCGGTGGCCAAGACGATATTCGCATCTGCAATTGCCGCCGCGCGGCTGTCGTAGTCGGCGGCTTCCAGCGGAGTTAAATCCACGCCGAAGCGCTCTTTCATCGCAAAACAGGCTTTTTCGGCGTTAAAAATATGCCGGGAGGTGATGCTGACTTGAGCGCCTTCCAGCGCCATCATGGCCGCCGCGCGTTGTCCGACTGGGCCGGTACCGGCAAGCACCACGGCTTTCTTGCCAGCCAAGGACGCGCTGCTGGCGAGTTTGGCGACGGCCGCCGCCGCGGTGGTGTTACTGCCATTGCTATCCAGCATCACCGAGACTTGGAAACCCGGAAAGAAATGTTTTTGCACCGCGAGCAGGAGCTGTTGACCGGCTTCCATATTGCTGCCGCCGATGAAAATGGCGGTATTTTTCTTGTCCTTGGGCGCGCGGGTAAAAATAGTGCCCTCAACCAATCCGCCGATGTTGTCGGGCGTCAGGCTGCCATGACCGATGACATGGTCGGCGCCGCCGTCGTATGCCACGACAGTGTCGAAAACGGAAGGATGGCTGTCGGTGTCGAATTGGAATAGCAGTTTTTTCATTAACCTACCTGATATCAAGAGAGGGTGGCCTAGCGGATATGATTAACCGGCCGCATTATACAGAATAAAATTTGAGGCGCTTCAATATCCACGCGGCGGCCGTGAGGGTTGGAATTAGTGATTGTTTGCTAAAAAACTTTATGTCATATTGAAAAAAATGCGCCGCGTTGCCGGTCGTGGAAGAGTCTAATAATCAAAGAGGAATGCAGATGAAAACGCCCGTAGATATTGCCGTAACAGGTGCCGCTGGTCAGATTAGTTATTCCTTGTTATTTCATTTGGCGTCTGGCGAACTATTGGGTCCCGATCAGCCTATCGTGCTGCGCTTGTTGGAAATTCCACCGGCGATGAAACAACTGCAAGGCGTGGTAATGGAGTTGAACGATTGCGCCTTCCCGTTGATTAATAAGATCGTTATTACCGACAATCCGAAGGTGGCATTCGAAAATGTCGATTATGCATTTTTAGTGGGCGCCAAGCCGCGTGGACCGGGGATGCTGCGTAGCGACTTGTTGCACGATAATGCGCAGATTTTTATCACGCAAGGCAAAGCGCTGAACGAGGTGGCAAATCGGAATGTGAAGGTGTTGGTGACCGGCAATCCGGCCAATACCAACGCGCTGATTGCCATCAAAAACGCCCCCGATCTGGCGCCGGAGTGTTTCGCGGCGATGACCATGCTCGATCATAAACGGGCGATCAGTCAGGTCGCGGAGAAATGCGGCGTGCTGAGTCGGGACGTGAAAAACGTGGCGATTTGGGGCAATCACTCCTGTACCCAATATCCCGACCTGCATCATGCCAAGGTTAAGGGCATGGATGTGTTGTCGCTGGTCGAGCGATCCTGGTTTGTCGACGATTTCATCCCCACCGTACAATATCGCGGCACGGAAATCATCAAGGTACGCGGCCAGTCCAGCGCGGCATCGGCGGCGCACGCGGCTATCGAGCACATGCGAGTTTGGGTGCACGGCACCGATCCAGGCGATTGGGTGAGTATGGCGGTGGCTTCCGATGGTAGTTATGGTATTGAAGAGGGGCTGGTTTATTCCTTCCCGGTCACGGTCGTCGATGGCCAAATTAACATCGTCAAAGGCTTGGATCTCAATGATTTCAGCTGGGAAAGACTTCGCCAAAACGAGATTGAGTTAAAAGAAGAAAAACAGGCTATTAGTCATTTGCTATAAGTCTGTTGGGCGCTGCCTAGGCAGCGCTTTTAACGGTGCTACGTGGCTGGGTGGCAATTTAACGAGCCGCCCGAATTGCCGTTGGTATCAATCCAGAGGTGCGGTAAGCCCAGTTGCTCAAGCCAAGCAGGGCCTTGTTCTTCCTTGAGCATGGCAATGGTGGACGCGCTGCCGGCGACCACGCAAAAATCGCTGACCACGCTGACGGATGCCAGATAACGAACCGGCCAGCCGGTTTTGGGATTGAGGATATGTCCGTAGCGCTGCCCGTTTACCATGATGCAACGTTCATAATCGCCACTGCTGGCGACTGCGCCGCTGCGCAGTGCCAGAGTGCTTGCCAGGCTTTGTTTCTGGCGAGGATGGTGGATGCCAACCTGCCAGGCACCGCCGTCCGGTCTGGGGCCTATCAACTTGATGTCGCCGCCGAGATTGATAACACCGTGTCGCGCGCCGGCGTTCCAACACAAAGCAGCGGCACGATCGGCCGCATACTCTTTGACGATACCGCCAAAATCCAATTCCATACCGGCTACTGGAAATTCCAGCAATGGCGCTTGCCAGCGCAGTTTGTGCCAACCCACGCTACCTAAAAGCTTTTGTATTAGCGCTTGATCGGGTAATTGCCCTGTATCGAAACGCCACGCCTTTCGCAAAATGCCGGAACTGATATCAAATAAGCCGTCGCTTTGCTGATAACAGGTTGCCGCATAATCCAGTAATCCAGCGGTTTCTGCGTCGACTGCAATACTGCCTCCCTTTACGGCGACATTATTGATCTTAGAAAGTAGGCTGTCGGGTTTATAACGCGAATATAAGTTTTCTAGGCGTTGCACGTCGGCAACGACAATTTCGACGAGGTGGTTTGCTAACCGTTTGTCGTCCGTGAAGAGTTGTATTTCACAGCTTGTGCCCATTGCTTTGAATGGGAATTGGCAATAATTGGGTGGGATTCGACTCAAAATCAGTGCAGGAAAGAAGAACGGAGATGCTAATTAAGTCTTTTATGAACCAATGGCTTATAAAATTATTGGCGTAATTTTTCGATAAGTGAACGATATATATTGTAGGGCAATAGCGTAGGTAGTAGATACTTTAAATCTTTGATACTGAAACTGCCGAGTTTTAAAGATTTTCTAAATAAATGATGAGCGCCCTGTAAATCGTTTTTCCAGTAGCAATCGTAAGCATGATGTAATAATTGACCGTCAGTGATATGGTCAATTTTTGATTTTCCTAATAGTTTGACTGTTTCAGGAAAATCTTTAATAAAGGCTTTTTGCACGCCCCAGTGATTTAAAACGGCACGGGCCCTGTTTTTGGAAATTTGTTCCCCTTGTTGATGGTGATAAAAAGCCAATACCTCGGGTACTCTGACAATTTTCGAGAATGCGGCAATTCTAAGCCACATATCAAAATCTTCCGCCGTTAGCCAGTTTTGATTAAAGCCATTGACCTTGTCAATTGCGGTTTTTCTTGTTAAGGCTGCATGGATAGGCCACGGGCAACTTCGCAATAAAGTCGCTAGTTTGTCATGTTCTTCATAGTTTGGAGGGATGTAAGGCTGACATTGATTCGCCGCCAAGCCAATATTTTGCCAGCCGCAATATGCCAATGCGCAATCGGGATTATCTTGTAGTGACTGATAGAGTTTGGCCAAAAACTCCGGGTGCCAACTATCGTCTGAATCCAGAAAAGCGATCAAGTCAGCTTGCGCTACCTGTATGCCTTGATTTCGTGCCGGTCCGGGGCCCTGATTAAACTGGGAGAATATCCGAATTTCGGGATAGCGTTTTGATAAATGTTCCAGTTTCAATAGCGAGTCATCGGTTGAACCGTCGTCAACGATGATTAACTCGAACGCGTTGAAAGTCTGCTGAAACAAATCTTCGATGGTTTTTTCGATCACTAGCGCCGCGTTATAGCACGGCATGATCACCGAAATGGCTGGCTGCTGCGGTGGTAAATTCTGATTGGATTGCACCATAAATACTATGAAACCAGCTTTGTGTTACCGATCTATCAATAACAATATCTGATTGGCTTATTTAATTTAAATAGGCTACTTATTATCTTCCAAGGAAGATGCCCCAAGTTCTTCTTTAATCACTTGAAGATAACCATGTCCATATTTCTGATCCGGCTCTAAGTAATTACCCTCGGCCCATTCATTCCATGCCTTGATAAAGATGATGCGCTTTTCCGGCTCATAATGCTTGATAAGCGAAAATGCTCGGCGTAATAATGATCTGAACAATTCCGGGGTTGATTCATGAAAGACCAGTCCATTTTCTCCCGAGCGAGGCGTATTATCCCAATTAGGTAATACTGTGGGGTAATCGGGAAAAGGAGGAGGGGACTTGCGGATCAACATGTTTATTACCGCCGCATAATGATGCACAGTGACACGCGACTTTGTTTTTGAAAAAAACCGTTTAATTTTTTCGCCAAAGAAATTGCTTGGAATGTGACCGTCTTTAGGCGGTAGGGGTTGCCAAGTCGACGCATCCAGGCCGACGCTACGAGGGTTCCAGTCGGCCCTGAATCGGTAGTTTACGCCTACTAGATAGAGTCCTTTCAGACCGGCCTCAACGGCTAGTTGGCGCCAATAACTCAGCACATCGGGTAAATCAGGTATTTCTCCTGGATTAAATATCAAAAACAAGGGCATATCATCGACAGTAATATAACGTCGATCTTTAAACGCATTCAGTAGCCATTCAAAATGTTCTTTATGGTCATCCATGCCGGGATAGGTTTGCTCCATTAGCATACGGTCTGCCACGCCTTGCCAGATATTATTCCAGCTATGGTTGGCCCAGCATAAACAAAATGGAAAATCCGGCTCGCCACTAGATAGTATTTCGTTAACAGGCCTTTCCAACAGGCGACGCCCGTTTCCAAACCAGTAATGGTAGTAGCAAAAGCCTTCAATCCCATATTCCTTGGCAAGTTCTGATTGGGCGTGACGGGCTTCCGGTAAACGCAAGTCATAAAAACCCAAGTCTGCTGGAATGTGCGGTTGATAGTGCCCCGCAAACAATGGTTTGGCTTTTGCCACATTTGTCCATTCGGTAAAACCTTTTCCCCACCATTCGTCGTTTTCTGGCGTTGGATGAAATTGGGGGAGGTGGAAGGCGATAATTCTGGCCGCTTTGCTCATGTGGGGTCTGCTATTTTTTACTTAGAAAAAGTCAATGGATTAAAAATAAAAAGTGAAGTTTAAATATTTTTTATAAAAATTAGCATTATGTATAATTTATTCTATTTTAGTTTTTGCAGTCTTTTGCTAAGCATTTTTGAGTCGGGTATATTCTTTACGCCTTCTTCCAATAGTTCTTTCGCTAGTTGTTTTTGGTCTGTGCTAAGGTAAGCATCGGATAATATTATATAAGGCATTTTATATTTTTTATTAATGCTGATGGCTTTTTTTAAATAAGTAATTGCGTCTTTTTTATTGCCCTGTTCAAGTAAAACTTCTGCTTTTGTTGTGTAGATAAAAGGAAAAAGCACGAAATTTGGTTTTGCGTGCTCTTCCATGTACTTGAGATCGCTTGTGGCGTCTGACAATAGGTAACGCTTTCTTTCTTTGAGCTCAGGATTTGAAGGAAATATTGTTTTTGCTAGTCGTAGCGAATGTAAGGCTGCACAAAAGTGATGGGTATGACCAAAATCATTACCTAGCTTTCTTGCCCATAAATCGACTTCATGCGGGGAGTCCGGTTTTAGTTTTGCTTTGCAGAATGGCGGCAGCGCCATAAAGTCTAGGTCTGATTCAGGGTATAATGCAAATGCATCATGAAAAAATAAGGTAAACAGAATAAAAATGATCTTTAACATTAGTTTATCCTTAAAATGTGAAAAAATAACGATTTTTTGTTTTAAACTTTTGGGTGATTTTTATCATCGATAAAACCGCCACATTTTACTTTTTAGCCAGTTGTTGGCTTTTAAGGGAAGCAAATGCCATGATGTTTCAAATTTTGGATACTGATTCGCTAATTCAGTCCATATTTTTAATTCATTTGCATTTATTGATTGTTTTTGTCTTGCCGATGCTGTATTTTTGAACCAAAAAGCTTTTTTTGCAAATTCCTTTTTTAGGTTAATTTTTTTGCCGGACAAAGACTTTGATTGGCGCAATATAGCAAATTGCGGGTTAAAGGCGAACTCGTGAAGTAATAGCAAATCTTCTAACTCGTGTGTGCGAAAATTGTGCTGTTTTGCGTTTAAAGAAGTCGTGGAGTTTGAATGGACTCTGAAATGAGCTAAGTAATGAGGTATTATAGTAAGTCCTTCATTAACACCTATCCTTATCCAGTATTCTATATCGCATAGTTGTGAGAAACTGGGATTAAAATATCCATATTGATCAAACACAGTTTTGTGAATAAGTGTGCTTGTCGGTTCTCCGATAAAATTATCAGGACAAGATAAGACTGTTTGTGCAAAATAAACGTTATTAACGTTTATTTTTTTTTCAAAAACATCAGAAAGGCGGGGGTATTTTCTGAATGTCTCTATTGTTCCTTCATTCACATCGGCTTCGAATAAAAAATCTCTATAGCAAGCGATAAATCTTGATTTGTCGTTCGCTGACGCCATCATCAATTCTAAGCAGTTATCAGTAATTAAGTCATCTTGGAAAACAAATTTTATCCATTCTCCTTTGGCTAATTCAATACATTTATTCCAATTGCCTACCAAACCTAAATTTTTTTCATTTTTGAAAACATGTATTCTCGTGTCATTTAAGGCATATGATTTTGCAATTTCATGACTTTTATCAGTCGATTGGTCGTCGACTATAACGACTTCGAAATTTTTATAAGTTTGATTTAGAATGCTATTTAATGCATCCTCCAGATATTGTTCTCCATTGTATATTGGAATGCAAATGCTGACTTTTGGCATAAAAATATGGGGTAATTTTATTAAATATGGTAATTTTTTAAAGGTGCTCTGTTTTCAAAAATATTCTGGTATTTTAGATTAACTTTTTCAGAAAGCAGCGTCAAAAAAATCTTTTTAAATTAATATAGTAGATAAGGTTGTTGAACTATAAGAGTGAAATTTATATCTTGATATTTTTATTAATTATGCTGGAGATGATCATGGTTTTAGTTATTTATTATGGTTATAGTCATGCTTAACCATTTCCCGAATCACATCCTCGATTTCCATGCGGTGTCGCCAACCTAATGTTGAACGAATATGGGCTGTATTGCCACGACTGACTCGAATTTCTGAAGGGCGAAAAAGCCGAGGATCGCTTTCAACATGCTCCTTCCAGTCAAGATTTAGTTCGATAAAAGCGCGCTCCACAAAATAAGCTAGCGCTACCGTTCTGCCGGTAGCGACTACGTAGTCGCCACCATGCGGTTGTTGGGTCATTAACCACATTGCTTCTACATAATCGGGTGCCCATCCCCAATCTCTTTGGATATCAATATCGCCTAGTATTAATTTCTCTTTTGAGCCCTTCGATATTCGACAAGCGGCTGCAATAATTTTGCGAGTAACAAATCGCTCGGGTCGCATAGGCGATTCGTGGTTAAATAGTATGCCGCTACTAGCGTGAAGTTTGTAGGCATCTCGGTAGTTGGCAACTTGCCAGAATGCGGTCGATTTGGCAACCGCATAGGGACTCCGAGGCCGAAAAGCGGTATTTTCATCGGCTAGCTCGCCGCCAGTGTCGCCAAAGCATTCACTGGAACTCGCGTTGTAAAAACGAATCGCCGGATTGACAAAGCGAATGGCCTCCAACAGATTTAATGTACCAACCGCGATGCTTTCCATCGTCTCCACCGGTTGTTCAAAAGACAGTCCTACTGAACTTTGTCCTGCCAAATTATAAACTTCATCCGGTTTAACATTTGCCAATACGGAAAGTACGCTACGGAAATCGTTGATTGCCATGGAACATAATTTGACTTGATCGGCGATTCCTAAAAATTGCAGGCCGCGACCTGACATCAAATATATATCCCTTGAGGTGCCATAGACTTCATAACCTTTGTCGAGCAGCAGTTTTGCTAAATAACCGCCATCTTGACCGCCGATGCCACAGATCAATGCGCGCATTTTATTATTCTCTTTTTGTTAAACTTCAAGTATAGACGCTGGTACGGCAAGGTGTTTATCCGGGTTGTTATATTCTCGATATGCTGACCCAATAGAATCAATGAGCCAGCAAATATGTTCTTGGATTATTCAAAAGTGTGAATACTAATACCCGAATACTTATTAATTCTTGCGGAAACGCCATAGTAAGTGGCGATCGAATTTATTTTGGACTTTATGTACAAATCGTTGAAATGGTGTCATCTTTCTTAAGCGTTGTTCGTAGTCAAAGCGTCTTATGGATTCTCGAGCTTGATTAATAAATAGTTGTCTATCTCGTTGCGGTAGAAACTCCCGGTTTTCCCAGATAGCTTTCAATTCATCTACGAAAGCTGTTTTGCATGCTAGTTCGTGGTGTTGATTAGCATCTGCCGCCGCTCTTATGCCAAGTTGTAAACGAAATTCAGTGTCTTCGGCCAGTTTTTTTAGCCATGCTGCTGCTTGTGAAATACTTGGTTCTGCCCATTTAGTCTCGAAACCTAGTTCGTTAGAACCGTAATGCAGGGTGTTGGCTTCAATAGGTACGAGGTCGAACTGCACTAAGCATGAATTCGTGTAATTCATATAACTCATATTACCAGACCAAGCGGTTGCAACGACCGGTTTACCAAGCCGCATGGCTTCAAATGGAACGAGCCCTAAACCTTCTGAGCGGTGCAAGCTAATGAACGCATCGCAACTGGCATAAAGGCAGAGAAGGTCGTAATAAGTGAGATTTTCCTGGATGAGATGGATTCGTGAATCCGACCCTATATATTCGAGGAAATGGTTCACAGACTCTTTTATTCTTTCATCTCCACTAGAATAATTGACTTTAATTGCCAAATGACAATCTGGAGAATTAGGAAAAGCCAGTTTAAATGCATCAATTGCCGCATATGGGTTTTTTCTATCGATACTACTATGGGGGTCAAACCCCATATAAACTATGAACTTTGACTCTGGGAGTCTATATCGTTTACGATTAGGTAGGATATTTGCAGGTATCGATACTGGGTGGGGGGCTCGAAGTATTGGTATTCCAGTAATATTATTACTTAGTAACGCATATACAAAATCTGATCCGGCAATAAGCACATCAAATACTTTTGCCGCTTCTATCCAGTGTTGTGGAAGGCTTGTTAGTTCCCACCACACAAAGAAAACATTCAACCGGTTATTTACTGGGAGTCCATTTGGAGGTGATAAGGCGAAGCGAGGAATATCATGAGCTCCGAATATAGATAAATTGACAGCAAACGGTACGTTGTTGGCTGATGAGATAAAATATTGTTCTAAACTTTTATCGAATCCGCTACGCCCTCCTCCGGCCTCAATATCTAAGATACTTACTTTTTCACCTCTGTTGAGAAAGCAATCAACAAATTGCCTGAGTGAGTTTCCTAAGCCTACATTCGCGCTGGCAAATCCTATAATATTCAAACCAAATGGCGTTATTTTCTCAGTCATGGTAGGTTCGTTATTAAATAAAATTGAGTTTAGTAATTTTTATAGAAATCGATAAATAATTTTACCCATAATGCTGGAGCGAAATTTATCGAATTCGTCCGTCTTACGGATGGCTGATTTAAGTCTGTTTTCCAAATTCTTCATTTTTTCTTCTGCGAGATCGGCTCTGTCCTCAGCAATTGTGGCGCGGTAAGGTACAAATGAATCGAATACATTGGGTGGAGTAGAGAAATGTCTAAGCAGCTCAGGTTCTTCTTGCCGTACATAAAATCTATTTAGCCCATCGAAATAGGCGTATATATAACCTCGCTCAAGAATAAACTCATCCCATTAATGATGGGATGCCGCTTGTGAAAGAGGCAAAGTTGCTTCAATGACCAGCACTCTAGGTCGAAAACGTTTCCAGTTGCTGCCTTGGAGTACCTGAAATTCAGTTCCTTCTGTATCCACTTTTAGAAAGTCAATTTGTTTATCCTTGACGTAGGTGTCGCATATGTTTTCGAGTGTACTTATCGGCACTTCTTGTTCCTGAACATCAAACCCTTTCAGTCTATGCTCGTCGGCATGATTGGCGTTGAAGGTAGATAATCCCGTGTCGGTAATCGCAAATAGTGTACAGATTCCAGGTTTTTCTAATAATGCGATATTTAAATTGATATCACGTATACGCGATTGCTTAAGTTTTTTAAAATAGACAGGGAACGGCTCTATATTAATTCCATGCCAGCCTTTTTCATAAAAATGCTTGGTTACAGAATCTACGGTGTCGTCCCATGCATCAACGTCAATACAGAAACCAGTGGTTTGATCTTTAAATATTCGTTCCAATATGACATCTTCAAAGTTTTGTGCGTATGAGGTCATATTTGTCTCGTTTTAATTATGTGTTTATGTATTATGGATGATCCAATTTCCGCCAAAA
Organism: Methylomonas montana; assembly: GCF_030490285.1. Taxonomy (NCBI): domain Bacteria; kingdom Pseudomonadati; phylum Pseudomonadota; class Gammaproteobacteria; order Methylococcales; family Methylococcaceae; genus Methylomonas; species Methylomonas montana. The sequence continues at coordinate 2,569,729 of NZ_CP129884.1, read as the reverse complement.
GATACAAATCCTTGGTGTACTGTTCGGCTTCGGCTAATTTTTTCTGAACAGACTTGAAAATGATATAAGTTTTCTCCGTAGAATAGATTCCGGTCGTTGCCCTTTAGCGCAGCGCCTACTCTGATAGCATAAACTCCAGGAAGTAGGATTATTTCTGGGATTATATACTCAAGTGTAAATTCCCCAGGGTCAATTGTAACGGATTCGGAGATACTTAGAATGCTGTCATCATTAGCCACAAAAATTAGATCCGGGGTATGAGCACCAATTCCAAAGGTTGGGTCTTTTAATTTTACGTTTGTTTTGAAGTGTATTCGAATTGTTACGGCTGATCGATAATTAATTCGATCGATTTTTTGGCCATCAGCATTTAATATGCTTATATCTAAAAGTTCAATTTCACCTGTCGAAGAAATGGTTGAATTCGCTTTAGATAATTTTTGTTGGTGTATGGTTTGTAGTTTAATTTTTTCGTCGCTCTGCTCAAAAAATGCATTGCATGCTAAAGAGGGTTCGCCATCTACAATTTTTTTGCCATGATCAAAAAGTAATACTCGATTACATAATCTTTCAACTTGCCTAATATTATGACTGACTAGCAGAACAGTTTTTCCTTGACGGTTGATTAAATCTTCCATTCTATCGAAACACTTCCGTTGAAATGCTAGATCGCCAACTGCCAATACTTCATCAACAATCAATATATCGGCTTCCATGCTGGTTGCGATAGAAAACCCCAGTTTAACTGTCATCCCCGAACTGTATCGTTTTACTGGCGTATCGATAAATTGTTCAAGTTCGGAAAAATCAATAATTTCTTCGAGTTTTTGCCGAATTATTTTTTTGGGGATGCCTAGAATAGCCCCATTCAAAAATATATTCTCTCTTCCCGTTAGTTCCGGATTGACACCGGCTCCAACTTCAATCAGAGGCGCGACACTTCCGCGGACGATGACTTCGCCTTTGGTGGGTTTGCTGATATTGGCCAGGTGTTTTAGTAGAGTACTTTTGCCCGCCCCATTGTGGCCGATGATGCCGACCACTTCGCCTTCTTCTATATGAAAATTGACGTCGTCCAATGCCTTGAAGCATTCGCGTTCTTGCACAGGTTGAAAGGTCAGTCTTTTCAAGGCATTCAGAGCGGTTTCCTTGATACTGGTTAAGTGGCCTAGCTGATATTCTTTGGTAAGGTGGTTGACTTCTATGATGGCCATAAAATGGGTTTAGCGTGTATTTGTTTGGTTGATATTTTGGGCTGGTTGTTAGATCACATCGGCAAACCAGTTTTCAGCACGCTTAAAAAACCAGTAACTGATCGGTAGTATGGTCAGCGTTAGGATTAAGCCGGGATACAAGGCGTTAAAGTCGGGTTCGGTCGCTTTAATCAATACTCGTTGAAAACCGTCGATAATTCCTACCAATGGGTTGAGCGTATAGAGTGTGTAGAGTTTGTCTGACCATTCGCCGGCGGCTTGTTCCACCAATAGTTTTTTTTGTACCAAGCTCAAAGGATAGATTACCGGCGAGCCGTACATGAGTAAGGACAAGCCAATGGGGATGGCCTGTGCTATATCGCGGTAATACACATTCATGGCTGCACCAAAAAAGCTGATAGTGAGCGCGACAACCATGGTATAGAGAAGAAATGCCGGTACCCAACAGGTGTAAATACTGGGTACGATTTGATAGTAAACCATCATTCCTGCCAGGATTGCAAAGCTGATAATCAATTCAACCAGTTTGGTGACCATGGCAGTCAATGGGAATATTTCCCGAGGGAAATAAATTTTTTTAATCAATGAGGCATTGGATGTAACGCTGTTGACGCCTTCGGAAACGGATTCCTGAAAAAAAACCCACGGTATCAGGGCGGCAAAGGTAATTAGTGGATAAGGCAGGCCTTCGGTTTCGATGCCGACAAAACTTTTAACTAAAGTAAATACCAACATTAACATCAGTGGCTTTAATACTGCCCATAAAATCCCTAGATAGGCTTGCTTGTAGCGGAGGACAATATTTTTGTAAGTTAATGCCGCAATGAGTTCTCGGTAAATATACAAGTTTTTGATTATTTTTAGCATTGTAATGGTTGCTTTGCTTTTTTTTGACTCTTGAATGCGTTAATTTCTGATTAATCCAAGTTTATTGGATCAGTAGATTTTGATAAACCTTTTCAATTTGTTGCGTATGATGTTCGATGGAAAAGATTGATAAGGCTTTGGATTTTGCTTGATGTCCCAATTGCTGTGCCACCTTGGGGTTTTTATACAAAGTTAAAATTGATTCAGCCAAACTCGCCGCGTCTTTGGATTTAAAATGTAGGCCTGTTTTATTATGTTCAACCATTTCTGCTCCACCACCATGATTGGGTACGATTAAAGCGCATCCAATGGCCATGGATTCTATCACTACAGTACCTAGCGGTTCCGGACTGGTGGAGGCTGAAACCACAATATCCAATCCGTTATAGGCATTCGGCATTTCGCAGATGTGTCCGGTAAAAAAAACGGTATCGGTCAATTGTTCGTCTATGGCACGTTTCTTTAGTTCAGCTTCGTAATCAATGCAGTCGTCAGGCGTTCCGCCGATAATCAGCATTTTTAAATTAGGAATCGCAGTTTTTAATATTTTAGCGGTATCGATAAATACATGCTGTCCTTTCCAGGGAATCAACAGTCCTACCAGGCCTACGGCGAAGGCATCTTTAGAAATATTAAATTGTTGTCTGAAAAGTGTGCCATCGGCTGATAAATCCAGTTGGTCCAATGCAATACCATCATATACGACGCTGATTTTTTTTGCGGGTATTGATAGGCTGTCTCGCATGCCGTTGGCAACCCAATGCGACACGGAAATGAATTGATCGGGCAGGGAGTAGGTCCAGTGTACGGAATGAGAGCCGCCGGGGTCGCCACGGACATGGCTGATGCTGGGAATGCCCAATACTTTAGCCACCAATAGCGCTGCTCGGTTGCAAAGCGGTTCGTTGTTGGCGTGGATCAAATCGGCTTTGAATCGCCAAGCGCTCCAGAGCAGTTGCAGGAAAAATGGTAGAAAATTGCATAAATCGTCGGCTCTGGCAATGATTTGATCGACTAAAAATCTGAGTGCCGGTCGTTTGCTCAGCCATTCGATCGAGGCTGCTTTTGCCTTCAACCCCACCGTATCTAAATGCCGATCCGGAATGTGTTTCCAGAGCGCTTCATGGGCAATTTCTTCGTATTGCGGGCCAGTCCGGCCCGTGACGACCATCGGTAAATAGCGAGTGCGGTCCAGATTTCTAACCAGATGGCGCAAACAGATGATCGCGCCGCCATAACCTATTCCATTTTCTACATAAAGTATTTTTTTTATACCGCTATTGTCGGTCATGTAAGCCGGATTATTTGGGTTCATTGGAATGATCTTAGCAATGCTCTCATATTATCAGGACTTTGCGAATTTTTGTTTAATAGTCCGTATTGCAGAAATCAACGGAGTGGGTAAGTAGCAGCTTAACAAAAAGGCCAAACTATTCAGTTTGAATTGCTGTTTTAAACTATTCGTAAAAGCGTGGGCGGCATCGATACGCTGATCGTTGTTAAAGTACCAATAGCCCAAGGTCCAATAAGCTTCGGCAACCAGATGATCTGGTTTTATGCCTTGTTTGGCCAATTGCGGCCGGGCATATCGGCGAATCGAGTCCATGACCTTGGTCAGGTCGATCAACATTCGTTCGCTGGCTTGAGTGGCGTTGTTGCCATGCTGACGGCGTAACATCAATATCTGTGGCAGGCAGCTAATCGGGTGGTTGGCGGCGATTTTTGCCCATAGCTCCAAGTCTTCGCCAAAACGGATGGCGGGATTGAATAAACCGGCCTGAATGACGGTTTCACGTTTGACCAATACCGTGCCGGTTGGAATAAAGTTTTTTTTGACCAGTCTTGCCAGCGCATCGGGTACAGGTTGGCCGGCTAATTTTTGAAAAGCATCCAGTAAGCGATGTTTAGCCAATACCGATTCGGTCAAGAATTTGTCGTCGTTGTCAATTTCCGCCATGTCGCCGGCGACTAAATGCAAGTCCGGATGTTTAGACAGCGTTTGCTTTTGCCAGGCAATTTTTTCCGGCGTCCATTGATCGTCGGCATCTAGGAACGCAATCCAGTCGCCTGTCGCCAGTTCGATACCGGTATTCCGGGCTGTGGACGGGCCTTGGTTACTTTGTTTGTGGTAAATGATGTTGCCGGATAAGGAAGCCACTACCTGCTCGGTGCTGTCAGTCGAGCCGTCGTCGATGACGATGATTTCGTCCACTGCACTGGTTTGCGCTTGAATGCTGTTAATCGCGGCGCGAATGAATGGTGCGCTGTTATAGGCGGGGATGACGGCGCTAATTTTCATAAGCTAATGTGTAATGGCAAAGGGCTTAATGGCGTTTATGACTGGTTTTGCAAATTAGCCACGCCGGCAGTATCAGACCGCTACAATAACCCAGTAGCGCTAATTTACGATGGCGATAGTATAGCCGATATAAAAACGCGCCAATTTTCCGGTGACTATCGGCATGCTTAAGCGGTGGCCATTGTTTACCGTTGAAATGATTGACGATGCCATGATGAGCTTGTAAGGCCTCGCCAAGCTCGGGTGAGGCCAGAAAGCGGACGTTCGGCAAGTTTGTGGTAATTTCCTGCAGTAATCGGTCAAGTCCGTCGATAGACTGGCGACACTGTTCCGCCGCGCGGGTGTAATTGTAACGATGCGTTGAGATACTGATCGGTAGCGCTTGCCGATATGCCGTTTTGGCTTCTGCAAAAGCGCTATTGGCGGTGTTTTTTCCGTCCACCGGTTCGTACATGACGTTTCTAACCAGATATATCTGGCCGAATCGATTGGTTTCTCCGCTACGGATGATGGGCGGGTCTTGGAGGTAATGCCCGGATTGATCGCGGCCGGTGCAACGATAGCCGGCGGTTTGAATGGCGATAATATCGTTCCGTTGCCAGCTCTGCTCGATATCGTCATTCCACAAATAGCAAGGTGCGACGGCGCTGCGGCTAGGATAACCAAACATCGCGGTGAAGCTGTGCATGGCAGTGCTAACGATCATGTTAGCCTCGTCGGGTAAGATGGGTACGGTTGGTAAATGACGGCCGTCCACGTAATGGCCTTGCAAAGGCGAATCGAGCTTTTCCCAGTCCCACCAATCGACTGTGGTTCTTGCGGTCGCTAGGCGCGGGTCTTGCTGTTGGCATAACTCGGCAAAGGCTTTGCCGTTCAGATGCTCGAGACCATGTAATTGTGGAACCAGGGTATCTTGTTGCATGCCTTGGTATAGGGCTTGGTAAACGACTGGGAAATCCTTATCCAACATGCGTCGAAAGTATTGGCCATCGGCTGCGGCGTCTATCCTGGCAATATCGGGAACGGCTAAAACCAAGTCGGCTGTCAGCACAGCTGTGCGATTCACCGAATCGCGATGCCCGGCTAACATGTTGAGTAATTGCCGCAAACGTTCGGCATGAAAGTCGCCGCCGGGCCCCCAGTCGTCGCTTTCGATTAAGACCGGCGTATCGGCAAAGTACGGCTCGCGCCAGGTAGCGATAAACAAGGGTTTCTTCCATAACCATAAGGCACACAGGCATATTAGCCAAAAGCCTAAAAAAAACAGAATTGTCATAAATTATGTTTGATAATTAAAAAGCTCGATCATCGTACTTGTCGTAACGCTACACTCTTATCCTAGCAGAGAGTACTAGTTCCAGGCCCCTGAACTAGTCAGCAATCTTCCGATATGTCGCGAATGTAGCCGAATAGCTGTGATGGTAGCGAGAAATGGCAGTTTTTGAAATGAATCGTAGCCTATATTTCGATTTGAAGCGGGCTCTAGCGGGTCAAACGTGACTCTTAAGATGGTAAGTATTCGAGGAAATAGAATGTTAAAAGCAGTAGAACTACCACTGCACTGGCGAAGACCGTTAGGGGGCGTAGTGTTGCTCACGCTGGTATCGTTGACTGTTTTCCATACAACTTGGGCGTCGATAGAGGCGATTTGGTCGCGTTCGGATACGTTTGCTCACGGTTATTTGGTGGGGCCGATCAGTATTTGGCTGATTTGGCTGCGCCGAAACCATTATCGAGATTTGCAGGCGGTGTTTAGCGGTTTAGGCCTGTTTTTTTTAACCGGTAGCGGATTTACTTGGCTGGTGGCCGATTTGGTCCATGTCCTGGTCATTCAACAATGGGCGGTGGTCGGGGTATTGGTAAGCGGTTTTTGGGCGATGCTCGGTACGCGAGTCATCACGCAAATGCTATTTCCGATACTGTTTTTGTTTCTAATGGTGCCGTTCGGCGAAGAGTTTATTCCGTTGCTGATGGAATATACTGCGACGTTTGTGGTGACCGTGATCCGGTTGACCGGCATGAGCGTTTATCGGGAGGGTTTGTTTTTTACCTTAACCTCGGGCAAATGGTCGGTGGTCGAAGGCTGTAGTGGTTTGCGTTATTTGATTTCTTCCTTAACGCTGGGCACTGTCTATGCGTATCTGAACTACAGCAGCTATAAAAAACGTACCATATTTATCGCGGCATCTTTCTTAACGCCGATCCTGGCTAATGGTTTGCGTGCCTACATGATCGTGATGATCGGTCATTTAAGCAGCATGAAGCTGGCGACCGGTGTGGATCACATCGTCTATGGTTGGGTGTTTTTTGGGCTAGTCATGTTCGGTTTATTTTATGTCGGGTCGTACTGGCGTGATGAGGACGCCGGGGGGCTACCCAGTACCCCGGTCAGTTTGAACACCGAATCCGCGCCGAGCGGGTTTGAACCGACTTATCGGCATTATTGGGCGTTACTCGCGGTGACCGCGTTGTGTGTTTCGATATGGCCGACAGCGTCGCGAGGCTTATCAGACTTGCAAGCGGTGAACGTAGTCGTGCCGGAAAGCTTAATTCATCCGATGCCTGATCGCTGGCAGGCTAGCACTAGTCCGGAGTGGGGATGGGAGCCGAGTTTCAACGGCGTGGCGGTGGACGCGAAAACGTATATCAGTGACGGTCATACGATAGTGGGAATGTATATTGCCAACTTCGGCGACGAAACGAAGGGTGGCGAATTGGTCAATTCGCAAAACTATCTAATTCCACAAAAGCACAAAATATGGCGAATGCTGCAAGACAATATAAATTCTTTGCAGTGGGCATCGGGCGAACAGGGCGAAGTCGAAGAATCGGTGCTGAATAGCACGGAACGAGAGTTATTGGTGCTGCGTTGGTATCGGGTTGGGCAAAAAAATACCGCGAATGCCTATGTCGCCAAATGGTGGCAATTACTGAAACGCTTGTCCGGCGACACATCGCCGGAATTATTGGTGGTATTGTTTGCCGAAACACCGCATCAAGATTACGACTCGACTAGGGAAAAGCTTAAGCAAATTGCTGCGGCCTGTTGCAGTTGAAGCGGTATTAAAAACTACTGTTTCACTACACCCTGATGTTAGACTAATTCAAACCCTTTTCATTTAGACCGTAAGGAAAACGACATTATGATTCCGGTAGTTTTATCAGGTGGTTCAGGAACCCGGCTGTGGCCTTTGTCGCGCGGCCAGTACCCCAAGCAATTTTTGCCTTTGGTATCCGGTAATACCATGTTGCAAGAGACGGTACTCAGGCTGGATGGCTTGGCCGGTTTGCAAGCGCCAATTGCGGTTTGCAATGAAGATCACCGTTTTATGCTGGCCGAACAAATGCGGGAAATCGGCGTTAGACCGGCTGCTATTATTCTGGAGCCGGTCGGCAAGAACACCGCACCGGCGGTCGCTATGGCTGCACTCAGCGCGGCTTCCGAGGAGGATGTGTTGTTGATATTGCCGGCCGATCATGTCGTTGGCAATCGTGAGGCGTTTCATCGGGCGGTGGTCCAGGCCGAACAACTGGCCAAGCAGGATTTAATGGTCACTTTTGGTATTGTCGCGACCGAGCCGGAAACCGGTTATGGATACATTAAACGCGGCGACACCCGTTATGGTGAAGCCTTCAAAGTGGCTGCCTTCGTTGAAAAGCCTGATTTGCAGACCGCGCAGGGCTATTTGGAGAGCGGCGAATATTTCTGGAACAGCGGTATGTTTGCCTTCAAAGCCGGTTGTTTCTTGCGTGAATTGGAAAAGTTCAACCCGGAAATGCTGGCAGTTTGTAAGGCGGCATTGCGAGCGGCGAAGCCCGATTTGGATTTCGTGCGTTTGGATAAAACCATTTTTTCGACTTGCCCGTCCGATTCCATCGACTATGCCGTGATGGAAAAAACCGACAAGGCGGTGGTGATTCCATTGGATGCCGAATGGAACGACGTCGGTTCTTGGTCGGCATTGTGGGATGTGACCGCAAAAGACGATGCCGGTAATGCGATCAAGGGCGATGTATTGACGGTCGATACCCGCGATTCTTACATTCATTCCGGCAATAAACTGGTGGCGGTAATCGGCGTCGATAATTTGGTGGTGGTCGAAACCGACGATGCGGTGATGATCGCCGCCAAAGACAGGGTGCAAGACGTCAAGGAAGTGGTCGATCAACTGAAAAAGCTGAAGCGTAGCGAAGCCAATGTGCATCGCAAAGTCTATCGGCCTTGGGGACACTACGATCTGGTCGATAGTGGCGATCGTCATCAAACCAAGCGTATCGTCGTAAAACCGGGCGCAAAGTTGTCGGTACAAAAACATCATCACCGTGCCGAACATTGGGTGGTAGTGAAGGGGACGGCATGGGTGGAAAAAAACGGCGATAAAATCCTGGTGTCCGAAAATGAATCGATTTATATCCCCTTGGGCGTGATTCATAGTCTCGAAAACCCCGGTGTGATTCCCTTGGAAATGGTGGAAGTGCAATCGGGGAGTTATCTTGGCGAAGATGATATTGTGCGCTACGAAGATCAATACGGCCGTATTTAAACCCAAATTTCTCACCTGTAGCCGCCGCCGTGCGGCCAACTTTGAAGATCCTCCGCTGCGAAACCTTGGAAACGAAGCGCTAGCGAGTGAAGGTTGAGTAGTCCCTGGAAGCCGCAGCGCCGGGCGGTTTTTCGACTAGAAAAACTGCAAGGCATCGCGAAACGGCGTGGAGTCATGCGAGAGCCAAGGCTATGATCCCCTGGTTGGGTCAAAGCCGAGGTGACGCGGACGGCCAGGGCCGCCGAAGGCAATCACCGTGACAGTGTAGGCGCGATTATTCACTCAGGGATGATGAATAATCTTTACCGCCGGAAGCCGTCACTCGCCTGAATCATCTGTTTACCGGTGCTGCTAAGCAGATGATTTTTTCATGATTCTTGTCGTTGATGTGTCATCAAAATTAACTACTTAGCGTTAAATTAACCCAGGGTCGTTGGTTGGTGAAGATTGACGGCGGGTTTTTTATCTGCGTTTTGGTTTAAAGTTAGCCGTTTTAATACCGCTGAATCATAAATTTTGGCGTCTGCTTTAGTCCGGAGTTGCTTCTTGTCGCTACAAACAGTCAACGATCTATTAAAAAAACATAAGCTCGTCGAAGGCATGCTGCACAATCAGCCCATGCCGCGCCGTAAGCTGATTACTGCGTTGGTGCAGAAGCAGCATATGGTGGAATTGCGTAGCTTGTTGGCGCGGCTGAGTGCTATCGAAATCGGCCAAATTTTACATGCGCTGGAGCTGGAAGATGCGCGTTTGGTGTGGGAGCAGATCGAGGAGCCGCGACAGGACGATGTGCTTTGGGAGCTTTCCGATACGCTACGCGAACAACTGGTCGGCGACCGCGAACCGCACTGTGGTGTGGGGCAAATGAGCGCTTTTGAGTTGGTCGAGGGACGTTTGTCGAAAGTGGCGATTACTTGCCGCCACGATTTGTATGCGATCAAACCGATCTGGATTGATTTATTGGCACCCAGCAAAGCTCAACGAATGTTAATCGGCCAACATTATGGCTTGGAATTGCCAGATCCCCTTGATCTGACCGATTTGGAAGCCAGTGCCCGGTTTTATGTCGAGGAGCAGCACGAAATTCATATTCATTCGGATTTTTTACTGGATCGCGAAGGCAAATCCCGCAGCGTGCCGGTCGCGTTCGTATTGCGTGGCGATATGTTGTTCTCGGTGCGTAGCGAAGAATTGCCAGTGTTTAGGTTGCAACGTTTGCGAGCCCGCACCCAGCCCGGCTTCGTATCGGATTGCAAGGATATGTTGCTCGATCTATACGGCGCGGAAGCGGAATATTCTGCCGATGCGCTGGAAAATATTTACGAGCAGTTGGAAACCGTCAGCAAAAAAGTATTAAGCCAGGACATTAGCGATGAAGAAGCCGCGGATATCCTGACCGATATTGCCGAAGAGGAGGATTTGAACGGCCGGATTCGCCGGAATATGCTGGATACTCAGCGCGCCGTGTCTTTTCTGATTCGCCGCAAATTGCTCAATACCACGCAACTGGAAGACGCACAGCAAATTCTTCGGGACATCGAATCGCTTAACAGCCATACGGCGTTTCTATTCGATAAAATTAACTTTTTGATGGACGCTACGGTCGGTTTTATCAATATTAACCAGAATAAAGTCATCAAGATTTTTTCGGTAGCGTCGGTAGCGATGCTGCCGCCCACCTTGATAGCCAGTATTTATGGAATGAATTTTGATTACATGCCTGAATTGCAATGGATGTTGGGTTATCCGTTTGCGCTGGGGCTGATGACTGTTTCGGTATTGCTGCCTTTTATATTTTTCAAGCGCAAAGGCTGGTTGCGATGAGTGGCCGACGTTATTGAGAAAGGTTAAACACAAGCTGCGACAATATGCCACATTTTAATTTGCAATTTCTGCAACTATTATTAGCCTAACTTTTTCGTTTGGAAAGACAGCTAAAAGTTGCGTTATATTTCTTCCTATTGCTTTTAAGGTGGTTATTGAAAAATAACCGCCTTTTTTTTGGCCAAAATATAGCGTGCTAACGTTTGGGATTGAATTTAACCAGCTTGATAGTGTTTTCATCGCGCTTGATGATTTCCATTACATGGCCATGTAGTTTGACGCTAGTACCCGGTTCGGGAATGGTTTCCATGTATTCGATAATCAAACCGTTCAAGGTTTTCGGACCTTCGGTGGGTAGCTCCCATTGCGTGACGCGATTAAGTTCGCGGATGGTGACGCTAGCATCGACCAAATAACTGCCATCTTTTTGCATCTTGATATCCGGTTCTTCTAAAATTAATTCACCGACAATTTCTTGCAATAAGTCATCAAGGGTCACCAAGCCCAGCACATCGCCATATTCATCGACTACCAGACCAGTACGCAATTTTTCCGCCTTAAAGATTTGCATTTGTTTGTGTATAGAGGTGCTGGCGGGAATGAAAAAAGGCTTGGATAAGCTGTTGGTGATGCTGTGTTTGTCGAAATCCGGGTCACTGATTTGCGACAAAATAGTCCTTAAATGTAAAAAGCCGATAACCCGATCGATATTTTTTTTATAAACCGGCAAACGGGTATGTGGACTATTTTGCAGTTGTTTGACAATGTCTTCGATCGAATCTTCCAGATCGATGCCAATAATATCGTTGCGGTGCGTCATGATGTCGGCCACGCTGGCGGATTCCAAGTCCAGAATACTCAATAGCATGTTTTGGTAACGTGCCGGCATCAGGTGATTGGCTTCGGAAACGATGCTTTTTAATTCATCCTTGTTGAGCGAGTCGATGGTTCGATGACTGGTGCCATTAATACCGAAAATTCGTAATAACAGACTAGATATAATATTAATAGCCCATACTACTGGATAAAAGATTTTCAATAACGGGATGTAAACCCAGGAAGACAGAAAAGCCAAAAATTCGGGTCTGAGTGCGCCCAAGGTTTTCGGGGTTACTTCGGAAAATATCAGCATGCCGATCGTCAGCAAGGCAATGGCGGGAGCAATGGCGTTGTCTCCGCCGATTCGGATCGCAATCAGCGTTGTTAAAGAAGAGGCAAGAATATTGACAAAATTGTTGCCAAGCAGGATCAGGCCGATTAGCCGATCCGGTTTTTTTAACAGTTTTAGGGTTTTAATCGCACCTTTGTGATTTTTTTTGACCAGATGCTGCAACCGATAACGGTTCAATGTCATCAAGGCGGTTTCAGAACCGGAAAAAAATGCGGAGATGATCAGCAAGGCTGCCAATATACCGAACAGTATATTTAGGGAAATATCATTCAAAGCAAAAGTGCTCTTGATTGTTGAACATCCGGCTAGTGTCTATGCTGCGGAAATTTTGTCAAGCTACAAAATGCGGTTTACAAAGATGCCATGGATGTAAACGACATGAACTAGACTATGCAATAGTTTGAAATGAATGCATTTTGACAACACCGGGAATCGATGCTTAACTTAAAAAAAATCAGCAAGACCCTTCCGACTTAAATCGTAGTTTGCAGAGAATATATACATGGCTTTGCCAGAAATTTTGCTCATCGACGACACTACCCGCCGTACTCAACAGGTGGAAATCGTGCTCCAGTTTTTAGAATATAGTGTCATAACCGTTACCAGTCAGGATTGGGAGCCGGTATTGCGCGAGCATGATGGGTTCGATGCGGTATTTGTCGGTGGCGGCGGCGAAAAGCAAGCGAGCCTGATCAAAACAGTCACAGAAACAGCCGGCGATATTCCGGTGGTTTTGTTGGTGGAAAGCGGCGGAGCGCAAGTCGTTAGCGCCATTCAACAAATGGTCAGTAAGATTCTGGAATGGCCAACGGTATACTCGCAATTGATCGAAGTCCTTGAAGGCTTGCCGCAGCCTATTCAGCCTACGAAAAAAGTGCAGCCTGACAAAGGCTTGGCCGGTAAAAGTAAAGCTATTCAAAAAACCCGCGACCTGATCGATCAGGTGGCCAAATCCGATGCGACGGTGTTGATCCTGGGCGAATCTGGGACCGGTAAGGAAGTCGTGGCCCAAGCCTTGCACCGAGCGTCGTCGCGTAGAGCCAAACCCTTTGTCCCTGTCAATTGCGGCGCGATTCCGGGCGAACTATTAGAAAGCGAATTATTCGGTCATGAGAAAGGTGCATTTACTGGGGCATTGACTTCGCGGCAAGGCCGTTTCGAAATGGCCGAAGGTGGCACCTTGTTTCTGGATGAAATCGGCGACATGCCGATGCCGATGCAAGTCAAATTGTTGAGGGTATTGCAGGAGCGCACCTTCGAGCGTGTCGGCAGCAATAAAACCATCCAGTGCGATGTCAGGATCATTGCGGCGACGCATCGCCATCTGGAACAAGAAATCGCCGAAAAACGCTTTCGGGAAGATTTGTATTACCGTCTCAATGTGTTTCCGATCGAAGTACCGGCCCTGCGCGATAGAGCCGAGGATATCCCTTATCTGATCAACGATTTAATCAGCAGAATGGAAGCCGCCAATCGCGGTTCGGTCAGTTTGACATCTCGGGCTATTGCCGTGTTGATGCAACATCATTGGCCGGGCAACGTCCGGGAATTGTCCAATTTAATTGAGCGTTTAGCGATCATAAGCCCTGAGGCTAGTGTCGATGCCGCCGACCTGCCGGAAAAATTTCAGGCATATGAAGTGCCTGAAGGAGTTCAGATTGTGTTGCCGGAGCAGGATAACGATATTGTCCGCCCCGCCGAGCGTGAAGCGTTGGCAAAACCGATCCCAGGGACCACAAATACCGCCGTGCAATTGCCGGAGCAAGGTATCGATTTGAAAGAATATCTGACCGATCTGGAAAACGAGTTGATTCGCCAGGCATTGGAAGAATGTAACGGTGTCGTCGCCCACGCGGCCAAACTATTGAACATGCGAAGAACCACGCTGGTGGAAAAACTGCGCAAAGTCGACGTGGCTTAGTCCCGCTGTTACCGATGTCAGCAAAAATGACCAAACAATATACAGACTCGGCAGATGCAGGATTACAAAAGGCCAATTTAATACCGGAGATTGTTGACAATATTGCCGGTATCCGCGAATTGCGCCGCGATATCCACGCCCACCCGGAATTATGTTTCCAGGAAGTGCGTACCGCCGACTTGGTCGCGGCAAAATTGAGCGAATGGGGAATCCCCGTCCATCGCGGCTTGGGCAAAACGGGTGTGGTCGGGATTATAAAAGCCGGCAGTTCCGATCAGGCCATAGGCTTACGCGCTGATATGGATGCGTTGCCGATGCATGAACAAAACAGCTTTGTATATGCCTCCCGTTATCCTGGCAAAATGCACGGTTGCGGTCACGATGGTCATACCGCTATGTTATTGGCGGCTGCGCAATATCTGGCAACGCGGTGTCATTTTGACGGCACGGTATATCTGATTTTCCAACCGGCAGAGGAGGGCGGTGGCGGTGGCGATGCGATGATTAAGGACGGCCTGTTCGAACGGTTTCCAATGCAGGCGGTTTACGGCATGCACAACTGGCCTGAATTAGCTGTCGGACAATTTGCAGTCAGTCCAGGGCCGGTTATGGCTTCTCTAAATACCTTTCGTATTGAAATTCGCGGCAAAGGCTGTCATGCCGCTATGCCTCATTTGGGCTTGGACCCAGTGCCGGTCGCGGCACAAATGATCATGGCGTTTCAGACTATCTTGACCCGCAATGCCAACCCGCTGGATGCCGGGTTGATTTCAGTGACCATGTTGCATGTCGGCGAGGCGACCAATATCATCGCCGATAAATGCGAATTAGCCGGTACGGTGCGCACCTTTTCTGAGGAATTATTGAATTTGATCGAAACCCGGATGAGTGACATTGCTCGGCATATGTGTTCGGCACACGGCATGGAGTGCGAGTTCGAATTCACCCGTAGCTATCCAGCCACGATTAATCACCGTCAGCCAGTTGAGTTATCGCGGCGCGTGATGGCCACCATCGTCGGCGATCAACAGGTTCTGGACCAACAGCCAACCATGGGCGCGGAAGATTTTGCTTTTATGTTGCAAGCAGTGCCTGGTAGTTATTGTTTCATCGGCAACGGTTCTGGCGACCATCGTAATGCAGGTCACGGTGCGGGGCCTTGTACACTGCACAATACTAGCTATGACTTTAACGACGATATTTTGCCGCTGGGAGCCACGTATTGGGTGAGATTGGTGGAAGAAAGTTTAGCTACCCAATAGGATTAGTCTGATTTTGCTACGAAATATCGTGCCGAAGTACGAAATAGACGACAAATTCGACAGTTGGCGTGACAAAATTGACAGGGCCAGATGGATATTTGACAAAAATCGACGCCCTGTTTTTATTAATCAATTGATTTTTAAGAAAAAAACTTGGCTGGTGTGACTTATGCTGGATTATTATTGAATTTAACCAGTAAAAAGGTGAGCGTCATGGAAACAAGTTTTAATGAAGTCAAACAACTCGGCTATGCGCGGACCCTGTTTATCGAAACGCTGAGCCAACAGTTTATTGCGATGACCGGATGCGGAGTGTATGTTTATCTCAACCCGGTCGATCTCAACGGTTTGTTCAACCAATTTTTAAGCGACAGCATGTCCGTCGATACCTTTGCCAGACAATGTGTCAAAAATGTGTTGGAATAATTCTATTCCTGGCGGATGTTTCGCTAGGCCAACACACTCACAGTGTACTCTTGACGGATTACCGTACATCGTTAACCCTTTAACTTAAGGGAAACTCTAAGAATTCCCTTAACCGGTTTTGGTCCGCGGGGTGGGGGCCCTGAACAGTGTCGGGGATAGCTTTGTAGGGTGCGGCTGAACGGATTCAGGGCTTCTCGATAAAACCAGCCGCTATGAAAGGGCTGGTTTTTTATTGCCTAAAGCTGAACTGGCGGCCACTGAAAACCGGTTTCGGTACAATGCTATTGGACGGCTTCGACTTCAATCTGAGTGGGCTCTCGGTAGATACCGGATAATTTGCGTTTGAATTCTACTGTAATATCTTGAGCATCTTGGCGGCTTTTCATCACGCGGGGAGTAAGCAAGACAACTAATTCAGTTTTGTCCTTGTTTCTTGTCGTGCCGCCGAAAAGTGGTCCGATTAAAGGGATCTCATGCAATAAAGGTACGCCGTCGCGCAGATAATCGTTATTTTCCTTGATTAATCCACCGAGCACGATGGTTTCGCCACTTTGCACGGCAACACTGCTTTCAATCTCTCTTTTTTGAATGGTCGGCGAATCGATGGTATCGCTAGTGGTTGTCTTGATTGCCTGATTGACGCTTTGCAATATATCCATTAATACCAGTCCGCCGGCATTGACTCTGGGTCTGACTGATAAATTTACACCGGTATCGATCATTTGAATCGAGCTAGTCTGCACGATGCCATTATTGGCGGTACTACTACTCAAGTTGCTGGAAACCGATGAGCGAATCGGCACGGAATCACCGACTTTGATGGTCGCTTCCTGATTGTTTAAGACCATTAACGAGGGCGATGAGATGACATTGACATTGTTATTTTTAGCGCTGGCGTTCAACACCGCTTGAATGTCCTTTGAACCGCTGGAAAACGCATAGGAAAAACCGCCGGTTGAAAAAGTTTTTGCAGCTTCGTTTGTCAAACTAATTAAATCTATACCCTGGTTTGAACCGCCATTTATGTGATTAACTCCGCCATTATTATGGCTGAAATACCACTGCAGACCGTATTTCAAATCGTCGTTCAGGGTGACCTCCACAATTGTCGCATCGATCATGACTTGCAATGGCAGTACATCAAGTTGCTTTAATACACGTTCAATCACCGCATATTCCTGAGCGGTGGCCACGATGATCAAAGCATTATTGCCTTCGTCGGCGATGATTTTGACATTGGGCATATCGTTGCTGTTACTACCGCCCGTGCCGCCGCTCAGACTACCACCGGTGGATCCGCTGCCACGGTTGCTGTTTCTATCCTGGGTTCTATCGCTAAGTGTTCTATCGCTAGCCGAATCCTGTTTGGTAGTGCTGCCAGTGCTGTCGGATTTTTTATTAGTGGCCGACATGGATTTGCGGCCTGAGGCGATAGAAGCTTTGCTGCTTTTTCCAGAACCGCCGCTACCGAAGATATTGCTCAAGGTATCGGCCAGGTCCGACGCGTTGACATGCTGAGCCCGATACACGTTAACGCCGCCGGCCGCGGCGGTATTGATACGGTCCAGTCGCAATACCCAGTTTTCGATGTCTTTCAAATAGTTAGCCTGGTGGGTGATGGCTAACACCGCATTGAGTCTTTCTATTTCGATAAAGCGGAAAAAACTGGCTTCGTCTTCCTTGGATTTTTTGGTGTTAAAAATTTGTTCCAATTCTTCTATGATTTTGCCGGCGCTGACATTGGCTGGGGTAAACAGCGCAAACGAACGGCCTTTCAGAATATCGACGTCGAAGGTGTTGACGACATCCAGTGCCCGAGAAATTTCGGCACCGGAACCGGCGATCAGCAGCAGGTTTCTGGTCGGATCGACATGCAGCAAGGCTTTTTCCGGCAACAGCGGTTTCAATATTTCCGACAGTTCCGACGCGGCGACGTTTTTGACCGGAATCACTCTGACTTGATAGCCGTTGGGCATTCTGGAACCGGACAGCGAGCTGATTGAGCTACTGTATAAAGCCTCGTTGGACGGTTTGATCAAATACATGCCGGCTTGCTCGGTTAGCGCGGCATTGTTCAGATTCAACAGCATCTCCAGCGTCGGGATCAGTTCCTCCTTGCTCAAGGGTTTGGAGGTTTGCAAGGTCACTTTGCCGACCACTTGCGGGCTGATGGAGTAGTTCCTGCCGAGGATGTCGCTGAGTATGACTTTAGCGACCTCGCCTAGATCGGCGTCGTCGAAATTCAGGCTGTATTCGCCCTTGCCGCTGCTTTTACCGCCACCGCCACCGGCATGGCTGGCTTGCGGCGTGATGCTGGCTTCACCGCTGGGGAACAGCTCTACTTTGGTCGCTCTATTCTCGGCGCCTTTATTGGCATTGTTGGCCAGTTCCGGAATCAATAACGCTTCTTCTTGGGCGGGCTTGTTTTCGGCAATGGCGAGTTTTTGATGCAATTGCGGACCGATAAATTCGCAGCCGGTCATGGACAGTGCCAACGCCAACATAGGAGGAATGTTGATTTTTTTATTTGTCATTGATGTTCTCGGGATTTTCATCTGGTGCTTGTTCAATAGGTTTGGCGACCGGAGTGGGCAGCGGCGGTCTGGGTGGCACCGTAGGTTTGCCAGGCAACGGCGGCTTGGTTTGCGCGCGCGGTTTTCTTAAGACGACGGATTTTTCCTGGCCGGCTTGCTGAAGTAGTACGTGATCGGCGTGTATTTGTTTGAGCAGCCAACCCGAGATGTTTTGTTCTGCGCCGATTTTCAAAAACTTCTTGGCCTCGTTGCGTTTTCTAAACAAGGCTGTCGGCTGTTTATCTTTGTTATAAACGCCGATTAAATCCCAGTCGTCGATTTGTCCGATATCCTGGTTTTGGGCGATTTCGGTAGGATTGGTTTCGGCCATCGGTCTTCTGCCTTCTATGAACACCGGCCGATCGACGATCTCGCTGTAACTTTCCGCGGAACCTTTACTGTTATCGGCGATGTTGGGCAGTTCCTCAGCCTGAAAACTGGATTGCTCGCGTGGTTCCAGCAGGGTTTGCAACTGGCGGGCGGCAAATTGGCTATAAGCCCATTCCGTTAGCAAGGTCAAACTCAGCAAGGCGCTGCCTAATAATTGTAATTTGATCAATTTTTGGTTCATGACGATTTAGCCCGCATAAAACTGATCACTTCAAAGCTGACATTGAGTTGGGCGCTGGGATCCATTTTGTTGGTGCTGCGGTTGCGCGCACCACGCACCGGCGAAATATCCAATTGATCGACCAGCAGCAGGGGCACATTGGTATCCAGGCTGTGCAACACCGTTCGCAACGATTCGATGCTGCCGCTCATCCGCACTTTTACCGCAATGCGCACGAAATCGTTTTCGGTCCTGCCCGGCATGCCTTGCGTGCTGGTGAGTTGGCCACCGGCCTCGGTGACAGCGGTTTTGATAATGTTTTGCAACTCGGCGGAAGCCAGCGCTTCGGTGTCGCTATTACTCAGATAGCCTTGCTGCTGATATTGCTGATGCAACAATTCCAGATTTTGGGCGACGCTGTCGCGACGCGCGGCTATGGTTTGTTGACGTTGCAAACGAAATAGCAGATCGTCTTTTTGCTCGCGATAATCCAGCCAGTTAGTCACCAAAGGCAGCAACACCGACAAGATGATGGCCGATACCACAAGCAGCAATAGCGCCAGTGCCGCCCAGCGTTGATAGCGAGCATCATTCATGAGTGGCGTCTCCGCTATTGGCTGGCGAGGCTGGCGCCGCTTCGTCGGTGGGTAGCGTTTCTGTCGCGGAATCCGGCGCTGGCGCCGGCACACTGACATCCATGCTGATTTGAAAACGCTCCCGGCCGGTCGCTTTGTCTTGAGTTAACGGTGAGACGAAACTGACATTGCTGAAAAAACCGGAGCCTTCCAGTAAACCGATTAACGATGATGCCGCCGGCGATTGACCCTGGATTTGCAGGCGCTTTTCCGTATATTGAAAGTGAGTCAGCCAGGTATCGTCCTTCAGCATGCTGCTCAGTTCGTTCAATACGGCGACCAGCGAAGGGGATTGGGTTTTGATGTCGATCAAACGTTGGGTTTGTTGGCGTAGCGCATCGATTTCATGTTGCTGCTCGTCGATGACGCGGGTTTCTTTTTCCAGGGTTTTGATTTGGTTCTTTAAAGTTTCGACCGCTTGGCCTTCCTGCCAAACCGGCCAAACCAACACTGCCAGCAACAATATCAACAGCAGGCCATTGAGCAGCCAGTGGGTCGCTTGGGCCAGTTTATTGCCGTTCGGGCGATAACGTGCCGGAAGCAGATTGTAACTGGGCGTGGCGGATGGGTAGTCGGAGCTAGCTTGCCGATAATCCACGCGAACCGGTTGGACGCCAAGACCGTGCAGTTTGGTCAATTGCTCGTCGAGCTGCGCCTTGGGGGTAAATACCAACAGCACCTCGATTTGGCCATGCTCGGTTTTGCCTAGCGGCACGGCGGCAAAATACACCTGTTCGGTTTTGAACGGCGTATAGCGATCCAATTCAAAGCCGACGACTTGCTGCAGGTTTTCCTGGGCGGCGGCCGGCAAATAGACGATCTTTTTTAAGGCTTGAGTATCGCTGAGTCGCAACAAGCACTCGGCTTTTTCAAAGTCGGGGTTTTGCGCTTTCAGGAGTTGATAACTATCCGGCATCTTACTGTCCAAACGCCAGGATTTTGAGGCTTGCAGTTCGGTTGGACCATGAAAATGAACGTCAAAATCGGAGCCGGCGGCGGTGAATATCAAAATGCCGCTACGGTCGCTGAGCAGGGTTTTCAGGCGATTCGGTACCAAAAATGCTAGTTCTCGGCCCCACCATTGGAAGAAGCGTTTCAGATCGAAATCAATGGTCGTTTGTAAATTCATCTTGAACGGTAATTAACTGGGATGCCTTTGCGGGGTCGAATAACGACAACACCTGCTGACTTTGCTTCCAATCCAGGATTTGATAGGGCGGTTGATTGGGATCTTGATTCTGGATTTTTAACACGACCTCAAGCGCGGCGGTTGCCTGATCTTCCAGCAGGGTTTCTACGATAATAGTATACGTTTGATTTTGATCCGCCAATGCCGCATCGGTTTGATCGCCTTCAACATCGCCGCTGGCGTCTGTCCCAGCCAAGCGTTTTTCCAAGTATACATCATGAATATTCTGTCCCTTGAGCTGATCGCCCACCATCTGTAACAACTCCGGCGCGGCCAGCCGCAAATTCAGTTCGGATTGTCCGGAATACACGGTAATCCAGGGCTGTATGCGCTCGAAGATCTCGGCGTTAAATCCCTGCACCAATTGCAGTTCTTCCAGCGATTGGAAAGGCTGGTTACTAGGTTGATACGCTAATCCGGCCTGCCGATACTGCTTGTTTTCGGCACCTTGTGGGCGTGGTTCATCGTCGGCGTCGCGCCAGTCGAGCAGGGCATCCAGCAATTGTTGCTGCTGTTTACTGTCGTCGGTCGCCCCATTGATGACCGCCCGCAGCATGGGTTCTTCGGCGGCATTAATATCCACCTTGCCGGATTCGGCGAGGATTCTGACCCGAATCTCGCTATCGCTACGCGGTATTCGGTACACACTGCCATCGGGTTGCCAGCGTTGCTCGGTGTCGGGATGTTGCAACATAAATTGGGCGATACCCAGCCCGGTCTCGGCTAATGCCAGTGCCTGGGCATTGTTTTTTAATGCACTGGCGACGCTGCTTTCGCGGCGCATGCTCAGCGCAAAGCTGCCGGCCATCAGGCTTAGCAGGGTTAAAATCCAAATCACGATCACCAACGCCATACCGCGTTGCTGAAAATGAGTCGGAGTATTGAAACGCATGCTAGCGCTTTTCGGCGCCGGGCGCATATCGCTCACTGATAACATCTCCGCTATTCAATTGGCTTGTTATTTTTAGCGGAAATATCATATCCGGCCAGAAACTACCGTCTTCCAGCGTGATGCCGATTTTGACCAACTTGGGCAACTGGCCGGCATCTTGCCAGGTGTCTTGCCAGCCGCTATCGCCTTCGTTGCCGCCGCCGGCAGAGCCAAAGTAACTGATTTTGAAATGTTGCAGGTGTTCCAACAGTACGACTGGTTCGGCATCGGACGCGGCCGATTCGATTTGTTGATAAGGCGTCAGGGCCACCTTAAGTACCGATGGCTGTTTGGGATCGAGTCCGACATGAAATACCTGTAAGCCCTTGCGCGCCGAAGCCGCCGGTAGCGCGGAGACGAAGACGATATTTTCCGGTGAACCTTGGAACGCCAATTTTGGCGGTTCTTGAGCATCCTGCAGCTGATTGTCCAGCTGTTGGCCGTCCGAATGCGCCGGTAGCGGTTTGGCGTTGGCCAAATGCCGTTTAAAAAATTGATAAACCACGGCTTTTTTGTTGACCTGGCTAATTTTGGCTTCGCCGCTGTTCCAGCTTTCGGCGGCAATCCGCAAGCTGGCAAACAGCAGTACCACCATAATGCCCAGCAAACTGATGGCGATCAGCATTTCGATCAGCGTAAATCCTTTTCCAGACGAGCGGTTCAGCACTATCCTTGGCCTTGTTGCAGTTTTAAGGTATTCAATTCCACTGTGCGTGCCTGGTCGTCTTCGCCCCAACTGACGCGCACTCGCACCGACATCAGTTCCGGTTTAGGCTCTTGCTGGTCAGAGTCGTCGTCTTTCAGGCTATGCCGGGTTGGAGCGGGCGTGGAGGGGCTGACCACGACTTGCCAATCGTATTTGTCACCTTCCGTACCCGAGCTTTCGCCAGCTTCCAGCGCGGTTTCCACGCCGGTGCGGGCCATCAGCGATTCGGCAATTTGCACCGCGATAGTGTATTCCTCGGATATGACGGCATTGTTAACGCCGGTGCCGAAGATACGCAGCAGCACGGTCAACGCAATGGCCATGATCGAAAAGGCCACCAATATTTCCAGCAGTGAGAAGCCCTTATGCCGCTGCATCGGAAATACTGACTTCGCCAGTGATCCAGTTGATGTCGATACGGCGCAACTGATTGCCCCATTCCAGTGTGATACGGCCGCCGGTAGACGAACCGTCGCCGAAGAAGCGGATACTGCCTTGCTCGCCTTCGGAAAATTCTTCCTCAGCGATCACCAGCGAGACATCAATGTCTTCCGAGAATGGATAAGTCTTGTCGCGGTTGCTGATCGAATAGCTATTGTCTTGTAGATCGATTGCCACGCTGACCGGTTTTTGAGTCATCAGGGCTTGGCCGTGGGCGTACCTCAAGGCCGAGGCAATATCCCTGGCCACGGCTTGCAGTTTGGTGCTGCGGTTGCCGGAACCGATATTGCTGCCCAGTACCGCAAAGCCCAGCACGCTGATCAACAACACGATAATCAGCTCGATCAGCGTGAAGCCTTGGACACGTTTGTGGGCGGGCAGGGCGGTCATTTATTCCCAGCTATTGATGTCCTGATCTTCACCTTCGCCGCCTTCTTTTTCATCGGCGCCGAAACTGTATAAATCGAACTTGCCGTGCTGGCCAGGGAAGACATAGTGATAATCTTGATTCCAAGGATCTTGCGGAATTTTATCCTTGCGTAGGTAAGGACCGTTCCAGCGCTTGGCGTCGGCAGGCCTTTCCACCAGCGCCGCCAAACCTTGTTGGCTGGTGGGATAACGGCCTTCGTCGAGTTTGTACATATCCAATGCCGCCGCCAAATCTTCGATTTGCACCTTGGTGGCCTTGGTTTTGGAAGCGCCCATATGTTTCATGACCTGCGGACCGACAATACCGGCCAGCATGGCGATAATGCCTAACACCACCAACAGTTCCAGCAAGGTAAAACCGCCGTGGCGGCGTAACATTTGTCTCATTTGAAAAACTCCTTCTATTAAAAATGGATGGTAGGGGCGAATTCATTCGCCCATGGGCCTAAACAGCCAGATCGTTAACGCTCAAGATAGCCAGTAAGATTGAAACGATAATCCCGCCTATCATTAAACCCAGCGAAATGATCAAGGCTGGTTCCAGCAAAGCTAGCATGCGCTGGATCGTGGTTTTTAGCTGCTTGTCGTAAATGGTGGCCACCCGCATCAGCATCTCTTCCAGCTTGCCGGTTTCCTCGCCCATTTTAATCATCTGCACCGCTAGTTTGGGAAACAAGTTTTGCTGCGCCAATGCGTCCGACATGGTACGGCCTTGTTTTAATTGCGCTTCAGCATTTTCCAACAAATCGGCCAAAACCATATTGCCAACCGTTTCCCGGACGATGCCCAGCGATTTTAATATCGATACGCCGTTGCCCAATAAAGTACCGAAAGTGCGGCTGAAATTCGCCACTTCCATGGTCAGAATAATGTCGCCGAACAGCGGCAGTTTCAAAAATCGGCCGTCCCAGGCTTTCTTGCCGGCGGGATCGGATAACTGTGATTTCATGATTTGTACGCTGCCCAGCACAACAAGCAGCAACACCCACCAATAACTTTGTAGAAACTCGGCCAGACCGACCACGATCTGGGTCGGCACCGGCAAGGCCTGGCCGGCGCTGTCGAACATTTCCTTGAACTGCGGCACCACGAAGGTCAGCATCACGAACAAGGATGCCAGCGACATCACCAACAAAATGGCCGGATAAATCAGTGCGGTGCTGACCGTGTCCTTTAGTTCCTGCGAGCGTTCCATATATTCGGATAAACGCATCAATACGCCGCCCAGATTTCCGCCCATTTCCCCGGCGCGGATCATGTTCAAATAAAATTTGGAAAACACCCCGCTCTGGCTTTCCAACGCATCGGCCAACGCCTTGCCGGCTTTGACCTTTTCCAGCACCTCGCCGACCAGTTTATTCAGTTTCGGGTTTTCTTCGGTCAACTGCATCAGAATGGTCAAGGAGCGGTCCAGCGGTAAGCCCGATTCCAGCAAGGTTGCCAATTCGCCGGTCAGCATGCCGATTTCTTTTTGCGACAGTTTGACGGTGGCCGACTTTAACTTGAAACCCAGGAAGGTTTTGTCCTTGGCCAGCTCGATACGGATCGGAATTAAACCCTGGTTTTGCAACTCCAGCAGCAAAGCCTGCTCGTCGGCCGCGTTACGCACGCCTTCCTCGGCGATGCCCTGGTTATTGACGACTTTGTAGGAATATAAAGGCATTAGTTAATTAACGTGGCTTTTAAAGAGGTCTTACCAAATGGTTTTGACGTCATAATCAGAAAAGGCCTGATCGACAGTAATAACATTCATGTTTTCAATGATGGCTTGGGTAATAATGATTCGGTCAAACGGGTCTTTATGATATTGAGGTAAATGCTTGAGATGACAGATATGCGCCAATTCGATGAGTAACAACTGTATGCCATTTTCTTGTTGATTTTTATAAATTAATTGTTCGACGGCGACTTTTAAATCCAACTTACCCAGTTGATGCTTGATTTGTATTTCCCAAGCAGAAGCAATGCTCAAATAAAAATCATGCGAACCTTCGCTGCATAATCCCTTAATTTTTTCAGAAAGTTGCTCCACGTCATCGTTAAGCTATAGAAAAGCATGGGTATCCAGCAATAATTTCATAGCTTGCCTTCCAACCAAAAACTGTCCGGAAGTGGTGCGTCGAAATCGTCGCTTATTTGAATTTGACCTTTAAATAAACCTAATTTCAATGGTTTGGGTGCCGGTTTGGCTTCATCCTCGTAGATCACAATGACTTTCGCCTTATGTGCGCTAACCGATTTGGGCAATTGCAAATGAATCTGCTGATTTTGATCAATTTCCGCGGATAACTCGATAGCTTGCATGATCGACTCCTATAAATGCGTTTGGCATTATGGCTGCCTATTACCTTGTTACCCTACTTAAGGGTAAACAGCCGAATTGATATTTAATGATAATTTCCCAGATGGAAACACTAGCCTTAGTTTAAGTAGGTGAAATTTCTGGTGTTAGCCACTTTTTTTAGCAAAGTGCGCCCGTGCCAACGTTTTATTCATTCGATTGCCATCGGGCACATCCGGCCAACGCCCGCTAGAAGAAACAAAAGTGCCAAAAGCAGGCGTAGGGTTGTGGTGAGTTTGCGAACCGCACCAATCGCAAACTCCCACATTCGCTCAACAAAGCCACTAAGAAGAGGGATGCCGGATGAGAAGGAAAACCCCGCTCCAAGGATGAACACAGTGTCTGTCATTTTTTATAAAGTTAAGCTAATCAGGCAGCGCTGCATGAAAAATTAGAAAATAAAACAGATAAACCAAGGGTGGGCACGTTTTAGGGCCCTAAGCTGGGTTGATCAACGTGAAACCCAGCGCGAATATCCAGGATTGCGCGTAAGTTTCTGATAAGGCAACCAAGTCCAGGGGGCTCACGAAATTAAAACAGTTTCCCCGAACGGTAAGGGTAGAAATTCGTTGGCCGCGATCGTTCCGATTATGCCGCCTTCTCGAAATGTTCCGCACAGGAAAATTTATACAAGGTTTTCGGCTCAATATCGACCATGCCGTTTTTGAATTCCAGGCAACCCCAGTCAGCGTCAAGCCGTGCGGAGGCTAATTCGTCGATGGATACATGCTTGCTTATTAATTCCTTTAAATCCGTTTGTTTGACTTCGCCGTTTTCAAAAACCAGTTTAAAACGGTAGCCATCTAGTTGTTCGAACTGTTGCAATTTCATATGGTTCACTCCAGTGGGGCTATGGGACAAAAATTTTGGGTATCCCACATTTCTATCAACTCGTCCTGATGTAACTCCGCCCATTCGCGTACCAGTTCCCGGCATTTTTTGGGGATACGGCCATCGATAATGTTCAAATTGTCGAGTTCCATGACAGCTTCGTACTCGGCATATTTGATATGGATGTGGCGGGGTGGATGCTCCCGGTCTATTAGGTACATCCTGATCATAATTCCATAAAAACGGCAGATTACCGGCATCGTCACTTCCCCTTAGGCCTCCGTCGTCACCCGCAACACTTCCTCCAGCGTCGTTATGCCTTGCAAGGCTTTGCCGACGCCATCTTCGTACATGGTCTGCATGCCTTCCTGAATTGCGGTTTGCTGGATCACGAAGGCTTCCTCGTGTTTCATGATTTGTTTGCGTATCGTGTCGGTCATCGTCAAAAACTCGATGATCGCCAAGCGACCCTTATAGCCGATGCCATTGCAGGCCGGGCAGCCGGCCGGTTTTTGCAGCAGGATTTCGCCGGTCGGTTGCCACTGTCTGAGTTTCATTTCCTCGATCAGCGTTTCGGAAGCAGGATGGGCTTGTTTGCAATGGGGGCACAGGCGCCGTACCAAACGCTGTGCCAGGATGCCGTTGATCGTCGAGCTGAGCAGGTATTCTTCCAGGCCCATATCCTGCAAGCGGGTGACGCCGGCTGCGGCATCGTTGGTGTGCAATGTCGATAACACCAAGTGACCCGTCAACGCAGACTGCACGGCGATTTTGGCGGTTTCCAGGTCGCGCATCTCGCCGATCATGATCACGTCCGGGTCCTGGCGGACGATGGAACGCAGCGCCGAGGCGAACGTTAAACCAATCTGCGGCTTGGCTTGAATCTGGTTGATACCTTCCAGTTGATACTCCACCGGGTCTTCCACGGTGATGATCTTGCGTTCTGAAGTGTTCAGGGTTTTCAGTGCGGCGTACAGGCTGGTGGATTTACCGCTGCCGGTCGGGCCGGTGATCAGCAGGATGCCGTGCGGCTGGGACAGCACTTCCATGAAGCGCTCGGCTTGTCTGCCAACGAAGCCCAGGGTTTCGAAATCCAGCACCGCGTTTTCCTTGTCCAACAACCGTATTACCACGCTTTCGCCGTGCAGGGTCGGTATCGTCGAGACCCGCAAATCCAACTCCTTGCCGATCATTTGCAGTTTGATGCGGCCGTCCTGCGGCAAGCGGCGCTCGGCGATGTTGAGCTTGGCCATGATTTTGATCCGCGACAGCACCGCAGCGGTGGAGGCGACCGGCGGCGAATCGATGTCCTGCAATACGCCGTCGATGCGTAAGCGCACTTTCAGACTTTGCTCGAAGGGCTCGATATGCACGTCTGAGGCCCGACTTTCCACGGCTTTTTGCAGGATGAAATTCACCATCTTGATGATCGGTGCTTCGCTGGCCAGGTCTTTTAGATGTTCCAGGTCTTCGCTGCCTGATTCCTCGACGTTGAGGTTGTCCATCAGCTTGTCCATTTGCGATTTACCTTCACCGTATTGCAATTCCAGTGCGGCGTCGATTTCCGAGAGTTGGCCGATTTGTAGCGTGATCGGTTTGCCGGTGGCCAGTTGCAGAGCCTGGCTGACATAGTCGTCTTCCGGGTCCATCACCGCGACTTGGATTTGATCGTTGTCGGCTGCCAGGCCGACGACATGGTATTGCTTGAGAAAGCGCTGGGATACGCTGTCCGGCAGCGGCGATTGCGGAGGATATTGTGCCGGCGTTACGCGGGCGATGCCGCAGGCTTCGGCGAAGCTGCCGGCGATGTCGCTGTCCGAGCATAAACCCAGCTTGATCAGCAATTGCGGCAAGGAGTCGTCCAGAGCCGATTTTTGCATGCGGCGGACTTTGCCCAAGTCGCTATCGGAGAGTTTGCCTTTGCTTTTTAACCAGCTCAGAAAGGCGGCATATTTTTCGGGTTTGTCAGCGATTTCCTTGTCCATGTTTTCAGCCTAAACTTGCGGAACTTGCGCCGCATTGTAGCGATTTTCCGCACAGTCTGGCGTCGATTTATTGCCGGACGATGACGCAAGCGTGTTATATATCGATCTCCGGTTCCGTTTCGATCGGTGTTAGAGCTTGTTTAGGGGGACGCTTATGCGAGGAGTTAACGCGGTTTGGGGTTTATCGAGTCTGTTGCTCATGCTTGGCGGTTGTGGCGCCGATTGGCCGCAACGCCTGGGTTATCATGCGGTGCAGAACGCCGGGCAATTGCAATGCCAAAAAGCCATGGCTAACGATTGCGAACGGCGGCAGAGTTACGACGAATATCAGCGCGAACGGCGAGAAATGAAATAGATCGAACCGTCAAATATCGTTCAACAAGGACAATTCGGCCGGATGCGGCAGCATGTAATAGGCGTTGTCGATAAACGCATCCGGTTCTCTGCGGAAATGGTGCCTCAGCAAGGTCAGCGGCACGATTAGCGGCAGCAAACCGATTCGATAGTTTTCGATGGTTTCCACCAACTCCTGCTTGTCGTCGCCATCCAGCTTGTGTTTCAGATAGCCCTGGATGTGTTGCAACACGTTGACATGATTGCCGCGAGTGGCGACGATTTTCAAACAAGCCATCAATGCGGCGATGTAGGCCGCGGCAACGGCATCGATATCGGCGTTGGTGACGCCGGCAATAATCCGCCCCAGTTCGCGGGCTTGATTTTGCTCGTGGCTCATTGCGATCAATTTATGCCGGCTATGGAAGCTGGTTAAAGCATGCGCCGTCAAACCTTGTTCACAAAGATCCCGCCAACGTCGCATCACAAACACGTGCTGGATAAAATTTTCCCGCAAACCCGGATCGCCCAATCGGCCTTCCTCCTCCATCGGTAGGTTGGGAAAGTTACGTTGCAGATAATCGGCAAAAATACCGGTGCCATGGCGCGCGGGTATCTCGTTTTTGTAGACTTTGACGCGGGTCATGCCGCAACTGGGCGAGTCTTTTTTAAGAATGTAACCGCACAAACCGCCCAGCCAGTCGTGTTGCTGCTCAGAAGCCTGTTCCAAGCGTTCTGTCACGTCGAAGCTATGATCCTTGACGCCGACGCAACGAATGCCTTCCGGCGTTTCCCGCAGTTGCACGCAGGGACGGGGGATGCCTAGGCCGGCCTCGACTTCCGGACAGAAGGGTCTAAATTCAAAATATTGGCCCAGCGTGCGTTCGATGTAGCTGTGATATTTATGCGCACCGTCGTAACGTACTTCATGGCCCAACAGGCAGGCGCTGATGCCGACCGGAATTTTGTGCATGCTTGATCCTGTATTAGCGTTGCGGGTGTTTGTCGAAAATCAATTGATCGGTGGCAAAACCGAGCGTTTTGGCTTGCTGGATCAGGTTTTGCAGCACGGCCGGGTCCAGGTCGGGGTTGCGGGCCAGTATCCATAAAAAGTCGCGATTCGGGCCGGCGATCATCACATAACGGTAGTCAGTTTTGTCTAGCGCGATGATGTTGTAAGCGCCGTAAAACGGGCCAAAGAAGGAGACTTTCAAGCGGCCGATGTTCGGCTGGTCGATAAAATACGCCTTGCCTTCGGCGGTTTTACGCTCGTTTTGCTCCGCGTCGTAGCCGCTATTCAATACCTTGACGCCACCTTCCTCGCGCAGGCTGTATTCGGCACTGATGTCGCTCAGGCCACGTTCGAAACTATGATCGAGGCGGGCGATTTCGTACCAGGTGCCGAGATAGCGAGGTAGTTCGAATCCGTCTATCACGGTGATGCCAGCCGGGATACCGGTGCAGGCGCAGGTCAGGCTCAATAATAGTATCGAGAAATAGCGCATCGCTTAGCCTGCCGGAACGCCAGTGGCCAAGGCTTTAAATTGGGCCTTGATCAGCCGACTTTGCTTGGCATGATCGACTCTGGGCGCCGGGTATTCGCCGGCTTGCGGGTGTTTTTCCCATTTATGAATCACCTCTGCCGGATAACGTTGCAATTCCGGAATCCAGGTCTTGATATACAGGCATTGCGGATCGAATTTCTGCTGTTGCAGCCAAGGATTGAAAATCCGGAAA
This sequence comes from Methylomonas montana, assembly GCF_030490285.1. Classification (NCBI taxonomy): domain Bacteria; kingdom Pseudomonadati; phylum Pseudomonadota; class Gammaproteobacteria; order Methylococcales; family Methylococcaceae; genus Methylomonas; species Methylomonas montana. The sequence continues at coordinate 2,539,520 of NZ_CP129884.1, read as the reverse complement.
TAGGGTTGGGCGTCGCAGCCGGTTGATGCGGCCCATTGCCAGTTGCCGTTATTCACGCAGGGGTCGTAATCCAGCAAATGCTGGGCAAAATAACGTTCGCCCCAACGCCAGGAGACGTGCAGGTTCTTGACCAGAAACGAGGCGACGACCATGCGTAGCCGGTTATGCATCCAGCCGGTTTGGTTGAGTTCGCGCATCGCCGCGTCAACGATCGGAAAGCCGGTCTGGCCGTTGGCCCAGGCCCAGAAATCGTCTTGAGCATTACGCCAACGCAAGCCATCATAACGCCGGTCGAAAGCTTGGTGGAACACATGCGGAAAATGAAAGCCGATGTGGGTGAAAAAGTCCCGCCAATATAATTGGCGTAACAGTGGGTGGTCGGGGCCAAGTTCTGCTTGAACGCGATGAAACACTTCCCGTACCGAACAGCAGCCGAATTTCAGATAAGGCGATAGTTGGCTGGTGGCGGCCAAGGCCGGGTAATCGCGAAGTTGGCTGTAGTCTCGACAGCTTGCCAACTGATCCAACCTGGCCAAAGCCGCTTGCCGGCCTCCCGGCAGCGGGTTGCGATGCGCTTGAGTCAATTCGCCCAGCAACGCCGGTTTATGCGCCGGATGTTTTTTCGCCAGCAGTTTGCCGGGTGCTAAGCCATCGGCTAGTGCGACCGGATATTGCTGAGCTTGCGCGTAAAAAGCCGTGAAAACTTGATAGGGTTTGCCGTTGCGTTTTAAGACTTGTTCGGGCTCAGTCAGTAACAAATCGGCGTGACTATGAAAATCCACGTTCAGCGCCAGGCATTGAGCTTGTAGTTTCTCGTCACGCTGGCGGCTGAATGGGGTGTAATCCCGATTGACGAACACTGCGTCTATCGCCAGCTCCTGTTTGAGGTGTTGGAGAAGTTGGGCGGGTTGCTCGTTAAACAGATAGAGCAGGGCGCCTTGCCGTTGAAATTGCTGTTGCAAATCGCTGAGCGATTCCAGCATGAACTGCAAACCGGGCAGGCTTTGATACGGGTGGACGTCGATTTGGCGCGGATCGAAGATAAAACAAGCGATCACTTGTTTTGATTCTCGCAATGCGGCGTTTAACGCGGTGTTATCTTCCAGCCGTAAATCCCGCCGGAAGATGAACAGCGATGTTTTGTAGCGTTTTTTTAACATTGGCGTATTAACAGTCGCCCCAGTGGATGATCATCTCTTGGCAGTTGAACATGATATTGGGGTAATACTGATAAATCACCCAACGCAACAACAAATCGAAATAGGCCGCCACCGTGAGGGTACGCGCAATGGCAGCCCACAGCCGAGACGAACTTTTATCCGAACAACGCCATACCGCGCCTGTCCAATAAATCAACGGTATCGCCATAATAATGTGGATGGTGACCCAGCTCGCCACGGTGAAATTGCCTTGGTCGATTCGATAATCGATCAGAAACAGCACCGCGTTGTACAACAGAAAAAACGGGTAAAAAGCGTCTTTCAGTCTTAGATAACCCAGCCAGCTCCATTGCAGGTAAAAATATAGCGTGGCCGGCGTGCGCTCTTCCCATTCCGGCGACGGTTCCGGCGTCAGGTAATACACCAATATGCCCAGGGCGGTTGCCACCAGCAGGGCTTCGTACCAGCTAATGAAGGACGTAAAGGCGAATAACAAGGAAAGACTGTCAATTAACATAAGCGCGCCAGGTGTTAGGGTGTGATTAGGATATTGCGTAAGGCCGCGTCCAGTTGCGGATATGCAAAACCAAAGCCTTGTGCCGTCAAGCGCTTCGGTAGGACTCGCTGACTACCTAATACTAGCTCAGCCATCTCGCCTAGCAAGCCTTTTAGTAAAACTGCCGGCATCGGCAACAACATCGGCCGATTCAAAACCTGGGCCAGCGCTTCGCTGAATTCTCGATTGCTGACAGGCGTGGGGGCGGTTGCGTTATACGGGCCGCTCATTTCGGGATTGCTTATCATCGCCTCGACTATCGCCAGCCAATCGTGCAAATGTATCCAGGACATCCATTGTTGGCCGTCGCCCAGGCGTCCTCCCAGTCCCAGCCGAAACGGCAGCAACATGCGTTTTAGTATGCCACCGTCCTTACCCAGCACCAGGCCAGTGCGTATCAGGCAGACGCGGCCGCCTGCTTTTTCCGCTTGCAGCGCCGTCGATTCCCAATCTGCGCACAGTTGCTGGGAAAAATCGGTTTTGCTGGGGCTGTTTTCGTTGAGTGGCGTGTCGCCTTGATCGCCGTAAATCCCGATTGCCGAACCGTTAACCAGCACCGGCTTCGGTTGCGAGGACGCAGCCATCCAGGCGACCAGCTGTTCGGTGAGTTTAATGCGGCTGTCGCGCAGTAATTGTTTGCGGGTCGGCGTCCAACGTTGGTCGAAAATCCCGGCACCGGCCAGGTTGACCACGGCTTTGCACGATCCAGCGTCCGGTAAATCCGCGATACGGGTGACTGCCTGAACCTGGTTTCCGAATTGATTTGCGACTTTTTCGGCGCTGCGGCTCAATACCGTCACCGAATAATTTTTTTGCAAGAGCAGACGGGTCAGTGCGCCGCCCAAAAATCCGGTGCCACCGGTGATGAGAATCGGATTTGTGCTCATGATGTTTCACTCCGAAGATTAGGCTTATTGCTTGATTAAGCGGTTTGCTTAGTTTTTCACGGCACAGTTGCTGCCCCATAACAAAAAAATACCCTCCAGTAGTACTGCGTTTGGAGGGTATATAGAGGAGGACTGTTAAGACGCCAGTACTTGTCCTTTATCCAGGTGCTCGTCGGCTTGGTTGTTTGCCGAATCTTCGATCTCTTCAAGCGATTGTGGCTCTTCTACTTCCGGTTCCGGCGGCGCAATCATGTGGCCCTGCAGCAACTCGTCGATCTGATATTTATCGATGGTTTCCCAATCCATTAAGGCTTGGGCCATGTTATGTAACACTTCAATGTTTTCTTTCAATATGGTTTCTGCGCGGTTGTAATTGGCGTCTATCACCAGTCGAATTTCTTCATCGATAGTCTGTGCCATTTTCTCGGACATCGGTTTGGATTGCGGACCCATGTAACCGCCTTCGTTGTCGCCGTAATCCATCGGCCCTAGTCGATCCGACAAACCCCATTTGGTCACCATGTTTCTGGCCAATTGGGTGGCGCGCATGATGTCGTTGGAAGCGCCGGTAGTGACCTTGTTTTTGCCGTAGATCAAGGCTTCCGCTACCCGGCCGCCGAATAGACTGGCGATTTGGCTTTCCAGTTTGTCCTTGGAGGCGCTGTATTGGTCGCGCTCCGGCAGGAACATGGTAATGCCCAGTGCGCCGCCGCGCGGCATGATGCTGACTTTATAAACCGGATCGTGATCTGGCACTTTTCGGCCGACGATGGCGTGCCCGGCTTCGTGATAAGCAGTCATCAACAAGTCTTCCTTCGACATCACCATGGTGCGTTTTTCCGCGCCCATGATCATTTTGTCGCGCGCCTTGTCCAGATCGTTCATCGTCACCACCCGCTTGTTATTGCGGGCGGCAAACAAAGCGCCTTCGTTGATCAGATTGGCCAATTCGGCGCCGGAAAAACCCGGTGTGCCACGGGCCAAGTCGTTGATGTTGACGTCTTCGGCGAGCGGTACTCGAGCGCCATGTACCTTGAGAATTTGTTCGCGGCCTTTAATGTCGGGTAAGCTGACTTGCACCTGACGGTCGAATCGGCCTGGTCTCAGTAACGCTTTATCCAACACATCGGCTCGGTTGGTGGCGGCGATGACGATGATGCCTTCGTTGCCGCTAAAACCGTCCATTTCTACCAGCAATTGGTTGAGGGTTTGTTCGCGCTCGTCATTGCCGCCGCCGATGCCGCTGCCACCACGTTGGCGGCCGACCGCGTCGATCTCGTCGATGAATATGATGCAGGGCGCGCGCTTTTTGGCTTGTTCGAACATGTCCCGCACCCGGGAAGCGCCGACACCGACGAACATCTCGACGAAATCGGAACCGGAGATCGAGAAGAACGGTACCCCAGCTTCGCCGGCAATGGCGCGGGCCAGCAAGGTTTTACCGGTACCGGGAGGGCCGACCATCAATACGCCACGGGGGATTTTGCCGCCCAGGGCTTCATACTTGCTGGGGTCTTTCAGGAAGTCGACCATTTCCACCACGTCTTCCTTGGCTTCCTCGACACCGGCCACATCAGTGAATCGGACTTTGACCTGGTCTTCGGCCATCAGTTTGGCGCGGCTTTTACCGAAACCCATTTGACCGTCGCGTCCGCCCATCATCGCTTGCTTGCGCATGAAGTAAACCAGAACCGCAATCAACAGCAGCGTGGGCGCCCAGGAGATGAAAATATTCATCAAGGTGGACGGCTGTTGTGGTTTTTCGACTTTAATTTTGACGCCATACTCCAGCAACTCGTCGATCATTCGCGAGTCGTTAGGGTTATACGTCGCGAAGCGCGTACCGTTTTGGCGGCGGCCGTCGACATAATTGCCGTCTATCACCACTTCCGTGACCACTTTATTACGCACGTCTTCGATAAAGTCCGAGTATGAGACTTCGTAATGCGGATCGTATTCCGGCATGTTGCGGTTGAATACCGCCGACACCACTAAAGCGATCGCGACGACGATGGTGAAAAAAATGAATAGTTTTTTCATGTTAGCTATCTCCCCACTTATTTTTCGCTGGAGAAGTATTTGAAAAAGTCGGAATTCGGCTTCAACACCAAAGTATCCTGGGTTTTTTCAAATGAGGTCTGATAGGCCTGCAAACTGCGGTAGAACGCATAAAACTCCGGATTTTTGCCGAAACTTTTCGCATAAATTTCCGCCGATTGGGCATCGCCGCGGCCGCGAATGTTTTCTGCGTCGCGCTGGGCGTTAGCGACGATCACATGCTTTTGCTTGTCGGCTTCGGCGCTGATTTGCTCGGCGCTTTCGGCGCCTTGCGAACGGAATTCGCGGGCCACCCGTTCGCGTTCGGCGCGCATTCTTTGGTAAACGGAACTGCTGACTTCCGTCGGCAGATCGATGCGTTTGATGCGGATATCGATCAGCTCGATGCCGAATTTTTCTGCTGTGGGCGATAGCTTATCGAGCAGCGTTTTCCGCAGTTCGCTGCGGTCTTCGGAGATCAATTGTTTGATGGTGCGCACGCCGAATTCGCTGCGCATCGCGTCTTTCATGATCTGGTCGAGTCGAAGATTGGCTTGAAACTCATCGCCGCCGACCGTGGTGTAAAAAAGACCCACATCACCTATTCGCCACTTGACGAACGAATCGACAATAACGTTCTTCTTTTCGGAGGTAAGAAAACGCTCGGATTTAGCATCCAAGGTCAGCACGCGCGCATCAAACGTACTGACATTATTGATGATGGGGGTCTTGAAATGGAGTCCCGGTTTGTAATCGGAGGTAACCATCTCACCGAGACGAAATAGGATGGCTTTTTCATGCTCCTTCACATAAAAAACCGACATATAGGCCAGTACTAACAGGGTCAAACCGGCCGGTAAGAGAATTTGAGTTCTGCTACTCATGGTTTGCTCCTGCTAGGGCGTAATTCGTTGTTGGGCGTTTTGCGTACCGCGTTTTTATCGGCGGCGTGTTGTTCGGCATTAAGCTCCGGCTCGGCGCTGGTATTGCCGGTTGGCGCATGTTGGCCGATGGCTTGCGGTAAGGGCATGTAAAGCGTCGGATTGGTTTGATCCGCTTCCAGCATGACCTTATTGGTGGTGCTGTAGAGTTTTTCCTTGGCTTCCAGATACAGGCGCTTGCGGGTGATTGCTGGATTTTTTTCGTACTCCACCAGCAATTGATCGAAGCGTTCGGTTTCGCCTTTGGCTTTGGCGACTTTTTCGGCCTCATAGGCTTCGGCTTCTTGAATGATCCGTGCCGCCGCGCCGCGGGCTTTAGGGATGATCTCGTTGCTATAGGCTTCGGCTTCGTTGATTAAGCGCTGCTTGTCTTCGCGAGCCCGAATCGCATCCTCGAAGGCGCCTTGCACCTCTTCGGGCGGCTGAGCATCCTGTAAGTTGACGCTAGCAATGCTGATGCCGGCCTTGTAATCGTCCATTGCCGCCTGAGTTTGTTCTTTAATTTCGGCAACGATTTGGCTGCGGCCCTCGGTCAACACAAAATCCATATTGTTGCGGCCTATCACCGCGCGCTCGACGCTTTCGGTGAGTTGTTTCAGCGTGCTTTCGCTGTTTTTGACGTTAAACAAATAATCGCGGGCATTATTGATTTGATACTGCACGGCCAGACGCACGGTGATGATGTTTTCATCGCTGGTCAGCATTAGCGAGTCTTGCGGGATCACCGAGGATTTATTGAGTCGATTAGTGTCGTTATAACCGACTTCGATAAAACGTTGCTGCTCGACGTTGACGATCGCCACGTTCTCGATCGGCAGAGGAATATGCCAGTGCGGACCCGGCAGGGTGGTTTCCGAATAGGCGCCAAAGCGGGTGACCACACCGCGGTTACCTTGATCGACGATATAAACGCCGCTGGCCAACCACACTGCCGTTAGCGTACCGCCCACGGCAGACGCTATTTTAGAGACCGAAAACAGGCTTTTATGGTCGTTAAAAAAATCGCCCGCCTTAGACGAGACTTGCTTCCATTGCTTGTCTACCTCAAGCTTCCAGTCCGGTTGCGGCGTTTGCTTACTGGTATTTTGTTTTTCTGATGACATAATCACTCCTCTTGTAGTGTTAGCCTGACCTTAGTCATTGATTGTTATTGTTAGCCATCCTTGGGTTCGAGAAATAGCATAAGGTCAAATCCAAACTGTTGTTTCAGTTTTTTTAAGGCTTCGTTTTGAATTTGCCTGACTCTCTCCCGAGTAACATGCAGTTGGTCCGCTACGGCTTGCAGCGTCATTTCCGTGTGATCGCGCAGACCGAAACGCATGGTCAGGATCGCGGCCTGTTTTTCCGGTAACGAGGCCACTGCTTTGTCGACATATTGAGCTAAGTCCTTGTCGATTAGTTCATCAAGCGGTAGGCTGAATTGGCGCTGCTGCATTTTTGCCATTAAACCCAGATTATCGTCTTCATCGCCGATAACGGCGTCCAGGGAATGCGTGGCTTGGTAGTAACTGCTGATGGTTTTGATTTCCTGCTCCGATAAATCGCAGCACGCTTTAAGTTCGGCGATGCCGGGCCAACGCTCATATCGGAGATAACAAGTACGCATGGCATCGAACACGGTCGCGGCTTTTTCGGCCAACGCAACCGGTAATCGCACGATTTTTTCTTGTTTGACGATCAGCCGGGAGATGGCTTGTTTGATCCAATAGATGGCATATGTGGAGAAGCAAATGCCGCGCTCCGGATCGAATCTGTCCACGGCTTTGATTAATCCCACCAATCCTTCCTGCATCAAGTCGTCGAAACTCAGATTGCTGGTTTTATATTTATAAGCGACGAAAGCCACCAAGCCGGTATTGGCATTTATCATTTGCTGACGTAGCGTTTTCAACTCGCGGCTGGCTTGTTTGAGCTGAATTTGGTAATCCTGGCTTCCTAAACCGTCCGCAAGCAACTGTTGTTCAGCCTGGCTTGCGACATCCACCAAAAACACCGGTAACAAATGCGCGCCGTACAACAATTGATTAAGCGATGTCGAAGCCGGATTTTGTTCGCTTATGTCCGGCTTGGAAAGTTGTACGATATGCCGATCTTGCACAGGTTTTAAATCTGCGCCATATTCCGTCGGCCGTTCGGCGGGATTGGTCTCGGCGATACGACTGCTGGCGAACCAATCCAGCAGTTTTTTGGAGTCTTCAGAGTTTTTAGCGACCATCAACTCAGAATAATCTGAGCCGTTGTTGAGGGCGCCAAAAAACTTTTTTGAAATCAGTTCGTTAGCGTGATTATTTTCAAGTAATAACAGTACCAGTCGCTGTCTGGCTTGTCCCATTTGCACGGCAAGCGTGCCGGAATCTGTATCGATTGCCGAATCTGTCTCGTTAACGCGGGGTAATGCGGCTATGTTGGACATAAATAATCAAACCATTAGGACAATAAGATGTTGGCAATAAAGTTACTGGATTGTAGAATGTTTGTCAAAATATTTTCTATACAAAACATGAACAATGTACTCAATTAAAGCGATTACCTCGTTAACCGGTTTGACAGCCGAGACGCTTAGAGCCTGGGAGCGCCGTTATGCCTGCATCGTGCCGGCACGCACCGGCACCGGCAGGCGCTTTTATTCGCAACAGGATTTGGACAAGTTGATCTTGTTGGCGAATCTGACCAGCAACGGCCATCCAATCGGTAAATTGGCGAACCTCAGTTGTCAGCAGCTGACGGATTTTCAGAAACAAGTATCGGTTCAGCAAAAACGCGAACCGATGCCCTTGCTCGATCAGATCATCGAAGCCTTATTGGAATATCGGATTGAGCGTTGCGAACAGTTGTTGAAACGAGCCTTGTTGGCGAGCGAACCGTTGGACTATGCACGGGACATTTTGTTGCCTGCCTTGCAAAAAGTGGGCGATTTGTGGCATCAGGAAAAAATAAACATCGCTCAGGAACACATGTTCTCCTGCTGTGTTAAGCGTATCGTGTTAAGTATGGTCAACAATCTGCATCGCCACTCCAGAAATAATCCGGCGATGATGTTTGCCACGCCCAGCGGGGAGCCGCACGAATTCGGCATTTTAGTCAGTTGTCTGGTCGCCGCCGCTCAACAATACAATTGTTATTATTTGGGAGCCGATCTGCCGGCCAAGGACATTATCGAAGCCTGCCAACATCTGAAGCCGCAAACAGTCGTGATAGGCTTGGTGAAAACCCCGCCCGAGCCGGAAACCTTGATGGAGCTTCGACAGCTTGTCGATGCCGGTAAAGCCAATCAAACTGGCGTGTGGCTTGGCGGTGCGGGTGCTTTGTATTTGCACGACCATGCCGATCAGGCGCTGAACGGTTGCGAATTAATTACCGACATCGATCAGTTCAACGCCAAAATCAGGCAGCGAAAAATCTAGGCCAGCGTGGCTGAAATCCTCATTTCTGTGAATGCGACGGTTCGGCGATAGGCGAAGTCGGCGTTCTCCCCACAGTTTGAACATATTTGGCTTAATAAACCAAAAGTTGACGGCTCGGCGGCGGACAAGTTAACGTTAGGCTGCTGAATAATTTCCGATTATTCAGAATCTCTACAGTCTGGACCTCTCACGATCATTGGATGATACTCCGCGCCAATTTGTCCTGACGCAGCCGCGTATCAGGCGAATGGTTCATACACTATGAAATGAGGAGCTCGTATCCATGGCAACGCCCACTATTTTCATCAGCTATCGCCGCGAGGACAGTGCCGGCCACGCCGGACGAATTTACGATCGTTTTGTGGAATCCTTTGGCAAAAACCGTGTTTTCAGGGATGTCGACGGTATTGCCACCGGTGAGGATTTTGTCGAGGCGATTCGCGAGAAGATCAAGCAATCGGATGTGTTGTTGGCTTTGATTGGGCCGCGCTGGCTAACAGCCGTGGATGAGGAAGGCCATTGGCGGCTGGCTAACGAAAACGATTGGGTTAGGGTCGAGATCGTCGCCGCGCTGGAGCGGAATATGCGCGTGATCCCGGTGTTGTTGCAGGATACGCCGATACCTAAGGCCGATAATCTGCCGGGCGCAATCGCCAAATTGGCTCAACGTAACGCGTTCGAAATTCGCGATAACCACTTCGATCTGGATGTTTCCCTGCTGATCGACAAGCTTAGGCCCTCTTGGCGAAACAAATTGGCCCGTATTTTTTCGCGATGGCCAGCCTATGCCGTGTTGTCGTTGCTGCTGCTGAGCGCGCTGGGTTTTTGGCTATATCCGCAATTGGTGTTTACCCCGGAAAAGTCCCGCGCTCAGATTGTGCAGATGGGCATGCAATTCGATGCCAATACTTTTGTTGAGCGTGCCAAGGCTAACGATGTTCAGGCCGTGGAGATGTTTCTGCGGGCTGGCATGTCAGCCGATGCGGAGAATGACGAAAACCAATCCGCCTTGAAAGTCGCCGCGGCTCATGGTCATTTCGATCTAGTGAAACTGCTAATCGACAAGGGGGCCGACGTGGTCAAGGCAATATCTTGGGCGGCTGCATATGGTCAAAAGCAGATATTGGATTATATGTTGGAGAGAAATTCGGACCAAGCAGCGATTAATAATGCCTTATTTGGCGCTGTCGGAACGGAATATACCGATACTGTGCAATTGCTGCTCGACAAAGGGGCGGACGCTAATGCCGTCGACCAAGACTCTGGTATTTCGGTGTTGATCGATGCCGTAGACGGCAATGAGCAACACACAGAGCAGGTTAAGCTGTTGCTCTCGAAAGGTGCCGACGTCAACCTGAAAGGCGACGAAACGCAGCCGTCCGCGCTGTTTGTCGCAGCCGGCAAATTCAATGCCGAGTTGGTGGATTTATTGCTTGCGCAAGGCGCGGATGTCAACGTCAAGGATAAAAGCGATGCCACGCCGCTACACCAAGCCGTATCCGCGAGTAATTCGGGTGGCGAGGAAAACGAACAGCAGCGTTTAAAAATCGTCCGGAGCCTACTGGACAAGGGTGCCGATCTGACCGGCCGAGCCAAGTGGATGGAGGCGTGGCAGCCCACGCCCTTGGCGGCGGCTTTGCATGCGGACACCCCCCAGGTCGCTTTGCTGCTGATCGAGGCCGGTGCCGATGTCAATGATCGAACCGGCGATACTGGCGGTAGTTTTTCGCTGACCGCACTGATGCACGCGGCTGACAAAGGGATGACCGATGTGATCAAAGCCTTGCTCGCGAAGGAAGCTGAGGTGAATGTCCGCAACGAGGAGGGCGAATCGGCATTGTTGCTAGCCGCCGCCAGTCCGCGCGGCGATGAGATCGTACCTATCTTGCTGGCGAACGGTGCCGATGCCGGCGTGGCCAACAACGAGGGCAGGACGGTGTTGATGAAAGCCGCTAGATCCAATTGGTACCTTGGCGACCAGGTTATCCAAGCGCTGGTTGAACATGGGGCCAAGCTCGATGCGACCGACAGTAATGGCTGGACCGCTTTGATGCATACCGCCGCTTCCCGCTATCAGCGGCTCGATGTCGCCAAACAATTATTAAAACTTGGAGCCGATAAAACTCCCGTCAACGATGAAGGGGATAATGCGCTGGCTATCGCTAACAAGGAAGGCAATAAAAAAATTGCGGCGTTGCTTAATACACGCTGAGAACTTTTAACCGCCGGGAATCAGCTATGGCATGAATCGAGCGGAGGTATATCGATTAGTCGGCAAGGGGTTTACGACCCTAATTGTTGCCAGAGGCAGTTGCCGCTGACTTTGGCGATTTTTGCCAAGCGCTGTTCGTGGGCTTGCCGTTCTTCGTCGTTGCAAGCAATCACTTTCAAGCGCGGCCGGTCGGCGGACAGGCGGACGATGGCTTGTTCACCGCCCGCCAAATGATCCGCATCGTCCAGCAGCGAGGACTGGCCACCGGTCATCAGCAGATAAACGTCCGCTAAAATCTCGGCGTCGAGCAGCGCGCCGTGCAGCTCGCGGTGACTGTTGTCGATGCCGTAACGTTTGCACAAGGCGTCCAGGCTATTGCGGGCGCCGGGATGTTTCTTGCGGGCGTAAGCCAGCGTATCGAACACCGTGCTATTACTTTCCACACTACGAGTTTCGCCGGGCAGCAAGCTTAACTCGTGGTTCAAGAAGCCGACGTCGAACGGCGCGTTGTGGATGATCAATTCGGCGCCGCGGGTAAAATCCATGAAATCCTCGACCACATTAGCGAAGCGCAGCTTGTCCTTTAAAAATTCGTTGGTGATGCCATGCACCTCGATGGCACCGGCGTCGATTTCCCGGTCCGGATTCAGATAGACATGAAAGTGGTTGCGTGTCAGGCGGCGATTGATCAGCTCGACGCAGCCGATCTCGATGATCTTATGGCCTTCCTTGGGATTGATGCCGGTGGTCTCGGTATCCAGCACGACTTGGCGGATTTGGCGGGGGCGTGAACTCATGATTGACTCCTATCCGCAAAAAGCTTTCAGCAATTCGCTTTGTACTTGATAAATGGTTTGATCGCCGGCTCGCAAATGCCGATATTGGCCGTCGCTTTGCAATTGCCAAGCTTGCGAGTTGTCTTTCAGATACGCATCCAGATCGCCGAGAATGCGTTCGACGATTTTTTTGTCGGCAATCGGGAAGCAGACTTCCACGCGGCGGAACATATTGCGGTTCATCAAATCGGCGCTGGAGGCATAAACCGCCCAGTCGCCGCCGTTGTAAAACGCATAGACGCGGGTGTGCTCCAGGAAACGACCGACGATGGAACGCACTTCGATATTTTCCGATACGCCGGGCACGCCGGGCCGCAGGCAGCAGACGCCGCGCACGATCATTTTGATTTCCACGCCGGCTTGCGATGCGCGGTACAAGGCTTGAATGGCTTGTTCCTCGACCACCGCGTTGACCTTGATGACGATCTTGGCTTTCTTGCCCTTCTTGGCTTGTTCGATTTCCTTTTCGATCATCCTTAACAAACCTTGATGCAGCGTAAACGGCGATTGCAGCAGTTTGTTGAGCTTGCTGACCTTGCCCAGACTGGTCAACTGCATGAATACCCGCCGTACATCCTCGCCCAGTTCTTTTTCGCAGGTGAACAAACCGTAATCGGTATAGAGCCGGGCGGTCTTCGGATGATAGTTGCCGGTACCGAGATGCACGTAGTTGCGCAGCATGCTGCCTTCCTTGCGCAATACCATGCACATCTTCGCGTGAGTCTTATAGCCGACCACACCGTACACCACATGCGCGGCGGCTTCCTGCAACTTGGCGGCCAGGCCGATATTGTCTTTTTCATCGAAGCGCGCCCGCAGTTCGATCACCACGGTAACTTCCTTGCCGGCGCGGGCCGCCTTGATCAACGCGGCGACGATCGGCGAATCGACGCCGGTGCGGTATAGAGTTTGTTTGATCGCCAACACATCAGGATCGGCCGCAGCCTGGCGGATGAAATCCACCACCGGCGAGAAGGATTCGTAGGGATGATGCAATAAAATATCCTGCTTGCGGATACTGGCGAAAATATCTTTGTTACGCCCCAGCGTCGGCGGCTGGCTGGGTTTGAAAGATGGGAATTTCAGATCAGGCCGTTCCACCATATTAAAAATGGTCTGGATGCGGCTTAAATTGACCGGGCCGTGGGCCAAAAATAAGCGATCCTGCGTCAAATCGAAGCGAGCCAACAGAAAATTGACCGTCTCTTCCGGGCAATTGCCGTCGATCTCCAAGCGCACTTCGTCGCCGTAGTTGCGCATCGCCAACTCGCCTTCCACCGCCAGCATCAAATCGTCGATGGCGTCGTCGTCCACAAAAAAATCGCTATTACGGGTGACCCGGAATTGGTAGCAGCCTTTCACCGTCATACCGTTGAACAGCTCGTTGACGAAAGCATGGATGATGGATGACAGAAACACGAAATCGTAAGGGCGGCTATCGGTCTCAGTCACCGGCAACTGCACAATGCGCGGTAAGGCTCGGGGCGCCTGCAAAATAGCGCGGCCGCTGTTCCGGCCGAACGCATCCTTGCCGGTCAGCGAGATGATGAAATTCAAGCTCTTGTTGAGGATCCGTGGGAAGGGATGGGCCGAGTCCAGTCCGACCGGGGTCAAAATCGGCAATAATTCTTCGTTGAAATATTTTTCCAACCAGGCTTTTTGGGTAGGGCTCCAGCGGTCGCGGCGCAGAAAGCGGATATTTTCGTTCTCCAGGCGCGGGATCAACACTTCATTTAATACCCGATATTGTTCGGCCACCAATTCGTGGGCTTTTACCGAGATTTTTTCGAATTGTTCGTTAATGGTCAAACCGTCGGAACTGATCAGGTTAGGGTCCATTTCCGCCATTTGCAGCAAGCTGGCGACCCGCACTTCGTAGAACTCATCCAGATTGGAACAGGATATGCATAAGTAATTCAGGCGTTCCAGCAGCGGCAGGTTTTCATCCAACGCTTGCGCCAATACTCGGACGTTGAATTCCAACAGACTGTTTTCGCGGTTTAAATAGAGTTCTGGACTGCTTAGATCGATGGGTTCCATGTCGGCTGCGGGTTGGATTGTAGTCGGCCGATTATAAAGGAAATTTTTTGGCCTTGGGTTACAGCGGCGCTCGAGGTGGGGAACTTGCTATAATCGCCGCCAAAACGATAATCTGGATAAGAGTGATGAATTTTCCAACCATAGAATCTTTTGTCGGAAATACGCCATTGGTGCGTTTGCAACGCATGCCCGTAGCGAACGGCAACACCATTTTGGTTAAGCTGGAAGGCAATAATCCGGCCGGCTCGGTGAAAGACCGGCCGGCGCTGAGCATGATCAAACACGCCGAGGCGCGCGGCGAGATCAAGCCCGGCGACCGCTTGATCGAAGCGACCAGCGGCAATACCGGTATCGCGCTGGCCATGGCGGCGGCGATCAAAGGCTACAAAATGACCTTGATCATGCCGGACAATATGAGCGCCGAGCGCATCGCCTCGATGAAAGCCTACGGCGCCGAAATTATCCTAACGCCGGCCAAGGGCAGCATGGAAGCGGCTATCGATCTGGCGCGGGCCATGGAAGCGCGCGGCGAAGGCCGGATTCTGGACCAGTTTGCCAATCCGGACAACCCGCTGGCCCATTACGAGGGTACCGGCCCGGAAATCTGGCGCGACACCCAAGGTAAGATCAGCCATTTCGTCAGTTCGATGGGCACCACCGGCACCATCATGGGCACGTCCAAATATCTGAAAGAACAAAATCCCGACATTCAAATCGTCGGCGTACAGCCGAAAGGCGAATCGAAAATACCTGGCATTCGCCGTTGGCCTCAGGAATATTTGCCCAAGATTTACAATGCGGCGCGGGTCGATAGCATTATCGAAGTCGAGCAGTTGGATGCGGAAAATACTACGCGCGCCTTGGCCTCCGAAGAAGGCATTTTTGCCGGGGTATCGTCCGGCGGCGCCGTGTACGCGGCGTTGCAATTGTCCAAACAAGTCGAAAATGCCTTGATCGTCGCCATCGTCTGCGATCGCGGCGATCGCTATTTGTCCACCGGTATTTTTCCAACATAATCTACGCAGGTCGGGTTGTCTCGGCAGAGCACAACCCAACTTGACGGCTTCATGTTGGGTTACGCTACGCTAACCCAACCTACCCAATTGAGCATAATGGCCCACAAGAAAAAACTCCCGCTAGACCCCGTTACCGTTACTATCGAATCGCTGTCGCACGACGGCCGCGGCGTCAGTCACGTCAACGGCAAGGTCGTATTCATCGACGAAGCCTTGCCCGGCGAGACCGTGAATTTCGTTTATACCGACAGCCGCCGCGATTTTGCGGAAGGCAAGGTCGTAAAATTGCACGACCGCAATCCGCATCGGGTAGAGCCGGCTTGCCCGCACTTCGGCACCTGCGGCGGTTGCAGCTTTCAACACGTCGACGATGCCGAGCAGATCAATTTCAAGGAAGAACTGTTACGCGAACAGTTTCGCCGGATCGGCAAGGTCGAGATTCCGCAAATATGGGAAGCCTTGACCGGCCCGCATTGGGGCTATCGCACCAAGGCGCGGATGGGCGTGAAATGGGTGGCCAAGAAGGGCAGGGTGTTAGTCGGTTTTCGCGAGCGGCGCAATCCTTTTCTGGCCGAGATCGATGCCTGCAAAGTCATGCATCCCATCGTCGGCGAGAAGCTGACTTTGTTGGGCGAGATGATCGCCGGCCTGACCATCAAGGACAAGATTCCACAAATCGAAGTGGCGATCGGCGATCAGGAATGTGTGTTGGCGTTTCGTGTGCTGGAGCCGCCAAGCGATGCCGACCAACAAATCATGCGCGAATTTGCCCATCATCATCAAATCAGCATCTGCCTGCAACCGAAAGGCCCAGACACTATCGTACCGTTGGACGGCGAGCCGGAAGTGATTCCGAGTTATTCGCTGACAGAGCAAGGCGTTAAATTCAATTTCCGCCCGGCGATGTTTACTCAGGTCAATTACGAGATCAATCGCAAAATGGTGACGCGGGCGCTGGATGCGCTGGAATTGAGCAGGGAAGACCGGGTACTGGATTTATTCTGCGGTCTGGGCAACTTCACGCTGCCGTTGGCTACTTTAGCCGGACAGGTCGTGGGCGTGGAAGGCGATTTGCCTTTGGTCAAGCATGCCCGCGAAAATGCCAAGTTGAATCATCTCGATAATGTCGAGTTTCATGTCGCCGACCTGACCAAAGATTTGAAAGATCAGCCCTGGTCCAAGCAAAAGTTTACCAAGGTATTGCTGGATCCCTCGCGCGCCGGCGCTTCGGAAGTGCTGCACAATTTGCAACACTGGCGACCGGAACGCATCGTTTACGTGTCGTGCAATCCTTCGACGCTGGCGCGCGACGCCGGCATCTTGGTTAACGAGCTGGGTTACAAATTGGTCAAGGCCGGGGTGATGGACATGTTTCCGCAGACCGCGCACGTCGAATCGATCGCCTTATTCGTGAAATGATAGCGGGTACTGTAGGGGCGAATTCATTCGCCTCGGACGATTCGGCAAAATGGGCGAATCAATTCGCCCCTACAATTTCGCGTTATCTGGACATTTCCATCGCCGAGCAGCGCTTGCGCTTGCTGGATAACGGCGCGGTGCTGGCTCAATATCCGGTCTCCACCGCCAAGAACGGCCCCGGCGAACAAAAAGGCAGTTATTGCACGCCGACCGGCTGGCATAAAATCCGTGCCAAAATCGGTGTTGGTCTGCCGATCAACAGTGTGTTCGTCGGCCGGCGGCCAACCGGCGAAATCTACACAACCGAATCAGCCCTACAGCATCCGCAGCGCGACTGGATTCTCAGTCGTATCCTCTGGCTGGGCGGGTTGGAGCCAGGCAAAAACCGTTACGGCGCTGTCGATTCCACTTGGCGCTACATCTATATTCACGGTACACCGGACCAGTTCATGCAAGGCCAACCAGAGTCGCATGGCTGCGTGCGAATGTTAAACGCCGATGTGATCGCCTTATTCGATTTGGTAACAGTCGGTTGTCGGGTTTTGATTCATGAATAGTGATCAAGATAGGCGAAACAGTCCGCGCAATACCGCTTTGGTTTTGTACATTTCGTCTTTCGTCTAACCATGCCCCGCATCGTTTTAGGTATCGAATACGACGGCAGTGCTTATGCCGGCTGGCAATGGCAAGCCGGCAAAGCCACTGTGCAAGGCGAATTGGAAACAGCCTTGAGCAAGATCGCCAATCAGCCCATCACCGTGTTGTGCGCCGGTCGCACCGATGCCGGCGTCCATGCGCTGGAACAGGTGGTGCATTTCGATTGCGAGGTGGAGCGGGATATGCGCGCCTGGCTGATGGGTGGCAATAGCCAATTGCCGGATGACATCCGCATTACCTGGGCACAACCGGCGCTCGGCGATTTTCACGCTCGCTATAGCGCAATAGCCAGGGCCTATCGTTATGTGATTCTGAATCGGCCGATGAAGTCGGCTTTGCTAAGAACGCAGGCAACCTGGTGTTACCAGCCGCTGGACGCGCAAGTGATGGACTTGGCCGCGCAAACCTTGCTGGGCGAACACGATTTTTCCTCGTTTCGCGCTCAAAGCTGTCAATCGGTCAGCCCCAAGCGTTTGATGCATTTCATTGATGTTTATCGAGAGGAACAACGCGTGATCATCGATCTGTGTGCCAACGCCTTCTTGCATCATATGGTGAGAAATATCGCCGGGGTGTTGATGGAAATCGGCATGGGGCGTCGGCCGGTGGAGTGGACAGCCGAGTTATTGGCGATCAAGGACCGTTCGCAAGCGGCGATGACCGCCCCACCGCATGGCCTGCATCTGGCTGCGGTCTATTACCCGGCGCATTACGGGATACCCAGACATCCATTGTTCGACAAATTGCCGGCGGACGCCAAGCGATTTGATTGACAAAAAATCAGAAATCCCCGCGTAAAGCAGCGTTAAAGACGATGGTGCCTGAGATTAAACGCATCGTAACGGCCAAAAATTGTTCTTGATCTTTACAAATCAGCAAGCTCTAGGTTGACCGGCGAGGCCGCGAATTTAAGCGGATGACCCGAATTAAGAATTTGAGCTAAGATGCTCAGATTGGATAAGGCTCAGTCAGGAACTGCAATATGAATAACCCAGTCGACACGCAGGGCAACATCGTGATCGTGGATGACCAACCCAATAATCTGCGGGTGTTGAGCGGCATCTTGCAACAGGT
The DNA here is from genome assembly GCF_030490285.1 of Methylomonas montana. NCBI lineage: Bacteria > Pseudomonadati > Pseudomonadota > Gammaproteobacteria > Methylococcales > Methylococcaceae > Methylomonas > Methylomonas montana. The sequence goes on along the minus strand of NZ_CP129884.1, from coordinate 2,521,281 downwards.
GGGATACAAAGTACGTCCGGCGCTGGATGGCGCGGTGGCTTTGAAATCGATCAAATCCAGCCCGCCGGATCTCATTTTATTGGATATTCGCATGCCGGAGATGGATGGCTACGAAGTCTGCCGACAACTGAAGCGCGACGAACAAACCCGTGACATCCCGGTGATTTTTATCAGCGCCTTGCAGGATATGGAAGACAAATTGGCGGCTTTTCAGGCCGGTGGCGTCGATTATGTGTCCAAGCCTTTTCAGATGGAAGAAGTGTTGGCCAGAGTGCAGGCGCACTTGAAGCTATATCGCTTGCAGCGCGATTTGCAGGATATTGTCGACGAACGGACACTGGATTTGCGAACCGCTCTGGAGTCGTTAAAGGAAAGCCAGAAAAAATATGCCGGTGTGCTGGAAGAAACGATACTGGCCATTTCGATGACCATTGAAAAACGCGACCCCTACACGGCGGGGCACCAGTGGCGGGTTTCGCAGATGGCCGTAGCTATCGCCACGGAATTGGGCATGGATGCGGCGCCCTTGGAGGGCCTGCGCCTGGGTGCCATGGTGCATGACATCGGTAAGATTTATGTGCCTGTCGATATTTTGACTCGTCCTGGTCGTCTGTCGGACATCGAATTTTCGCTGATAAAAGTCCATCCGCAAGTGGGTAGCGACATTATGCGCCAGGTGCATTTTCCCTGGCCGGTCGCGGATATGATTTTGCAGCATCACGAGCGCCTAGACGGCAGCGGCTATCCGAACGGACTAAAAGGCGAAGAGATTTTGTTTGAGGCAAGGGTTATCGCGGTCGCGGACGTGTTGGAAGCGATGGCCTCGCACCGGCCTTACCGTCCGGGCTTGGGGCAAGAACCTGCATTAGCGGAGATTCGCCGAGGCGCCGGCAGTATTTACGATGCGGACGTTGCTGCGGCGTGCTTGCGGCTGTTCGAGGAAAAGGGATATTCCATGCCGAAATCCAACTTTTAACGGCACTGATGGCTACTTTGATCAGACTTTTACTGGCCGTTCTCATCCCGACCATGTTTGTGGCCGGCTGCGAGTCTGAAACGCCGACGCCGCCAGGACCGCAATACGGCGACCAGCCGGCCGAACCACTCAAGCCGCTTTATCGACTGGCCGTTCATCCCTTACATAACCCAAACAAACTGGCCGAAGCTTACCAACCACTGATCGGTTACCTCAATCGGCAGATAAGCGACGCCCACTTCGAGCTGGAAGCTTCGCGCGACTATCAAGTGTATGAAGCAAAATTCCGTACCCGCGATCCTGAGATTCTGCTGGCCAATCCATGGCAAACGCTGGAGGCACTCAAGGTGGGTTATCAGGTTATCGCGATGGCTGGCGACGCCGAGGATTTCAAAGGGCTGTTCATCGTCCGTAAGGATAGCGGTATCAATACTCCCGCCGATTTGAAAGGCAAAGTGGTGAGCTACCCTTCGCAGACCGCGCTGGCGGCTTGCATCATGCCTCAGTATTTCTTGCACAAACACGGCATAGACGTGAACCGGGATATTCAAAACCGTTATGTCGGCTCCCAGGAATCTTCAATCATGAACGCCTATCTGGGCGAAGCGGCAGCCGGTGCGACCTGGCCGCCGCCCTGGCGCCTGTTTCAAAAAGACCATCCTCAGGAAGCCGCAGAATTGACGATTGCTTGGGAAACACCGGGATTAATCAACAACTCCGTGATGGTACGCAATGATGTGCCGGCAGCCATACGAGACAAGTTGAAAGTACTGATTCTGGCGCTGGATAACAGGCCGGAAGGCAAGCTGATTTTAACGGGCATGGAAACGGCACGGTTTCACAGCGCCGACGATGCGAGTTACGACGTTGTCCGCGACTACATAGCCGACTTCGAGAAGGTAGTGCGCCCGGTTGAACAAAAAATGAACTGATGAACATTAAGTTCGCCTTTTTCGCGTTGATTTTTCCCTGCAATCTTGCCGATGTTTAAGCGTTTGCGAACCTTATTGGTCGGCTCTTTACGCCGGCAACTCGTGCTCGGAGTGGTGCTAACCAATACGACCATGATGGCATTGTTTATGTGGGGCGCGATGGCACGCCAACAGAGCTTGTTGCTGGATAGGCAGAGCGAATTTGCCACCGCGCTGGCTCAAAGCGTCGCCACATCGTCCGCCGGCTGGCTGGAGGCCCGCGATTTTTTCGGTTTGCAGGAAATCGTTCGCGCGCAAAGCCGTTACCCCGAGCTGTTGTACGCCATGATCCTGGATGTTCATGGCCGGGTCGTCGCTCACAGTGACCCCGCCCGAGTGAATCAATTCGTCCTCGATTTACCCAAGGCCAGCCACGGCGACGTGCCGTTCAGCCCCGCTATTCTCGCGCGTAGTGCAGCCTTGATCGATGTGCTCAGTCCCGTGGTCCTCGGTAACCATCAGATAGGTTGGGTTCGAGTGGGGCTGGGCGAGCAAGCCTTAAATATGCGGCTGGCCGATATTGCTCGCGATGGTATGTTGTATGCGGGCGTCGCCATCCTGATCGGTTCGGTCATGGCCGGCATCATGGGCTGGCATTTGACGCGGCGCCTTTACCTTATCCGGCAAGTGACCAATGCCGTGCAAGCGGGAGACCACCAGCAGCGGGTCCGGCTCGGCGGTGACGACGAAGCGGCCGGCCTGGCACGGGCATTCGACGATATGTTGGATACTCTGGAAACGCGGGATCAGGCACTGCGCTTGGCCAACGAACGCCTACGAGTGGCGACCCGCGCCGGTATCATCGGCATTTGGGATTGGGATGTCGTGAAAAGCGAATTGATTTGGGACGAGGCGATGTATCAGCTCTACGGCAGACGCCGGGGGCAATTTGCCGGGACTTTCGAAGCTTGGTTGAATTTTGTACACGCCGAGGACCAAACCCAAGTCAAACAAAACATCCAAGCGGCATTGCGCGGTGAACGCGAATATGGCTTGGAATTTCGGGTGGTATGGCCGGACGGCTCGATTCATCACCTGAAAGCCGCCTCACAAACCATACGCGACGACAACGGGCAGCCGCTGCGCATGGTCGGCATCAACTACGACCTGACCGAAGGCAAGCAGGTCGAAGCGGAGCTCGAACAGCACCGCTACCATCTGGAACAATTGGTTAAGGAGCGCACCGACCAATTGGTGCGGGCTCGCGATGCCGCCGAATCGGCCAATCGCGCCAAAAGCATGTTTTTAGCCAATATGAGTCACGAACTACGGACGCCGCTGAACGCCATTCTCGGCTTCGCGCAATTGATGGAACGCGACGAACGTCTTCCCGCCGACACTCATCACAATCTGGAAACCATCAATCGCGCCGGCCGGCATTTACTGGCGTTAATTAACGATGTATTGGAAATTTCCCGTATCGAAGCCGGCAGCACTTCGGTGCAAAACGCGGTGTTCGATTTGCAGGATACCCTGACGGGCATCGAAGAAATGATCGGGCTACGCGCCCAGCATAAAGGTTTGGGATTTAACGTCGAACACAGCGGCGAATTGCCGCGTTTTGTCTACGGCGACGCCAATCACCTGCGACAGGTGCTGATCAATTTGCTAGGTAACGCCGTCAAGTACACCGAACAAGGCTATACCAGCCTGCGCTTGACGCCGGCCGTCGACAGCATACGCTTCGAGGTGATCGATAGCGGCCCCGGCATTCCGAGCGACGATCAAGAGCGGATTTTCCAACCGTTCTATCAGGCCGAATCCGGTGTTGCCAAGGGGGAAGGCACCGGTTTGGGCTTAGCTATCAGTCGCGAGTTTGTGCGCTTGATGGGCGGCGAATTGCAGGTAGACAGCGTCTTGGGGCGAGGCAGCGCGTTTAGTTTCGAGTTGCCGCTGCCGGAGGCTGACGTGCCGCTGGTCGAAACGCATCAAGCTCGCGTGCTGGGTTTGGAATCGGGCCATCCCCCAGTACGGATTTTGGTGGCCGAGGATAATGCGGACAATCTGGAATTGATCGCCAGTTTATTAACCAATGCCGGTTTCGAGGTACGACAGGCGGAAAACGGCCGGCGCGCCATCGACATCTTCCAAGGCTGGCGGCCTCATTTCATCTGGATGGACATGCGCATGCCGGTATTGGACGGTTATCAGGCCACCCGATCCATCCGCGCGTTGCCAGGCGGCGATGCGGTCAAAATCGTCGCGTTGACTGCCAGTGCTTTTCATGAAAATCGCGAGGCGATATTGGCTGTTGGCTGCGATGACATGCTGGCCAAACCTATCGACGAGGCCCGCTTATACTTATTGATGGGCGAATTGCTGGGACTGCGTTACCGTTATGCCGACGACATCGTTTCTCCCGTTCCCGACACGTCCGCCAACGCTGCTTTGCTTGCACCATCGAATCTTCCCGCGCCATTGCGCGCTGAATTGCAGGAGGCTGCGGAACTACTCGACACCGAACTGATAAGAACCATCATCGACGGTATGCTGGCCGACTATCCGGAACTTGCCCGACAGTTGGGGGAATGGGTCAGCGACTATCGTTTCGATAAAATCATAGAACTCTGCCGGCGCGGCGAGGAGGAAAAGTGATGAACCAAGATGCCGAGGATTCGTCGGTCGGCCACACCCCGCTATTCGTCAATCCGCCGCAAATCCCAACGATGACCGATCCGATTGCGAGCGACTGGAATGCCGCATTACCGCAAGACGAAACCGAGTTGGCGAAACTGATCGATTTTAGCCAACTGAATCAAATGTTTGACGACTTCCTGGAAGTGGTTGGGCTGCCGGTGGCTCTGATCGATCTGCGTGGGCGGGTTTTAGCGTCAAGCCGGTGGCAGCGGCTGTGCATGACATTTCATCGCGTCAATTCGGATACCTGCGCGCGTTGCATAGAAAGCGATGTTTCGCTGTCGAAAGCCATGCAGCAAGGCCAGGATTACGCCATTTATCGTTGCCGAAACGGTTTGACCGATTGCGCCACACCGATCATCATCGATGGCCGACACATTGCCAACCTGTTTATCGGTCAATTTTTGTTGGCGGCACCCGATCTCGATTACTTCAGGCAACAGGCAGCCGAATTCGGATTTGATGAAACAGACTATTTGTGCGCGTTGGCCGAAGTACCGGTGATTGCCGAAGCCAAGTTGCCGGCAATCTTGCGCTTTCTGACCGGATTCGCAAATTGGGTGGTCACCATGAGCCTCGCTCAAAAACGCAATGAAGCATTGCAATCCGGGCTGGAACAGCGCATAGATATGCGTACCCAGGAGTTGTTTCAGTCTCGGCAAATGCTGCAACTGGTGCTCGACACTGTCCCGCAAGGTGTGTTTTGGAAAGCTTGCGACCTTAGTTATCTTGGCGGTAATCGGCATTTTCTGAAGGACAGCGGCCTGGCGTCTCAGGAGGAGTTGATTGGTAAATCGGACGAGCAACTGTCCCGGAGGGGTTCTGCCGAACTGTATCACGCCGACGATAGACAGGTGATTGAATCAGGTGCCGCCAAGTTCGGCTATGAAGAATCGATCGTGCGTGCGGATGGCGAAATAGGTTGGCTACATACCAGCAAATTACCGCTAAAAAATCCGGATGGCAGCGTGTGCGGAATATTGGGTGTCTATGAAGACGTCACCGAGCGCAAACAGGTGGAAGCCGACTTGAAACGCTCCAATACCGAGCTGGAACAGTTCGCCTATGCCATATCACATGACATGCGCCAACCCTTGCGCATGATCAACAGCTATCTACAGTTGATCGAAAAATCTCTGCGAGGCCAACTCGACGGCGATACCCGCCAATATTTGGAGTTCGCCATGGAGGGTGCGAAGCGCATGGATGCGATGATCCTGGCGTTGCTGGACATCTCGCGCGTGGGCCGCAAAACCGAACCGTTGGGCTGGCTGGAAACGCGCGCCGCGCTGGACGAAGCTTTGTCCTTTCTGGAGCCTGAGTGCGTAACGACAGCCGGGCGGATTGAGATTGGTGGCGACTGGCCACGCTTGATTGCCAGTCGCGACGAAATGGTGCGGCTGTTTCAAAATCTGTTGGGTAACGCCCTCAAATACCATGCAGCCGGCCAAGCGCCGGAGGTGGCGGTCCGAGGCAGTCTGCGATCCGAAGTTTGGCGTTGCGAAGTAAGCGATCAGGGTGTGGGTATCGATCCGGCACAGACGGACCGGTTGTTTCAGGTGTTTTCACGCTTGCAGCCGCAGTCCCGCTTCGAAGGTGCCGGCGTGGGTTTGGCGCTATGCCGCAAGATTGTCGAACACCATGGTGGCCACATCGGGGTGGAGTCGGCTGGTGAAGGCCAGGGCAGCACCTTCTGGTTTGAGCTACCTTTGAATGCTGTCGCCACCAGGCATGAAAGCGCGAATCATGAATGATTTTAGCTATCTCAAAATGCAAAGCTTGATTGCGCTTTTAGGCTGGAGTGCCTTGCTCGGCGGATTTTTATATTACGACGTGGGTCTTGCACGGCAACACATGGACGCTCTGGCGCGTAAGGAGGCGCGAGCCAATTTCAACAAGGATCAGGCGTTTCGGCTGTGGGCCACGCAGCACGGCGGCGTGTATGTGCCTATCAACGAGCGTACTCTGCCCAATCCGGCCTTGGCCCAAATTGCCGAACGTGACATCCAGACGCCTTCCGGTAAAAAACTGACGTTGATGAACCCCGCTTATATGTTGCGCCAGTTGATGGAAGAGTTCAGCGATCTTTACGGCGTCAAAGGCAAGATCACCAGTTTCAAACTGATGAATCCCCATAATGCCCCGGATGCTTGGGAAGCCGAAGCGATGCACCAATTCGAGCGTGGCGCCGAGGAAGTATTCGAGTTTACTGACATCGACGGCGAACCATATTTACGGCTGATGGGGGCGATGCGGGTACAGCAGGGCTGCCTCAAGTGTCACGGTTTCCAAGGTTATCAGCTTGGCGAAGTGCGCGGCGGTGTGGGTATTTCGGTACCGATGCGCCCCTATCTGAATGAACTGAACGCAGCCATTCACCAGAAACTGCTGATTTTCGGCACCATTTGGGCGGTAGGGCTGAGTGTCATCCTGGTCTGGGTGATGCTGGCACAGAGACGGTTACGCGAAAAAACGGCAATCGCCGCCCAACTCCAGCGCCAACACGAAGCGATCAGGCGCGCCAATGCCGAATTGACGCATTTTGCCAATATTTCCGCCCACCATTTGATGGAACCGACGCGTCGGCTTTTGTCATATGCCCAACGATTAACGGGCCGGCTAAACCACCAGATTCAAGACGATGACGCATTGTTGTCGCTGAAATATATTGAGCAGGGGGCGACGCGGATGCGAGATTTAATTCGCGACATCGAACGTTATCTCGCTGCCGGAGTGCCGCGCGCCCGCTTGCAAACCAACCATCCGGACATCGCGCTCAACGACGTCCGGCGGCGTTTGTCCAGGTTGATTGCCGACACCGGCACGCGCATCGAAGTGCTCTCCCTGTTTCCGGTATACCTGGATTTGCCGCGTTTGACCGATCTGTTTGATGTCTTGCTCGGCAACGTGCTGATTCACGCCAAATCCGATCTGGCGCCATCGATTCGAATTTCCGGGGAAAGGCTACAATCAGCGGTGCGGATACGCATCGAGGACAATGGCCCAGGTATCGCCGAGGAATACCGGGAGAGCAACTGTGTTTAGAGTCAAGCATTTTGAGGGCATGACCAGTGTTTATTTTGTTTCATCATAGAGTTAAGAATGGTGAGTAGCTTACGCATAGAAGCTGTTAAAGCGACCTTGGCGGGCTTCCCTTTTTCAACCAATCGTTTATGGAACGAGGCGATCGCATTGTTGCCTCGTACCGCCGATAAAGTCGCCATATACAGGACGGAGCGCACTTCCGCACGACCGCCCCAGATCATGCGGTATCCTCGCTGGAAACCGCTATCCCGATTAAACGGCGCCAAGCCCGCTAAGGCCGCAATTTCACGTCGGTTCAATCGACCCAATTCGGGTAAATATGACAGTAAGGTCAACATCGTGACCGGGCCCACGCCCGGTGCGCTTTGCAGTAAATCGACCCGTTCTTTCCAAATATCCGATGCTTTCAAGGTGGCTTTTAAGTCATCGTCCAGGTCTGAGATGCGCTCATCCAGCCAAGCGATGTGCTCTTTGATGCTGACCTTTTGTCGAGCACCGGCCATCGATAAGCGGGCTTTTTCCTGGGCACGCATGTCGACGAGCTGCCGTCTGCGTGCCACCTGTTCCACCAATTCTTGCTCGGCATCGGTTCTGCCTTCACGGATGGCGGGCCGAACGGCTTGGGCAAAATGCGCGAGCACCAAAGCATCCAACTTGTCTGTTTTTGCCAACCTGCCGGTCGCTTTAGCAAAGTCGCGCACTTGCCGGGCATTAACCACGGCTATCGGCAATCCTGCCACTCGCAAAGCAGCAACGACCAACATTTCTAGCCCACCGGTCGCTTCAACGACGATTAACGCCGGTCGAACCCGTTCCAGCGAGGCAACCAAGCCAGCAACCCCGGTTTCGTCATTATGGAACCGTTCAAATTGTCCTGACGGGTTCAAACCTAAATCCAAATGGCTCTTGGATACGTCGATTCCAGCAAAAAATTCTTCTTTATTCACGTTGTACGCGCCCCACCTTGTAAAAATTCGGATTGATGCCCCTGCAACTGTTCGGGCTCTGACAACAAATGAAGAAAGACGATCCAGACTCTCCCACAAGCTCGATGTTTCGACTTCGAGGGTTAACGACCTATCTTTCTTCAAAACCTTTATGGATCGTTCTCACATAACATACAAGGGTGTTCGGCGTATTCGAACAACTCCGTCCCAATCCCTTGGCCGGTACCGGCATTGGCTTGGCAATCGCGCGGCGCATCGTCGAGAGCCAGGACGGCAAAATCTGGATAGAAACATCTGCACAGGGCGGCACCGCTGTGGTATTCGACCTGCCAAACGGGAGTTGAACACATGACGCTGGATATTAAACTATTCGAAATTCTGTTGTTGGAAGACGAGCCGGCCGATGCGCATCTGGTGCGTATTTCGCTGAGGGACGCACGGGTTCATTGCCGGCTGCACCATGTACTCGACGGCCGCGAAGGCGTGGATTTTCTACATCGCAAGCCGCCTTACCAGGACGCACCGCGCCCGGATTTGATTCTGCTCGATCTGAATATGCCGCGGATGAACGGACGCGAGTTTCTCGCCGCCATTAAAGCCGAAGAAGCACTCTGCGATATTCCGGTGGTGGTGTTGACCACATCCGAGGTGGAGCGCGATGTCGAAGCCAGTTTTAAGAACGGCGCCTCCGGCTATATCACCAAACCGGTCGACATCGAGCAGTTCACCGCCGCCATTGCCCAACTGAGCGATTATTGGTTCGTGCTGACGCGGCTGCCTCGCGAAAATAAGTGATGACCGAACTGGATAGTGGCTCGATTCAGGTATTGCTGGTCGAGGACGAGCCGGGTGACGCCGGACTCGCCAAAATCGCGCTGCGCGGCTTCCGCAATGCCCACTTTCAGCTGGTTTGGGTGCAAACCCTGGCCGAGGCCTTGCGGCAATATTCCGCGCAAACTTACGACATCGTGCTGCTGGATCTGACCTTGCCCGATTCCACCGGCATCGACACAGTCGCCCGCATCCTCGCGATTGCCGGTGCCACGCCCATTATCGTGCTGACCGGCCAGAGCGATGCCGATTTCGGACTGAGTACCTTGAAAGCAGGCGCCGCCGATTATCTGGTGAAGGGCGATTTTGGCTACGACGGCCTGGCCCGCACCATTTTATATACCTTGCATCGCGCCCGCCTGGAGAAGGAACTGGCCGAGCACCGCTTCCATCTGGAGGAACTGGTCGCCCAACGCACCGCTGAACTAGCGTTGGCTAAGGAGGCCGCCGAAGCAGCCAACCGCGCCAAGACGGCATTTTTGGCTAATATGAGCCACGAATTGCGGACACCCTTGAATGCCATTCTCGGCTTTGCCCAACTGATGGAACGGGATGCGACGCTGAGCGAACAACATCGTAGCGAATTGCAGACCATCAATCGTAGCGGCCGCCACCTGTTGTCTTTGATCAACGATGTACTCGAAATTGCCCGTATCGAAGCCGGCCGCACGACCATTCAGAGCAAGCCTTTTGATTTGGCGGATATGTTGCACGCCGTCGATGAAATGATCCGGCTACGCGCCGAAACCAAGGGCCTGCAATTTGTCATCGAACGATTCGGCAAACTGCCGTTTTGCGTGTTGGGCGACGCCCACCATTTGCGGCAGGTACTGATCAATTTATTGGGTAACGCCGTCAAATATACCCAGCAAGGCCGCGTCGGTTTGCGCCTGACGCCGATCGACGGGCGTATTCGCTTCGAAGTGGCCGACACCGGTCCCGGTATCGATCCGGGCGAGCAACAGCATATTTTTCAGGCTTTTTACCAGACAGAAGCCGGCTCCGCACTTGGTGAAGGTGCCGGTTTGGGCTTGACCATCAGCCGTGAATTCGTTCGGCTGATGGGCGGCGAAATCGACGTGCAAAGCCAGCCAGGGCAGGGCAGCGTATTCGCATTCGCCTTGCCGTTGCCGGAAACCGTATCACTGCCGGAATCGGTGCCGCGCGCACGGATTCTGGGCCTGGAAGCGGGACAAATGCCGCTACGGATTCTAGTCGCGGAAGATAAAATCGATAGCCGGGATTTGCTGGTCAGTTTGCTCCGCAGCGTCGGTTTTGAGGTGCGCGGCGTCGATAACGGCGCCCAGGCCGTGGCCAGCTTTATCAGTTGGCAGCCGCATTTTATTTGGATGGACATTCGCATGCCGGTGATGGATGGCTATGAAGCCACTCGGCAAATCCGCGCGTTACCCGGTGGTGACAAGGTGAAAATCGTGGCGCTCACCGCCAGCGTATTTCAGGAGCGCCTGGGCGATATTCTCGATTCGGGCTGCGATGATATCTTGATCAAGCCTTTTGATGAGGAAAACTTGTTCCGCATGATGGGCGATCTTTTGAACGTGCAATACCGCTACGGCGAAGCCGCGCCGGAGCAAACCGCCCGCGCGATTAGTTTCAGCGAGTTGAGCGACGAACTGCGCGCGACCATCAAACGGGCTGCGGAAGAACTGGATATTGATGCCTTTGCCATGATCGTCGAAGGTCTGCGGCCGACGCATAACGGTATAGCGACCGAATTGGAAGCCATGGTGCGCGAATTTCGCTTCGATCAGATTCAACACGCGGTTGACGCCGTGATAGTTCAGGAGGGGGCATCATGCGGCAACTGATACATAGGATGGTATTAGCGGTTTTTACCATGACTCTGGTGAGTTGCGAACCGGCGCCTAAAGTTGCTCGGCAATCCGCGATTCTGGGGATATCGAAGCAACCGACCAGTGTGTTGTTTTTTATCGCCCAGGCGCAAAAACTATTCGAAAAGCATGGGCTTAACGTCGAACTAAAGATTTATCCGAGCGGCAAGCGGGCGCTGGACGAGGGCTTACTGTCTGGCATTGTCGATATGACTAACCCATTTGACACGCCGGTAGCGTTAGCGGTGTTCACACATCCGGAGTTACGCGTGCTGGCCAGTACTATTCGTGCCGATAATGTCTCTTTTATTGTGGCACGGCGGGACCGAGGCATCATCCAGGAAAGCGATTTACGCGGGCGCAGCATTGCGACTCAAGAAGGATCCGCGGTGCATTTCTTTTTGTATCAATTTTTATTGGAACATAATCTGAGCTACGCGGACGTGGCGCTGAAGTTCGATAAAATCGAAGCATTGCCCGAATTGCTGAATTCCGGCCAAGTAGACGCCGTCAGTGTGCGCGAACCTTATCTGAGCCAATGCCTGGAAAAATTGGGCGAACGAGTGACGGTATTTGCGGATCCCGGTATCTACGAACAATCGGAATTGTTGGTGACGACCGAAAAACTGTTACGCGAGAAACCGGGCGTTGCCCATGCCGTGCTGGCTGCTTTGCTGGAAGCGGAGAATCATGTTCAGCCGGTTGAAGCCACGGCGGCTATCGTCGCGCAGCATTTGGATATGACCCGTAACCAGGCTATCGATGTGTTGAATAATTACCATACGCGGGTTGAAATGCGCCATTCTTTGCTGCTGTTACTGGAAGAAGTGGCTCGCTGGGGTATCAATAGTGGCTTGGTTCAAGGCGCCGTCCCTGATTATCTTGATGTCCTGGCGCCAGAGGCGCTTAGCGAATTGGCGCCCGATCGGGTCAGCATCATTCGCTGAAATACCATGCGCTTGCTTCATGTGATTCGGCTGTTGATGGTTTTACCCGTGCTGCTCGGCTTGGTCATGGCTGCGTTGTTGGTTTTTGCCGCCAGGCAAGACCGCTTGAAATTGCAGCAACTTGGAGAAGCTCAAGCCATTACATTCGAAAGCATCAATTTGATGAGTCTTGGCCGGGAAATCGTCAGACACCCTGAGGAGCGGCGCGCATCTCGACAATGGAAAATTTCCAATCAGCATATGACGGAACTGTTGTCGCGCATCGATGAGGCCGGCTACCAAGAAAGGGTAGAGCGTATGGGACGCGAACAGCGGATACTCGATGATCTTTTTCAGCGGATTTCGCTGAGCGGCATTCCCGACAAAACGGCGTTATCGCAAGGACTCTTGCAACGTTTGGAAAGCCAGATGGCATTGCACGTGCAGACGCTGGCAGCAGAAGCCGGCAATCTGCTGCGCGATATTCAGCGTCAGCAAGCAGAGACTCGTCAACGGATTGATTCGCTGATCATCGCATTGTTATTGGTATTGACCTTTATAGTGGCCTTATTCATCGGTTTGAACGGTCGGCGTCTGCTACATCGCTTACAGCGGATGCGAGATGCGACCACGCAAATAGGGGCTGGTAATCTGAATTACCGGATTGGCGACACGCAACGTGACGAATTGGGAGAGTTTTCCCGCGCATTCGATACGATGACCAGCAATCTCAGACAGGTAACAGCCAGTCGCGACGATTTGCAGCGTGAGATCGATGCCCGAGTGCAGGCGCAGCTTGAGTTACAGGAATATAAAAACCACCTGGAAGAATTAGTGGCGATTCGCACCCGCGAATTGGTGCAGAGCAACCGTCAGTTGAGGGAAACACAGTTTGCCATGGATCGCTCCGGCATCGCCATCCAGTGGCTGGATGCGGACAGCGGCCGCCTGCTCTATGTCAACGATCAAACCGGTGCCATGTTGGGTTATTCGTTGGACGAATTGTTACTACTGTGCATAGGCGACATCTGTCCGGATTTTCCGCGAGAGCGATTTAAGCAGCTGGTGATGCCTTGCCGCGAACAGGGCTACATCCGGCTTGAAAGCACTTATAGAACCAAAGGCGGCCGACGTTTTCCCGTTGAGGCGGTGCTTTACTATCAGCCGCCTCAGCCGGAGGTCGCCGATCGCTTTATTGCCTTCGTTACCGACATCAGCCAGCGCAAAGCCGCCGAGCAAGCCTTGTTGCAAGCCAAGGAAGCTGCGGAAGCGGCTAATCGAGCCAAAAGCGTGTTTTTGTCCAATATGTCGCATGAATTGCGCACGCCGCTAAATGCCATTTTGGGCTTTGCGCAGATCATGGCGCGCGACGACACATTAGATAAAACCCATCGCAGCAGGTTGGAAACCATCAACCGTAGCGGTCGCCATTTGCTGTCGCTGATTAATGACGTGCTGGAAATCTCCCGTATCGAAGCAGGGCGCACCACGGTACAAAATGAAGTATTTTGTCTGGCCGATACGCTGATGGCGGTTGAGGACATGATTCGTGCGCGTGCGGAATCGAAGAGTTTGCGTTTTGTCAGCGAATGTGGCGGTGAACTGCCTCGCTATGTGGTCGGCGATGCTCATCATTTGCGGCAAGTGTTGATCAACTTACTGGGCAATGCCATCAAATACACCGAGCAGGGGGTGGTCAAGCTGCGTTTGCAGGCCGCAGAAGGCTTCATTCGTTTTGAAGTGGCCGATACCGGTGTCGGTATAGGTGCCGACGACCTGCCACGTATTTTTCAGGCCTTTTATCAGACCGAGGCCGGCGTCGCCAAAGGTGAGGGTACCGGCCTTGGGCTGGCTATCAGCCACGAATTTGTTCGACTGATGGGTAGCGAGATCAAGGTGTCCAGTGAACCTGGCAAGGGCAGTGTGTTTACCTTTACCTTATCGCTACCCGAAGCCAACGCGCCGGCTATGACCGTCGAGCCAAGCCGGGTTATCGGTCTGGCAGCGGAGCAGCCGACGGTGAGGGTGCTGGTGGTGGAAGACAATGCCGATAGCAGTGAGTTGATTACCTTGCTGCTGAGCAATGTGGGATTTGAAGTGCGGGCGGTCGAAAACGGCCAACAGGCCATCGAATGTTTCGAGAGCTGGCAGCCGCAATTTATCTGGATGGATATGCGCATGCCGGTGCTGGACGGGTATCAGGCCACCAAAGTCATTCGATCTTTGCCGGGCGGTGGACAGGTAAAAATCGCCGCGCTGACCGCCAGCGCCTTTCGGGAAGATCGGCAAGCTATTCTCGACGCCGGCTGCGACGAGATGCTGTCCAAACCGGTGGACGAATATCGCCTGTTTCGAATCATGGGCGATCTGCTTGGCTTACACTACCGGTTTGCCGAACAGGGCGCGACCGCTTCGGCGGGGCAAACAGCAGTTGATGCCGGGCTCGATCTGTCGCAGCTCAGCCCTACATTGCGCGCCGAACTGGCGGATGCCGCCGAGCTCCTCGATGCCGATGTCGTGCAAGCCATCATCGAGCGTCTGCGCCCCGACTTTCCGGAACAGGCCAAAACCATCGCTGCCTGGGTGGATGCTTACCGGTTCGACGTGGTGGCGAAATTGTGTCGCGGCATTGCCGATTAAGTGCCACGCAAGCGTATCAGTTCGCTTTCCGAAGCTTGGGTGCTTAGGGATTCCGCCAAAAACAACTTCCCGAAATGAATTTTCTCGGCAAACCGTTCGTGCTGAGCTCAGTCGAAGCATGAACGGTTTGCCGCGGTGAAAGCCCGGATTCTCCCGCCCATCCGTCGACAAGCTCAGGACGAACGGGAATATCCTTATAACCCGATGTAGGGAAGTTATTTGTAACCATAGCCTTAGTCTTGCTGCGGGCACCGTCTAAGTTGTCGTTTGGTTTGGCAGATTGTGTCCCCTTATACTCTGGACTTCAAGTGCTCGGTAAGCCGTTTCATGGCCGAGGACGCATCATCGGCCGAGAGATGGACATTAATAATGCTGGGCATGCTTCGGTCGTTCAGGGCTTTTATCAGCGCCTCTTCAAATTCCGCTTCCGTGCTGGCTTCGTAGCCCATTAACGGGCCAAAAAGCTCTCCTAGTCGGTCGAAACGCCAGGGGTTTATATCGTTAAATGGACCTTCCAGAATGCAGCGTTCGGTGCTGTAGCCGCCATTGTTAAACACCACCACGATGGGATTTAAACCCAAGCGCGCATGCGTGGATAACTCGGTGCCGGTCATTTGAAACGCGCCATCGCCGACCAGTATCAGGGCGCGATGGTCGGGGCGGGCGATTTGCGCGCCGAGTGCGGCAGGTACGGCAAAACCCATGGTGGTGTAGAAAGCCGAAGCCAGAAACTCGCTCTGCTCGTGCACCCTTAAATCGATGGCGGCAAACAGGCAGTCGCCGACATCGCAAACCACGATCATATCTTGACTCAGCGCTTGATTCAGCCGCTCGATTAAACGGGCCGTAGTGATGGGCCGGTCCGGTTCGGGAAACGCCAGGGTTTCCGATGTCGAAGGCGGCGATACAAATTTTTCGCTGGGCGTTTTGATCGCGCTCGCCAAAGCGCTGAGAAAATCGTCCAACGCGACACCGGGATAGCGATGCGCGCTGATTACCACCTCGTCTAGTGCGGCGCGGATCGTCAAATGCGGGTTTAGTTTTGCGGTGTAGATGCCGGTATCGATTTCATTCAGGGTCACGCCCAACATCAGTAGCAAATCGGATTGTTCCACCGTGTAGCGCACCGTCTCGGCACTCATCGCTCCTTCGTAAATGCCCAGATAAGCGGGATGCCGCTCGGCCATCACCGATTTGCCGGTCATCGTCGCGACCACCGGCATGCCGGCGCGCTCGACAAAATCGGCTAAAGCCGCCTGGAGTCCGCGCCTGTGCAATTCGATGCCGGCAACGATCATCGGCGATACCGACTTGGATAACAGTTCCATGGTCTCGGCGATGGCTTCCGACAAAGCCGTTTCGTTGCTGGCAAACGTTTCCGTCGCCGCGGCCGGGATCGGATAACCTTCCGACATCACCAAATCGCGGGGAATTTCGATGTAAACCGGTTTACAAAAATGGCGGGCGGACTCTATGGCATGGTCTATCTGCCGAAAAGCAATGACCGGATCGTTGAGTACTACGCAGGCGCAGCTAATGCGTTCGAAAATTTCACGCTGGAAGGTAAAAGGGCCGAAACGATGATGAAGCAGGGGATCGTTGCGTTGTTCGCGTACGCCGGGCGCGCCGCTGATCAGCACCACGGGCGAAGACTCCGCATAAGCGCCGGCGATGGCATTGACGGTATTTAAAGCGCCGACACCGTAAGTAACCGCCAATGCCCCCATGCCGCGGCAACGCGCATAACCGTCGGCGGCAAAAGCCGCCGAATCTTCCCGGGTGGTGCCGATATGCTGGACCGGGCTTTTGACCATCAGATCGTAAAAACCCAGCACGTAATCGCCCGGTACGCCGAAGATGTGTTCGACACCCGCGTCGTAAAGGCGTTTGAGGAGATATTGGCCGATAGTGTCGAATTTTGCCGTGTTCATGACGAATCCTGGGAATTTCGATAACACCGAAAGTGTAGCCACTATTTGAAAGGTCCGGACATAAAATATGCCTGGAGGCTAATCAGGATTTAACCGTCCGTATTGCGTTTGTCGACGGGCAAACGCCGTTCAGACATCGCAAGAAAAACACTCAGCGCGCTTTGCTGCCAGGTTTATCCGGTGTCAGCACTGTATTTTGCGGTGGCTGGCTATTGTCCAGTTCGGGATAATCCTTGGTGTAATGCAGGCCGCGGCTTTCCTTGCGCTGTTGGGCGCAACGGATGATCAGTTCGGCGACGATGACCAAATTACGCAATTCCAGCAAGTCGCTGGTGATGCGGAATTGGCCGTAGTATTCGGCAATTTCTTCTTTTAACAGTACCAAACGGTTCATCGCCCGTTCCAGGCGTTTATTGGTGCGGACGATGCCGACGTAGTCCCACATGAAGCGGCGTAGTTCGTCCCAGTTATGGGCGATCACGACTTCTTCGTCGGAATCGCTGACTTTGGATGCATCCCAGGCTGGTAGCGGCAAAGGCGTCGGCAATTGATCGAATGTGCGACGAATGTCTTGATTGGCTTGTTCGGCAAATACCAGACATTCCAGCAGCGAGTTGCTGGCCATGCGGTTGGCGCCGTGCAGGCCCGTGCAGGCTACTTCGCCAATCGCGTACAAACCGGGTATGTCGGTACGGGCGTTGGCATCGGTCAACACGCCGCCGCAGGTATAATGCGCTGCCGGCACCACCGGAATCGGTTGCTGGCTGATGTCGATATCCAGTTCCAGACACTGTGTATAAATCGTCGGGAAATGCTTTTGAATGAACTCCCGCGATTTGTGGCTAATGTCGAGATAGACGCATTCGATGCCATGTTTCTTGATCTCGCTATCGATAGCGCGGGCGACGATGTCGCGCGGCGCCAGTTCCATGCGCTCGTCGTAACGGCGCATGAAGCGTTCCCCGTCCGGCAGAATCAAATGGCCGCCTTCGCCGCGCACCGCTTCGCTGATCAGAAACGAGCGTGCCGTGGGGTGGTACAAGCAGGTCGGATGAAACTGCATGAACTCCATATTGCTGATTCGGCACCCGGCGCGCCAGGCCAGCGCGATGCCATCGCCGCTGGAAATGTGTGGGTTGGTCGAATACAGATATACCTTGTTGGCGCCGCCGGTGGCTAGCACTACTACTTTGGCGGCAATTGATTTGACATTGCCGGATTTGCTGTCCAACACATAGGCACCACAAATACGTTGTTCGCTGGCGCCTAGCTTGGCGGCGGTGATCAGTTCCACCACATTGTGATATTCCAGCAAACTGATATTGGGGTGAGCCTGGGCGCGTTCGATCAAGGACAGCGAGACGGCTTTGCCGGTGGCGTCGTCGGTATGGACAATGCGGCGGTGAGAGTGGCCACCTTCGCGGTTCAAATGTAGCTGTTTGACGCCGTCAGCGGTTGTTTCCTGGGTGAAGTTAACCCCTTGCCGACGTAACCATTCAATGCTCTGCCGGCCTTGGGCGACGGTCAGACGCACGATATTCGGGTCGCAAAGGCCGGCGCCGGCAATGAGTGTGTCTTCGATATGCGATTCGATAGAATCGTATTGATCGTCGAATACCGCCGAAATACCGCCTTGGGCGTAATAGGTGCTGCATTCGGTCAGCGCGAATTTGGCAAGTACTGCAACTTTGTATGAGTCAGCCAGATGTAGGGCTAGGCTGAGTCCGGCTCCGCCACTGCCGGCAATAAGAATATCGTAATAGGATTCTGCGGTATTGGGGCGATGGTTTTCTATCAATGTGGTCAACTTCGCGGGTCATGAATGGAGGGTTGGCAATTTTCCGAATAATATCTCGTTTTAATCGGCCGGTAATTTTTTTTGTATTGCCAGAACTAATGCGGTTTAATTCTGTCCACTTCATCAGCAAAATAGAGCAGTGAACGAACAAGCAAGGATTATTGAAGATTTGGATCAAGAATTGGTGCAGCGTGTGCAGCAAGGGGATAAGTCTGCGTTCGATCTTTTGGTGATCAAATATCAGCACAAAATCGTCCACTTGGTGAATCGCTATGTCAAAGATCCCAGCGAGGCACAGGACGTGGCTCAAGATGCTTTCATCAAGGCTTATCGGGCCTTAGGTGATTTTCGTGGTGATAGTGCTTTCTACACTTGGTTGTATCGCATTGCGATCAACACCGCCAAAAATTATTTGCTGTCTCGTTCGCGCCGTCATTTTGATTACGAGATCGATGTTCAGGATGCCGAACAGGTCGAAAATGCGCCGCAGTTGAAAGACATAGAAACGCCGGAAAATTTATTGATGAACGAACAGATCGTCGCGGTAATTAAAGCGGCGATCGAAAAATTACCCGAAGAAATGCGCGTTGCGATTACGCTCAGGGAATTTGAAGGGATGAGTTACGAGGAAATAGCGGAAGCGATGGATTGTCCAATCGGCACGGTACGCTCGCGAATTTTTAGAGCGCGCGAAGCCATCGATCAAAAATTAAACCCATTGCTCGACTAAAGGTATATCGATGCAAGAACAATTTAACGAAAAACTGTCACAATTTATAGACGACGAACTCGACTGCGAACAAGCCTTGTTGCTGTTGAGATCGGTGCAAAGCGACGAACTGCTCAAAGACAAGCTGAGACGCTATCAAATCGTCAGCCAAGTATTGAAAAGTAATGAATATTCGCCGGTCAGCAGCGATTTTGCCGACAAGCTCCATCAGCAGATTCGACAAGAACCCATTTATTTCTTACCGAGCAAAAAACCGTCTGTGAACTGGCAAAAAGCTGCGTTGGCGATAGCCGCTTCGGTAGTTCTGGCGGTAGTTTGGGTCAGTAGCAAAGTCGATAAACAAATGAACAGCCCATTCGGTAGCGTCGAAATTGTCGCACACGGAAAAATACCGGCCGACGCGATGAATGCCCGCTTTAACGAGTATCTGCAAGCGCACGATAACGCGCTTTACGTCAATAGTATGCAACAAACGGCGCAGCCTTATGCGCGGGTGGTTGGTTATCATCAGGAATAACGGTGTGAGAGCGTTAGCGGCTTTTTTTCTATGGATGATTTATCAAGTCGCCGTTGCCGAGCCACTCAGCGCGGCACAATGGCTGGACAAGATGAATATGGCAATGAAAACCCTGAATTTTCGAGGGACTGTCATTTTCATGAAAAACGGTCAGCTCGATACGATGAAGTATCAACACAGTGCTGAAAATGGCGTCGAACAGGAACGCTTATCTTCGCTGAATTCGCCGATGCGCGAAGTGACCCGCAAGTCCAACGAGGTAACCTGTGTCTTCAAGGAAACCAGCCAAAAGATAGTAAACCATCATCCGCTCGACAGTTCTTTCATTGTCAATGTGCCGTCAAACACCAGCGTATTGGAAAAGTATTATCAGTTAGGCTTGGCTGGCCAGGAGTCCATCGCAATGTTGCCGACGCAAATCCTGACTATTCAACCGAAGGATACGCTGCGCTATTCCCGGAAAATCTGGATAGATACCCAACATTTTTTACCGTTGAAAGTTGAAGTTTACAATTTAGACGGGCATATCTTGGAGCAAGTGGTATTCACCGATTTGAATACCGATGCGGTGACGGCCGCGAACGGCAGCGATGGCGACGAACAGCAGTTTCATGTCAAACATATTCACGCCAGTGAAGCCGAGCCGTTTGAAAAAGCGTCATTCGTATTGAAAAATTGGCCGGTCGGTTTCGAGTCGGTATTTTTTATTCGCAATTCCATCCAGCAATCCCAGAAAGCCGTGGATCATCTGTTGATCAGCGACGGTTTTTCTACAGTTTCCGTGTATTTGGAGGCGAAAGAATCACAGGGTATCAAGGGTTTGCATAGCCTGGGCTCTGTCAATTCTTTCAGCAAGGTGATCGGCGATATGCAATTTACCGTGTTGGGTGAAGTGCCCGCCAAGACCGTCGAGCTGATTGCCGACGGCATAGCATTGCGCTAGCGCGTCCTTTTTTAGTCACAAATCAAATGTATGAGTGGAGATTACATGCTTAACAAGCTGTTTTATGGAGTTTTGATATTTTTATTGGCGATTGATGCAAGCTACGCGCAATTGCCCGATTTTACCGAAATGGTTAAAACCAATGGCGATGCGGTGGTTAACATCAGCACTACCCAAAAAGCCCCCGATATACAGGCTGGTGCCGATCAGCAGCAAATGCCGCCGGACATGCCGCCGGAAATGGAAGAGTTTTTCCGGCATTTCTTTCAGGGACCAGGCCGCGGCAATACGCCCAGAGAAACCAATTCCTTGGGCTCCGGTTTCGTGATTTCCAAGGACGGCTATGTGTTGACCAATCACCATGTGGTCAACAATGCCTCGGAGATTGTCGTTAAATTGAAAGACCGCCGGGAGCTGATCGCCAAGTTGATCGGTTCCGACGAGAGTACTGACGTGGCCTTGCTGAAAGTTGAAGCCAAGGACTTACCAGTAGTCGAAATCGGTGCGCCTGATCAATTGCAAGTCGGCGAATGGGTGTTAGCTATCGGTACGCCGTTCGGTTTCGATCAGTCGGTCACCGCCGGTATTGTTAGTGCCAAGGGCCGCAGCCTGCCGGACGGCAACTATGTGCCTTTCATCCAAACCGACGTGGCGATCAATCCAGGCAATTCGGGCGGCCCTTTATTTAATATG
The DNA here is from genome assembly GCF_030490285.1 of Methylomonas montana. Lineage (NCBI taxonomy): Bacteria > Pseudomonadati > Pseudomonadota > Gammaproteobacteria > Methylococcales > Methylococcaceae > Methylomonas > Methylomonas montana. The sequence goes on along the minus strand of NZ_CP129884.1, from coordinate 2,499,843 downwards.
CAGGGCAAAGTAGTAGGGATCAACTCGCAAATCTACAGCCGTTCCGGCGGTTATATGGGCCTGTCGTTCGCGATTCCTATCGATGTGGCGATGAATGTAGTCGAACAAATCAAAAGCAAGGGCAAGGTGTCTCGGGGTTGGTTGGGCGTGCAAATCCAAGACGTTACTCGCCAGTTGGCTGAGTCGTTTGGTATGGACAGACCGCACGGCGCATTGGTCTCTAAGGTAATACCGGGCGGACCGGCGGAAAAAGCCGGCATTCAGATTGGCGACATCATCGTTGAGTTTAACGGCCAAGTCATCGAAACCTCCGGCGAACTGCCGCCTAGGGTGGGCATGACGCCGATCGACGAAAAAGCCAAGGTTAAAATCATTCGCCAAGGCGACAAGCAGGATCTTAGCGTTAAGATCGGCTTACTGCCTGCACAAGCCGCCGCTTTACCAAGCCCGGCGCCTGCTGCCGCTGAAATCGCGGTCAACCGTTTGGGATTGGCGGTGGCGGATTTGACGGCCGAACAGCGCCAACAATTACAGGTTGAAAAAAACGGTGTGTTGGTACAAAAGGTTAATAAAGGCATTGCGCTGGAAGCCGGCATCCAACCGGGCGACATAATTTTGCGGGTTCAAAATAACGTGGTGCGCGATGCCGCCGAGTTTAATGCTATCGTTGCTAAATTACCGGTTGAAAAATCTATTGCGGTTTTGATACAACGTAACGGTAGTCCAGTATTTTTAGCTTTTAAAATCGATAAATAATTGAGGTGACTCAATGCCTACCGCAAATAATGTAACTCAATTGATCGGCAACACGCCGTTGCTGAAATTACATAAACTGGTTCCGGAAGATTCGGCAACGGTGCTAGTGAAGCTGGAATCGAGGAATCCTGGCGGTTCAGTGAAGGACCGGATCGGTTTGGCGATGATTCAGGCCGCGGAAAAAATGGGGCATTTGAGACACGGCGGCACTATCGTCGAACCTACCTCAGGCAACACGGGTATCGCTTTGGCCATGGTGGCTGCCGCGCGCGGTTACCATTGCATCTTGACGATGCCGGAGACGATGTCGATCGAACGTCGGCAATTATTGGCTTTATATGGTGCCGAAATTGTGTTGACGCCCGGCGCCGAAGGTATGAAAGGTGCGATTGCTAAAGCGGAAGAGATTGCTAGGCATACACCTGGTGCGTATATGCCGCAGCAATTTGAAAACCCCGCGAATCCGGAAGTGCATAGGCAGACCACTGCTCAGGAAATCTGGTCGGCGACCGATGGCCAAGTCGATGCCTTCGTCTGTGGCGTCGGTACTGGCGGTACCATTTCCGGAGTCGCCGACGTGATTAAAAACCGCAATCCGCAGTTTAAGGTGATTGCCGTCGAGCCGGCGGAATCGCCGGTGATTTCCGGCGGCATCCATTCGCCACACAAGATTCAAGGCATAGGTGCCGGTTTCGTGCCGAAAAATCTCGAGGTTGATTTGCTGGACGGCATCGAATTGGTCAGTACTGCTGAGGCGTTTGCAATGCGTAAAAGACTGGTCGAAGAAGAGGGCATCATGGCCGGCATTTCGTCCGGTGCCAGTGTCTGTGGCGCGTTGCGGGTAGCGGCGCAACTGGGACTCGGTAAAACTGTGGTGACCATTATTCACGACACCGGCGAGCGCTATCTCAGCATGAGCTGACACTGTTTCACCCGTAAACCTGCTGGAGCGATTAAAATAGCGACTATGAATAATCCCAGCATAAAGATTCGTTCCGGCGGACTCGGTTATTTTATTAACCGAATTCAAACCCTGTTTGTCAGCATGTTGCGGATTTGGACGATACCCATCGTGCTGATGCTCAGCTTATCGTCCGGCTTCACGACTTATTACGGTTTATCGCACTTCATCACGCCTTGGATTGCTCTGGTGATCACCGTTGCGATCCAATCCATCATCGTCATCTGTTCTCTGGAAATGGCCGGCATCCACTGGAAAGCTAACCGGATACGCTATTTCACCGTGGTCGCTTCGCTCAGCGTGGCGATTGCTGCGTCGGTAACGTTTTCTTATTTCAAGTTTTACGAAATATCCGAGCAAGAAACGCTGCACATTAATCGTCTAAATCAACTTAGGCAACAAACCAAGGATTATCTGGACAGCATCCTGCAGGTTAAAAGCCAGATGCTGCAACAACAAAAACAGGAACTGGATAAAGCGTCGCTGGATGCCAGTCAGGCTTATTTCGGCACCCATAATCAAATTGGGCCCGGTTATAAAAACCAGGTCGGCGAGGGGCCGTTTTGGCGCCATTACAACCAGATTTATCAGGAAAAGAAACAAGCCTTGCAGCAGCAGGAACAGGCGTTTCTGGCGCTGGATAACAACATTCGCTTGCTGCAAAGCAATCTTAACCAGCTGGATGTCACCAACGATGCCGAAGCGACTTATTCCCAGTTTTTGAAGAACTATCAGGATATTCAATTGGGTGTAAACCAACTGGCCAGCAACATGGGCTTATCCTTGCCCGATGCGCCGTTGTTGATGACGTATAAGCAGTTTGTCGAGGAAGTAAAACCCTCGTTTGCAATGTGGCGTGGGTTTTCCTGGTTCGCGTTCGCTTGTGCGGCGATGGTGGATTTTTTTACCGTGCTGTTGTCTTATCGGTTGGAGTTTACCGCGCCGGGGCCTTTGACCGTGCAGGAAGAGGAGTTGGTGTTCGAATGCCTCAGACAATTTACCGAATTCCGCATCAACGAAAATGACGAGCTGGAGATGATTATCGAAAAATCGGACCTGGAAAAGGCCAGGCGTTATTCGGATTGGTCGCGAATGTTCGTGGTGGGCTTGCTGTTGAGCAGAGGATTTCTGCGCAAAGTAGACGACAGGACGGTGGAGTTTGCACCCAACCTTTATCCCTTGATCGCCGAAAAGATGTCCGACAAAATCGCCGCGATCAAACAAAAAGCAGCCAGCGCACCACGCGCCGTGAGCCATGACTAATCCGGATACCGAATTGGAAGCCTGGTTGTCGGGTGGCGACTTATTCGAAGAAACGTATCTCGATAACGAACAGTGGCTAGCCGGGTTCGATGCCGACCGGCAAGTGGTTGCGTTAAAAATCGGTCCGTACAAAAAGCTGTATTTGCGGCCGAAAAAATTCACTAAGCGCTTTTATCATCGGCTCCATCCGTTAGCCATCGAAAGCTGGCCGTACCGGCGGCAGCTAAAAATGTTCGACGATTTTTGCACGCTGGATTTGGCGCTGGACTTGCGCTTTCAGGCCACTTTGGCTTATGTGCAAAAAAACAGCGAAATGCTGGCCACCATCAATCAGCACATCAAACAGCTCTATGCCGACATTATCGACGATATTGTCAATCTGGAGCTGCAAGCCCTGGCGGATGGATCATGGATACAAAACGGTCTGAGCGACCTGGAAAGACGTATCGGGCTGGCCATTAACCAGGTCTTGGTGCAACAGCACATTCAGTCGCAAGTGGTGTGCAACCTGACCGCCAGTTTTGCCGAATTTCCTAATGTGCAGTTGGGCCGGGATAGCGTTTATCTGCATGTCTTAAAAAAAACCTTCGAGCTAAACGAACAAAAAAACAGAGAGTTGCTTAGGCAACAACGCTTGCTGGAACAGGAAGAACTGCTGGAAAAGCGCCGTCACCTGGAGCATCTGCAACAGTTAGCCGAGTTGGAGCAACAGATTCAAGCACAGGAAGCGGAAAAACAGCGGCGCTTGCTGGAAGACCAGCAAGATCAGCTTTGTCAGCAATTGGCACTCGAAAAACGGCTGTTTGCCGAACAGCTTCGCCATGAAAATGAATTGAAGGAAATGCGTTTTGAAGCCGAATTGCGCGCCCAGGAAAAACAGCAGGCCAGACAAAGGCTCGCGGAAAGTTTGCAACTGACCGATCATCTGGCGCATCAGGCCATGCTACACGACAAAAAAGTACTTGCCGATATTCGCTTGCAACAACGCACTCAAAATCTATGGCAAGATAGTAATCCCGCAAATCCGACAGGGGGCGATCATGTTGAACAATAAACTCATCAGATTTGGTTATGTTGTTTTCGGATTGTTCCTGTCGATGTTTTTGGCGGCCTGCTCGACCACCCCGCGACCCTTGCAATTTCGCACCGAAATCGATTCCTTGGTAGCCGCTACCGGGCAACAGAATAATATGCGGTTTGTGGTGTTGCCCGGCAGCTCGGACGCTAACGAACAGGATTTGCAATTTATCGAATTTAAAACGTATATCGAAAAAATCCTAGCCAATCGCGGCTATAGCAAGGCCGGCTCCTTGCAAGATAGCAATGTGGTGATGTTCCTGAGCTATGGCATTGGCGCGCCGGAAGTGCATCAGTATTCCTACGAAGTACCGATGTGGAACGATATGGGCTATTACTATCCTTACCGCATGTCCCGGTATTACCGTGGTTATTATCCAGGGTATGGGGTGGGTGGTTACACGCAACGGATAGAATCTTATACGACCTTTCGGCGTTATTTGGTGTTGGAAGCTTGCGATAAGGAGGCTTATTTACAGCAGCAACAGCGCAAGCAACTCTGGAAAACCAGTGTGCAAAGTAGCGGCGCCAGCAACGATTTGCGTTTGGTATTTCCATATATGGCGGCAGCCATGCAAGCCTATATCGGTAGCAACACCGGTCACATGATTACCGTGGATGTCGACGAAAGCGATCCCTTGGCACGCAGCCTGCTCGGACCTTATCAGCCAAGCCAAGCACCAGCACATTAGTCATCGGTTTGCGATCAGCCATTGCCGCGTGCAAATAGGCTAGCCTTGACAATGCCAAACGGCGGGGACAGACTGCGATGGAGTTTGGCTGATGCGAAGGCCATGGGGTAGGGTGATTCCAATCAATTATTCGACCAAACGATGACTTAGCCGATCAGCGTTCGACGAACGTTACCCCTTTTATACGATCGGGTAAGGCGAATTTTAGGGATGAAAACACACAATAATAACCGGGAGCGCATCATGAAAATATTCAATATCGTTTGTTTGGGATTTGTGCTGGTCTTAACGAGCCAATCGGCGCGAGCCGGAACCTATAACCTTGAACCTGGCGATATGGTGCTGGCCAATTGTCACGACATATACACCAAAGGCATAGTCAAAGCCAAAGTGGATAATGGCTACACCGTGCATTTTCCAAAGAACAGCGGCCCCATCCAATGTCCGCCGTTTCGTTGGCACGCGGAATTCGTGCTGCCGTTTCAATCAGTTCCTGAATATAGCTTGAAGTTCTTGGCCGGATTAAAGCGAGACATGCTGTTCCGGGTCGGAGAACAAGTCACCTTCAGAGTGGAAACCGATAAACGCGTGGTGAAGAATAAGGCCAATATCGATATCGATGCGCAAATTACCGACATTAGCAGTAATGGCGCCATCGCCGTCAAGCTGCTGAGTACCGACCCGGAAGCGGCCGCGACCTTTTGGCAATGGATCGGCGGCAACTATGTCGATTTGCGGCACAAATATCTGGAATTGGAAAGAGATAAAAGATCTCGCTAAGCCGACGAGCAGCGTGTATTCTCTGTGGCGGCTTTTAATTGTCGAAAATATTTACAGAGGATATTGCAAAATCAATCCGCAACCTTGATCTCCCATCAAGTTATCTGAGCTGTAGTTAAGCGAATAACTCAAATATGCCGGGAATTTGCCGACATGGAGCGTAACGGGATAGCGTTAAATATCCCGTTATTATCAATCAAACAAGTCGGAAATCTTTACATTTCTATATTACCGCTATATGCGGTAAGTCATTCAATATGCTGAAAATCGTTGTTTTCCATTGAAATATATTAATCAAGCATACTTATTGCTGTTCAATTGATGTGGCAAAATTGTTGAATAATCGTGAATTTAGCTATAAAGCGAGGGGAAGATTATGGACGCAAAAAAATCAGAAACATCAAATGAACGCCGCGATAGTCAATGCGATCATCCGTCATTAGCCAAAGAGTTTGTGCTAGGCGTTCCAACCGGGAATTTCGTGTGTGCGCAGTGCGGTCGCCATCTGTCTTCGATATTGAGAGGGCGTGGAAGATAGATCCATTTTGACAATGGTTTGATAAATCATCTGAATTAACAGACGCCTACTGCCTTGGCGATTCACCAGGGCGGCAGACGCGGGTCGACACAATACCAAGGTTTTTGCCTCGACCCGTTCGGGGATTATCTGGATGCTTTGGTGATCCCGATAGCACTACGCAAATCGGCCAACGTGGCTATTCTAGGGCCATGCAGTGCGGCAATCTGGCCAACATTCAGTTTCAGCTTTTGAATATTTTCATACAGGTTCGCTGAATACGGATTGACTGAGGTCGGTGCCGGCGCATTGGCTGCCAGAGGCGTGTAGGCGTCCGCTTCCACCAGAATCTTCTCGCTGGGCAGATAAACCAACACGAAAGCGTCGTTGTGGCTATTCCCGGCTATAGAATGAATTTCGATATTGCGTTTACCGTCCGACAATATCTGCTTGCCGGTAAAGCTTTCAAAATGGGCAGATTTTTTCGATTTGGCCAAGCGGTCGGGATTGATAGTATGTGGGGCGTCCCATACTTTTTGGTAATAAGCCTGATTGGGTTGATGGGTGACGATGGTGGCGCCAGCGTCGACGAAGGTTCGCAAGCCGCCGGAATGATCAAAGTGAGCGTGGGTATTGATCAAATATTTGATCGGTTTGTTGGGGATGGTCTCTTTCAGTTTGGCGATGATCGCTAATGAGCGTTCCTCGTTTAATGGTGCTTCGACCAAGACGATGTGGTCCTTTTGTTCGATCGCGACGCTGTGATGGCTGCCGCCGGTTAAATAATAAACGCCGTCGGCCAGTTTGCTGGCTGCGACCACGGTAGTCGGTGGTTTGCTGGCTTCCTGCGGAATGGCAATATTGACGGCCGGATTGGCCTTGACCGCCGAGACATTGATATCCAGCACCGGATAGCCGCCCTGAGTCCGGATGATATGGCCGGGAAATTGACCGCCGTCGAATTCTTTATAATCGCTGTATTGGGTTTCCACCAGCGTGTCGCCCAGTACTGGGTTGTCTATCCAGGTTTGCACCTTGGTCAGTTGGTTTTTGGTGTTGAGGGTGCCGACGTAACGATATTTGCCGCCAATGCTGAATGATACCTCCGTGCCGTTATCGATGTCCTTGGATTTGGCTTGGTTGGCCAGCGCCGCCTTCAAAAATCCCTGCGGACTGGACCAGATTTCGGCGGTACGTTCGTCAACGGATGCGGGCTGAGCGCTTGGCGTGGCATTGCCGGTTGTAGCGACATTCCAGGCGCTGGTGCCGCTGATATATTGATCGACCTTTTGCTCTACTGGTGCCGGACGGGTACGGCCTGGCTCGATAACTTGTGCGCGGGCGATTTGCACTCTAGCGCTGGCGGTGTCGTAATTGATATCGGCTGTATAGGCTTTAACATCGAATGGTGGCCAAGGTAGATCCGGATTCGGCGCTTGACCAAACTGATACCAGCGGCCGGTGCCGGAGAATTCGATGGATTTAATAGTCGCCGCGCCGGAAGCCTCGCTAGCATGTTGCAAACTGTTCTGATGCAAAGAGCTGCATCCTGTACTGGCCATCGCAATGGCTAGGCCAAGCGCGCTGTTTATCGATCTACGCATGAAATCTCCTTGGGTTTTATGAGGGGCATGAATGGCAGTGTTGTTGCAAGACACATACCAGGAGGGTCAGAAGGCATGGAGGTATTGCGATTGCCGATGCGGACGGGAGTTTGGCCTTAGAAATAGCTAAGTTGCGGAGGCCAGTTTTGCTGAATATTCAGCAGGTGCTGTTGATTAGCTGCATTCATACAGACAAAGCCGGCTGGCCCCTTGGAGTCGAGACGGCTCGTGTGGCAGGATGTTGTCAACTGGCGTTAATCTTTCTTGGCTTCTGGTTCGGCCGGGCCCTCGGTTTTATCACCATCGTCGATCCGGGGTAACGATTTGTCGGATCGATTTTCTTTTGCCAGTACCTTGGTGACGAACAGTAAGCCTCCCACCAGCGCTAACACCATTACTACTTCAAGCAGCATTCTCATCATGGCCATTACCTCTATCACGATTAATCGAGTCGGCGAACGTCTTGTTTTAACCTTTTAGGCTTCATCGGTTTAGCTGTCAACATTTGGCATAAGCGGCAGCGAAGGTATCGTTTATCGATAACCAGTTCCCAATACTCAACTATTAAGTGCTAAAGTAAAACCAGGCTCAGTGCGTATTCAGGGGTATTATGCAAATTCTCGGTAATGGGCATTATCCGGACGGCAAATGCATGGCTATTTGCCTTTGGCTGATCGTCATGGGGCCGGTCTTGGCTTACGCCGATGTTTATCGGCTATCTATCTCGGAAAAATCGATTAATCTGATCGGCGAATCGCAGACAGCCGTGCTGGCTGATGGTAGTTTGCCCGCGCCCACCCTGTATTGGCGGGAAGGCGAACAAGTGACATTGCAAGTCACCAATTTGCTCACGGAACAGACTTCGATTCACTGGCACGGCATCATCTTGCCGTATCAAATGGACGGCGTGCCGGGCATCAGCTTTGACGGTATTGCGCCCGGCCAGACCTTTACTTACCAGTTTCAAGTCAAGCAAAGCGGCACTTATTGGTATCACGGCCATTCCGGGATGCAGGAGCAGCAAGGTCTGTTCGGAGCGCTGATTATCGAGCCCCTGCATGATCATCAGCCGGTTGATCGCGACTATGTGGTGATGCTGTCCGATTGGCCGCGCGCGGACCCGCATCGCTCGATGGCCAGGCTAAAAAAACAAAGCGATTACTATAACTTTCAAAGACGCACCGTCGGCGATTTTTTCACCGACATACAAAAGCTGGGGTTTTGGGAAACGATTGCCGACCGTTTGGCTTGGGGCGACATGCGCATGGAGCCGACCGATCTAGCCGATGTGACCGGTATCAATTACCGTTATCTGATCAACGGCCAAGCGGTGGACGCTAAACAAATCTATCTGTTCAAGCCGGGTGAGACCTTACGCCTGCGTTTTATCAATGCCTCGGCGATGACGCATTTTGATTTGCGCATACCCGGTTTGAAGATGCGGGTGATCGCCGCGGACGGGCAGCCGGTGATGCCGGTCGACATCGAGGAGTTTCGGATCGCAGTCGCGGAAACTTACGATGTCTTGGTCCAACCGCAAGCCGATCAGGCTTACAGCATATTTGCCGAAACCATGGATCGCAGCGGTTATGCGCTTGCCACGCTGACGCCGCGCGAGGATTTACACGCGCCGATTCCGACTATGCGGCCGATAACCTTATTGACTTTGGCTGACATGGGCGGCGCACATAGTGGTCACGCCGGTCATCAAGCCGCTGAGTTGCACACCCAAACCAACGACGCCGACCAACAGCACGCCGAGCATTCCGCACCATCTGCGCAGGATCATGCCGGGCACGAAGCGGTCGGGGCTGTCCCGCCGGCGCATGTTCATCAGCAAACGCATATTGATAGCGAGCCGGCCATGGAGTCGCATGCGCTGCTTGATTACAAGGATTTGCAAGCTACGGAAGCCAATCATGCCTTGATGGGGCCGCCGGACCGGGAAATCACTTTGCGGCTGACCGGAAATATGTATCGTTATATCTGGTCGTTCGACGATACAAAATTCGCCGATGCGGAACCGATACGGGTGAAGTTTGGCGAACGGATCCGCTTTCGTTACGTCAATGAAACCATGATGAATCATCCGATTCATATTCACGGCCTTTGGCAATATCTGGACAACGGTAAAGGCATGTATAACCCGAAAAAGCATGTCATCAATGTCAAGCCCGGCCAGACTGTCAATGTCGATGTGCCGGCCGATGCCGAGGGTGAATGGGCTTTCCATTGTCATTTGCTCTATCACATGGATACCGGCATGTTCCGCAAATTAATCGTCGAAAAGGCGGAGCAACGACATGAATAATACCTTGAAAAACATTTGGTTGTGCGGGCTATTGGCAGCGATGAGCATGAATGCCGCCGCCCAAGAACACTCGATGATTTTCAATCATTTCAAGGCCGATCGGCTGGAGTACGAAGGCAATCAAGGCTTGCATCTGTTCAAATGGGATGTACAGAATTGGACAGGCAACGACGAACACAAGCTATGGCTAAAATCGGAAGGCGATTACTCCGCCGATCAGAATATCTTCGGTCGCGCCGATTTGCAGCTACTGTACAGCCGCAATATCGACACCTTTTGGGATTTTCAAATCGGCGCCAGACGGGCGTTCGAGCCGGAGCGTACTTTCGATGCGGTGATTGGTTTTCAGGGCTTGGCACCGTATTTCATCGAAGTCGATAGCGCGATGTTTATTAACGAGAAAGGCAATGTGTTGGGACGGCTGACTCTGGGGTACGAAATGCTGCTAACCCAGCGTTTGATTTTCCAGCCACGAGTCGAGATCAACCTAGCGGCGCAGGATATACAAAATCGCGGCGTGAAATCCGGCGTCACGGAGTTTGAGGCGGGTTTTCGCTTGCGTTACGAGATCGAGCGCGAGTTTGCGCCGTATGTGGGTATGGATTATGTCGAGGAAGCGTCGTTGCGCGAACACCAACATAGCTTGCGCGGTGTGGTGGGCTTTCGGATTTGGTATTGACACCGCCGCCTTCGCGCACCAAAAGCCGTTATCTAACAGCATATTTAAAAGAATGCCGGGTTTATGAACCGTATTCAATTGAAATTTGTCCAATGCAAGCTTTGCACAATCAACAACAATCATCCAGGTGCAGTTCAAATTTCGGCATTCTCGGGTCAGCTACCGAGCCGCCTTTTGCGGGAAATAGGGCGGTTGTTTGAATGACCGAAATTCGATCCGTAATAACCACTAATCGACCGTTGTGATTTTAAAGTTAATTAAACCCGGAGTGCAGTCATGAAAAAACATCCTTTGATAATAATTGCCGGACTTTTGGTTTTTTCCACCGCCAGTGTGGCTGTGGAGCAGGCCAGCGCCAAGCAAGCTAATGCTGCTCAACAACTGATACCTTATTCGCTCGCCCAAACTGTGCAGACCTTTAGCAAAACAGTTCATGGCGGCGTGCAGCATGTGGTCGTCAAGTCGGCGGATAATGCACGCGATATAAAATTGATTCAAACGCATCTAGCCAAACTTGCCGTCGATTTCAGCAAAGGCGATTTTTCCGTGACCGAAAAGCTACACGGCGCGGATATGCCAGGTCTGGCGAGATTGAAAATGGCAAAAACCGACGATATTCGATTCGACTATAAAGCCTTGGCAAACGGTGGACAGATTCATTATGCGAGCGAATATCCACAATACATACAAGCATTGCACGAATGGTTCGAGGCCCAAGCCGCGGAGCACGGGGCAACAGTCGCGCCAGGGCATGCCCAGCACCATATGGCGCCCGCAGAATAAGCCGGACGATGCGCGTCGGCGGTTTCGGATGCGCATCGAATGGAGGGTTCAGGTTTGACTATTGACCATGAGACCGCCGCTGGCGAAACCGTCGAGCCAAGCCATGGCCGGCAGTTTCTTCAAATAACCGGCCAAGAAGCTAATGGCCAATAATACGCGGCAAGCAATCCAATCATAGTTTCTAAGGTCGTTGAGTTTTTATCAGCGATGTAATATCCCGTATCGATACATACATCAAAACCGGCAGAACAGGCCGATATTGATGATATCTGGTTCGTTCTCCACTGGCGCGCTTCGCGCTGGAGTATCACCCGGTTGTATAATGGTTATCGGTAGTACAAAACCATGCACAAAATATCTTAAAGACCGGGAGTTAGTATGAAACCAATAAAAATCGTGTTGCTGCTGCTAGGCGCTACGCTACTGCAAGGCTGCGTGATTACCAAGGTCGCATCGGTACCGATGCGTCTGGGTGGCGCGGTAATTTCGGTAGTCCCTGGTGTTGGCAATTCCGCTCACGATGCGATAGATTCCGCCGCCGACGCCGTGGATGATATTCCAATATGAAATGACGTGATTACGGTATCGAGAGCCTGACGTAATCAGCCGATTGCACATCCCTTCAAATATCGCAATGTCACCGTCAAAACGATCCACGGCAACATGGTGTTTTATCGTCGCGGAAGGCTGTTGCGGCAATTCCCATTGAGAGACTAACCGGGCGGCGGCTTTCAGGCATCTAGGGGCAATACCAAAAACGTTTGCTTTTAGGGAAGGCGATGCTGGAAAATTCTGGCTTAGAAAAAATTAAAAGAGCATCGCGTTGAATACAGCCAAGCTTTTATGAATGGCTTATCTATCAAATCGATGCACCATTTTTATACACTTGTTGGGGAGCCACCGGCAAAAATATGTTCGACTACTTCAAAAAAACTGTTGGCTTTGCCATGTTAGGACTGCTTGGCATTGCACTAGGGTATTGGATTTTGATTACCCCTGATAATCCAATATTACGGATTTTTCGCGGCGAAATCTCCGATGTCAGCGCGAACATTATTACCGGACCTTATCCAGTTGAAAAAGATTTCAAACGTCTGTCAGAAAACAATATAAAAACGATAGTCAGCTTATTGGATCCGGCGTTGCCCTATGAAAAACAGCTGTTGGATCAAGAAGGCGAGTTGGCCGGACGTTATGGTATGCAATTACTAAACTTCCCGATGGCCAGCATTCTTGGGCAAAAGTTTGGAGCTTATTATGAGCAAAACGCTAATCACGCTGCCGAGACAATCGCCAATCATGCCGGCAAACTTTATCTTCATTGTTATTTGGGGGTTCATCGGATTGCCACCGTGAAAAAATTGCTTGAGGCAAAACAAATCAAGGTGGCTCGTTATACCCTGCAGGAAGGGGAGCGCAGTCGCCAAGCAGTAAAACTCGATTCGGCGGAAACAAAGTTCAACGAGGGCGATTATCAGCAGGCTTTGACGCTTTTAGATGAAATTCGGGCGCCGACTCCTGCGGCGGTATTGTTGCATGCCTGGGTCAATTACAAACTGGGTAACATAGAGGCTGCGCGAAAATATTTCACCACTGCAGAGGGTTTGCTGCCATCTTCTACCGATCCACTAATAGGCACCGCTTACTGCAATTATCGGGACAACTTACTTCCCGCTGCCGAGCAAGGATTTACCAAAGTGCTGGCGAAAGAACCGGACAATGTTGAAGCATTAAACGGGTTGGGATTGGTGTTGGCCAGAGAAAAACGCTTAAAAGAAGCCGCGGATTATTTTCGAAAAGTGCTACAACTCCAGCCCAAACATCAAGAGGCTCGGGATCAGTTGCAAAAAATCGAAACTAATCTCGTCGTGCCTTAGCCAAGCCGTAAATAGTTAGGTTTAATAATCAAGACCATGCAAAGCAACGCCGGCAAATGATGGCGAGTCACTGAAGCGATATTCGATTTTGCTGATTAAGTCATGTAATGCTTCCGGTTTTTGGAAAAAGCTGGTATTGCTTCCCTCCACGTTACGTGTGTGGGATAACCGATAGGCTTTCTCGCCGGATAGGGCTTGCGGCTGTTTCAGTAACATTAAGACTTTCACGGAACCAAAATCGATTTGCCAAAGCTCACCCTGTGCCGCCTGTGCATAGACACGTAGTTCCTGATCCGCTATAGGCAGGGATTCCAGTGCGATAAAAACCGACTTTTTGTGCGTATCGCCCCAGGTCAGAAATTTTTCCGTAAAATCATTAATTTGATCCAGATCAGTGCGGTAATTCATAACGGTTAAACTGTTCAAGTGGGCTTCGACTGCCGTCAGAAGTTCGCTTCCTTCTTTTTGTTCCGGATTAAGCCAAAATGGAATCACCATGTCTAGCGCCAAAGATGGCGTTACTTGCCGTACGGCTGCCACGGTTTCAGCTTGTTTTTTTAACCAAATCCCCGGATTTACGTGGTAGCCGGGTAGCAAGTAGGGCTCTATATCCAACTGTAGGCCATCGAGTTTGTTTGGGTCGGGTTCGGAATTGAAGGCTTCAATCGATTTGGCTAGATTGAGGAAATAGGGGCGTTGGTCGTCGAGCACCGCATGCGGATCGCCCAGTACTGCCCAAACTTGCAAACCATGCCGATGAGCGAGTTGCAAAAACTCCCGCAATTGATTGGCATGACTGATTTGCTGTTCTGAGAAGGGTAACGAGATATAAATCCGCTGTAACCCAAATTTGATTTGGGCGTCGAAAATACGCTGCGGTGTTTGTTGCCAGATGGTGGGTGACCAAAACCAGGCGGATCGAGGATAATGTATTGGCGATGTTTTAGGCCCCGTCAACTTTGGCGGAAGGGACTCGTCCCTAACGTGCACCGTCGCTGCCGATGCATCAATGTCAACGATTTCTGTGACTTTGAAGGTTTGTTGATTTTGTTGGCCTAGCAAACCTAATCGTCTGGCCTGACTATCCGAAGGGCTTGCAAAACCAACCCAAGCCAAGTCATCAGTGCTGATCGGTAATTGCCTAACTTGGCAGCTTGGATCATTGGGCGGCTCTGCGCTAATCCGCAGAAGTCTGACAGTTTGCGTTGAATCGAGAATGTGCGATAGATAACCGGGAGGCAGCGGATCAGGTAAGGACGGATAGGGACAAAATTCTAACCAACTGGCGTCGGCCATACTTGAGACAACTAGCAACAGCCAACATAATCTTTGTGACAGGTGGGTAGCGAATATACTGAGGCCATGTCGGTAGCGTTCATGATGCATACTCCTTCTCCTTTAAATCATGCCACTTGCCTTTGCGCTTCATTTCGCCCCAGCCGTGTTTGCGACCGAATAACCAATGCAAGAACCCTATCACCCGCCAAATTGAATTGAGTTGTCTAAACCCGAAATTCTCCAGAATAGCGGCTAACAATAAGCCTGGAATTTGCTTGGGGTTGTCGTACAGGTGAAATGACATTTCTTCGAGCAATAAACTCGAGACCGATAGTAATAGACCCAGACCGATACTAGCAAATATAAAAATGCTGAACACAGGCCAAGATAGATAATCCAGCCAATAAAAAACGAACATCAGAATGTAGCCGGTCACCTCAACGAGTGGGCCTAAGCATTCGAAAAATAACATGAATGGAAAAGCCAACCAGCCTGGTACACCGCCATTGAGACTGAACATCAGTCCTAAATTGCCAAACAAACTTTCACATAAGCCGCGTTGCCAGCGCACCCTTTGATTTTTCAGTGTCCGAAAATCTTCCGGTACTTCCGTCCAAGAAACCGGATCGGGTAAGAACACCATGCGATATGTTTGTTTTCGTTTGCGTAGCAATCGATGCATGCGCACCACAAGCTCCATATCTTCGCCAACGGTATCTGATCGAAAACCGCCAATAGCCAACACCACGTCTTTGCGGAACACGCCGAATGCGCCGGATATGATCAGCAATCCGCCAAGAACCGACCATCCCAGCCGGCCAAATAAAAATGCCCGTAAATATTCGATGACCTGAAACAGTGCCAGTAAGTTACTGGGTAAACCAATAGCGCTCATGAAACCGTCTTTAACCGAGCAGCCGTTTGCGACGCGGACGGTGCCACCGACCGCAACCACTCGGCGATCTTCCATGAACGGGAAGGTGATGCGTTGCAAGCTATTCAATTGCAGCATGCTGTCGGCGTCGACCGAGCAGATTAAAGGGTAACGGGCCGCATTAACCGCCGCATTCAGAGCATCGGCTTTGCCGCCATTGACTTTATCGATAACGCGTAAATTGGGGTAGCGGGTTGAACGAAAGATGGCTTTGACGTCCTGGGTGTCTAGCGATTGGCGATAGGCCTCCGGAAAAGGCAGCAAACCAAAATAGTCTGTTAGAGTCTGCAGCGTGTTGTCTGTAGAGCCGTCGTTAACGACGACCAGTTCAAATTCCGGGTAATCCAATTGCAGCATGGATAGTGTTGAGCCAATGATGGTCGTTTGCTCGTTATAGGCCGGAATCAAAATACTGACTGGCGGCTCCATGCCGGAATAGATTTGCGGCATATCTTCCAAAATCTTGTTCGGCATGTAGGCTGACAAGTTGAATAGCGCTACCACATTCAACATCAGATAAAAAAAATTGATGGCGACAAAATAGGCCAAAAAAAACCATTCGCTGAAATGTAAAAGGTCGTTCCAATTGATTGGCAGGCCGGTCATCGATGATCCTGTTCCGCTAAAATTTGCTGCAATATATTTCTCGCGAACAAGTCTTTTCGTGTTTTAGCGAGACGTTTAATCGCACGATGATTCATATAAGGTAAATTTACTAGCGCCTTGGCGGCGCGGTAACGAACCCACCATTGACTGGAATCGAGCAGCTTAACCAGATGGTGAGCATCGCTAGCCGAGCCTAATCGAGAGATCAGCGAGGCTATTTGCACTTGAACTGCCCAGTGGTCGTCGTCAAAAAATTTACGGGCTGTTTCCATTTCGGCAGGATGGCAGATCAAACGCAGCCCGGCCGCAATTAAATCACCGTCGCCATCTTGTTGGTTTTGATTTGCCAAGAGTTTTTGGGTGACGGCCAGCGCCTGGTTATTCGGCAAGTTTTCCAGATATTGAACCAGTCGCAGCAAATAAGGCGGAAATTGAGCGGCCTCGCGTTGGATAGTGTCGAGCAGTGCTTGTTTCAAACAAGGGTCGGTCAATTTCAGCATCAGTAACACCCGCACAGGCACCCAATCGCGGCGCTGAATCAGCAATTGCACTATTTTGTGCTGAGCTTGTTCCGGTGCAATTCTCGCTAGCGCTTTTGCGGCGGTCATCGATAGTAAAGGGGACGCTGAGTCAAGTAGCTGGTCGATAAGCTTTAGCGATTGGACATCCCTATGATGCCCAAGCAGGGTAACGGCCAATAAACGGTCTTCAAAACTACCTCGACGCAGTTGTTTGCGTATCAGTGGCAAAAAACCGGAATCTAGCAGCGCCTGATTGAGCCGCTCCGTGGATTCCCCGCGTAACATTTCTTGATAATGAATCCAAAGGTGCATGAAATCACGCAGATTGCGGCGCCTAAATTTTGGCATCTCGCCTGATTCTCCGGCTATTCTGCGAATCAACCACTTTTGTGCCTTGGTTTCGAATGTTTCGCGAAAATAGCTCTTAAGCAATAAGGAGGTACGCAGCCAGATAATCTCGATGAGCAACAGGAAGGCGAGCAAAATGGAAATTGCTCCGATCCAGAAGGCGATGATAACCCTAATGTCAGAAAGCGCGGCGAATCCCAAGTGTCGCTCCTTCGCGAATATAAGACGTGCCTTGTTCGATATGTCCCAAGTCCCAGGTTAACGCCCAGTCCGGATTAAGCCAATGTCTACCGTGTAGGCCAAAATATTGCGTGTCGTAGACAACGCCTTGGAAACCACCTGTTTCTGCACCAAAGTTGTAAGTAAAGGTGATAGAACTGATGTCATTGTAGTAATACGAAAAGTCAAAGCGGTGACCGAACTGGGTTTTCTGGAAAGAATCGGTCGCGCGGACGGTATAAGCAAAGCGAAAATCAGAGAAATAACTTTCTAAAGTGGAGAAACCTTGTTCAACCGGACCGGTACCGTATTCACTATGGCGGTAGCCGCCGGTCAGGAAAACCCCGTGGCCCAAGCCACCTTGTAACGAAGCCATGATGCTGTTTTTGGCCAAGACCTGAGAAGTCGGACTGACATCTCCTTCCAGGTTGAAAGTCAGATTGGCGGTCAGCGGCTGGTAGGTTCCCAAGAGTAGCTGGATGTCGTTCCGGGCGAAACGTTCGGTTTGTTGAACCGAGCCATATACCAATTGGCGAGGGTTAAAATGATGCTCGATACTCAAATATTCGGATCGCCAATGGCCTTGCTGATTAGTCAGGTTCTCATAGGAACCACCTAACTCAATCTGGTTGGCATAGGGGTCATTGAATTTTCGTTCCAATGCTGTCACGACGCCTGCAACCGGCTTTGTCGCGGCATTTTCCGGAGGCTCTTCTATAGCGGGCCAATTCAAGTTTGGGAAACGTTCCGCTGCCTGTTGTCTCAAAACAAGCGCTTGCCGAAGCGATACTACATCGCCTTTTGCCGCTAGCGCTTGAATATGTAACCGCCAAATATCCGAATCAGCCGCAGCTGAGGCTCTGGCTTTTTCGAGCAACGGCAGGGCTAATGCGGGCTGATTTCGCCATACATAGACTTGGGCGAGCCCTAATTGATAGTCGGTATTTTCCGGTTCGTTCGCCAATAGTGCGCGGTAAGCGATTTCCGCGTCGTCATATTTTTTTTGCCAGGACAGCACTTTGGCTAATCGAAAAGCCGCTTCTGCATTATTGGGATTTTGAATTAAGTCGTCGCGCAGAAGTCGCTCTGCATCTGAAAAACGACCGCTATGGACCGCCTCATCGATCAGGGGCTGGGTATTGGCGGCTGATAATGGCCCGGAAATCATCGAACAGATGATAAACCAACGGTAAATGTGAGACATATACGAAATATTAGCTCTCGTTTATACGGCAATCGATACGAGCTAATAATTCTCCCAATTGAAAAGGTTTGGTGACGTAGTCCGACGCGCCGAGCTGAAAAGCCCTGACAATATCTTGTTCTTGAGTTTTAGAGCTTAAAACAATGATTGGCACTTGTGACCAATTTTCAGTTTTGCGAACTTGCTGCAGCAGTTGATAGCCATCTATGTAAGGCAAAATCAACCCTGTTAAGACCAGTGCTGGCGGATTTGCGGAGTTATTGATGAGTCTTTGTCCCTGAAGACCGTCTGCTGCGATGTCTACCTGGAAGCCGGCTCTTACCAAAACGTAATGCAATAAATCTGCACAGTTTTTGTCATCTTCGACAAGCAAAATCCTTTGTCTTGTTTTCACATCCAAACCGATAATTTAGGTAAGCGTTTATGAAATATATCTATTATGAGAATTTCTAAAAATCAAAATAACCTCCTTCTCCCTCTGGGAGAGGGCATTTTTTGAGGTTCCCTTATGTTAATCGTCGAAGTTATCGCACTCGATAGAGACTGTCAATTTTTGCTTACAAACAGTAATCTTGAGCTACATTCGTGATCTGCTGATGTGTCGTATGTGCTCAGTTTCTTGGGGCAGCTCTACGCAAGGCTTTAACTCTCGTTTGCGATAAATCCGCTAAATCTGTTTTCGATTCCAGCGGAAACCTTTGACCTTGTGTCAAGATAGGCAACAGAGGCCGAATTCAGCGTGGAGCCTATCAACTGATTGGTGAATGCCTCAGGATGTTGAGTCTCTACAGCCGTGTCGAGTATTGCTAGCCCCCTTTTTTGGTTAAGGAGGGACGGAAGTTTATCGACGCTTTCTTGCAGCCAGGGCATGGTCTCCCAAAGATTCCAAATCGGCCAGGCCGTGAATTTCGCAACGGCCGCCACGGGCGATGTAGTCTTCTTGGTAATGGGCGATAAATTCCATTACGGTGTGGTCGATCAGGTCGGCGGCGGTTACATCGAATATCACGGTTTGGCCGTCGGCGAGGGTGGCAATCTGGCTTTTCAACGCCAGAAAGTTGGAGAACAAGGCCGCGCCGCTGACTTTAATAATCCAACTGTCCGGGCCGTTGGCTTGCAGTTTGTAGGACATCGACAGCATGTTGCTCAACGGTACCCCGCGGCCGATATGCAGCAATAGTTTAGCGGCGATACCAAGCAGCACGCCGATCAACAGGTTGCTGGCCAGAATCGCCAAAATGGTAATCACGAACAAGGCCAGTTGCTCCTTGCCCATATCCATGCTTTTGGCAAAGGCTTGCGGCGACGCCAAGCGATAGCCGGTATAGACCAGCAGCGCAGCCAACGATGCCAGCGGGATCGTCGAGATCAAGCCTGGAAACAACACCACAAATAACAGCACGAAGCCGCCATGAAAGAAGTTGGCCCAACTGCTGCGGCCGCCGGCGTCGATGTTAGCCGAGCTACGGACGATTTCGGCGATCATCGGCAGGCCGCCGATCATGCCGGAGACCACATTACCGATACCGACCGCGCGCAGTTCTTTGTTTAAGTCGGAATAACGTTTCTCCGGGTCGAGTTTGTCGACAGCTGCGGCGCTGAGCAGGCTCTCCAGGCTGCCCACCAAGCAGATCGACACCACGCTTTCCCAAAAACCAAACTCGGCGAGCTTGCCGAAATCCGGCAGATAGAAACTGTCCAGCAGACCGTCCGGAAACGTCACCAGAAAATGGGGTGCGAACAGGATGTCCTTGGGGACAATGAAAGCTTCGCCGGGTTGCAGTTGGTCGAGTCGAAAGACCTGGCCGAGCAAGATGCCGGAGGCGATGACGATGATGGGCGCTGGAATCTTGCGCAGCAGCGGCTGTTGCACATGCGGCCAGCCGACTAGCACGACGATGCCGGCCAACGCGATCAGGCCAATTTGCGGCATGAAGTAAATCAGGCTATGCGGCAAGGCCAGGATGCCGGACAGGATGCTGGCGCCCTGACTTTGCACGCCGGCCATCACCGGCAGCTGTTTGCTGATGATGATAATGCCGATGGCCGCTAGCATGCCGTGCACGACTGAAGCCGGGAAAAACGCCGCCAAACGGCCCGCCTTGAAATAGCCCAGCACGGTTTGCAAGGCGCCGGCAATCACAATCGCGGCTAAAGTGTAGCGATAACCGGCCATCGCATCGCCGTCACCTAGCGCCTGTACCGATGTCAGGATCACCACTATCAAGCCGGCTGCCGGTCCGGTGATGGTCAGTTGCGCGCCGCCGATCCGGGATACCAGCAAGCCGCCGACGATGGCGGAAATGATGCCGGCCATCGGCGGAAAGCCGGAGGCCAGGGCAATGCCCAGGCACAGCGGCAAGGCGATCAGAAACACTAAAAAGCCGGCGGTGATGTCTTGCCGCCAATGGCCTTGACCAGCCGAGCGGATTATCGAAGAAGAGGGTAAAGATTTGTGCATGGATACTCCGAGGTGATGATTCGCTAATCCGTCGGGCCTTCAAGCAGTCCTGTCAGCTGCGGCGGCAAGCGCTTTTTTCCTTAATAATAACCAGTTTTTTATTAGGAATTCCAAGTTTATGAGATGTGTTTAATCTGGGCGAGCCGGAGAGATTGTTATTTCTGGATAAGACTTGCAACCTTGCGTAGGGGATAGTGAACTTTTCGATAAAGCTGCGACCATAGCCGCGCGAACAAATTAAGCGGCCTAAAAACAGCGATTCAGGTAAAATGCGCCGTCCTGTTCTGGTCTTTTTCAACACCGAAAACCAGCTGTTTCCAGTATCTTTTCCCGCTTTAATTAATGAATATACGCTTTGTTGCCCGTGTAGTTTTTGTCATTGCCTGTTTGTTTATTAGGCCGTTGCTGGCTGCCGACTCGACTAATGCCAGCTTTCTGGTATTGAATTATCACGATATTCTCGAAGAAGAAGAAAGAGTGCCGCCGTTCGACCGGATTGGGGTGAACAAGGATCATCTCAACGATCATTTCGCCTGGTTGAAGAAAAACAATTATCACGTCATCAGCGTGCAGGATTTACTGGATTGCCTGAAAGGGGATAAGCAACTGCCTAACAAGGCGGTGATGCTGACCTTCGACGATGGCTATTTGAGTTTTTATACCCGCGCCATGCCCTTGCTGAAAAAGTACAAATATCCGGCCACATTGGCGGTGGTTGGCACCTGGCTGGAGCAGCAGAATGTGCCGGGCGTCAAGCCGCTGATGACGCCGGCACAGATTCGCGAGGTGATGGAGAGCGGTCTGGTCGAAGTGGCTTCGCATACTCACGATTTGCATCATGGCATCGTCGCCAATCCGCAAGGCAATGAGCAAAGTGCGGTGACCGCGCGCTTGTATAGCTCGGAGTATGACGAATACGAAAAAGACGAAGATTATCGTAAGCGCATCTTTCAGGAAGTCGATAAGAGTTCGGAACGGCTGTTGCAAATCCTCGGCAAGCGGCCGCGGGTAATAGTCTGGCCTTACGGCGAATACAATTCTATCGCGCTGGAGGCCGCCAAGCTGGCTGGCATGCGCTTGACGATGGGGCTGAATGACGGCACCAACACCTTGGCCGACGCTTTTGTGATGAAGCGGATGATGATCGCCGACGACCCCAATACCGAGCAATTTGCCGGTATTGTGAAAAATCAACGCGCCGGCGAGCAGCTCAGGGTGGCGCATGTCGATATGGATTACATTTTCGACGACGACGAAGAGCAGACCGAGAAGAATCTGGCGGCGGTGGTCGAGCGCATCAAAGCCAGCGGCGCCAATACGGTCTATCTGCAAGCCTATTCCGACCCGGACGGTGACGGCAACGCCGATCAATTATATTTCCCCAATCGGCATTTACCGGTGCGGCGCGATCTATTCAACCATGTGGCCTTGCATCTGCGCACAAGGGCCGGCGTGAAAGTGTATGCCTGGATGCCGATCATGGCTTACAAGGCCGATGTGCCGCTGAAATGGTATGTCAAGGAATGGCGCGACGGCGAACCGCAGTTATCCCGGCATGTGTACACTCGGCTGTCGCCGTTTAACCCGGAAGCGCGCCAATATATCGGCGAGATTTACGAAGACTTGGCCAAACATTGCAGTTTCAACGGCATCCTGTTTCACGACGACGGCATATTGTCGGATTTCGAGGACGTTTCCCCGCTGGCGATGGAGTTTACCCGCACGGTGTGGGGCTTGCCGGCCGAGTTCGACAAAATCCACGCTTCCAGCGAACTGCGTTTGCGTTGGGCGCAACACAAGACCGAGCTGATCGGTCAGTTCACCGATTATCTGACCGATAAGGTCAGATACTATCGGCCTTATCTGAAGACCGCCCGCAATTTTTATGCTTTGCCGCTGTTGAAGCCGTATAGCGAAGAATGGTATGCGCAGTCTTTTCCGGCGTTTCTGAAGCATTACGATTATGTGGCGGTGGAGGCGATGCCGTTCATGGAAGACGCGGAAAATCCCAGACAATGGCTGAAGGAGCTAGTGGAAAAAACCGCGCAATATCCTAACGGCCTGGACAAGATGGTGTTCGAGTTGCAGGCGGTTAATTGGAAAACCAAGCAGGATATTCCGATGCCGATCTTTACCGAACAATTCGAGTTATTGAAAAAATACGGCGCCAAACACATCGGTTACTATCCCGATAACGTTTTTAACGATCAGCCCAAGTTGGCGGAGCTGAAGAAATTCTTTCCGGTGGCTAAAAAGGATTAAGCGATAAATGGAGAACTTGATAGACCAAGTCTGGGTCCAGCAATTCATCGATTGGTGGCTGATTACCCGCGAACATTGGGAGGAAGTGCCTTGGTGGCAGGTTAACGAATGGCTGTCGAGATTCGTGTTTTATTACCCGTTGCTGATGGCCTATGTCTGGATGCTGGGCGGCCTGATTTATTACCTGCGCTGGGAGCGCAATCGCGGCAATGTGCTGTCCGATTTACCGGTGCTGCCGGAATATCCTTCGGTGTCGATTTTGATCCCTTGTTATAACGAGGGCGAGAACGTCCGGGAAACCATCGAATACCTGTTGCATCAGCAATATCCCAATGTCGAAATCATTGCGATTAACGACGGCAGCAAGGACAACACGCTGGAGATTTTGCACGAATTGGCTGATCAACATCCGCAAATTCGGGTGGTCAATCTGGCCAGCAATCAGGGCAAGGCGGTAGGTTTGCGTACGGCGGCCTTGCTGGCAAATAGCGAAATTCTGATCGGCATCGACGGCGACGCCTTGTTGGCGCCGAATGCCACGGCCTGGATCGTCCGGCATTTTCTGGAAGACCCGCATGTTGGCGCGGTGACCGGCAATCCGCGGATACGCAACCGTTCCACGTTGTTGGGCAAGATTCAGGTCGGCGAGTTTTCGGCCATCGTCGGTATGATCAAGCGCGCCCAGCGCTCTTACGGCCATGTGTTTACCATTTCCGGTGTGATTGCAGGATTTAGGAAAACCGCCTTGCACGATGTTGGTTACTGGAGTCCGGATATGGTGACGGAGGACATCGATATCAGCTGGAAATTGCAACTGGCCGGCTGGGCGATTCGTTTCGAACCGAACGCCTTGTGCTGGGTGTTGATGCCGGAAACCTTGAACGGCCTATGGAAACAGCGCAGCCGTTGGGCGCAGGGTGGTGTCGAGGTGCTGCTGCGTTATTTTCGGCCGTTGTGGCGTTGGCGTTCGCGCGGTATGTGGCCACTGTACCTGGAGTGCTGCATCAGTTTGACCTGGGCATTTCTGGTGGTGGCAATGTTGGCGCTGGTGCCCTTGGAGTGGTTTAGCAGTGAACCGCAGGAAGCCTTGGAGGATTTGTCGCCGCATTGGACCAGTATGTTGCTATGCGTGACTTGTCTGATTCAGTTCGCGGTCAGTTTGGCGATAGATTCCAGTTACGAACGCAAAAGCGGCGGCTCTGCACAGCATTACTACTGGATGATCTGGTATCCGATCGTTTATTGGTTGATCAATGTCGGCACTACCATTAACGGTTGCATCAAGGCTTTGCGCAAAAAGAGCGGTCAACGCGCGGTTTGGGTGACTTTGGACCGGGGCTTGAGGCAAAAATGAAAGACATCATCATCAATCAGCCGCATTTGCAAAGTTTCCAGCAAAAGTGCGGTTCGGCCTTTATGTCCTTGTTTAGCTGGTTGTTATGGTTGTATTTTCTATGGCCCTTGTTTACCTTGGGGGCCTGGTTGATGGGTTTGAAAAGCCTATCTGACGAGATTCGCTGGTTCGGCGGGTACAAGACTCTGTTGGAACTATTGCAGATGTACGGCGAGATTGTCGCGATTATTGCCGGGATTTGGCTATGTTGGACGTTGTATTTATCCTGGCTGCATTCCAGCGTGCCGCCCAAACGCACCGAGCCGGTCACCGACCAGCAACTGGCAGTGACCTTTAAAGTCGATGCCGCCCGGTTGGCTGCGGCACGCGCCGGTAAAAAGTTGACGGTGCATTTTGACGAACATGCGGTCATCACAGACATAGTATCCCAATAGCGGTCGCGACTCTGTTTTTCGCGGCGTTGGTGTTACACTGAGCGAGGGATATTTAAGGGCTTAATTCTATGGAACTTGCAATTACAGTGTTGGGCAACAAGTCCAACGGTTTTATCGCGGAGATTTTGTCGGCGCTGAGTGCCTGCCAATGCAGCGTGTTGGAGTTGCGGACCTCTAACATGACCCAAATAACGGCGGCTTATTTTCTGATTGCCGGCAACTGGAATCATATTGCCAAGCTTGAAGGCATGTTGGAGGCGATAAAGGTTCGTTTTGAAATCCAAATGAGTTTCTTACGGCCTGGTCAAGCTACGACTGTTTTGGAAGGTGTGCCATATACTTTAGAAACGATCTCGATGGATAAAAGCGATGTGTTGTTCGCGGTAACGTCGTTTTTATTGGATAGAGGAATTTGCATCGAAGAAATCACGGCCAGTCGTCATCAAGCTGCCTTTTTTAACACGCCGGTGTTTTCCACCAAGTTTGTGTTATTGGTGCCGCCGGAGGTGCGAATTTTATCGCTACGCGAAGAGTTTCTGGATTTCTGCGATAGCCTGAATATCGACGCCATTCTCGAACCCATCAAAAGGTAATCCCATGACAGCACCCGCCATTGGTAGCCCGATTCCCGATTTTCAAATTCCAGCTACCGGCGACAAAACCGTCGAGCTTAGCGACTATCGCGGCAAGAAAGTCGTTTTGTATTTTTATCCCAAGGATAATACTCCAGGTTGTACGACGGAAGGGCAGGCCTTTAGGGACCATATCGAACAGTTCGATCAACTGAATACGGTCATTCTCGGCGTATCCCGCGATAGCGTAAAAATGCACGAAGGCTTTAAATGCAAGCAGGCGTTTCCGTTCGATTTATTGTCCGATCAGGATGAAACGCTCTGTAAACTGTTCGATGTCATCAAAATGAAGAACATGTACGGCAAGCAAGTGCAGGGCATCGAGCGCAGCACCTTCGTCATCGACGAAAACGGCGTATTGATCAAGGAATGGCGCAAGGTTCAGGTCAAAACCCACGTTGCCGATGTGTTGAGCTATCTGCAAGGCGCTCGTTAAGACAATCGTCGCACGTCATCTGATTACTCTTCCAATTCATAAATTTCAGCTCACGATTCTGACTAATATTTCGACGCCAGTGATGGTGTACGCGCCGCGTTTTTGAGCTTTGCCAACTTCCGTCACTAAACCCTTCGCTCCGCTCAGGATTGTTTAATCGGGCGGTTTTGGCGATAATGCGGTGAATTTTTTATCATTTGGGCGAAACACATGAACGAAATGCTGTCTTCTGGTATCGAGCTGATGCTGATCGGAATGGGCATGGTCTATGCGTTTCTGGCAATGCTGATTGTGGCGATCAATCTGATGTCCAGAGCGGTACGCCGCTATTTTCCGGAAATGCCTTCCAAGTTTCCAGAGCAGTCGGTAGCGGTCAGCAACGATAAGGCCGTGATTGCCGCGATTACCGCAGCGGTTCATCAATATCGCAAAAAATACAATAACGGATAATCATACCCATAAGGTAAGCAGTACTCGACCCAAAAAAGTCATTAGGAGAAAAGAGTGGAAAAGGTAAACAAGCCCCTAGGAATTACTGAGGTGGTATTACGCGATGCCCATCAGTCAATTCTGGCAACCCGGCTGCGCATAGAAGACATGCTGCCGATTTGCGAGCAGCTTGATCAAATCGGTTACTGGTCGATTGAATCCTGGGGTGGCGCAACCTTTGATGCCTGCATCCGCTATTTGGGTGAGGATCCTTGGGAAAGATTGCGTTTGTTGAAAAAAGCCATGCCTAACACACCGCAGCAAATGTTGTTCCGCGGTCAAAATATTTTGGGTTACCGGCATTATGCCGACGATGTCGTCGATAAATTCGTCGAACGTTGCGTGGTGAATGGCATCGATGTATTCCGTATCTTCGATGCGATGAACGATATGCGCAACATCGAACGCGCGATTAAAGCGGTACTGAATACCGATGCCCATGCCCAAGGCACCATCTCCTACACCACCAGCCCGGTGCATACCATCAAAAAATGGATCGAGCAGGGTAAGCAAATCGAGGACATGGGCGCGCATTCCATTTGTATTAAGGATATGGCCGGTTTGCTGACCCCTTACGATGCTTACGAACTGATCAGCAAGCTGAAAAAAGCCGTGGCGATTCCGATTCATATGCAATGCCACGCCACGACCGGCTTGAGCGTCGGAACTTATATCAAGGCCGTGGAAGCCGGTGTCGATAATGTCGATACCGCGATTTCCTCTTTAAGCATGACTTATGGCCACAATCCTACCGAAACCATCGTTGCCAGTTTTCAGGGCCAAAAACGCGATACCGGCCTGAATTTGATCAAGCTGGAAAAAATCGCCGCTTATTTCCGTGAGGTGCGCAAGAAATACGCACAATTCGAAGGCAGCTTGAAAGGCGTTGATGGCCGGATTTTGGTCTCGCAAGTGCCGGGCGGCATGTTGACGAATATGGAAAGTCAATTAAGAGAGCAGGGCGCGGCGGATCGCTTCGACGAAGTGTTGCACGAAATTCCCTTGGTGCGTAAAGACCTGGGCTACATCCCGTTGGTGACGCCGACTTCACAAATTGTCGGCACCCAGGCGGTATTGAACGTACTGGCCGGCGAACGCTATAAAACCATCAGTAAGGAAACGGCCGGCGTGCTGAAAGGCGAATACGGTGCTACGCCGGCGCCCGTCGATAAAGAATTACAGGCTAGAGTGCTGAACGGTGCCAAGCCGATTACCTGTCGTCCAGCGGACTTGCTGGAAGCAGAAATGGACAAATTGGTTGCGGAAGTAAAAACCAAAGCGGCAGCCGAAGGTGTTAAGTTGGCTGAGAATGTAGAAGAAGACGCCCTGATTAACGGGCTATTTGCTCAGGTCGGTTGGAAGTTTCTTCAAAATCGCGGTAACCCAGCTGCGTTTGAACCGGCGCCAAGTTTGGCGCCGGCCGTGGCGGCAGCGCCCGCCATCGCCGCGCCGTCAGCTAGTGGCGCAGCCGAAACCTATACCGTTAATGTCGACGGTAAGAACTATCATGTAGCGGTCGCGCCGGGCGGAGCGGATATTATCGTGCAAGCGGCGGTTGTGACAGCCGCTCCGGATAGCGGCCCGATGCTGGCGGCTACCGCGCCTATCGTCAGTGGTAGCGGTGTAGTCGAATCGCCGCTGGCCGGTGTGGTGCTGAAAGTGAATGTCAATGTCGGCTCTCATCTTTCCGAGGGCGATGTGGTGATGATTATGGAAGCGATGAAAATGGAAACCGAAATTCGCGCTAAAGTAGCTGGCATCGTCAGTGCGGTAAATGTCCGTCAAGGCGATTCCGTGGCGGTAGGCGACGTATTGGTGACCCTGTAACGCCTGCCTTTCGGCATCCCGGTCAGACATACTTTGGACCGGAATTTAATACACGACTAAGCCGCCTGGTCTTTAGGATAAGGCGGGTAGTTCGTCATCAGCCGTTCCGTTCAAACAAACGATTTAATTAAAGCACTCCATGGAAAATCTTAGACTGTTGTGGGAAAGCACAGGTATCTATAACGTTACCGGGCCGCAAGTCGTCATGATGGCGGTTGGCTTTTTGCTATTGTATCTGGCGATCAAAAAAGGCTTCGAACCCCTGTTGTTATTGCCAATCGGATTTGGTGCGGTATTAAGCAACATTCCGGTGGCAGGCATGATAGAAGAGGGCGGCATCCTTTACTACATGTACGGTGGCATCAAGGCAGGCGTGTTTCCGCTCTTGATTTTTATGGGCGTCGGCGCAATGACCGATTTTGGGCCTATGCTAGCCAATCCCAAAACCTTGTTCCTGGGTGCCGCGGCGCAATTCGGTATTTTTGCGACACTGTTCGGTGCGCTGGCCTTGAATGTGATTCCAGGCATGGATTTCACGCTTAAACAAGCGGCGGCGATTGCCATCATCGGCGGTGCCGACGGGCCCACCGCGATTTACGTAGCGTCCAAATTGGCGCCTGAATTATTGGGGGCGATCGCGGTGGCGGCGTATTCCTACATGGCATTAGTGCCGCTGATCCAGCCGCCCATCATGCGCGCATTGACCAGCGAACAAGAGCGTCGGATAGAAATGCAACAACTCAGAGTGGTCAGCAAGGCCGAAAAAATCGTGTTCCCACTGATGTTGCTGGTATTGACCGCCATGCTGCTGCCGTCGGCGGCGCCGCTGGTCGGCATGTTTTGTCTGGGTAATCTGATGAACGCCAGCGGCGTGGTGGATAGATTGAGCAAAACCGCGCAGAACGAATTAATCAATATCGTCACGATCTTCTTAGGATTATCGGTTGGCTCCAAACTGAGCGCCGAAGCGTTTTTGACGATGGAAACCCTGGGCATTTTAGGTCTCGGCGCGGTGGCGTTTTCCATTGGCACCGCGAGTGGCGTACTGATGGCTAAAGTCATGAATCGTTTCAGCAGCACGCCGATCAACCCCTTGATCGGCGCGGCCGGTGTCTCCGCCGTGCCGATGGCCGCGCGAGTGGCTAATAAAATCGGTCTGGAAAGTAACCCGCATAACTTCCTATTGATGCACGCGATGGGGCCGAATGTCGCCGGCGTGATTGGCTCGGCGGTGGCTGCAGGGGTCTTGTTGAGTTTGGTGCGCTAGGTCGCATCTGATATAGCTTATGATATACGTGGTTATTGGCACTCGCGCCCAGCTAGTGAAGATGGCGCCGGTCATTCGTCAGATTGAAACACGTAATTGGTCAATTACCCTACTCTATACTGGTCAGCACCAGGAAAGCATGGATGATCTTATTCGTGATTTCCAGATTCAGACTCGCTGGCATTCGCTCTGTCAACACCCACAGGAAGTCAAGACCATCCTGCATGCATTGAAGTGGGTACTCCAATTGGGTAGTGCAATTATTTTAAATCCGGTAGGGTTATTGCCAACCGGGCGACCAAACCCTAATGACGTTTTGCTGGTTCATGGTGACACATTATCGACTTTATTGGGAGCCCTGTTGGGTAAACGCTTAAAGATCAAGGTCGGTCATATCGAAGCCGGTTTAAGATCATTTAACTTGCTAAATCCGTTCCCCGAAGAAATTGTCCGTCGCATCACGGCTTACTTTTCTGACATTGCTTTTTGCCCTGGAGAATGGGCAACAGCAAATCTTAAAAATCATAAACATCTCGTTAAAATTAATACTGGCAGTAATACGATTGCCGATTCTCTTGCCTTAGCATTAGGTGAAATGGTTGAGCCCCCTGTTACTGAGAGCGTATATGGTGTAGTGTCGATACATCGATTCGAAAATATTTTCCCGATTAATACGCTTAGACAAATCATTGAACAGGTGACTCTGGTTGCAACACGCTACCCACTGATTTTTGTTTTGCACCCCGCTACTCGGAAACAGTTGATCGCCACAGGCCTGATGGCTGACCTGGAAAAAAATAACAATATCGAGCTGAGAAGCAGGTGTGGATACATTGAATTTGTGCGACTGTTGTCCTCGGCTAGATTTGTCATTACGGATGGCGGCAGCAATCAAGAAGAACTATCGTTGCTTAACATACCTACCTTACTTATGAGAAAAAGTACTGAGCGACAGGAAGGCCTAGGTGCGAATGTGTATTTGGGTGGGCTGTCATTCAGTAATTTGCAAAAATTTCTAGCCGATCTTGAAGCATCCCCGGCTTCGAAAGTTATCAATGGGGACATTGTTAATGAAAGTCCCAGTGCTATGATCTGCCAACATATTGCTTTTGCGGCGGACCATTAATGGAAGTTTTCTTCTGTTGCTCTATGGAATGCATTTGGATGAATGACGACGCTCGTCTTGCTTATTCGGGCGTCTAAATTTCATCAGAATAATTCAATAGACCGCCCGCATAATTGAGCAGTTTGGGTTGATGAATATCTATCTCCTCTGTAAGCGCTACTACACCAATAAAGACCTTATCAACGATAGATTCGGGCGGCTTTATCATTTGCCCATGCAGTTAGCGCAACAGGGAAACAAGGTACTCGTAGACGCCTTTGATTACCGAAATCGGATAAGCACTTCGATTCAGGACAATGGCGTCTTATTTCGAACCATACCCGCAACGTCCACCAAAATACCCGGATTCCTCTGGCATGCATACCGCAATATATACAAGGCAAACCCCGACATTTTAATTGCCAGTGGTGATATCTACATCGGTTATGTCGGTTTAAATATTGCGCGCAGGCTCGGCATACGCTTTGTATTTGATGTATATGATTATTACCCGGTGTTTCGGATTAACCGCTTTCCGGGATTAACTTCACTCTTTAATCATACGGTTAAGAACGCGGATTTAGTGATGTGCGCGAGTAAACCGCTATTACAAGCTGTCTTAGCCGGACTCAATGAAAATGCTTTGTTAATTGAGAATGGCGTCGATCGAACTGCATTTACGACAGGTGATAGCGTGCAGGCTAGGCAAACCTTAAAATTGCCGGCAGATATACCTTTGGTCGGTTATTTTGGCTCAATCATTCCAACGAGAGGGCCGCTTCTGATCGAAGCCTGTAGAAAGATTAGAGAAAAGACACCGACATTGCGTCTTGTATTGGCGGGAAGGCTAACCGATATCTGTATCAACGAATCTTGGATCGACTATTTTGGTGAATTGCCGCAATCATCGATACCCACCTTGATACAGGCCTGTGATGTGGTGTGTCTACCCTATGCTGACGATACTTTTAACTGCATGTCAGGTGCATGCAAAATCGCCGAATACCTCGCTTGCGGCAAGCCGGTTGTCGCCACCAATGTTTCCAACCACGCACAAATATTTAAAGATGCGCCCTCGTCCTTGTGCGATCCAACCGTTGAGGACATGGCACGTGCAATCGAGTCGCAACTCAAACACCCAGAAATCGCGCCGTATCCTAACGATTTGGATTGGCAATCAATCGGACGAAAACTTCACAAAGAATTGACTAAGCTTGTACGATGAACAAGCTTTACATTGTCATCACCGATTTCAACGGCTACGCCCAAACCCGCCAATGCCTGGAAGCCTTACGTGCCAGTCAATACAACCAGTTTACTGTTCTAGTCGTGGATCATGGTACGACGGATGAAACACGGATTGGATTGACAGAAGAATACCCAGAAGTCACCCGCTTGGCGGGTTCTTCTGAACTTTGGTGGGCTGGCGCAAACAATTTGGGCATTCGCTTCTCGCTTGAGCGCGGTGCGGATGCGATCATGCTACTGAATAATGATTGCTATGTGACGTCTGATGCAATCGCTATCCTGGCCGATTTAATAGATAAATGCCCTGACGCCATTATTGCGCCAGTGCAGCGCGATTGTCGAACTGAGCGCCTCATCTCCATTAGTCCGCACAGCTGTTTTCTGCTTGGTTTTCCTAGCCTATCCGGTCCCAAGGAAATGACACCCGACATGGCTATGCGTGAATTACTTCCCGTTAAGCTTATCGTGGGTGGCCGGGGTGTTGTCATACCGGCCGGAGTATTTAATCAAATCGGATTGTTCGATGAAAAGCGATTACCTCATTATGGCGCCGATCACGATTTCTATTTACGTGCCCGTAAACAGGGCATCCTACTTTATGTAGCGTCTAGGGCCTTGGTCGAAATTGATAACATGCGCACAACGCTCGCGGATAATCCAGGTACACTCAATTTCGCTGAATTCTTGCAGTCATTGAGAAACATCCGCTCACATCGCAACTTACGCGATGTAACAACCTTATTTAAAGCGCATTATCCCATTCCCCATCTATATCTGTTAGGTGTCGCTTTGTATACCGTACGATATCTATTGGTTTACTGGGGTAGGCGCTGGATATTTTTATTACGTTCATGGTAACTAAAAAAGCATCCTGATTACCCACGACCCTCAGCAACTTACGAGCATCCTGCTAGTCCAATGAAAGCTATGAACTGACAGGAGATCGTGGCATGAAAAAGAATCCGATCCAATTTCAAAAAGGCTTTAGCCTGACGGATTTCATGAATCGCTACGGTACTGAAAGCCAGTGTGCCGCAGGGCTATTTCAGGCGCGATGGCCATCCGGGTTTCAATGCCCAGGCTGCGGTCGCCGCCGCTATAGCGTGATCAAGACTCGCAATTTGTATCAGTGCACGACGTGCCATCACCAAACCTCGTTGATCAGCGGTACGCTGTTCGAACAAACCAAGTTGCCGCTCACCGTGTGGTTTCTGGCGATTCATCTGCTGACTCAAGCCAAAACCAGTTTGTCGGCTTTAGCCTTGAAGCGGCAAATCGGCGTTTCCTACAACACCGCCTGGAGCCTCAAGCACAAGATCATGCAGGCAATGAAAGAGCGCGATGATCGCAAACCGCTGACCGGCATTATTCAACTCGATGACGTTTACTGGGGCGGCGAGCATCGGGGTGGCAAACGCGGGCGAGGTTCGGAAAACAAGACGCCTTTTGTCGCGGCGGTGGCGCTGAACAAGGAACACCATCCTATCGCGATGAACTTGAATGTCGTCAAAGGCTTCCGCAACAGCGAAATCAAGCGCTGGGCCGGCCATCATCTTCAGCCGGGTAGTCTGGTGTACTCGGACGGCTTAGCTTGCTTTTCCGCCGTGCTCGATCACGGTTGTCACCATTACTCCATTGTCACCGGCGGTGGTCCTGACAGCGTGACGAAAGAAGAATTCGCCTGGGTCAATACCATGATCGGTAACGTGAAGCGCGCCATCAATGGCACTTACCATGCCATTCAGTCCAAACATTTACCCCGCTATCTGGCCGAGTTTTGTTATCGTTTTAATCGCAGATTCGATCTGCAAACCATAATGCCGCGGTTTCTCATCGCTGCGGCTAATTCTCCACCCATGCCGGGCCGTTTGCTCAAATTAGCTGAGGCTTATGGGTAATCAGGAAAAGCATTAAGTAGCAATTTTGATAATGTAAGTCAATTTCCAATAACAAAATATCGTGAGCATATTGTCAAAGCTAAAGAATAGGTTAAGTCACTTGGCACAGCATCAAGGATTTAAACGTTATTTTAAAAATACGTTATGGATGATGATTGAGCAAGTGCTGCGCATCATCGCTGGGCTTTTGGTCGGTATCTGGGTGGCGCGTTATTTGGGGCCAGAACAATTCGGTTTATTTAGTTACATATTGGCGTTTACCTCTATCTTTAGCGGCATGGCTAGACTAGGGCTTGATGGTATTATGGTGCGTGAATTGGTCAATCAGCGTGATCAACGAGATATTTACTTGGGAACCGCATTTTGGTTAGAATTAATTGGGGCATTTATTGTTATCGCGATAATCATCATCATCGTCCCTTTTACATCAAATGATGCCACCACTAATTTTTTTATTTTTATAATTACGGCTGGCTTAGTTTTCCAAAGCTTTGAAGTGGTTGAATATTATTTTCAATCACAAGTTCTTGCGAAAGTTGTGTCAATTTGTAAAGTTATACAGCTTACACTGTCTTCATTAATCAAAGTCTATTTGGTGATGACCAATGCGGAGTTATTTTTGTTTGTACTAGTAACATTATTTGACTCACTCACTCTAGCTACGTGTTACTTTATTGCTTATTCTTTTCATGAGAAACCAAGCTTCTTTAAGTGTTTTGATATAACCATAGTAAAAAAGCTTATTAAAGATTCCTGGCCGCTTACCTTGTCGTCAATTGTGGTGATGATCTATATGCGAATCAACCAAATAATGATTAAAGACATGCTCGGTGAGTACGAGGTTGGTATTTATTCAGCCGCTGTTCGCCTAAGCGAAGCATGGTATTTTATACCTGTCATGATTACGAGTTCTATTTTTCCAGCGATACTTAATGCTAAAAAGTCTAATGAGGAACTGTATAATCAGTACTTGCAGAGACTATACACTTTTATGGTATGGCTAGCTATTGGCATTGCCATTCCTATGACATTTTTGAGTGATTGGTTAATTGCCTTTTTATACGGTGAAGCCTATAAAGACGCTGGACCTATATTTATGATTTTGATATGGGTGGGGGTTTTTGTAAATCTAGGGGTTGCTTCGTCTAAGTGGGTTATTACTGAAAATCTGGTTAAAAATGCATTATTCAGAACTTCTTCAGGGGCTATTGTAAGTATTTTGTTAAATTATTTTCTTATAGAAAATGCGGGTGTTTATGGAGCGGCTTATGCTACTTTTGTTTCATATTTTTATGTGAATTTTTTTAGCTTGTGTCTTTTTAGAAAAACAAGGGTGTGTTTTTTTCAGCAGTGCAAAGCGTTTAATATATTTTCAATCAGGATTTGATGTGTTTTTTAAGATTAAGATAAAATATAGGTTTATTTTACTAAAATATATTTTGTATTCTTTGTTAAAAAAATCATCAGGTGTTGAATGTAATGACAAAAAAATTATCGTAAGTTTAACGACATATCCAAAAAGATTAAACGTTGTTCATTTAGCAATAGAATCTTTGCTAAACCAAACCATTAAGCCCTGTAAAATCATTCTATGGCTATCTGGAGATGAAATTAGTGAGTTCAGTGTGCCATTGTCCATAAAAAAATTAGTGCGGAGAGGGCTGGAAATAAGATTTATGAATGGTAATTTGAAATCGTATAAAAAGCTTATATATTCAATAGAAGAGTTTCCTGATTATAATATTATTACTTGTGATGATGATGCTATATATCCTAGCTGGTTTATAGATGGATTGTATGCCAAGCACAATGAGTTTCCTCATTGCGTGGTGGCATACAGATGTGCGCTAATGAAAAAGAAAAATAAAAGTCTTTTAACTCCATATTTGAATTGGAAGGCTGCATCGGGCGGCGTTCCATCTTATAATCTATTTCCAACTGGTGTGGGTGGTATTTTTTATCCTTGTGGCTCTTTAAACTCTAGTGTTTTTCAAAGAGATTTATTTATTAAGTTGGCGCCGTCTGCTGACGATGTCTGGTTTAAGGCGATGGCGTTGATTAATAATACTAAAACTGTTATGGCAAAAGATTCGTGTATCGAATTCTTAACCATTGAAGGCACGCAAGACTGCGGGCTGTGGCATAAAAATGTTATAGAAAAACAAAATGACAAACAATTAAAGAATGTTTTCGATTATTTTGACTTGTATGGGCTTATTGAATAAATCTAAATTATATTTTTTCTTTTAAAAGAGTGTTAATATAATTTGCACTTGTTGATAAGTTTTTTTGTTGAGGAAGCATAGAGTGAATTTGTCTCCTGTGGTTTTGTTTGTATATAATCGTCCATGGCACACTAGGCAAACTATTGAGGCTTTACAAAAAAATGAACTGGCATTTGAAAGCGAGTTAATTATATACAGTGATGCACCAAAAAATGATGACTCTAGGCAAACCGTTATGGATGTCAGGTCGTACATTAAATCTATTCAAGGATTTAAAAAAATCACGATCATTGAAAGAGAAAAAAACTGGGGGTTATCTAAGTCTATTATTGATGGCGTAACTACTATTGTCAATCAATATGGAAAAATTATCGTTTTGGAAGATGATTTAGTGACTAGTCGTTTTTTTTTGAAATTCATGAACGAGGCTTTAAATTTTTATCAAAATGAAAAGAAGGTATTTCATATTTCAGGTTATGTTTATCCTATTAATACAAAAAATATCGATAGTACTTTTTTTTTGAAGCCAACAACGTGTTGGGGTTGGGGGACTTGGGATAGGGCATGGAAATATTTTGTTAAGGACTCGGATTTGTATTTGTGCTTATTCAATAAAAAAATGATCTATGACTACAATCTAAGTGGGGCTTATAGATATTTTGATCAAATAAGGTTAAATAAGAAAGGTCGTATTGATACTTGGGCTGTTTTCTGGTACGCGTCATCCTTTTTAAATAGCGCCTTATCTCTTCATCCAAAAGATTCTTTTGTGCGCAATATTGGGCATGATGGGTTTGGGGTTAATTGTACAAAATCAAGTGTATTTGATGTAGAGGTTGTTGATTATTATGACGTGATTTTCACAACAAACATTTGCGAAAATATAAAAGCAAGGAAGTCTTTTGAGTGTTTTTTTAATGGATTAAAAAAAACT
This sequence comes from Methylomonas montana, assembly GCF_030490285.1. Classification (NCBI taxonomy): domain Bacteria; kingdom Pseudomonadati; phylum Pseudomonadota; class Gammaproteobacteria; order Methylococcales; family Methylococcaceae; genus Methylomonas; species Methylomonas montana. The sequence continues at coordinate 2,462,861 of NZ_CP129884.1, read as the reverse complement.
TTATTTAAGAGGATCTATAATAAAGCAAGGAATATTCTTAGGTGAAAAAAATGTTGCTCAGGATAATCAATAAACCAAATTGGTTCAACCTTCGTATTACAAAGCCTATTTCAAAAGTATTTGGCCTAGATAGAGGGCTTCCTATTGATCGTTTTTTTATCGAGAAATTTTTAGATTCAAATAAAGGCGTTATAAATGGGACAATTATGGAAGTTTCTGATGATGTCTACAGTAAAAAATTTGGCGTCATCGGGAGTATTTTTGAAGTGCTCCACTATGCAAACGATAATCCAAAAGCTACTATCGTAGGCGATTTAGTCAATGTAGAAACTCTTCCATACGGCAAAATAGACTGTTTTATTTGCACTCAAACACTTAATTTTATATATGATGTTAAAGGCGCAATTAAGGGTATTCATTATGTTCTCAAGGAAAATGGTATTGCCCTTGTTACGGTTGCAGGAATTTGTCAAATTTCTCGTTACGATATGGATAGGTGGGGGGATTATTGGCGATTCACAGATCTTTCTATACGAAAATTATTTGAAGAAGTATTTGGCGTTGGAAATGTACAGGTTGATTTTTATGGGAACGTTCTTGCCGCAATTTCGTTTCTTCATGGCTTAGCCGCTGATGAATTAACACTAGAAGAATTGTTGTTTAAGGATCAAGACTATCAAATTCTAATTACTGTGATGGCAAAAAAATGCTCCGCTTAATTAATGACTCATTTCGACCGTTATATAGATGTTTTACACAGCCTAATTTATATACATTTTATAAATTATCTTATCTTTATGAAAAGAGCCACCGGTACTACCCATTTTATAATATAAATTTTAATGGCTTCAATGTTGACATAGTCGATGGCCCAAGTTTCGTTTGGCAATATAAGGATATTTTTGTTGATGAATCCTATAGCTTTCCGGCCATAACATCTTCGCCTGTTATTTATGACTGTGGAGCAAACATAGGTATGAGTATATTGTTTTTTAAAAAACAATATAAAAATTCTAAGATAGTCGCATTTGAGCCGGATAAAAAAATATTTAGTTTTTTGCAGAAAAATGTAGAAAGTAATCACCTAGAAGATGTTTGTCTCGTTAATAAGGCAGTATGGATTAATAATAATGGGGTGTGTTTTTTATCTGATGGGGCGGATGGCGGTACTATTTTAAAAGAAGGGGTTTTAAATGTAGAAAGTGTTAGGCTTAAAGAATATCTTCTTCTGGAAGAAAGAATCGATTTGCTTAAAATAGATATAGAAGGAGCAGAAGTTGAGGTTTTGGCAGATTGTGCAAGCCAGCTTGATCGAGTTCAAAATATTTTTATTGAGTATCATTCATTAGAAAATAAGCCTCAAACTCTTTCCAATATGTTAAGAATTTTAGAGCAGCAGGGATTTCGATACTTCTTAGAAACTGTGTCAAAAATAAATAAGCCGTTTCTACAAAACTTCGCTCCAATGTCCATGGATTTGCAGCTTAATATTTATGGATATCGGCTTTAATGTTAAGTCTATATAAGGGTATAGCAACTATTATTATGCTTCATCGTGTTTTTCCACTTGAGCCTAATAAATTGCCGCCTAATGAGAATCTGAAAGTTTCCCCAGAATTCTTGGAAACATTCATTGTTGGCGCTCTACATAGAGGGTATGCCTTCGTCAGTCTCGATGATTTGCACAATATCCTTTCTATGGATACAAAAGCATCAAAGTTGATTGTTATGACCCTAGATGACGGATACGCTGATAACTTTACCTACGCGTATCCTATTTTCAAAAAATTTAATATTCCGTTTGTTATTTACGTAACCACATCTTTTCCTGACAAGTCTGTAATTTTATGGTGGCATGTATTGGAAGACATGATTGCTCAATCTGATTCGATATCTTTGACTAACGGACTAAATTTCAAGTGTGAGACGAAAAAACAAAAAATTGACGCATTTATGACTCTTAGAAAAATAATCATTGATTTGCCTAATGAATGCTTTCTCCATTCACTTAATAAATTGTTTAAATCGGGTCCATTTGACTGGAGCGGGCAGTTCTTTGATTTAGTAATTTCATGGAAGCAACTTAAAGAAATTAGTGAAAGCCCCTTAGCCACCATAGGCGCGCACACTGTAAATCATCATGCGCTATCTGGGCTTTCAAATAAGAATTTAACTAAAGAAATAATTGATAGTAAAGTAATTATTGAGTCCCATATCGGCACACAAGTTGAGCATTTTTGTTATCCTTTTGGAGGGCGAATTGAAGCTGGAGAACGAGAGTTCAGGATAGTTAAAGAGTTAGGATTTAGAACCGCAGTAACTACAAGATTTGGAAATATATTCTCCGAACATTCTGATCATTTATTATCACTTCCAAGGGTGATGCTAACAAATCAATTTTTATGGTCGAATTTTAATTTTCGCTCAATGAAACAGTTTTTAAAATGTCGTGTGGTGACGGCTTGAAAGTTTTGATAGTTAATGCTTCTGATAATATTGGCGGTGCAGCAAAGGCAGCGCGTCGTTTGCATAATGCATTAATAGGATCTGGAATAAATAGTCAAATGTTAGTACTAACAAAAGTGACTGACGACTACACTGTTCTAAGTGATGAATCTAAAATTAAATACGCGTTTTCTAAACTTTTACCTACTTTTGATCTATTGCCGGTTAAGCTCTATAAAAAACGTAGCGGAACTTTGTTTTCAGCTGCTTGGTTCCCCTTTACCGGCGTATCTGAAAGAATTAATGCCTTGAAGCCTGATATTGTCCATTTACACTGGGTTTGTGGTGGGATGATACGCATTGAAGATATTGCCAATATCAAAGTTCCAATTGTTTGGAGTTTGCATGATAACTGGGCGTTTACAGGTGGTTGCCATGTTATGTGGGATTGCGATCGTTATAAGGAAAAGTGCGGGCGTTGTCCTCGATTAGGTTCTGATTTCGGAATGGATTTAAGTCGTATACTATTTTTTAAAAAAGATAAGACTTATTCAAAGATTTCGAACTTAACATTAGTTGGACTAAGTCGTTGGATTGCAAGTTGTGCAACAGAAAGTAAATTGCTTGCTAGCAAACGGATTGTTCATTTACCTAATTTGATTGATAGTACGACGTTTTCACCGATTGATAAAACGTCTGCTAGAGAATTATTGAATTTGCCATTAAATAAGAAGTTGGTTGTTTTTGGAGCCGTGAAAGCGGTCAGCGATATTAATAAAGGCTATAAGGAACTATGTAGTGCATTACACCTTTTAGAAAACAGAAATATTGAAGTTGTCGTTTTTGGCAGTGGTCTGCCGAAAGATGCGCCTAAGTTCGGATTTAATACTCATTACGTTGGATATTTGTCAGATGATTTAAGTCTACGGGTACTTTATAACGCTGCCGATGTAGTGGTTGTACCGAGCCTTCAGGAAAATTTATCCAATACCATCATGGAAAGCCTGGCATGCGGCACACCTGTTGTTGCGTTTGATATTGGCGGAAATGGCGACATGATAGAACACCAAATTAACGGTTATTTGGCTAGACCTTTTGAAAGTAAAGATTTAGCCCAAGGAATCGAATGGGTGTTGAACGCAACTAATTATTCCGAATTAGCATTAAATGCCCGAGCCAAGATTCTTCGTGAGTTTGATAGCAATGTTGTCGTAACTAAGTATATTGCTTTATACCAAAATATCTTAAATACGCATGGTCATGACAAGCAAATAGTCGCTATTTAGCCTTAATTCATAAGGCTTATCCCTACCTACTTTTATTCCGTTTACGCTTTCCGCCTGCTCCATCAAATCCGGTGTGTTTGGTTTTAAAAGTCTGATTTTTGCTTATCTTAGTCGTATGGAGACCATCAGTTTTCGGCTGAAAACTCGGCACCAAATGCTGCTTACCATTCCCAATCAAATCCGCGCGGCCCATGTCTTTCAGGGCTTCGCGCAATAACGGCCAGTTTTTGGGGTCGTGGTAGCGTAAAAATGCCTTGTGCAAGCGACGTTGTTTGATGCTTTTCGGGATGGCGATGTCCGGGCTGTTGCGGGCCACTTTGTGCAGCGTATCCTTGCCGGAATGATACATCGCGGTGGCGATCGACATCGGCGACGGCAAAAAGGCTTGGACCTGATCGGCGCGGAAGCCATTGCGTTTCAGCCATAGGGCCAGATTCAGCATGTCTTTGTCTTCGGTGCCGGGGTGGGCGGCGATGAAGTAGGGAATCAGGTACTGCTCCTTGCCGGCCTCTTTGGAATATTTGTCGAACATCTGCTTGAAGCGGTCGTAAGTGCCCATCCCCGGTTTCATCATCTTCGACAGCGGGCCTTGCTCGGTGTGTTCCGGGGCAATTTTCAGGTAACCGCCGACATGATGCGTGACCAGTTCCTTCACGTATTCCGGGGTTTCCACCGCAATGTCGTAGCGCAATCCCGAAGCGATGAAGATTTTCTTGATACCGGGCAGATTGCGGGCGCGCCGGTACAGCTTGATCAGCGGCGTCTGATCGGTGTTCAGATTATGACAGATGCCGGGGTAGACGCAGGAAGGTTTACGGCAGGATTCTTCGATTTTCGGGTCCTTGCAAGCCAACCGCCACATGTTGGCGGTCGGTCCGCCCAGATCGGAAATATGGCCGGTGAAGTTCGGCGAAGTATCCCGGATGGCTTCGATTTCGCGAATGATCGAATCTTCCGAACGGTTCTGGATGATGCGGCCTTCGTGTTCGGTAATCGAGCAAAAACTGCAACCGCCGAAGCAACCGCGCATGATCAGCACCGAATGCTGAATCATCTCAAAGGCTGGGATATTGGCTTTGCCGTAAGCGGTGTGCGGTAAGCGGGAATAGGGCAGGTCGAACACGCCGTCCATTTCCGGCGTGGTCAGCGGCAGTGGCGGCGGATTAATCCACACTTCTCGGTTGCCGTGGCGCTGAATCAGGGCGCGAGCGTTGCCGGGGTTGGTTTCGCCGTGCATTACCCGTGAAGCGTGGGCGTATAGAATCGGATCGTCTTTTACTGCCTCGTAATCCGGCAAACGGATCACGGTTTGCATGCGCTGCTTGTTAGCGATGGGTTTGAATTGGATGATGTGTTCGCCAGGCGATTGGCCGAATGAATTCGGCCCTACAGCGGGCTTATCTTCGGCAGCACGGGTTCCCGACCCGTCGCCGCACTCCGATCGTCCCTGCTCGTCGCACGCGGGTTGTTCCTGGTAGGGATTCACGTGAGAAATCACCGCGCCCGGCTTGTCGATGTCGGTAGAGTCCTTCTCCATCCAGCCCTGCGGAATCTGTTTAACAAAATGCACGGTGCCGCGGATGCCTTTCAAATCGGCAATGGTTTCGCCTTTTGCCAAGCGCTGGGCGATTTCCACCACTTGCCGCTCGGCATTGCCGTAAACCAGCAAATCGGCCTTGGAATCCAGCAAGATGGATTTACGCACCGTGTCCGACCAATAATCGTAATGGGCAATCCGACGCAGGCTGGCCTCGATGCCACCGATGACGATGGGCACGTTTTTATAGGCTTCCCGGCAGCGGTGGGCGTAGACGTTCACGGCTCTATCCGGACGCTTGCCGGCCGCGCCGTCAGCGGTATAGGCATCGTTGGAGCGGATTTTCTTGTCCGAGGTATAGCGGTTGACCATCGAGTCCATATTGCCGCCAGTCACACCGAAAAACAATTTAGGCTGACCAAGCTTTTTAAAGTCTTCGGCGCTTTGCCAATCAGGCTGGGAAATAATGCCGACCCGGAAACCTTGAGCTTCCAATACCCGGCCGATCACCGCCATGCCAAAGCTGGGATGGTCGACATAAGCGTCGCCGGTTACCAGAATAACGTCGCAGGCATCCCAACCCAGCTGTTGCATCTCTTCCAGGCTCATGGGAAGTTCCGGCGCGGGGCCGAAACGGTGAGCCCAATATTTTTTGTAGCCGAAGATGTTGGGGGCGTTGTGAATCACGATTTGATTATCCGGTTGAATACGTTGGCGTTGTGGCGCTTAAGGTCCAGCAAATAGGTGGGAAATTCCAGTTGATATTGCAGTTCCAGGCGTTTGGCATGGTCTATCAACTGCTTTAAAGTTGGCTTGGGTCTTGTTTCGCCAAACGCGAAGCCGATGATGTTGCCGCGTCCACGCACCGGTAGAAACAGCATGCGCCGATCAAACACCCGGCCCATATTCCAGACCACTTGTTGGAACAGATCCTTGTCGGTGCCCCACAAATTGATCACCAGCAGACCGTCCTTAGTCAACAAGGTTCGGCAATTGTCGAAAAAAGTTTCGCTGCTGACTTCCGGGGCCATGCCGGCATGATCGTAAGCGTCGATGACGATTAAATCGTGTTGCTCGCTTTGAGTTTGGCTAGCCTGGTGGACGTGTTGGGCGCCGCAACCAATCTTGATTTTCAGGCGCTGATCGAAGGGCAGGCCGAAATGGCTGCGGGCAACTTTTAAGACGCTGCTGCGAAACTCGACCACTTTCAGCCGGCAATCGGCAAACTGATGCAGCAAAAACTTGGCGATAGTGCCGCCGCCCAAGCCTATCATCAACACTTCACGGGGCGTGTCATGGAACAGCAGACCAGCCATCATTGCTCTTGCATACAAGGAGTGCAGGCGGTCGGGTTCGGCCAGCAGCATGCTGCTTTGCCGAGCATGGGAACCAAAATGCAAGGCTCTGACGCCTTCCTTATCAACGATTTCTATGATGCCTTCGTCATCGTGGCTTTGGTGCACCACCAGGCCTTCATATTTGTACATGCGGTGTAGCGAACGGAAAAGAGTCGACTATTCTCCTTGAAAATCCGGCGCTTGTCTTGTTAATCCTTAACTCGGCATAAATATTTTGGCGGCCGCTTGCTCTACTGGCGTCGACGAAGGCTGGCAGCGCAAATGAATTTCGTAAACACGCCCTTCAAGTTTTCCGGGTCAGGTAAATCAACTAATTCATAGTTCAATTGTGAATAAGTCGATAGGATCGGCGTGATCATCTGGCTATATTGAATCCCGCACGATGGTTTAGTCGATCAATGCTCTCTGTATCAGCATTTGTTTGGAATGGGCAGAGAGCATGATACTTCTAATAGGGGTTAATCAGATTTGGAGAGAAAAATGAATCAGCAACACTATATTGCAATAACTGGCGTTACCGTGGTAGGAAATACAGGTGCGGCACTAATGTCCGGCACCATCGGAGTGGAACTCTCGGCCGAGGAAATTGGGCAGGTGCATGGCGGGGCTATCGCTAATGTGTCGGAATATATTCCCTTGTCGAAAAGCCATCCCAAGGTAGAGCGGGATATGCCAAGAGTGCCGTATCGGTAAAGTAACGAGGTGTTAAATCTCCCCTCGGCAACGCCGGGGGGGGCTTGTCTAGGCTACCTCCGCTAAGTTATCGATAGGCAAGTCTTCGTGGATTTGTTATCAATGATGGTCCTTACTCCACGCGATAACCTTCTTCCATCAACACGCGTCTAACGACCGGGCGAGACAGCATCAAACGGTAGTGTTTTAAGCAATTATCCGGTAGCGGGATACCGATCTTGTCCGCCCAAAACTCGACATAGAACAAAGCCGCGTCAGCGATGCTGAACAAGCCAAGCGCATAGCCTTCTGTCGGTAATAGTTGGTCAAGGACAGCAAAACCTTGGGTGACGATGTCCCGACCATGCGCTTTGACCGCTTCATGATCGGCTGGGTTGGGTGTGAATTTATCGGTGGTGAAAATCCGGGCAAAACCCTGGCCATGCAGCGTGCCGACCGCATAATCCATCATTTCGATGGCACGGGCATCGCCGTCCGGGTCGCCGGGTAATAATTTAGCCTTGGGATAGCTGCGCGCCAGCCAATAGGCGATCGCTTGGAACTCGGTCAATGCGCTGCCGTCGTTACGTACCAGTGTCGGTATGGTGGCTTTGGGATTGACTGCCAGATAGGCGGGAGCGTTTTGATCGCCGGCCAGCAAATTGACCAGCTGAACTTCGAAAACCAGGTCCAGCTCTTCCAGCAGGATATGGATACCGGTCGTGCAGGAGCCGGGCGTCATATAAAATTTCATCATCTGTCCTTTAGGGTAAATATCGGATTAGCGCCTTTCCAAAAAATAAGCGTTAACGTCTAATGCAAAGTCTTGCCAGCGTGCCGCTATCTCGCGTCTAACTTCGTTGACGTAAGTGTTATCGGGCTTATGTTCGTCTGGAAAATTGGATAGCGCACAAGACGTGCGATGTTTATCGACGACAAACAATAAAAACTCGTCGACGTAACCGTCGAAAGCCGCTAACGCTTGCTTGGTCAATTCGGATAATCCGCGCTCGACCGACGTGGCGGCGCTATCGAACGGTAGTGCGGACAGCCGTGCCAGCGCTTCTTGATATGCCTGTTCCAACACTGCCACCACGTTGCGTTGAAAACAGCCGTCCCATTGTTGGCGGGATAAGTCCCCGGCCAGAAGCCGCTCGTAGTGTTTTTTCAATAGCGGTTTTTGCTCGGCGATATAACGATGAAATTGTCCGAGGCTGTCGATATTTTGTTGTTCGCGGGTCACGGGGAATCTCCTTCGATTACAGGGTTAAGGCGTTGAATACCCGGTCGGCGGCCACCAAGGCCCCTTCCAGATAGCCGCCGTCGCTGGCGGCCGTTTCGGTACCGCAAAAATACAGTTTGTCCTGCCAATGATCCAATTGCAGCCAGAGATGGCCGTAGCTGGGATGGGCGGGCGGCGCGATTCTATCGTCCGCGGTCGCGGTAAACGCTTCCTGGCTCCAATCTTGAATCAGCACTTGCTGGGGATTAGCGGCGGCCTCGCCAAATAAACGGGTCATTTGTTGCACTACCAAATCTTCCAGCGTGTCTCGGTAATAGTCCCGAATCGCCGCCGGCAAGCCAAAGAAGCCGAACAAGGCGGCCGACTCGCCCGCCGCTGGGCTGGCATCGTAAACCTCTGCCAATACCGCGCCCGGATAATGCAGCAAGGCATTGCCGGAATAGCCTTGCTGCCGCCAGAATGCCTGTTGATAAACCAACAGCGCTTTGGCATGGCCGGCCATCCAAGTCGGCGTATCCTGCATCATCCGCATCAATTTCGGCGCCAAGGCCGGCTCGAAAGCTATGTTTTCGGCCAGTAAACGCGGCGGGGCAGCCAGTACCAGCTGGCGTGCTTGATAATACTCGCGGCCGGCGGCGGTGGAAAACTCCAGTTCGACATGAGTGCCGCGGTTGGCGACTCGCAGCAAACGATGTTGCAGATGCAGCACGGTATCTGGCAGCGCTTGCAGCAAGCCGGTCACCAATTGCTGGCAGCCGCCTTCGATTCGCCGCGCCGAACGATGGGTTTCGCTATCGGTATATTGCGCCGGCTCGCTGCCTGCGTTGATTTGATAAAGGCTGTGACCGCTATCCCACTGCTTGAACAGTTGTAAGCCCAGTTTTTCCGCCAAGGCTCGGATAAGCGGTTGTTGGTCGGGCCATAGCCAGGTCGGCCCAAGATCGACGTTTAAATTAGGGGCGGAGGGAATTGCTTGCGATAAAATCCGGCCGCCACAGCGGTCGCGGGCTTCGAATATCGCCAAATTCGGCTTGCTGGCAAACAAGCGTTCGGCCAAGGCCAGTCCGGAAAGTCCAGCGCCGACTATCGCTACGTCCAGCATCGGCTTCACATGACCGCCAAGCTCAGGCAGCGCAGCGAATTGCTTTGCCAGAGCGGCAAGGCTGGTGCTTCGGTCGAAGGCATCGGCATGATCAATTTCTTGCGAAAAATATCCCATACGCCGTCGTAGCGCTGTTGCACCCGGATGCTCCAGCCCCAAACCACCGGCAAATGTACCGGCACCCAGATATAGCGGTCAGGCTGGTCCGGCGCGGCATTTTGCATGAAATAAACCGTATATTTTTCCAGCACGCTGACCGACGAGACGGCTTTGCCGGCTAATTCGGCCGGAATGAGCTGCGTCACCGCACTGCCGTATTCAATGCATTGTTGTTGGGCTTGCGCTTGAAACGCGCATATGGGGATCACCGCTTGCTGGTCGACTGCCTGGCTTAGATACAACACCGGACCAACGCCAGCGGCTTCAGTATCGAGTAATACCGTAGATTCGCCGTCCTCGAAGTGTACGACCCGTAACGATTCCACCAACCGCACCACACCCAATTGACTGGCGTAAGCCTCAGTATCCCATTCCAGTTCGAAGCGCGGCGTAACCGTCAACGTGGGCGTGTTATGCTCCATCTCAACCGATGGTACATCGAGACGGGCGTCGATCAATGTCAAACGATTGTTCGGCGCCGAACACGGCCGCTCTTGATCGGGCACTAGCAAACGACGCAGCGGCGGGGTGAGCAAGGCGGTATCCCAAACAAAGCCTTGAGACGGCTGCGCGTTTAAATCCAGCGCTTCGACTTCGGCCTTATCCTGGCTAATGCGATAGGCGCCCACCAGGCCGTTTTGAAACGCGTGCGCTAATTCCGGTGTGCCGTTTGCTATCGCTTCGGGGCGCAGCGGGTAACGGTGACCTGGAAAAATGGCTGTCTCGTTGCCGGATTGCTTGGGGCGAACGGGCTGCGGCAGCGGGAAAATATAATTCATGGTTAGTACTTTATCGATTGGCAGATAGGATTAAACCCAATCTGCCATTCAATAATGAGGCCAACCCTAAATTAGCGACACGGATAGCCGTTTTTTCGCGGGTATTCGCCTCGGATCGAGAGCATAACAGTCGGTTTCGATGTAGCAGAAGCTACAAATTGATTAATTTTGTCTGGATTAATCAACGTAACTCGATTCCCCATTACCAGTCGCAAGACATTGATGAGTGTGTCGTGGCGCTAATTCACTAAATGCTGGTCCAGCGCTTCGCGCAGTTGGTTAATCCGTTGCTCGGCTTCAGTTGGGACATATGGCACACTGGCAAATTTCCCCCATATGGGTGCCGGCCAAGCTTTATCGGTTTGGTAACGTGCCACATGATGCAGATGCAGTTGCGGTACCAGGTTGCCGATAGCCGCAATATTGAGTTTGTCTGGCCGATAAATTTCGGCAAGCGCTTCCGCCAACAGGCACGACTCGGCTTGCAGGGTTTGACGATCCGCCGGATTAAGCTGATAGATTTCTTTGATATGGTTGCGCCTGGGTACCAGGATGAACCACGGATACTGACTGTCGTTCATCATCAATATTTCCGATAGTGCAAATTGGCCAACCTTGAAACAATCTTCGATTAGCTGGGGATGGAGTTGGAAGTTGGACATCGGCACCTCGACTGGCGGGCTAAATGGAATGAAATGAATCGCGGCTTGGATAGGCTATGCGTCTATGTTCTGCGGGAAAGCCGCGATATGCCTGTTTTTCGGGGCTTGGCTGTCTATTCCAAAGCCAAAATAAACGCCCATTGTTCAGCGTTGACAGGCATGATGGACAAGCGGTTGCCGCGACGCAGCAAGGCTAAATCGGTCAGTTCGGTTTTCAGTTTTAATTCCCGGAGGCTGATGTTACGCGATAGTTTTCTGACGAATTGCACATCGACCATATACCAGGTGGGCTTTTCCGGATTGCTTTTCGGGTCGAAATGCTTGTCGTCGGGATCGAAAGCGGTAAAGTCCGGATAAGATTCGCGCGCCACTTGCATGATGCCGACGATGCCGGGCTCGTCGCAGTTGGAATGATAGAAAAACACCTGATCGCCGATTTTCATATCGTCCCGCATCATGTTGCGGGCCTGATAATTGCGCACGCCATCCCAATGTTCGGTTTGATTGGGTCGGTTAAACAGATCGTCGATGCCGAATGTTTCGGGTTCGGATTTCATTAGCCAGTAGTTCATATCAATTTCAATAATTAGTTTGGTTGCAATATGTTGTCATCAAGTTGAGATATTATCGTTCAGGCGCTGGGAATATTTAAAGGCAGCTGAATCGTAAAGCGCGTGCCTTGATCCTGAGACGATTCAACTTCGATGACGCCGTCCAATAAGCTGTAAATCAGATTATGGACAATGCTCATACCCAGACCGCTACCGCCTTGTCCCAGCCGGGTGGTGAAAAAAGGATCGAAAATGCGTTTTAGTGTTTCCGGCGGCATGCCTATCCCATCATCGCTGAAGGTCAGTTGCACGTGCCGATTGTCCAGCAGCGCCGCGGATAGGGTCATCAGACCGCAATCTCGACTTTCAAAGGCATGCAGCAACGCGTTGTTCACTAGATTGGTGACAATTTGCCCCAAAGCGCCGGGGTAGCTGTTCAACACAATGCCTGACGGGATATCCAGAATCAGCCGATAGGGCGTTTTTTTCAGCGTGGGCAACAGCGTGGCGACGATTTCCTCCAAAGTGGTGCGCAATTCGAAATCGCGGCGATTCTCGCTGGTCTGATCGACCGCGACGTGTTTAAAGCTGGTAATTAAATCCGCCGCTCGATGTAAGTTGCGGGCGATCAGTTCTCCGGCCGTTCTCGTTTCCGCCAGAAAGTCATCCAGGCTGGCGCGGCGCAAGCCGGTCTGGAATTCCTGAGTAATGGTCCGGGTATGATCCTGCAACGTCGTCGCGACGGTCAATGCATTGCCGATTGGGGTGTTTAGCTCATGCGCCACACCCGCCACCAACGCCCCCAGTCCGGCCAGTTTTTCCGAACGGATCAGGTTTTCTTGCGTCCATTTCAGGTCGTCGATCGTTTGTTTCAGGGTGGAATTCAGTGTTACAAGATCCTGAGTGCGGGCCGCCACGCGCGATTCCAGTTCTTGATTTAGCAGGGTGATCTCGTGTACGCGCTGCTGGATGGCATCGGCCATCTGGTTGAAATTGGTCGCCAGCAGGCCGATTTCATCGTGTGCCTGGTCCGGCGCGCGGTGCGAATAATCGCCGTGGGCAATCGCCAGGCTGGCCTTGGCCAGCACATTGATGCGCTGGACGATTTTCAGCATGATCAATAGCAAAACACCGGAGACAATCGCCAAGCCGGCGATGGCCAGCAAGGCCGCCTGCCGATTCAAACGTTCGTTGGCTTCCAACATCAGCTTGAAGGACAGGCCGTATTGCAGAAAACCGACCGAATTGTTTCCCAGTAGCAAAGGACGGCGGATATGCACGACACCTCGCTCGATCGCCACCGGATACATGTCCGGTTGATCGGGGGAGGGAAGTGGTCCATCGACGCCGCCGGACTGCATCAGGATAGAACCGTCCTCGCGTCCGACGGCCAGATAAATCAATCCGGATTGCACGCTTTCCTGCCGCAGCAATTCATCCAGAAAGGCCTTTAGCGTGGTGTAATCCCCTGAGACTGCGTAAGGTGCTGCCGCTAAATTGAGTATTTCCGAGGTCTGCTGTTCCGATACCCGGATATTTTCCAGCATTGCGCTTTTGATGACCCGGCCGCTATTAAACACCACGGCCCCGGTCATCAGGCCAAATACCAGGATGCTGGCCAACAGAATACGGGTATGCAGCGACACTCGCCAGCTTTTTGCCGGGCGAATAGCTTCCGGGTTAATCACTGCACTGCGTTTCATGCATCGACGCCGCGGAATCCAGGCCGCTCGATCAACCACTGCAATAGCGCTTCCAATACCATGGGCCGGCCGGTGTAATAGCCTTGAATTTCATCGCAACCCAGCTGCCGCAAGCGTTCGAGCTGTTCAACGTTTTCCACGCCTTCCGCCAGCACTTTCATGCCTAGTTGCTGTCCCAACGGCACCACCATTTCCGTGATGCGCACGCCCGGCTGATCGGTGCCGATCAAGGTGATAAAGGATCGATCGATTTTCAGGCGGTCAGCTTGGAAGCGATCCAGGTAGGACAGCGAGGAAAAACCGGTACCGAAATCGTCGATGGCAATGGATATCCGCCGCGTTTTAAGTTCCGACAGAATATTTTGCATGATCTCCATGCTGAGGATGCCCACCGATTCGGTAATTTCCAATTCCAGGTGCTCGCCGGCGATGCCGCTGTCGAACAGGCTGTCGTCGATGCTGGACAGAAAATCCGGATGGCGGAATTGCACCGCCGAAACGTTCACCGCCATGCAAATGCTCTTGAAACCCGCCGTCCTCATGCGTTGCAGATCGGCCAGCGCCGTTCGTAATATCCAATTACCTAACGGTACGATCAGGCCGGATTGTTCGGCGATGGGAATGAAACGGTCAGGAGGGACGATAGTGCCGTCTTGATTTTTCCAGCGTATCAGTGCTTCCAGGCCGACCACCCTATCGCTTGCTAGATCGATTTGCGGTTGATAAACCAGAAAAAATGGCGACTGGTCGCCTTGCATTGCTAATCGCAAATCATGCAATAGCCGCGAACTGTCGCGAATTTCATTGCGGGTTTCCAAGGTGTAATAAGCCGATTTGCCGATTTGCCCTTCCGCCTTGGCGCGCTTCTGAGCCACGCTGGCGCATTGGAATAACTCGGAGCCGTTAGATGGAAAATCTCTGGTTCGCACCATACCCATGGAAAACGATACCAAGGATTCGATACCGTCGATGACTAATGGCGTTCGGAACAGATTGTGAAGCACTTGCGGATTGACATATTCATCCGCGCCGAGCAGACCGAAGCCAGCGCCGCCAACCCGTGCCACCAATACCGAGGCGGGCAGTTGTTGCCGCAGGTTATTGGAAATTTCCCGAAGTAATAGGTCGCCATAGCGGGAATCGAGCACATCGTTGAATTCCGCAAAGCCATCGATATTCAGCAGGGCCACGACATGATCGTTGTTCGCGTCATCTTCCAGTTGCTGGTCGATGATGTCGATAAACGCCAGACGGTTAGGTAGTTTGACCAAGGAATCGACGGTTGCCGCGTCGCGCAAGCGGCTGATCAGCGAGATGTTGTCGCCGCATAATCCGATGTTGGCGCAAAACAGATCGATCAGATTGCGGTCTTTATTGCCTAAGGGATGATAGGAATCGATAAAGGCGGCAAAATCGTTGCCGCTGCGTCCTGGACAGAACAGTACAATCGCATGATCGTCTATGAGGGTATCGCGCTCATGCAGGCAACGCTTGATCAGATCTTGAATGCCGGCGTCTTCCAGCAAGGCCAGCGGTTGATTAATCAGATGCGCATAACGCCCTGCGGCGCCGATAATCTCGTAAGGACCGGGATCGTCCTTTTGTCCTAAAGCGCGGGCACACACTAAACCTTCCGGCTGAATGCCTATAAAACCGGCTATCTGCATGATGACGCCCGCCGCAAAATCGCACAGGCCTTCGGCTGTAATAAAGGCATGACTGGCATCGAGAATTTGCCGCAAACCGGCCCGACTGGCATTGAGCCGCTGCAACTGGTCGTAGGAGCGTATGGCCGTGGTTAGCGACGTGTATAGCTTGATGCGGGTCAGTTCGTTTTTGGTTTTGTAGTCATTGATTTCGTATTGGCCGATGGCTTCCATTTCCGGGGCGTAACCGGGTTGTCCGGTTCGTAAAATGATGCGCACTTCGGCCAGACCCAGTTCCTGGCGGATCGTTTTTACGATCCTTAAACCGGCATCCTCGGTTTCCATCACCACATCCAGCAAGATCACCGCTACATTGGTATTCTGGCGTAAAAGTTCTACGGATTCAGCCGCCGAATAGGCATGCAGAAACTCCAGCGGACGATTAAGAATATTCAGGCTGCGTAATGCGAATACCGTGGAATCGTGTACATCGTCGTCGTCGTCGGCGATCAGAATCCGCCAGTTGGAATGGTTTTGTGAGCTTGTCGAGGATATGGCGTCATCATCGGCAAATGAAAACAGCTCGTCCTGGGTATTCATAATTGACTCCGTCAATGTTTGGGTAGCATCCCTTTCGGCGTGCTGAAAACGATCTTCATATTTGGCGTGACCTGGTCTTCCGGCAGATAAATTAGCGCATCGGCTTCGTTAGTCAATTTAGCGTGGGCTTCGGAAGTCGAGATTTCCTGAGGCGGTCGGCCCTGTCCGGAGAACACAATCCGCGACCAATAAGCCTTGACACGCATGCCGCTCATCTCCGCGACTTCCTGATAAAAGCGGTCACGCAGGTCGTTATCCTTACTATCGAAAGGCATGAGCGGAATATCATTGCTGTGACGGATTTTGCCCAAAAACAAGGCGGCGACTTCGTTACGCGACAATTGCAACAATGGGCTGTCCTGCCGTACGACCACGACGATCGCAGGTTCGGCCGCGACCGGCGACAATGCCAGTATCAAGCCCAGGATCAACCAAGCTTGTTGAAAAAAACGTCTACCGATTAGAATGGATTCGGAATTCATATCGATACCCATCAGTAAACGAAATCCACCGACAACGAAATCAGGGTATCAATGCCTGGATCGTTGAACTGGTAATGCGAGTCGGTTTTTAAATAAGGCCCAAGACTATTGCCCATCGGTTCGATCAGATCCACCTGGCCGCGGATCATCACCGAATCGGTGGCGGCGTAGTTGAGTCCCAGCGCCAGCGTACGGTAATCGGTACGCTGCCCTTGGTGCGTGTGGGCCACTACCTGATCGATTAAAGGATGCGTGGCATGAATTCTGCGGTCGGTGGTGGCCTGATAGCCCACGGTGATTTGCGGCGTCCAGCGGTCCAGATGATAACCAACCGTCAGATAGCCGCCGTGAGAGTCATTTAAGATGATAGCCTGATCGGAGCGCGCCATGCCCCATTCGCTCATCACCAGCCAATCTTTGCCGTCATAACTAAAACCGACTGTATACAGGCCGATGCCTCGACGATCCAAACCGAGTGCATCAGCGGCCACCGGATCGAAAAGCCGAATAACGCCAAGATCTTCATCGAGATCGGGAAAATGTAAGCTGGCACGGGTATGCAACCATGACAGCTTAAAGCGCCAGGGGCCGTTGTCCAGCTTCAAATTGGCGTAAATGACATCATTCAGCTCCAACGCTGGTGTTCCCGCCGTGCCAAAGTTCGCCGGGAACGGATACGACACCCAGCCATAACCGGCATTCAGGCTGAATCGGCCTATATCCGAGTCGAGACGGTAGGTGAATTCCCCGCTGTCCAGATGAGTGATCGGGTAAATGTTGTACAGCACGCCGGGTGTTCGCGCCCAGGGATTGGAAAAATTAGCCAGCCGGTAGTCGGAAGCCAGGAACAGCGGACTTTGAATGCGTCCTATCCTGACGGCAAGGTCATCGGTGATTTCCTGGCGGAGATTGGCCTGGGTCAGGCGCGGCATGAATTGATTGTCCGCCAGGCGTTCCACGACAGTTTGCGCGGTAATCAAGGTGCTGGGCGTAACGGCAACATTGAGTTGTGCGCCCAGCCGCGAGTCCATACCCAGATCGATATCATGCGTGAGCCCCGGCCCGACCGGTTGGCTGCCCTGCTGGTAGTTCGCGTGTTCGTTGCTGAACCAGGCGCCGCCCAGTGTGCCAAAGGCGCTAAGGCTGACCGAATCGTAAACGGCTTGGGGTAACGCATAAGCCTCGGAAACGTATAAGGCAGATAGAACTATTAGATAGCGTCGAAAATGCTTCATGGAAAGATCCGGCAAAGCGAGCGCAGCCTTATAATCCGCCCGAACATAGAAAATTTAGACAAAGTATAACGGTGTTTTTAACATTCAACCAGGGTGGCCAGTTTGACCCGCTTGGCCCAATCGCCGGTATCCAATTGTGACGGTGTTTAAACAACGCGGCCAGCAGCAGCCGTTTTAGCACAAGTTGCGCTAACGCGTTTTCAGACTCTGCTAATCTTGTACCTCCAAATCACGATAGCTTTTAAATGGGCTGACACTATGAGCGCTAAAACCTCTTCATTCTGGCCTACGCTGTGCAGTGTGCTAGCGGCGATCATTTTCGGTTTTCCGATCATTTATACCATTTTGTATCATCCGGTCAGCCGAATGGCATCGGCCAATCCCTTATACAAAGAATTGTCCAAGGATGCTTTCATGGTGATGTCCAGCAAAGTCGATTTGGCGGCCGGTCGCTTGGTCCGCTTTAACGATGCGACGGGTAAGCTACAGATCAGCAGAATAGTCGGCATGCCGGGCGACGAAATCCGCTTCGAGGCGGGCGTCATGTCGGTTAACGGCAAACCGACCGGCGAATACAGCCATCTTGTCTTGCCCGATTCGTCGCTAAGCGTGCCGCAACAAGCGGTTTTTTATTTTCCGGACTTTATGTCCGGCGCTAACAACTCGACGAACCCTCGGACATTAGCCGGCCACTTACTGGCGGATAGTTCGATTAACGGGACGGTGCTTTACGTATTTAACAATGCCACGTCTATATCCACGCACCCGGAGTTGTCCGTCTACGGCACGGCATTGATCGTTGTGTATGGCTTGGTGTTTTTCGGATTGCGCAAACGCAAGGACGATATTGTTAAACCGGTTTATTACCTGGCGCGGATAAATGTGGGATTGAATTTTGTTATCTGGTTGTTGCTCGGAATACTAGGTTTATCGCTCGGCTATCAAGCCATCATGCCGGCTATCTATTATGTGTTTGTCTCCTGGCTGACGTTTTTTGGTTTAACTATCGGCGAGGCCGGCGGCACGCTGATGGCGATTGTATTGTTTGCGGTGTTAGCGATATTTTCGGATACCGAGTTTGCCGCCAGACGTTTCAAACCATCGCGTTGAGCGTCTGACAAGCGCTCAAGCTCTGCTAAGCTTCTGCAACCGTCTTCACTTACTCATTTCGCCAGAAGGTCAGTTTCAAATCATGGATAGCATGCTTCCTCTCATCGAAAACGTCGAAAAAGTCATCATTGGCAAACGGCCAATTATCGAACTGGCCGTGGTCGCCATGCTCTGCCGTGGCCACGTGCTACTGGAGGATGTGCCGGGCACCGGCAAAACCATGTTGGTCAGGGCGCTGGCCCGTTCGGTGGCGGTGGACATGAAGCGCCTGCAATGCACCTCGGACTTATTACCGTCGGACATCACCGGCGTAGCCGTCTACAATCAAAAAACCGCCGATTTCGAATTTCGGCCCGGTCCGGTATTTACCCATCTATTGCTGGCCGACGAAATCAACCGGGCCACGCCCCGCGCCCAGTCGGCATTGCTGGAGTGCATGGAAGAGTTTCATGTCAGCGTGGACGGCCATACGCATGAACTACCCAAACTGTTCATGGTGTTGGCTACCCAAAACCCGATCGACATGGCCGGCACCCACGCCTTGCCGGAAGCCCAGTTGGACCGATTCTTCATGCGCTTGCGCATGGACTATCCCAGCCTCGAACAGGAAATGCGGATACTGGCGGCCCAAGCGCAAGCTCATCCTATCGACAGCCTGCAAGCGGTCGCTTCGGAAGCCGATATTCTGGCGGCGCGGGCTCAGGTCAAAGCCGTGCATATCAATATGGACGTGGCTAAATATATGGCCGGTATCAGTGCCGCCAGCCGCCAACATAGCGATTTGCGGCTGGGTATCAGTCCGCGCGGCACACTGGCGCTGGCGCGCGGTGCGCAAGGTTTGGCCTATTTGCGCGGTCGGGAGTTCGTGTCGCCCGACCTGGTGAAAAGCATCGCCCCGGCGATTCTGGAACATCGTTTGATCGTCAAGCCGCAAGCGGCGGTGTTGGGACGCAATGCCGCGGACATCCTTGCGGAAATTCTCGATCGCTTGCCGCCTCCGGTGGTTTGAGCGTTAGATCGGCATGGCGCTACGACTTAAATTTTTAATTTTGTGCGGTTTTACGCTGGCCGCATACTCGGCGGCGATCAGCCGCGAACAGAGCTTGCCGTGGCTGATAGCGGCGCTGCTCAGCGCCGCATTGTTGACCGGCATGCTCTGGCCGCGTTGGTTGATTCAGCGCTTGTCAGTGCGCCGGGTCGGTCCGCAACGGGCGCTGGAAGGCGAAACAATCGTGTTTCGGGTCGATGTGCAAAATCGCGGCTGGCTGCCGCGCTTCATGGTGGAATTGGTCGACCGGCTGCCTTTCGTCGATGCCGCCGAACGGGGCGCTAACGATGGCGATAAATTACTGGGCAGTATCGCTTATCTGCCGGGCCGGGGCGCCCGCAGTTTCGATGTGCCATTGCTGTGCGAAAAGCGCGGCTTTTATAAGCTGGGCCCTATGGGTTTGGCGTCCAGTTTCCCGCTGGGCTTGGCGGAGGCGCGCAGCCGCGCAGACCATTCCCGGCAAACCCTGACCATTTACCCGAAAGTATTTCCTATCCTGTCGCTGCCGTTGTTCGGCGCGCCCAGTCAGATTCACCGGGGCGGCTATTGCTTGCCGGAAGGCGCCGGTGCGGCGGAGTTCTCCGGTTTGCGCGAATACCGGCGCGGCGACAACCCTCGTCATATCCATTGGCCGACCACGGCGCGCTTGAATGAGTTGATGGTCAAGGAATTTGAGCCTTTGGCGTCGGCTTGCATCTGTATCGCCCTGGATTTGGCCAAAGACGCCAATATCGGCCGCGGCAAGCACAGTACCCTGGAATACGCGATACGCATTGCCGCCTCGGTGGCGGGTTATGCCTGTAGTCAGAACATGCACAACCGGGTGTTGGCCGACGCCGCGCAACCGTTGCGGATTTTGCCAGGCAAGGGCGATTTTCATTATCAAGCCATCCTGGATGCGCTGGCGGTCGCGGATGCCGACGGCAACACGCCGTACGCGCGATTGTTGACCGAAATCGCCATGAACTGCGTGCGCGGGGAAACGGTGTTGCTATTATTGGCCGAACCGCCGCACCGTCATGCCGAAACCTTGCAGGCCCTGGCGCTGCTGCGCGCCAAGGGCGTGTATTTGTTCGCGGTATTGTTCGAGCGCGACAGTTTTTTCAACGCTGCCAGTTGGGCGCGTAACGACAACGGCGACCGGACCTTGAACGCCGGTTTGTTGGAATTAGGCGCGCATTGCGTGACGGTAAGACGGGGCGACGAATTGACGGAATTGTTTAACCGATGAGCGCATCGCCTTTGCATTTTTCGCTTTATCTGGGTTTATTGGCTGCGCAATGGCTGGCGATTGCCTGCAATGCCTTTCTGGATATCGAATACGGCAGCTTTGCGCGGGAGATGCTGTTTTGGGCGGTCGCGTTCGGCGGCACCTTAATCGTCGGCTGGCGGCAAAGCCGCCGGGCCACGGCGGCGGGCAAGGCGTGGCAGAAGGGGGTGTTGTTTTTCGGCTTGTTGTTGTTCGTGTTCGTATTTATACCGATGTGGGGCATGCCGCGCGCCGGACTGTATCTGCTGGCGATGTTACAGGCTTCCTACAATTGCGTCACGGTCGGCCGGCGCGAGCTTAATCTCAGTTTGTTGATATCGCTGGCCGCCGTACTGTTTGCCACGGCGCACTACCGGGCGGATTGGACCATGTTGTTTTATTTGGCGCCGTTTATCGTGGCGGTGGTGTTTTGCCTGGTCGCCGAACAAATTCAGCGGCGTGGCGACGACTTGCGCCGATTGAGTCTCGGCCGGCCCAGTAGTCAAGGGCAGGGGGCGGCGATATTGGCGGCCACCGTGGTGCTGGTACTGGCGGGCAGCAGTCTTTATCTGTTGACGCCGCAAATTAACTGGCCTTATCTGGAATGGCGTTTCGGCCAGGTCAGCTTGGGCCTTCCCGGCGGCGATATCGAACAAGCCGGCAGCGGCGGCCAAACCGATGCCGGCCGGCCGACCGAAAAAACCGGTGGCGAGCAACAAGCTGGGTCGGGCGGAAGCGGGGGCGAGCAATTGCTGCCCGGCAGCCGTTGGCCGAGTCCGGTCGAAATGCGCGCCGCCGGCAAGCGGGTCAATATGCCGGCTTGGCAAGCAGCGGCGATCAACGACATCGCCGACCTCAGTGAATCTATGCAACAAACCTTGACGCCGGTGGCGATGCGGGTAATCGATTGGTGGGAATGGTTGAAGCAGTGGCTGCGAGAGCATTGGCTGGCAGCCCTGCTGGGTTTATTGGCTTTGATCCTGTTGGCGATTTTGCTGGCTTTCGCGGCCTTATTGCGGGAAATTCCTTGGGTCATTTGGTTGCTGAGCCGGTGGGATTATCTGTGCTTGGGCGCGATCGGCCGTCATGCCGGCGGCGAACCCGCTGCTCGCCAGTATTATCGGGCCATGGCGCGGCTGTTTGCGCTACACGACATGCCGCGCGCCGATACCGTCAATACCCGCGAATACCTGTCGCAAATTGGCCGCCGGCATCGAGACGTTCGGCAAATCGCGGCGGAAATGACCGTTCTGTTCGAGCAAGCCCGTTACGGTGCAGAGCCGGTCTCCACCCCTCATATCCAGCGGATGCGGCAATTGTATCGCGGTATTTACCAGCGGCTTTAGCGGCCGTTTGCGCTTACTCAGTAGTTAGCGAGCGGGTTTGCCTATCCCCAGTTTCTGCATCCGGTAACGCAAGGTACTGGGCTTGAGATTGAGCAATTGCGCCGCGCCGCGCGGGCCTTCGACGATCCAGCCTTCGGAAATGGCGGCATGGCTAGGCACCGCCGTGGAACTGAGCTGTCCGCTATTGCTTGCCTTGGGTTTGTTCGGCTGCGGCGTGGCGGCGATCTTGTTCTTATTTAACCTGGTGGCGGTCAGTTCTTACCCAAGCTTGGGTGCTGCCGGTATCGAACAGCACCAGGTTTGGGGCATCATGTTGCTGGTCATCTTGTTGCATGGCCCCGGCAAGTGGTCGGCGGACGCCTGGTTGAAACCGCGCTTTTTTCCAGAACCGGCGGCGCGGCGCAAGCGATGAGCAATGGCGTCGTGCTGGATGACGAATTCAATATTCGCTGTTATCGGAAATTAATTGAACTTGAAAAACAAACGGACATCCTGCTTAAAAAACCGAATCAAGGAGACGATAAATGAAACCTTATAAAGTACCGCCAATTAAATCCTCGGAAATTACGCCCAAGGAATTGTTTGATGCCCGGCGCAAGTTTATGCAAATGGCCGGCGGCGCCGGCTTGGCGGCCTTATTGCCGGCGGCGGTGTGGGCGGGCGACAAACTGCCGGACATAAAAAGGTCGGCCTATAACGTCGCGGAAGCATTGACGCCGTTCAAGGATGTGACCCAATACAATAACTTTTACGAATTCGGTACCGGCAAGGACGATCCCGCCGCCAAGGCCGGTCGCCTGAAAACCCGGCCCTGGACTGTAACGGTGGACGGAGCGGTGAACAAGCCCAAGGTATTCGACATCGACGAATTGTTGAAACTGGCGCCGTTGGAAGAGCGAATTTATCGGCTACGTTGCGTGGAGGCCTGGTCGATGGTGGTGCCGTGGGTCGGCTTTTCGCTGGCCGAATTGATCAAACGCGTAGAGCCGACCGGCAACGCCAAATTCGTGGAATTAGTCAGCTTGCATGATCCCGCGCAAATGCCCGGTCAAAAATCGGCTGTGCTGGAATGGCCGTACCGGGAAGGGCTGCGAATAGACGAAGCCATGCATCCCTTAACCTTGTTGACGGTGGGTTTGTACGGCGAAGTACTGCCCAATCAAAACGGTGCACCGATCCGCATCGTGGTGCCCTGGAAGTATGGCTTTAAAAGCGCTAAATCCATCGTCGGCATTCGCTTTGTGGAAAAACAGCCGGTTTCCAGCTGGATGAAGGCGGGGCCCGCCGAATATGGCTTTTATGCCAACGTCAATCCGGATGTGGACCACCCGCGCTGGAGTCAGGCCAAGGAACGCCGTATCGGTGAGTTTTTAAAGCGCAAGACCTTGATGTTCAACGGCTACGCCGATCAGGTCGGGCAACTGTACGCAGGCATGGATCTACAGGCTAATTTTTAAAATGGCGACTTTGAAAAATCTGCCTAATAAAACGCTCGCTGGCGTCAAAGCGGCCTTGTTCGTGCTGGGCTTGATACCGGTATTTAAGCTCGCTTATGGGGCCTATGCGGATAGCCTGGGTGCCAACCCCATCGAAAAGATTACTCATGTGACGGGCTACTGGACCTTGACGTTTTTGCTGATCACGCTCAGCGCTACACCGCTTAGACGGCTGACCGATTGGTCGTGGTGGATACGCTTGCGGCGGATGCTGGGCTTGTTCGCTTTCTTCTACGGCTGTCTGCACTTTTTGGCCTATCTGGTGCTGGATCAATTTTTCGATTGGGACAGTATCGCCAAGGACATCCTGAAACGGCCTTATATCACGGTGGGTTTTCCGGCATTTTTGTTGATGATCCCGCTGGCGATCACCTCCAGCGATGCAATGATGCGTCGCTTGGGCGGCAAACGCTGGCGGTTGCTGCATAAACTGGTATACCCGTGCGCGATAGGCGGAGTCGTGCATTATTGGTGGCTAGTCAAAAAAGACCTGACCAATCCCATTGCCTTCGCGGTGTTGCTGGCGTTGTTGCTGAGCGTCCGCGCCGGGCATTGGCTGGTCAATGCACATTAACAATGCTTAACATTGAGCCACGGATTTTCTGAAGGCTGCTGATCAAGGTCATGTCGATGCGCAACTAAGGCCGAAGAGGAGTGCGAGTTAGCTGGAGGCTGCCAAACATAACCAAGTACAGCCGGTTTAATCGCCGGCTTCTTATGGCTGGACAAATCCCCTTGCACCAAGGCATTGCTCCAGTAAAAGTTACCATCACATCGCAAGTATTGGCCGCGCTCAAAACATTCAGAGCGGCGATGGCGGTTTTATGATTTTAACGACTCAGAATGGCCAACTTTTGGGCCTGATCGTGTTGGACTTTTTGAAGGGGATTTTTTAAGCGATTGGTACAAATTTGGTATATGTGACCATCCAACCCTTGAAAACACTGAGTTGAATGGTGCCGAGGAGAGGACTTGACGCTCCACATATTGCACTAATTTTTCTAAGCTATTGATTTCTCTTAAAATTCTTTAAGGTTAGTTAAAGGAAAGTTAGAGGCTGCAATACAAAATGCAGCACAAATCATAGCACAAAATATTCTTCGCACAGAGCTTGAAATTTGAAAATTTTTCACCAGAGAGAATTTCATCAAAATTCACTCTCGGCATTGAAGTTTCAACGTTAAACTAAAGGCATAATGCTGATTGTTGATCAGAAAAGTCTTCTTGGGATAACTCGATAAGAAGCTTCGCTTTTTCCTTTTTTGCATCAAAATAGCGCTCTGAGAAGTTGAACAAAGCCCTATCGGTTAACACCATGCAATCCAGGTACCTCATGTGTATTAGATAAAAATCATAATCCAGCTTTATAAACCAATCCATTAATTGCCCTATATAAACTGGTTCGAAGATTGTATATATTGTGTCTGTAATAGTACTGTGGGCTTTGGTTTTGCTAGGCTTGATAGTTCCAAACTTGTTTGCTTGACCAACTCTGATTAGTCCTACCGCCTGTAAAAAGGTATGGTAATTAGAGTCTGCTCAGTAAATCAGCTGTGGCAATGACGAGCAAATCGGATCGGCCAAGTTAGAATGGGTGCGCAGATTCCAAATCTTTTGTTTCCAGGCGCGCACGATCATTTGCAGTAACCCGACCAGGCGGCATTGACCGAGGGCAAAAAAGATCCCTTGCAGGACCAGCAGGTTCATCACCAAGAAGATGGTGTTGATCCAGGCGAACGAGGTGTTGGCGCGCTTGGCGCGGATGTCGGTGAGACGATAGCCGTTTTTACCTTGGCCGAATTTGCCTTCGATGGGGATGCGCTGCAGGTATTCCTGCCGGCGCTGTTCTTTGTCGTGTTTGAGTTGCTCCCGGTTGGCCTCGGTTTCGCGTTTGGGGCGGCCGAGCGGTTTGCCGGCAAAGCGGATACCGTGTTGCTTCAGGTAGTCGCGGTTGGCGCGCGTGCCGTAGATCGGATCGGCGAGCACCCGTTCCGGATAGTGGCCGTAGCGCGCCAAGTACGCTTCGACTTGCGAGACCAGATCCAGTCCTTCGTGAAAGGCATCCCATCGCAGGTGATCGACATGAGCTAGGCCTTCGCCGCTCAGGCTGACGCTGAGTTTGGCGCCGAATTCGACCGGCTTGTCCAACTTGCCGCGCACCATCGGCCGCACATAGGGTTGACTGATACTGACGATGCGGCGGTCGCAGCGGCGGGTCTGGTTTCGATACATGTCCCATTGTTGCTGGTACAGATGCTGAATCACCCAGTAGCGATGCAGCAGCCAACCCGGCAACGGCAGCGGCGAACCCTGAGGGATGGGCGCCAAGAGTTGTTCGATGTGGCTCAGGTTGCGGCGCAGATATTGCCACTGTTGCTTGATGCCTCGGCGTAGCACTTTCCGGCCGGGGCGCTTTTGTTTGGCGACGGCCAGATACGCACTGCGGGCTTTGTGGCGATAAGTCCTGGGTTTGTCCGTGACCTTCAGGCGCTTGCACAGGGTGTCGATGATCCGTTCCGTTAATTCCCGCGCTTCGTTCAACAGGCTCAAATCGGTGGGAAAGCGGATGGCTTGTTCGACCACGGTGGCATCCAGAATCAATTGGCCGCGCGGGGCGGCCGGTGCTTCCGGCTCCGGTGCCGATGGGACACCGTCTTTATCGGCAAAATCCAAGGCCGCTTCGGCCGCCTCGGGCTGAACCTCAGCTTCAGGCGCGGTCACGCTAGCCGCGGCCTTCGGCTCAGACGCAGCGGGCGTTGCCGCGGCCGGCGGCGTTTCCAGTTTGGTCGGGGTCGGCTTTTGCCCCTCGTGCGCCTCGATGATGGCGCGGTGAAAGCCTTCGAACACGGCTTCGCCCATGCGCTTGCGCACTTCGACCAATAACGACGGCGCAAACGGCGCCGCCGCTTGGTAGCCGGGCAAGCCGACGAAGTATTGCAGGTACGGGTTTTCCTGGATTTGCTGGACGGTTTCCACGTCTGACAAACACAGTTTGTGCTTGATGATCACCGCGCCGATTACGCGCCGCGCGTCTTTCAACGGCCGGCCCCGGTCCGCCCTCATCCCTTGGTAATAGCATTCCGCCAGTTCGTCCCACGGGATGCACTCACTCAGTTTTACCCAGCGATTGTGTTTATCCAGGGCTGTCTCGAACGGCCAGTCGAATTCAGCTATCGTCAGTTGTTTTGAGCTCGTGGTTCGAATCATGGCTGCACGGTTTTTGAGGCTAATGGCATGTTTTTCGTGCAGCAATTATACCAAAATTCCTCAATAACTACGCTTAATCAATGGGTTATATTTTCTGAGCAGACTCTAATTAAGTTTGCAGTAAACACGTTTTTTCATTGCTTCATTTGTTTGCATGGCGGCAATTCTTTAGTTTTCTGGAAATTGGATAACGAACAGGCGCGTATTTTTGCCTTTAATTTTGACTTGAGTCGTCAAAGAACCTTGCTCTGTTAAAAGCCATCCGGCGTTCTTTAATGCTTGAAGGCTACGCTTGAAATTCAACCCATTCAATGCTTCCTGCAACCCTGGGCGGTTGAACTGGTAGTGAGTGACACCGTCTTTTTGACGTATATAACCAGCGCGGTTTGCACAATAATCCCCAGGCGCCATAAATCGACTTTCTCGCCATTTGTCGACAAAATCAGATACGGATAGTAAGGCTCTGTCACTTTCGAAGCTTTCATGATGAAAACCTTCCCGCCAAAGCTCAAAACAAGCAATTGCGGCAGAAGTGGCATCACCAGTTGTCCAACCGGTTATGTCAAATTTTGTAGCTAATTCACCTGCATGCGCGATAACTGCGAATCGTTTTAATGCCTGTTATCTATCAAATGTCCGGCACATTGAACGATTGGCAGAAAGCAATGGCACGTTTTTGCACTAACAATGCATCAATGATGCTGTTTGTTAGTGCTGCATTTGCTGGACCGTTACTGGAAAAAGTTAATGCCGCCGGTGGCGGCATTCATCTCTACGGTGATTCAAGCAGTGGCAAAACCACGCTTTTGTCGGTGGCTAGAAGCGTCTGGGGTGGCGATAATTTCACACGCTCATGGAAAGCAACGGCCAATGGCATGGAAGGTGCAGCGATGATTTACAACGATACATTATTGCCACTCGACGAAATTTCAGAAGCTGACCCTAAAGAAATCAGCTGCATCACCTATTCATTGTTCAATGGTCAAGGCAAGCAGCGTGCTTTGATCTCTGGCAAAGCAAAAGAAGTTCAACGTTGGCGAACAATGGTCCTGTCAACGGGCGAAGAAAGCCTCGAAGACTATCTCTCGACCCACAATTTATCTATTAATGCTGGTCAGGAGTTGCGGTTAGTTGGTATTCCGGTTGCTGGCAGATATGGTGTCTTTAATGATCTACACGGCTTCCGAAATGGAAGAGAATTTTCTGATGCATTAGTTGCAGCCAGCAAAAAAAATTATGGTGTCGCAGGTCAAGAATTTCTCTCTAAATTAGTTGCTTGCAAACATGATTTCTTACAAGAACAGATCCAGATCGAACAACACTTTTCAATTAACTCGCTAAGTAGCCAAGTTGCTAGGGTGGCAACCCCTCAGCTTGATAATAGAGTTCGCTGTTGCCAAATGTTTTGTCTGTCAGCACAAACGCCCCCTCATGCCAGCCTGTTTTCATAATTGTTTCAACATGCATTTGAGGTGTATGAGTATGAACATACTGTAGCAATAAATTTTTATGCCTTGGATCAATCAGCAATCCTTTATCGAGTAATTGATCGAACAGCTTTTCGCAACTTTGCGACGCGAGAAAACTCATTGGCAGAATCAACGAGCACCATTGCTTTTTTGCATTGATAAAGCGAATAAGTCGACCGAAGCTATTGCCTTTATTATCTGATGAAATTGCATCGACATAAAATGGACTACAGATCCAAGTTTCGACAAGCTCTATTGCAGTTTTTTCTTTCCCAACCATTTTGGTATCGAAATAATACAGTCCTGGCTTTTTATTTTTATCATCGATGCAAAAAAATTCCTCAGAGACAAAAAAACAAGGCCTGTCCTTTAGTTCGGGAATTTTTGATTTATTTTTTTCTTGGGGTAGAGGTTCTTGAACGTGTTCTCGTATCACCAGATCAATGGCTTTCTTAACAGCCACCAAACCATAAAGATTATGATAATCATTAAAGTCGGAAGGGATTTGGATTTTGTGTTCTTCGAGAAACGTAGGCAAAGCAACATTGCAATTAAATTTTTTGGCGGCGATTTTTGCCTTGTTAAATCCAACATTAGTCTCTAAATGCTCATCATTATCAGCGCAAATTATAAAATTATGGCTTGGAAAAAGTTCTCTATATGCCTCAACAACAGGGTACAAGTTGCCGGCATCAAAGCAAACAATTGTGGTGTAGCCAGTTGCTTCAAAAATGCTTGCAGCCGTTGCATAACCCTCTGCAAATAACAGCGGCTCATTCGCGGATCTATCAGGGGGTGCTCCGATGATAAAGTGACCGCATTTTTTACTCATTCCAAAATCGAACTCCTTATTCCGATCTGTCCCTGGGATCACATCCTCATAAATTCTCTGCATGCCTTTATAGTGACCATCAATATCAAAAATAGGCACGGCAGTAAAATTACCTTTCCAATTTTCACCAAAACGCAATCCGTAATTATTGACATTCTTGTTAGTGAAATAAGCATGCTGCCGTTCTCTTTCAACTGAAAGTGTCTCCCATTTTTGAAACGATTTTTCAGCAGCCTCTTTGGCCGTTTTCTCTGCTACGGCTTCGGCAGCTACTTTTTGGGCATTGATTTGTTTCAAAAGCTGATCTTTATGTGCAGTTGGAATGTTGGTATCATTCTTCCAGCTTTTGTACGTTACCTTTTCACCTGTTATATAGTTGCTATATGTAACACAGACATAATCCTTGCCACCGATTTGTTTTTCAGAACCGATGTACCAACCATCTGTTTTATTCGGTTTTTGCGTTGTTGGTAAGCGATGTATGCCACAATCTAAGTTGAGTACACCATCTTTTACGATCAATCCGGCGTCGAGCATTTCACTAATGGCATCGTTGATTAAACTCATAATTCGTCCTATTATTGCGCTGCCATGTTGAAATGTTTATCAAGCTCTTCTTTATACCAAGCGCGGCAACGCTCGGTTAGTTTGATGAGCTGTGGAAATTTATCTTCAGCCATCAATCGATACGCAGTACTTCTGCTAATGCCATAAATTTCTTGTATTTCAGCGGGCCTAACAAAAATTTTTTTATCAATAGCTTTCATTGCAATTCACCTTGTAGTTTTAAAAAAAAGTCAGCTATGGCATTCCAAGAAATTCCACAACACAACCTTGTATTTCTATGATATAAGGCGAAATACAAAACGTTAATACCAAAAAATACATTTTTTCAACTTTTTTGAAAATTTTTTAAAAAAGTTTTGAAATTATTAAATTAAGACTACTTCCTCTAAAATATTAAATAAAGGAGAATACACTCATGACATTTCAAGAGGACACTGCAAGCTACGTTGAGCTTCAAGAAAAAATCAAACAGCTACAAAATCAAGCAGAACAGGCAAGACTAAAAGAAATAGAATCGGTAATCGAAGATATAAAGGCAAAAATTGCCCTATACAAGATAGAGGCAAAAGACCTCGGATTCTTTGAGTCCAAAGCATCCGAAAAGAAAAAAAATATGCCACACTTGGCTGAAGGCAAAAGCACTCAGATCAAGTATCGTGATGAAAATGGCAACGCATGGGGGGGGAAAGGCGCCAGACCCCTATGGCTTAAGGAACAACTTGCTAAAGGCAAAAAACTCGAAGACTTCGAAGTGTAACGTTAACACTACTCATTGAGTAGTGTATTGAAAAAATCAATTATTTGATTGGATGGCCATTGTAAACTTTTGGCCATCCGAATTTTATCAAAATTCAGCTGTTTCCAACTTTCTGTTTGGGATAGAGTAGAAGGATCTATTAATCGGCTTCGGTTAAGATCTCAGGCCAGCAATTTTAAATTGCTCTAACAATGCTTATGTTTTTCAGCCATTAACCATGAATTCCGCCACGTATTTAGCAGTTACTAGCATGGCTAAATGGTAGGCTTCGCCAGTCCTTATGTAAGCAAGAAAAGTAACAAATGCAACAATTCCATTAAGACATTTCTCGCTCTATAAGCCTTGCTAGACATAAGCGTAACAGCAGTAACTGAAGTAACAAGACTAAATAACGCGCTTTAGAAAAAATCAGTGACTGATGCTTTTAAAAAAATCGAATTCTTGCGAAATTTTAGTAGATAACATTAGTAAACCAATAATTCATTGATACTTTTGTTACTTGTGTTACCGCCAGAGAGTACGCATACCTAATGCATATGGATTTGGATTTTTTCCGCGTCATTAAAAGTTACCAATTTAAAGAGTTTTGGGACTACTCAATGGATAGGAAGTATGACTATTAGCATGGAAATAATCACCCATAGGGTTTATGTTTCTGAACCCGCATTCGTTTCACTTCAGATAAATCCAATCGATTTTTAGATAAATTCTACAGATCAAAAATTAACGACCACGCACAGGATCAGATTTTTCGTAAAAAACACTCGCAACTTTTGTAAGTACAATAAAAGTTGCGAATAAAATTCAAACAACGGTTTACAGTGCCACACAAAAAGCCTTATCAGGCTCTTCACTCATTTCATCCATGCAACCATCTTCCATCAGAATCCTTTTTTCGATCGGTGCCAGATAGCATTTCATCAAGCTAATTAATTCATCATCATCTTGCAGCCTTGCGATTTCTAATGGCTCAAGATTATTGCCGCCTAATTTTGGATCAGCACCGTAATGCAACAAAATCGCTGCGCTGTTAGCGCATCCAATACACAATGCCCAGTACAATGGAGAGCAATCGTCTTCGTCTAGACAATTAACATTGGCTCCTTTGGCAATAATATCTTCTAATTGCTCATAAGACTCAGATCGAACAGCCACGTGCAACAAAGCATCAATTTCCTTCATATAAAACCCTTAAAAAAATAATTAGTATGTAAGTTATGACTTGCATTCAAGTTTTTGATAAAAAATTTAAAACAACAATCAAGGCTCATTCACTATTGTAGGAGCTTGCTGTAAAAAGTATTAATTTTATTTTTACCCAAGCATTAATTTTTTTACCGAAAAAAATGATATGCCACCCAAGTAAGATTTTTGCTATATCAATTGGTGTAACTGATTAATCTGACAGCATCTTCTAAGGCCAGATTTTGCAAGGCGTTCCTGCGAACAATGAGTCTGGTTAGGTGTGATGCTTGGCTGCCATTCAAACTTATTTTTTTAGGCAGTTGTCTCCTGCTATTGAATTATGTTTATAATATTCTCTGAACTAACTATTCAGGACTATGACCAATCATAAAAACACCTCTACTAACAATCAAAAATCAAGAAAAAAAGCGGAAAATTTCATTCGCGCTCTAGCTGATCAGCAAACATCTGAAATTCGCGAACTATCTAACGACATCGATAGCTCCTCATCTGAATACCAAGACTTTTTGAAACGCGTTTTCGGTGAACATCTACAAAGCACAACCCACAATCAAGTAAATTGCAACGCAGCGAATGACGGATTGCAATATCTCAAAATTTTCGATGCTGACAGCTTAAAAGAATTGTCCAACCGAACAACTGTCGGCCGCGAGGAGCGTAAATTTTATGATTCATTACAATCAATCCCATCACAAAAACCTCTCAAAGAAGCCAATTTTTCGGTAATAAACAATATCGAATTGCTGTTTGAGCTGTATCCAAACGCGATTGAATTATTGCGATATATCCACGATTTTTTACATTTAAGACGTCTCGCTAAAACCGACAAAGCTATTTATATGCCGCCGATATGCATTTCTGGACCACCAGGCATTGGTAAGACCGCAGTGATCAAAGCTATCTGTAAAGCCCTAGAAGTCGATTATGAGTTTTATGACTTTAGTTCTACCAGTAGCTCCTGGGGGCTGATTGGACATGACTCTGGCTGGAGTAGCAGCCACCCTGGGCTGGTATTAAAAACATTAATATACGGTACTTGTGGCAATCCAATTTTGCATCTTGATGAAATTGATAAAGCCATGGTTAACCACAACATGGACCCTTACGGATGCTTACATACACTATTAGAGCGACCACAAATGTATCGGTTTGTAGACGCTTATGCACAAAATTTGCCCTTGGCTGGGCAATATGTGATGTTTTTGGCTACTGCAAATGATGTTAATGCTATCCCGCCAACCATTCGCTCGCGTCTTCGGATCATTGATATGCAAGCCCCATCATGTGAAGAGATGCGCAAAATTAGTCACAACGTGTATCGCACTCTGCTGACCAGAGAAGATGTTGAAGAATCGTTTGAAGAGAACCTGAGTGACGACGTTGTTGATTTTTTATCAACTAAAACCCCAAGAGAAGCAACATTGATTTTAGCCAGGAGTTTAGCGTCGGCCGCTGCTCGCCCACCGAAGATTGACCGCCATGCTATTAGCATTGGAGATTGCACAAATCTTTTCAGCGAACAAAATGATGAACAACGAAGGATAGGATTTGTATGGTGAACAGAAATAAAAACCAGGTGCCGCCAGCTCAACTTGAACGTATTGCCCAACAATTGCACGCTAAGCAAAAACGAATGGATGATTTGAGTCAGCAAATTCATAACCTTACTCAAACCTATATCAATCAAGCTAATTTTAAAAATCATCAAGTGAATGACACTTTAAAAAATTGTTATTTCGAGCTAATAGCGGCTGTTGATCACTATCAGAAAACTGTGATTTGGTACAAGAACATACTAGTCAACAACAAAATATTCGCTGAATGCACATCCGATAGCTTGGCAAATGAAGTAGCTAGCTACTGTAAATATGTCTTGATACTACAGTTGATTTATGATTATCGAAGAATAGACGAACAATTTAGATATCTGGATGCTGTTTTAAATATGGGGATTTATACCGATTATTTACTCCCTAGGTGGCATGCAGAGCTTAAACTTGTCCGAGAGTTCGTCTGTGAATCGTGATAAAGATTCACTCTGGCCATGTTTTTTAGATATCGAAGCAAGTAGTTGGCATACAAATAGTTTTCCGATTGAAATTGCCTGGTCTACGCCACAAGGATTGATCGAATGCTATTTGATTAATCCTGATTCAATTCTGGAATGGAAGAATTGGGATTTTAGCGCTCAGTCGATTCATGGTATTAGCCTTGATCATTGTCAGGAAAACGGTATCCATCCTGGCTTTGTGTGTAAACAACTCAGTCGATCGTTTCCGCCAGGTAGTGTGGTATATGCAGATGGCGGTCCTTTCGATCAATACTGGATTGATCAACTTTATGCTGTGTGTACCAAACATGGCTTTTCTCGTTTTCTCGTACGCCACTCAGACGACGTCATATTACCGTTGTTAACCAATGTAGACATATCAAAGCGGCAAGAATATTTTGACAATCTAAAAAATATTGCACGACAGAAAGCGCGTGGACGTCATCGGGCAAGAGTCGATGTTGAGTATTTAATTGAGCTTTATAAGCTCTGTAAAGCTCAAGCGCCAAGCCATTGATCAGCGATTATCAAACCATCATTCGTTAATTATTAGTCTGACTCACTGTAATCGTCATAGAACGTACCAGGCAACGGCAGTGCGCAGACTGCGTCATGCAATGTTTCAAAATAGTACACTGCCGGAGCCTGAAGCCATTTTTTTGGCTGATAAGCCAGGGCTTAAATAGCTCCCGTTCATTAATATTACGCATTAGAGTGACGCCGCCATATTCCGCGCATTCACGTTGAGCAGACACGTAAGTATGCTCTTCGTCAGCATCACCTGTTTTGAGGTAATGATCAAGCTTGTCCATTGCAGATTTCACTGATTTTGCAAATATATGCTTTTCGACACCATTAGCAATGGTCATATAGTTAAAATGCATATCAGATCGATCATAAAAGTCATTGTTAAACATAGCTCGTTGCAGAAGCTCAAATCTAGGAAAGTCAAGTTTTGCTTGCGGGTCTTTATATAGATGGCGGTTTAAATGCGGCAGTACTTCTAAATACATAAACAATGCCTCTTTCATATCAACATTAAAGCTATCCCCAATCTTTTTAAGTACTGAATATTTCGTGCTCCCATGTCTGTTTGCAGTGCTGTTTATTTCCACAGCTGATATTTTTCCCGAAAAAGGATTTATATAGTCTAAGTATTGGAAACGATGAATATCTATGCTAAAGGCAATTTCAGCAAGCGGCATATAATATACATCCTCAAAATCACTTGGCGTTATTTTTATATTTCTTACATAAAGCTCCATTTTGTTTCTCCATATTGTTTTAATTCAGTATAGCAAACAATCACAAATCAACAAATCAGTGAAACCCTGAATAGCACTTGACTAGCCAATGCATTGCAGATTCTTAATCCATGATTACACCTAAAAAATATTATTCAGCGCTTATGCCGCGCGGAATAATATACGTAATAGGCGCCTAGCGTTAGCTGCCTATTACATTCAAAATGGTGAATACAATGAACCAATAAACATGCGTAATGAAATTAGCATTCAAGTATAACTTAACAAGATGACCAATATCTAATGCAAGTTATTGTCCTTATAAAAATGTGCTAACATTTATATAAGGACAGGAAATGGAATTCAAAATGATTACTGATGATATGCACGCTTTAGATATACAAGAAAAATACAAAGTTATCGCAGAAGCCCGAAAAATTCACAAGCTTAATCAGGCGCGAAATATCCGTGATAAGACACGGCAAAACTACAATAAAGTTGCTAAAAGATTGTTGATCAAAGATAGGGTTTTACCAATAGATATAGCAAACTCAAAAGCCACTTATTATGTTTATAAAGCTGCCATCCGATCCCACTTAATGGATGCGATTAGTGATCTCGTTCCAGGAATGGATAATTTAAGGAAAGCAGACCAACAAAGATGGAGTACAGAGGTTGGTAATTTAAAGCTATATCTTGATTTTCTGAATGTAATTGGTGTAGACCAAAACAAAGAAAATATAGCGAAAGCTAGAAATGGCCAATACAAATCAGACTGGAAAGTTAAGTCAGAATCGAACGAAGTCAAATCCAAAAAATCAAAATCATCAAGATTAAAAACATTGCCGAAAGACTGGGCGCAAAAAATCTTTCAGGCTGCATTGAAAAGTCATACCAAGCACCGAACTGCCCTTGCAACCCTTATGATTTCTGGCTGCCGTCCAGAAGAGGTAGATGGGACTGTGTTATCGCTGAATGCTGATCGTTCTATCAAAGTTAAAATTAAAGGCGCCAAGAGACACGGCGGCTGTATGTATGGTCAGGAATTACGCCAGTTTGACGTGATATCTGATTCAATTGAATATGAGTATTTATGTGCTGAGCTAAGCAAGAATAATGGCGAATTGACAATAACTGCAAATACTGGAGCGTTGTGTGACAAAGTGAGTTATTTAAGCAAAAAGGCAATGCCTAATCTCAAAGAACCCGCTTCAGCATATTGTTTTCGCCACCGCTTCTCGGGACAATTACATCGAGCCGGATTAGATAAAGAGCTTATTTCCATGGCGCTAGGGCACGCGACATTGCGTTCACAGGGATACTATTCACGCTCGTATCGAAGCGGTGCAGATGGTTTCTGCATTACAAACATACAGGCAAGCCAAAAAGTTGGCAAAAAAGGTGTTGATCAGGCCAATACAAATTCTCCAGGCTTCGATAAATGGAATTAAATTTCATCAAATACCACTAAGTCTATTAACATCTTTCTATTACGTTGTTAGAATTTAATTTATTCAATTAAATTATTTGGTGACTTATGGAAGGTAGCGAAAAATTATATACTATTAATAGATTAAAAACTGATTTTGGCATGAAGCCAAAGATCGACGCCAATCCAGCCGCCTGGTGGCGAAATCGTTATAAAAAAGATAAATATCCAGTTTACAGATTGTCTGATTGCGAAAAATTGCCAGCGAAAAAAGCATTATCAGACAAGCAAACCAGAGCAATTAAAATGCTTCAAGTCAACAGGCACTTAGCTGGTTATGATAAAGAATATTCCAATGTTATAAGTATTTCTAAAACAGTCCAAAACCTTTTTGATGCGAGATATGTTGTCTTAGACACTGAAACAACTGGGCTTGACGATAAGAGTCAAATTATTGAACTAGCAATTATCGATCACAACGGAGTTGTGCTGCATAACGCCAGATATAAGCCTACCGTCAATATAAGTGATCGAGCTTATCAAGTCCATGGTATTAGTCTCGATATGCTAAAGAACGAAAAAACTATCGCTGTCGATGCAGATAAAATTAAAAACATATTAATCAACAACACAGTTGTTATTTTCAACTCCAGCTTTGATCTTCGATTGCTAGAGCAAACATTCCATGCCTTTAAAATTGAAACAGATTATATTAGTTCAATCAATTCGTTTTGCGCGATGAACGCTTCAGCTCGCTGCTACGGCTCTACCAATTGTTACGGTAGCATTTCATTGGCCGATTCATTTTATGAAGCGGGTGGCAAAAGAGAAGACTGGATATCACACAATGCACTCGGTGACTGTCAAGCGACATTATTTGTTCTCAATGACATAAAAGATAAACAAAATTTTATTAATTCAGAGAGAGAAAAATTAAAAATCAGATTGATGGAACAAAATGGTCTGTAATATTCGGACTATTCAAAAAATAGCCCTCAATACCAACCGGCAATCCGCTGTATTGAGGGTATTTTACATTGTGAACTTTTACGCCTTTGTTTAAGTCAGATGGACAAATAATATTTAGAGCCTCGCGCATTGACCCCGCCTTTTAACTCAATGCGCCAATCAACTTACTTACCGGCTATGCTTGTCTTGGATGATGAATTTACCATTCACAGCAAGTCTTGTTGAAGATCCAGTTTTTGAGCAGCGGCTAAATGTTTTTCCGTTGCAAGGCCTTATGAATTACACTAGAAGGTAAAATTTCAAGTTAACGATTTCCGATCCTTATCATCATGGCCGTTGCTAATCAAATCAAAGCATTGCTCAAGTCGCATGTAGACGGCGACGACGCTATGTTTTTGTCGATTGCTATGCAAATGGCCGCACAAGAAGCAAAAAAGGGACACGGCAATCTTGCCAAAGAAATACGCGACTTGATCGATAGTGCCAAGGGTAAACCTCGGGTAACTGAGTCGAAAGCTATCCCATTAGCCAAGCCCAAAGGCGAACTCAGCCAATTGCTGAATGTCAGCTATCCCCAACTAAGACTGGTAGATATGGTTCTATCCGGCAACATACAAGGTAAGCTGGAACGATTAATCAAAGAGCATAAGCATGTGCAAAAATTGCGTGCACATGGCTTGTCGCCACGCAAGAAACTGTTATTGGTTGGGCCACCAGGTACCGGCAAAACCATGACAGCATCAATTTTGGCCGGTGAATTGGGTCTGCCACTTTTTATCGTTAGACTGGAAAGCCTGATGACCAAATATATGGGCGAGACAGCGGGCAAATTACGTTTGATCTTCGATGCAATCGAACAAACTCGCGGCGTTTATTTGTTTGACGAATTCGACAGCATTGGCTCGCAACGCGGTAATACTAACGATGTTGGTGAAATACGCCGTGTGTTAAACAGTTTTCTACAAATGATCGAGCAGGATGGCTCGGACAGCCTGTTAATCGCGGCAACAAACCATCAAGAGTTGCTGGATCATGCCCTGTTCCGGCGTTTCGACGATCTGATCGAGTATGAGTTGCCAGCCAAAGATGAAATCATTGAGGCCATCAAATCCAAGCTGGCTAGCTATAAAACTTCTCGCATATACTGGTCGAAAGCGGCCGAAGCGGCTGAAACTCTTAGTTACGGCGACATTACCCGAGCTTGTGAGGATGCCATCAAGGATGCCATTATTCATAACAAAGAAGTGGTCAGCCACACAGACTTGATTCATTCGATAAAAGAACGGCGGCTGGTTAGACAAAAACAACAAATCACGCTCTAAATGGCCGAAAATAGCAAGGAACGCCTTCCACACCTACTGATTCAAAATTCAGCGACTGCTGAAAGTTATGCTCGTCCCCCAAGACCTGGCGGTGCCGGTATAAATACCCCAGCCAGAAATCGCCAAGCGCATGCCGAACAGCTTCTTGAGCAAATTCAGCAAATCCAAACTCAAGAAACTGGCATTATCGAACAGCAGAAAGCCTTCGGCCTGGATGTTAGCAACGGCATTTATCTGGCTTTTGAAAGTGAACCGGATTTTGAGCTCAAATTTGCCAGCTTGGAATTTCAGCCAAGCGGTATCGAGCTTTGTAACGTTAAGCTTGTTGATAACAAAACCATTGCGACCGTTTTTGTACCAGAAGGCAAGCTAACTCACTTTCTAAAGAAGATCTCCCAATATCAGCTCGAAAATACTCCCAAAAATCAACCCAAAAATAAAGACTTGGTCGAGAGTATAACGTCGATCAAACTCGCTGCCATGGATGCTCTTTGGACGGATGAGCCGGAATTAATGCCCAATGCCGGTGAGTCGATTTGGTGGGAAGTCTGGCTAAGACGCTCGGGCGAAATCGACTACGAAGCCTTTCTGCGTGACCACGCCCCTCAGCTTGATCTGAGAGTCGGCACCGAGTCCATTCATTTCCTCGATAGAATCATCGTCCTGGTATTTGGCGCTCGCGAGCAAATCAGTCAATCCATTCACTTGCTGGGTGCAATTGCCGAACTCAGAAAAGCCAAGGATACCGCCGACTTTTTCACCGGCATGGGTCGTCAAGACCAACGTGCCTGGATCGAACATACCTTACAACACCTAACGCCACCACCCGATGCTGCACCATCGGTTTGTATTCTGGATACTGGCGTCAATCAAGCGCATCCGCTGTTACAGCCGGTGGCGGAAACGACCGACATGCATTCTTATCTCCCCTCATGGGGAACAGATGATCGACATGGGCACGGCACCAATATGGCAGGCTTATCAGTCTATGGCGACTTAACCGAGGCACTGACGAATCCATTACCTATACGGCTCACCCATCGGCTTGAATCGGTAAAAATCACGCCGAACCCAGACTTCCATGCAGATAAATCCCTCTACGGCGCGATTACTCGAGAAAGTATCGCCAGGGTAGAAATCGAAGCCAACCGGCAGCGCGTGTTTTGCATGGCAGTTTCTACCACTGACGACAGAGATCGTGGACGCCCCTCGTCCTGGTCTGCCGCGATTGATGCAATCACATCCGGTTATGAGGACGAACAACAACGCTTGATCATCCTGTCAGCGGGCAACACTGATCCACAATATAGGCACCTGTATCCCGACAACAACCTGACCGACGAGGTACATGACCCTGGTCAATCCTGGAATGCGCTTACGGTCGGTGGATATACCGATAAAGCCTGGCTGGACACGATCACTAATCCTGGGTGGTCACCATTGGCTCCACCAGGCGGTTTGGCTCCGGCCAGTTGTACATCCATGGACTGGCAGAAAACTTGGCCAATCAAACCAGAGATTGTCATGGAAGCCGGTAACATGGCTACCAACCCAGCCCATGTCGAAGCCGATTACATCGATGATGCACTGCAATTGCTAACCACAGGCCACCAGTTTACTTTGGGCAAACAGTTGGTGTCGTTCGGCGATACCAGCGCAGCCGCAGCATTAGCCGCTAATTTGGCAGCGAAAGTACAAGCTTTATACCCAGACTATTGGCCGGAAACGATTAGAGCTCTATTGGTCCATTCCGCCCAATGGACACCCGCTATGCAGGCGGTGTTTGCACCGTTGACTACCCAGGAAAAATACCGCCAACTGCTAAGGTATTGCGGCTATGGCGTACCGGATGAAGAAACTTTGTTTTGGAGCGCACGTAACGAGCTAACCCTTGTTGCTCAAGACATCATTCATCCGTATACCAAGGAAGGCAGTGAAGTTAAAACCCGTGACGTCAACTTGCACACGCTGCCATGGCCTGCGGAAATCTTGCGCGACTTGCCGCCGGAAACCCAAGTCGAGATGAAGGTCACTTTGTCCTACTTCATCGAGCCGAATCCTGGTTCCAGAGGCTGGGTCAACAAATACCGCTTTGCATCCCATGGCTTACGCTTCGATGTACGCCGCCCCCTGGAAACGCTGACCGAATTCAAACAGCGCATCAATCAAAAGGCCCGTGACGAAGAAAACGCCTACAACGGAGCCAAGCCAGACAGTGGCCAATGGCTGTTGGGTGAGAAATTGCGTAGCCTGGGATCCGTGCATTCCGATAGCTGGACAGGACAAGCGGCGGAACTTGCCGAGCGAGGTTATATCGCCGTTTATCCGGTATTGGGTTGGTGGAAGGAGCGAGCGAATTTGGAACGCTGGGGGAAGTCGGCACGCTATGCCTTGGTTGTGAGTATTAAAACGCCGAGTGTGGAAACCGACATTTATACACCGGTTGAAAACCAAATTTTTGTACAGGTGGCAGTTTAATATCGGTCGCTCGGACTCGATAAAATGATTGCTATAGGGAAGCAACTGATCCCGAACTATATCCCGTAAACTAATCTGGAATCTTCATCACTTCGGCGCTGATTAATCATTGCCCAAAGTTGCTGTTTAAAATCATCACTTTGTTGTGCAATCCAATGATAGAGCTTAAATCGCCAGAATTTGAAACATTCTGAACGTATTACCTGATAACTAGGCGGAATAGCCTTTCGGCGCAACTGCTGAATAAAGTCATCGTAACTTTCTGGTTGGCAATCGCTTGCAATCCATACAATAAAATCGGCCTGTGTTCCTTCGACTCTTTGTTTTACCTGATAGACCTCAGTCCAAGACGTCATTTTTTCTGAAAGTTCTAAATCAGCCACATCCCATAGTACTGTTAGCTGTAAAGATAGCGCGTCGCCATTCAATTCAACCCTTACAAGATCCCGACAGTGTTCAGTATGAGGATAAAAACTTGATCTCCGCCTTTCAACTCCACCATGTGTTTTTTTGAATAGCAACTGCTTTGCACCTTTTGCCTTGCTATTACAGGTGTGGCATATCGGAATCAAATTGTCTGGATGAATCGTGAAAGTTGGGTATTTATCTTTACTCAATAAATGGTCATATGGCCCTCGCCATTGATCTTCATCGTCAGTATTTGAACGCAATTGTGCTAGTAGTTCAGTTCCACAGACAGGACATAAATATCCATTTTTTTCGCAAAAATTATTGAAATGTTGCTGAATTGTTTCTCCATCACAAGCGTCGCGAACTTCAGCTAAATCTTTTGTTCTGGTAAAAAGGTGTTTAGTGAGATCAGCCAATTTTTGATTCAGTGCATCTGGCTTTATGTCGGGAAAAGGGTGTGAAGAATCGCAAAAATATCGTTGAATAATCTGCCCATTATTGATTCTCTCGAACACCGATTGACGTTCTATTACAGAAAGTAGAGCAAACTGCTGCCAAAGAGTTTTAAATTTGTTCTTGGTATCAATATTGTTCCAGCAAGCATGACCAATACTTTGGCTAAATAAGTCTCTGTTAAAATCATTAGCGCTAACAGCCGCCCGCAAGAAGTACAAAAGTTCGTTATTTAACGCTGTAAAGATTTTTGATCGCGGAGTTTTGGGGTGTAGCCGTGTTGATCGAGTAGCAGGCGGATTTCCCGCAGTTGCTCGCGGGACAGGTCTTTGGGTTTATTGACTACGACGGCCAACGCTGCCGACTGGTTGATTTGGTGTTTGATAAAGTCGTTGAAGCTTTCCAGATAATCGGCGGGCTTGGCATGGTTGCCGTAGCTTTGTTCGCGTTCTTTCAGTTCATCTTCATGCTCGGAAATGACCGGATAGTATTCAGAGCCGAGCAGGTTTTTGACTTGATCGAGTTGGTTCAGCAGATTTTTATTGGTCTTAATAAATTCCGAGGCTTGCTCTGGGCCGAGCTGATGCAGATGTTGGTGGAGTTTATCGGGTGCCACACCCCACAGTGATTCCAATTCAGTCAGTTTCTTTTGTAATTCCGGTTTGTTGGCGGCTTTGGTTTGGGCTTTACGCAAGATACGCATCACCCGCTGGCTTAAGGCATCCAATACGTCATGGGCATGGCTGGTATCGGGCTTATTGCCTGGCGCATTGTGACTGGCGGGATCGGTGAGTTCCTGCACTAATTGTTCGATGGTCACGTTAGGATCTTTGATTAACGGTTTCATCGAACTGACTTCTTGCAACGTGGCGTAGATGTCGACGGGGTCGTAAATCTTGAACACAGTTTTACCGATGTCATCACAGCGACGGGTGGCACGGCCCAGCATCTGTTCGTACAAAATCCGTGAACGGACTCGGCGGAAAAATACCAAGTGGCTAATTTTAGGCACGTCTATACCGGTGGTCAGCAAGTCCACGGTAATGGCGATATTCGGATAACGCTCGTTTTTGTACTGGCGAATCAGCTGACCAACTTTATCGCTTTGGCCGGTAATTTTCTTGACCGCTGCCTCGTTGTATTCGTCGCCGTACATTTTTTTATACAGGCGGTCGAGAATGCGTTTGACCATATCGGCATGGCGATCCGAAGCGCAGAAGATCAAGGTTTTCTCGTCGCCGAAGGGATCGAGTTCTTTGACCAATTCTTTGCAGATGACCTTGTTAAACGATGGACTGATGACACGGCGGTTACCGTCTACCGATAAACAAACTTTGGTTTTGCAGGAACGCAACAAGGCGATTTGGCTGGAATTCAACGGCAAAAACCATGCCGAATTGACAGTAAAGTATCGGCTGAGTCTTCAACAAATCTATGGTATCACCCGCCAGATGCGGGCC
Source organism: Methylomonas montana (assembly GCF_030490285.1). Classification (NCBI taxonomy): domain Bacteria; kingdom Pseudomonadati; phylum Pseudomonadota; class Gammaproteobacteria; order Methylococcales; family Methylococcaceae; genus Methylomonas; species Methylomonas montana. The sequence continues at coordinate 2,419,298 of NZ_CP129884.1, read as the reverse complement.
GATCCATCAGGACGCTGCAATAAATCCGGCCGGCCGTGTGCCGAAGCCAAAAACAAACCACTGGCATTGCAAGTGCTGGAAGAGTATTTTCCGCCTGAACTGGCGAAGTGCGGCCTATCTATCGAACAGGCCAAAGCGTTGGCGGATGGCGTCGCCGGTTTTCTGTGTCAAAGCTTTCCGGGAGTGTCGATTCGAATCACCGACACCCTCAAGGCCTCCCGGCAAGCGGCCGTAATGCCGGCTGCATCTTAAAATTCGATTTATCCCGACAAATCCCACAATATCCCGTTGAATTCGGTCAAGACTTGACCGGAAAGCCGCAAACTGGGGCTAGACAGCGCCAGGCGTTTACGATGGTTAGGGATAGCCGAGCGCGGCGGACAAAATAAGCCGCCATTCGTGCCGCCCAACACCACGCCATGGCAAGCCATGCAACACGATTTCAAGCCGTCAAGCAGTTCGCCATCCTCGGCGTAAAGCAAATACTCGCCGCATGGTTCTTTGATGATCCAGTACTGAACATCAATTTTTGGGTTTATAGCATCTGGAATCACCATATCGTCAAAGCGTTCGAATCCAGGGTAATTTCTGCTTGGATAGGCGCTTTTTAGACTATCGGGAAGCTGCTCATACCCTATCAATGCACAAAACTCAGCCTTAACATGCAAAGGATTGGTAGCCGGAATATGGCCCGCCAATGGCCCGCAGTAAATAAATCCATTCTCCTTAGCTTCATCCGCCCAGGCTGCTACGATTTCTGCGTTCTCTCCGCATAGCTCACCTGTTTTATCGTCCCACCAAAAGGTTAGCCTCAACGACGGATCCGGCAAGGGCAAACAAAAATCAAATTCGTATCTCATAGCTGTAACCTTTCTCAAACTCCCTTACTGGTATGGGTCGAATAAATCGGCTTGCGGGCTGGTGTCCGGCAATAGCGGCATCAATTCGTCTTTGTGTTGGCGCAAGACGGCAATCAGGTCCGAATTGCCACGCCAGTGGCGGCTACCGTCCCAGCATAAAAACGGGCCTTCCCGGCGCAAGTGGATGTTGGCGCATTGGCAAACTTCAATGAACTCGGTAGGGTCAAAACGCATGATAGCCCCCTTGGTGCTTGAAAAACAAAAAGGCAATCCGTCTGGTTCGATCGGATTGCCGGCCGTTAAATTGGATTGTCGATCGCTAAAGCTTATTGCCGGCGTCCGCCGTCGGTTTTTGACGGTTCGGCGATCGATTTTTGGCCGGTTGTTTGGTCGAATCATTACAAAAAAGTGCGGAGAAACCTAAAAACTCGGCAGGCCGCGCCGCGTCTAGGTTTGGGGCGTTTTTATCGGTGCGGAGAAACTGCGGAGAAACCTCCGCGTTTTCGTCATTGGTTGAGTTTCTCCGCAGTTTCTCCGCAGGGGGTAAACCACCCTCAGGCCCAGGCGCGGCGGGGTTTTGGAGGTTTTTTAGTTTCTCCGCACTATTTTTCAATGTGTATGTGGTTTTTGGGCGTCCGCCTTTGCTCCCCGGATGGGTGATTTCCACCGCGATTCTGGGCGGATTTTCGGCTAGTAAAAACCGCAATGCCGAATCAATTTTTTCTCCGCTGCATCGCTTTTGAAAACAATCGTCGTTCAAATCCCACTTACTCGCGCCGTTCGGCCGCAAGCGCAAAAACGCCACAATCTTGGCCGCATGTTGCCGGGTTTCCAACTGGCGCGGGTTGCTGGCCTGATCGGCGAAAACGTACTTCACCGTTTGCAGGGTGTAGGCAATCCAGGCCAGCGCCGCTTCCAGGTGGCAAACCTCAATCACTCGGGATTGATCGGCTAGGGCAAACAACATGGCCAGCCGAATCGCATACGGCGCCCGGCGTTCGAGTATCTCGTTCAGAAAATCGCTATCCAAAGGTCTGTCGAGGTTAAGGTAAGCCTCGCTCCAGTATTGCCGCGCCGCTTGGCTCAAGTGTATTTCAAGGCCGTTTTTGCTGTTGGGATAGCCGCCCTTGGCAAAGCGGATAATTTCCCTGGTCTGATTGGCCAGGTCTTCAATGACCGCTTCCGGCGTCGGCTTGGGATAGGCTATCGATTTGGTTTTTTCGGCCCAGATCATCAAAAACCGATTGGCGAAGCCGTTGGACATTTCCCGCGCGTTCAGCAAGCCGTTCAACTCGCCCGGCGTTATGTTGGCGTGGATCCCGATGAGCGGATGACTCACGCCGACGGGTTTGCTCTTGGTAGCCGGCTTGATGCCACCGCCGTCCCACACCTCCCGAATCGCCGAAGACAAGGTATTGCCCTCGCGTTTGGATTGGTGCAACACGTTGGCAAACTCGCTTTCGATTATCCACAAACGCTTGTCGGCAATCGCCGGTGATTCACCAAAACCATCGTGAATTAGCGTGGCCAAACCTTCGCGGGAAGATAGCCCGGTATCGTGAAAATTGCCCAATATCGAGCTGTCGCGCTCGTTGATGTGGTGGCGTATGCGATGGATGAGCTGTTGCGAATCGCCCTTTCTGCCGCGTCCTGATCGGCCAATGTGCAGGGTGAACAACAAGGGGTGATGTACCTTGTTGCCGATGCGGTAAAAGCTATCGCCGCCGACGTTCGCCCCCAGGAACGACAAAAACACCATCGCCGCGGCGACCGGGTTAATCTCGGTGCCGTCGGCCGCCACCCGCGCCACTTCGCCGACAAAGCCGTAAAACATGGCCGGTGTCGGTTGCGGTGGGGCGATGATGGCATCCTCGACAAACTCTTCTTCCTGGAAGCCTTCCAACATCTCGCCCAGAAAATCCTCGTTCTCGGGTACCGCTTTGGTGCTGCCGTATTTACGCGCGCGTTTCACGGCCTTTTCGGTGATAGGCTTGGTCAAGGCCTCCAGTTCGGCCAGTTTGTCGAGGTTGCTCATGGCTTAGGCCTCCTCGGTTGCCGCCGCATCGGCCAGGCGCACCGACAAGCGGCCGGCGGCCATAGCTACCGCGTCGGCGTAGCTAACCCGCTGATTGCGCCAAATCTCCACCGCCTCTCGGTGAACGTCGGCATGGTGGGCGGCCTGTTTCGGATCCTCGATTTGGTTGGCGCGGTCAACCAAATCACTGTTGACGCTTTCCATGTGGCCTATGGCATCTTCCGCCAGTTGCGCCAGGTTTTGAATCAGGCCGCCGACGCTGGCCAAATCGTCCTTGCACAGTTCGGCAGGATTGGCGGCGACCATAAGGCCGCCGATGCCTTGCAATCCCCATAAGCATTGATTTTGTACGTATTCCAACTGCTGTTTGCAATGCTGCAAGCCGCTTGCATCGGTTGCAAATTGCGTTTCCAGCCGGCCCTTACTGCGTAGGATCAAGCCCAAGCCGAATACATCGGAAAACGCCCGATGATTTAATTCCAGGGCGATAGGCGCTTCGGCGTCGTGACGGGTCAATGTGGTGTTGATGGTGGTTTTCATGCTTTGCCCTCCATAGCGATTTCGGCAAATTGTTCGAACAGCTCGCCGCCGTGGTCGAAATACTGGTGAACCTCCTTAACGGTGGCGCGGGCGTCCAGCGTCAACACGGCCATGCAGTCGTTGAACAACTCAAGATCGAGGCCGCGTAACGCGGTCAGGTTGAACGGGAAGCGGTAGCCGTTATACAGCCCCAGCAGAAACAAGCGCACGGTGGCGGCTTGGCCGGTGTCGCGCTGGGCGATTTTGGCCAAACGTTGCAAGGCCGGAATTCCGGCCGCCAAAACGGTTTCGCGTTCGATTTCATGGGCGCGAATTTGCGCCAGGAAGTCGTTGACGGCATCGCCTTTAGTCTTGGGTTGGAAATGGACGGTTGCGGCGAGTGGCGCGTCTACGGCGGGATTTTGGGAAACTCGACGCGATACAGCGGCTTGTTGCCCAATTCCCGGAATAGTTCGGCGGCCTTCCGCAACATCTCGGCCAATGTTGGTTAATTCCGCAACACACCAAAAGGCGTTCTCATCGATAACCAAAGCGTTGGCGGTGTTATCCAACCAAAATAATTCGATGCGTAAATGGTCTTCGGTAATGACATGGCCTTGCTCGCGTAAAGCGAACAGCAATACATCGTAGTTTGCTCTGAAACCAGATTGATTTTTGAGGGTATTCAATACCACTCGTCTGATGTCTGCTTGCTTGAAAGCGGGTAATGAGGCCGGATTTTGGGCGCAATTGCCCAGGGATGGGGTATTCATAGCGATTTATCCTGTGTTGCGAGTGATAAACCGCCGCCGATACTTTCCACGGTACGGGCGACGGGATGCAATGGGGTGGAAATACCGGACACAGGCGACCGGCCAGGCTTGCGCCTGCCCACAGCACCCCGCCATAACGAACGCGGCCAGGCATAACGCCAGCCAAAACGAGGAGCATAAAAAAACGCCATTATCGGCGCTTTCGCGCTTGTGTAATTCGGGTTTCCACGCCCGGCCGCTGCTGTGGCAACGACGGTGCGAATCATGGACGGGTTACGGCGTGGTGTCAAGATCGGGTGACGAAAAGACATTGAAAATAGCCCTTGCGGCGCGCATAATGCGCCGCGCTGGTGGTTGTGGGTATTGGGGTTCACGCTTCGGCAAAGGCCTCGCTGAGTTGGCGCTCAGCGGGGCTTTTTACGTTGGGTTTTTCCGGTTTGTGGGGATGCGGGCGCTTAGAGTCGATATCGTTTCGGACGTAAGCCCGGAGGGGCGTTTTTCGCAGCACTCGGGCGACGATTGTTCCGCATCCCCGCCCAGCCAGTCTTCCGGCAAGCGATAGCGGGCTAAACCATTGCCTTTATCCTGCTCGGTAACAATCGGCAAGCCAGTTTCGCGCAAGCGCTTGATGATGGCAGCCAGGCGGGTGATGCCCAGACCGAACGCCATCACCGAATCGACTCGGCTACCGGCCAGCAAAGCGGACTTGATAGCAGTTGCTTGGGTTGGTTTGGGGGCGCTCATCGTTCGCCCTCCCCAGTCCCTAGAGTTCCGAAAATCGACTTTTGCAAGGATTCGATGCGGCGGGTGAGCAGCTCCCGCTGCACCAGATACGCCCCCAGTCTTTCCAGCTTGCCGGCATTGGCCGCCAGCGCCTTGCTAGACAATCCCAGTTCCAGCAAACCGCCATGCACCGAACGCAGGGCTTGCGCAAAGCGGCCGATGGTCGATTTCGAATAGCGGGTGCCGGTGGTGCGCTTTAGCCAGTCGGCAATGCTTTCGTAGCTCTCGGTCGAGCCGAGAATCCTGCTCATCAGCTCGGTTTTGACCGCCCCCGGCAGGCGGTCGAGTTTGGTTGATCGAGTCATCGTTTAGCCTCCTGGATTGACCGCTGTTTGTTTGGCCAGGGATAGGGAATCCGTGCCAGAAGACGGGGGCTTATCGTCGATGGTTTCGGCTGTGGGATACGGCGGCGCTTTCTGGTGATGGCTTGGCTCATGGTTATACCTCAATGCCTTGGGCTTTCAAGCGGTTTAACAGGGCCTCCCGGCTGGCTTCGTCGGTAATTCCGGTCATGGTGCGTAGGAAAAGGCCGGCGGGGTTTTTGGGCAGGTCGCCGATCCCCGGCAAAACGATTTGTTGCGCTGACTGAGCCTCAGGCAGCACGCCGGAACGATGACGAATGCCCAGGGTTGCTATCACACTATCGATTGCGGCCATGGTGTGCAGACTGTCAGCCACTTGTTTGGCGGCTGCTTGATACTTACCCAGCGCTTCCAGGGCCCATTGATCCAGTAGGCTATCTTGCAACAGCACCTGATTGTGGCGTTTAACCACGATGGACCGGTTCAGGCTGGCCAGCATGTCTTCCAGCGCCGCTTTGGTTTCGGTGGCTTTGCCGGCTAGATCGATCCTGACTTGATTGGCGGCGATGTCGGCTTGCTCGGCCTTGGTAATCTCGGTTTCGAGGGCGGCCAGTTTTTTACCGTGGTCGATGCCGGTGGCGGCTTCGGCCTGCAATTGGCCGCGCTGTTTTTTAAGCGGTGCGGCGGTATCCTCGAGCCCTTGCGCGGCGTCGATAATGGTTTGCTGCTCGGCTATCAAACGCTTCCAGTCATTGGCTTTTTGCTCATCAGTCAAGATGTCATTTTGCTGGTCGACGATTTCCGCCGCGGTGACTTCGACGCAAAACGCGGCCAAGGCGGCTTTGTCAGAATCGATGTTTCGCTGTAAGTCGTCGATTTGCGTTTGTACGTGTTCGAGGTCTGCGTTCAAGCGTTCGAAGCGTTGCTGCTCGGCGTCGGCTTCGCCTTGTTTCGAAGGGTAGGTTTCGGCACTGCGCGCCAAGCCTTCAGCGCGGTTTTTCGCTTCCAGGCATTCGCGTCGCAATTGCTCGCGGCGGGTGACCAGTGTTTCCAGTTGCCGACTGTCGGCGGCCATTTTAGCTTTCAGTTGTTCGCGGTAGGTTAGTTTTTGTTGGTTGGTCATAAGCAAGTTCCTGATGGATTTAGTGAGTTTCGGCGGGGTTGGCAGGGCAGCGGCCAGCGCTTTGATGGGCGTCATTTAGGCGGCCTGCTGTTTGCTGTTGAGCCAGGCTAAAACATCGTCAGCTTTCCAGACGGTGACCTTCTCGGATAGCTTGAGAGGCTTGGGGAAGTCGCTTTTTTTATCGCGCACCCAGCGCCAGATGGTGTTTTTTGAAACACCCAGGCGCGGGGCCAGATCGGAAACCCGCAGGTTATGGCCGGGTTGGAGTGGGTTAGTTTGGGGTTGGGAGTTTTGAGGTTTTTGCATGGTTCACCTGATGTTCTCGATTTCGGAATGAAATCAGGTGATAGCGTAAGGAGGTGTTTTTTGGATTAATACCGAAATGGTTTTGCTATTTGGGTGTCACAATTTAGACAAAGCCCGATATTACAAGGCTTTGCCGGTGTCATTGTTCTTTAGGCCTACGCCCTGTTGCAGCCCAGTCTGGGCGAATGATAGTAGTACCGGCTTTGGCGGTACGTTCAGAAAACTTATGCCCCATAAGCCACGCTGCAACGGTTTTGTTGTCAGGCCATGTCCCCTTATCGTTCCGGTCGGCATTTTGCCAAAATCGGGCGCTTGCCTGATTGAGTATTGCTAATTGGTCTGATTTATTTGGGTTGCTTGTGTTATTCGATTGAATATCAGGGGCGGATTGTCTTTCTTGGTGATTGGCTTCCGCTATGTTTTCTGCAACTGTCTCGACGGTATTTTGTGTTAATTGGCCTGTTGCTTCGTTTAGCAAATCGGCGAAAAGGTGTTCTGGGTATCCCTTTGCAATCGCAAATTCAGCCACTTCTTTTAAACTCAATTTCCAAGACAAATCTGGTGTTTCTTTAATAAAAAATACTTCACCATTAACGACTTTTGGGGATTCGTGCAGCTTGCTTAATGGAATAAAGGTGTGTGGTTCTCTCGGGTCGATTTGCTTGCTGATGATGGCATCTAAAAACAATTCAGGGCTTGAGAAAACCAGCAATCTAGGATCGTTATCAACTCGATAGCCAATTAGCAACGCTGCTTCAAATAACGAAATAAAATCGTAGTCTGTAATTTCTTTGATTGCCACAGAGTCCCAAGGGGCAAGAACAGCTAAAGCAGGGTCTTTTATAACGCGCTCTAATGCTTCTTTTCTTAACTCCTCGTTAGTTTTATTTGGGTCTACTTCATCCGAAATATCAGGATTTAGACTCGGAAAATAAGCTGTTTCTGTGAGTTCTTCAAAAAGCGAGTTATTGAAAAATACAATATTAAAGCTCTTCGATAACCTAAAAACTTCATCAAAATTTCCGGCTTCCGATTCTTCGGCTATTCGATTTAAAAACTCGTTCATATTTCCGCCTTTCTCGGTTGTCCTTTCAAAAGGAAAACCGCGCCACTGGGTGAAAGGTTGCCCAGGTTCGCCCCGTCGGGCTAGGCGCGGTTTATTCGGTTTAATCGTCTGATTGGAAAGGGACCATGAGCGGCGCCGGATTCGAACCGGATCATACAATCACTTTCGCGCCTGTAACCGCTCCCATTGGAAACAACCGCTCATGGCGTTTCGATTATAGAGCTTGGGCGCTTTTGCGTTGAAACGGCACGACGGCCGCGCCTTCCTTCAAACTGTCCAAATAATCCGCCCACCACTGCAGCATCTTCACCCGTTCCGGCAAATATTGCGCCCGGTTGTAGGCGGCTCGAACGCTGTTTTGCTCGCCGTGGGCAAGCTGGCGCTCGATGGCGTCGGGGTGGAATAGGTGGGCTTCGTTGAGCCTGGTCGACGCCATACCCCGGAATCCGTGAGCTGTCATTTCCGCCCCGGTGTAACCCAGTCGCCGCAAAGCGCCGGTGATGGTGTTTTCGGACATAGGCCTAACATTACTGCGTACCGACGGAAACACGAAGCGGCTACCGCCGGTCAGCGGCTTGATTTCCTCGAAGATAGTCAGCGCTTGCCGGGATAGCGGGATGATGTGTTCCTCGCGCATCTTCATTTTGGCGGCCGGGATGCGCCACTCGGCGCGTTCCAGGTCGATTTCGGCCCATTCCGCCTTGCGCACTTCGCCAGGCCGCAACATGACCAAGAACGACAGGCGCAACGCGCATCGGGTAGCAAAGTGGCCGGTGTAGTCTTCACAGGCTCGCAACAGTGCGCCGATTTGAACCGGATCGGTAATGGCGGCGTGGTGTTTGACGGTGGTCGGCACGAATGCGCCTTGCAGATCGGGAACCGGGTTTCTAACGGCGCGTCCGGTGGCAATGGCGTAGCGGAAGACTTGGCCTATCGACCGCTTGGCCTTTTTGGCAATCTCATTGGCGCCGCGTTGCTCAATGCGCTTGACCACGGCTAGCACGTCGGGTGCTTCGATGTTGGTTATCGGTATGCGACCAAGCCAAGGGAAAACGTCTTTCTCGAAATTGGTTAGGGTTTTTTGGGCGTGGTCTTCGGTTTTGTTCGCCATGTGGGTTTCGTGCCATTCGCGGGCGATGACCTCGAAGCTGTTGGCGGCCGCTTCTTGGCTAGCCGCTTTGGCGGCCTTTTTAGCGCTCGATGGGTCGATACCGTTGACCAACTGCTTTTTGGCCTCCTCGCGCTTGGTTCTGGCGTCGGCCAGGCCGACACTCGGATACTCGCCTATCGACAGCGTTTTTTGCTTGCCGGCGAAACGGTAAGCCAATCGCCATAGTTTGCTGCCTTGCGGCGTGACCAGTAAAAACAGGCCACCGCCGTCGCTGATCTTTTGCGGCTTTTCGGTTGGTTTGAGTTTGCGGATTTCGGTATCGGTCAGCATGGCAAACGCTCCATGAATGACGCCAGTTGCTGGCGGTTTTGTTGGTATTGGGTGTGGGCATGATGGCAGATACCAACAAAAAAACCAACACCGTGTTGGTTCTTTGGTGGGGTTAGGTGTTACTACGTGAGGCATAAAAAAACCCGCTAAGCCTTTCAGCTTGCGGGTTTCGTTGTCAGATGTTACCACCTGAAACTTTAATATGGTGCCGAGGAGAGGACTTGAACCTCCACAGGGTTACCCCTACTAGCACCTGAAGCTAGCGCGTCTACCAATTTCACCACCTCGGCACTACCTGTTGAAGCAGGTAGAGTAGGCATTTTATAAACATTAAACTTAGTTGTCAACTTTTAGTTTGAAGGCAACAAACTTTGGCGCAGTTACACGACAGGCATAAGCAAGTTGCGAGACTGCATAACACAGGTCACAAAGTCATGAAGATCGTTGAGATGACACGCTTGACCTACCCAACGGGTCGCAATCTCGATCGATGGCTTATTGCAGGGCGGTTGGTCTGCGATTCGACCGGCGCCTAGAGGACGAGGGATGTGCAGAAACAGATCATCGGCTGAATCAACATTTGGATTTAAGTCAGCCTGCGCCGAAATGTTAGAATCCCATTGAACAGCCGGTGTAATTGAGCGCCGATATTGAATAGTAGTAGAAGATGAGGGGACTATGTCGGGTTTTTTTTCTAAACAACACAGCTTTGCGCAACCGGGTTATAGCCGCTGGCTGGTGCCGCCGGCGGCCTTGTCGGTGCATTTGTGCATCGGTCAGGCCTACGCTTTTAGCGTGTTTAACGATCCGCTGACGCGGGTGATAGGCATTGCTAGTTCCGCGCCGGAGGATTGGAAGCTGACCACGCTGGGTTGGATTTTTAGTCTGGCTATCGTGTTCTTGGGCTTATCGGCGGCATTCGGCGGTAAATGGCTGGAAAAAGTCGGGCCGAGATTGACGATGTTTGTGGCGGCGTGCTGTTTTGGCGGCGGCTTTTTGATTTCGGCGCTGGGCGTTGAGTTGCATCAAATCGGGTTGATTTATCTTGGCTACGGCGTGATCGGCGGCATCGGTCTGGGCTTAGGTTACGTGTCGCCAGTATCGACGCTGATCAAATGGTTTCCGGATCGGCGCGGTATGGCTACAGGCATGGCTATCATGGGCTTCGGTGGTGGCGCGATGATAGGTGCGCCCCTGTCGGTACTATTGATGGATCATTTCAAATCGGCCGAATCGGTGGGCGTGACGCAGACCTTTTTGGTGATGGGCGGACTGTATTTTTGTTCGATGCTGATCGGCGCGTTGACCATTCGTATTCCTCCGGTGGACTGGCAACCGGCCGGCTGGACGCCGCCGGCAGTGCAAAACAAAATGATCACCGACAAACATGTGCATATCGACCAGGCTTTGAAAACCCCGCAGTTTTATCTGCTATGGCTGGTGCTATGTCTCAATGTTACGGCCGGCATCGGCGTGTTGGGACAGGCTTCAGTGATGATACAGGAGATGTTCAAAGGTTCGGTGACGCCAGCTTCCGCGGCGGGATTCGTCGGTTTGCTGAGTCTGTTTAATATGGGCGGCCGGTTTTTCTGGTCTTCCGCTTCGGATTTCCTGGGTCGGAAAAATACTTATTTTATCTTCTTCATGGTCGGCGCAGCGCTTTACGCCACGATTCCCAGCATGGGCATGGCCGGCAACATGGCCTTGTTCGTGTTGTTGTACGCCTTAATCATGAGTATGTACGGCGGTGGCTTCTCGACGATTCCGGCTTATTTGGCGGATATTTTCGGCACTCGTTTCGTCGGCGGCATTCACGGCCGCTTATTGACGGCTTGGTCCACGGCCGGGGTGTTGGGGCCGGTGTTGGTCAATTACATTCGCGAATACCAGATCGGCCAGGGCGTGGCCAAGGCCGAAGCCTACAATGTGACGATGTACATCATGGCCGGCCTGCTGGTGGTGGGGTTTATCGCGAATCTGGCGATTCGGCCGGTGCACGAGAAACATCATATGAAACACGACGAATTCGACGAACTGGATGGCATCTATCCGGAAACAGACGACGCCGAACATTAATATCGAGGAGCAAGCCATGAATCATCCCGAACCGATCAAATCCTCCAGTCCGTTATTATTGGTCTTGTTTTGGCTATATGTACTGATACCGTTGAGTTGGGGCGTTTGGTCCACCATCAAAAAAGCCTTGGCTCTATTTGGCTGAGTGCTCGAGATTTTAGCATGCAACTCGACAGCCGTTGGCTAGCGCTAAACGATAAATACAAAGGAGATGAACGATGAGCGACAAGCGGCGCATGGAACTGAGCCAATCGGCGATTACCGGCATTCTGGCCGTGGAAGACCCCCATTCGGCCAAGAGCGGCGCGGGAGGGCATAAACCCTTCAAGATACAAAGCCGCTATCAGCCAGCCGGCGACCAGCCCACTGCGATCGCGCAACTGGTCGAAGGCATCAACGACGGCGAGTTGCACCAAACCCTGCTCGGCGTGACCGGCTCCGGCAAAACTTTTACCGTCGCCAATGTGATCCAGCAAACCCAACGGCCGGCAATGATCATGGCGCCCAACAAGACGTTAGCGGCGCAGCTATACGGCGAGATGAAGGAGTTTTTTCCGGAAAACAGTGTCGAGTATTTCGTTTCTTATTACGACTACTACCAGCCCGAGGCCTATATTCCGGCTTCTGACACCTTCATCGACAAGGACGCTTCGCTGAACGAGCATATCGAGCAGATGCGGCTGTCGGCCACCAAGGCCTTGCTGGAGCGGCGCGATACTATCGTCGTCGCCACGGTTTCGGCGATTTACGGCTTGGGCGAGCCGGAGTCGTATTTCCAGATGGTGCTGCATCTGGTGCGCGGCGACATGATTAAGCAGCGCGACATCTTGCGCCGCTTGGCGGAAATGCAATATACCCGTAACGACACCGAGCTGCGCCGCGCAACCTATCGGGTGCGTGGCGAGGTGATCGACGTGTTTCCGGCCGAATCCGAAGAGCAGGCGCTACGCATCGAATTGTTCGACGATGAAATCGAACGCTTGTCGATGTTCGACCCTTTGACTGGCGAAGTCACCCAGCGGATCGCTCGCTTCACCTTGTATCCGAAAAGCCATTACGTGACGCCGCGCGAGCAACTATTGATTGCGGTGGAGAAAATCAAGATCGAACTGGCCGAACGGCTGGAACAATTGCGCGACAACCACAAATTGGTGGAGGCCCAGCGCCTGGAGCAACGCACCTTGTTCGACATCGAAATGATCATGGAAGTGGGCTATTGCTCCGGCATCGAGAACTATTCCCGACATTTGTCTAACCGCGCCGACGGCGAATCACCGCCGACCATGTTCGATTATCTGCCTAACGATGCCTTGGTGATCATCGACGAAAGCCATGTCACCGTGCCGCAGATCGGCGCGATGTACAAGGGCGACCGGTCGCGTAAGGAAACCCTGGTCGAATACGGTTTTAGATTGCCGTCGGCCTTGGATAACCGGCCGCTGCGCTTCGAAGAGTTTGAGCAAATCTGCGGCCAGCGCATTTATGTGTCGGCTACGCCAAGCACTTACGAGAAAGAACATTCTGGCGCGGTGGTCGAGCAGGTAGTGCGCCCAACCGGGTTGGTCGATCCGCTGGTCGAAGTGCGGCCGGCGACTAGCCAAGTGGACGATTTGCTGTCCGAGATTAATAAACGCATCGCCGTGCAGGAGCGGGTATTGGTCACCACGCTGACCAAACGCATGTCGGAAGATTTGACCGACTACTTGATGGAGCACGGCGTCAAGGTGCGCTATCTGCATTCGGACATCGAAACGGTGGAGCGGGTGGAGATTATTCGCGACTTGCGGCTAGGTTTATTCGATGTATTGGTGGGTATCAACTTGCTGCGGGAAGGTCTGGACATACCGGAAGTGTCGCTGGTGGCGATCCTGGATGCCGACAAGGAAGGTTTTTTACGCTCGCTGGTGTCCTTGGTGCAAACCATAGGCCGCGCCGCCCGTAATGTTAACGGCAAGGCAATACTCTACGGCGATAAAATTACCCGTTCCATGCAACTGGCGATCGACGAAACCGAACGTCGTCGCGCCAAACAGATGGCTTTTAACAAAGAGCACCACATTCAGCCCAAAACCATCTTCAAATCGGTGACCGATATTCTGGAATTGTCCATCCCCGGTTCCGGCGGTTCCATTTCCAATGCTAGGGCTAAAGTCGCCGAACCGGCCGGCAATTACAAAGCGATGACGCCGAAACAGGCCGCTAAAGCCCTGAAACAGCTGGAAGAAAAAATGTATCAACACGCGAAAAACTTGGAATTCGAGGATGCGGCTCGGGTCAGGGATCAGATCAAATTATTGCAAGCCGAGATGGTGGTTTGAGCGAATTGGACTAATATTGGCGCTGAGATGCGGTAACGTTCAATCTGGCCGGCATCGAACTGACCGTTAAGCACCGACGCCGTCGGAGACGGCGCGGCAGAATCCATTAAACCGAAGTGCCGTCCGGAACACAGATGATTACCGCTAAAAACGTATTGACCGAAAACGTTAGGGTATTAAAAAGCGAGGTATCCAAGACCACCTACCAAGGTGTGGCGGTAGCCTTGGTCGCCATAGCTAGCGCGTTATTGGCGCTGAGTTATTACTATGTCGGCGAAATATCGCTTAACGGCGTCATTCGCGCGCAAACCGAAAACTACGGCTTATGGGTGTTGGAAATTCTGCCGTTCGTATTCGGGTTTTGGGGGCAATATTCCAGCGCGGTGATGGCCTATCAAGCCAGTGCGATGATTCTCGATCAGACCCAGGAATTGCGTTCCCGCGCCGAGTCGCTGGAGAGGCTGGTTAGTTATTCCTCTACCCACGATTCGATCACCGATCTGCCGAACCGGGTATTGTTTTACGACCGGGTGGAGCAAGCTATTTTATCCGCTACCAATCAAAACAAAATGCTGTCCATCTTGTTGGTGGAAGTGGCTAACTTCAAGGAAGTGTATGACACCTTGGGCCGTAACAGCAGCGATCTGATTCACAAACAAATCGCCACGCGTCTGCAAAGCGTGGTGTTGGGCACCGACAGTGTGGCCAGGATCGACGGCAATATTTTTAGTGTGTTATTGGCGGCCGTCGATAACGAAAATGCGGGGGTGTTGTTGGCGAAAAACATCCAAACCGCCCTCGATCCGGCTTTTAAAATCGAGCGATTGAGCGTGGCGATACATTCCAACATCGGCATCGTTAATTTTCCAGAGCATGGCGAAGATGTCGATACTTTAGTGCAAAAGGCCGGCGTGGCCTTGTTCGTGGCGGCAAAATCGCACGAAGGTTATACCGTCTACGCGCCGTCTCACGACGATCACAGTCCGCGCCGCTTGACGCTGATGAGCGAGTTGCGCCAAGCCATCGAAAAAGAGCAATTGTTTCTTTATTATCAGCCCAAGGTTTCCGTGCACACCGGACGAGTGTACGGCGCCGAAGGCTTGGTGCGCTGGCGGCATCCCAAACACGGTTTTATCTCGCCGGAGGAATTTATTCCGATGGCGGAAAGAACTCGAGTGATTAAGCACTTGACCACATGGGTGTTGAAACAGTCCTTCAGAGATTGCGCCAAACTACGCAAGCAAGGTAAGGAGTTGACAATATCGGTCAATTTGTCCGCGAAGGATTTGCACGATCCGGAATTACCTGACGTGATGGCCGGCGTCGCGGCGTCGGCGAATATCAGACCCGATTGGATGATGCTGGAAATTACCGAGAGCTCGATCATGACCGATCCGGATAGGGCGATGGAAGTGATTCAACGTCTGCATGAGATGGGTTACAAATTATCGATCGACGATTTCGGCACCGGTTATTCTTCGCTGGCCTATTTGAAACGGATGCCGTTGACCGAATTAAAAATCGATAAATCCTTTGTCGGCGACCTGTTGCACAGCGAAAACGACGCGCTAATCGTCAAGGCTACCATTAACCTTGCCCATAACCTGGGTCTGCAAGTGGTCGCGGAAGGTGTGGAAAATCAGGCTATCATGGACAAGCTGGCCAGTTATAATTGCGACATCGCCCAGGGCTACTTGTTGAGTAAGCCGGTACCGTTCGATGACTTTAATCGTTGGTTGCAAACTGCGACAATCGGACAGTTATCGCCGGCGCGGACCGGTTCACCGGAGGAAGCATAAGCAATGTCTACGGCATGGGCGGGCGGCACCGACGCGATTATCGAGAGAATGGATCAGATGACCGAGCTTTT
The DNA here is from genome assembly GCF_030490285.1 of Methylomonas montana. Taxonomy (NCBI): domain Bacteria; kingdom Pseudomonadati; phylum Pseudomonadota; class Gammaproteobacteria; order Methylococcales; family Methylococcaceae; genus Methylomonas; species Methylomonas montana. The sequence goes on along the minus strand of NZ_CP129884.1, from coordinate 2,403,826 downwards.
CGTTGCGGAAACCCGTAAAGCGATCTATACCGGCGAGTCAGCCAGTCACTGCGAGGAATGCGGTGAACCGATCCCCGAGGCGCGCCGCAAAGCGATTGCCTGCAAGTATTGTTTGCCGTGCCAAACCCAGCTCGAACAGCAAGGTAAATAAGCGCTTATTTTGTGGGCCGGATCAGCTTAGTTGGTTTGTTTAAACGGCAGATAAGTTGCCGCCTCCTGTTTATAGTGCTTTAGCGCGGTCTGTTCCCTAGCGACGAATTGGGCAACGGCCTTGGCAAATCCGGCATCCTTGAGCCAATGCGCGGAATAGGTGGTGACCGGCTCGAAGCCTCGGGCGATTTTATGCTCGCCTTGCGCGCCGGAATCGAAACGCCGTAAACCGCGCTCGATGCAATATTCCAATCCCTGGTAATAACAGGCTTCGAAATGCAGCGCGTTATACTCTTCGTAACAGCCCCAATAACGGCCGTACAGCGTATCCGCGCCGACGAAGCTTAAGGCCGCGCCCACATAATCGTCGTCTTTAAGCGCCAATATCAAAAGTAACTGCTCGGCCATGTTGGCGGCGAGCTGCCGGAAGAAATCAAGATTCAGATACGGCTGCGATTGTCTTTTTAAATACGTCATCGCGTAAAATCGATAAAACGACTGCCATTGCGCATCACTGACATCCGGGCCGGCGATGCGAATCATTTGGATGCCTTGTTCGCCGACCCGCCGCCGCTCGCGTTTGATCATTTTGCGTTTGCCGGCGTTTAACGTTTGTAAAAAATCGCCGAAGTCCCGATAGCCGCGATTCAACCATTGAAATTGCACGCCTTCGCGAATGCTCAAGCCTTGCGACCGCAACAGTTCTGCTTGCTGTTCGGCCGGGAACAAGCAATGCCATGACGAGACGCCGCGTTGCTCGGAAAGCCGTTCGATAAAACTCAGCAGTAATCGGCTGATGGCCAGTGGGTCGGTGCCAGGCTTAATCACCAAGCGCAGCCCCTGGCAGGGCGTAAACGGGATGGCGCTCAGCCACTTGGGATAATAATCCAAGCCTTTTTGCTGATAGGCTTGCGCCCATTGTTGATCGAATACGTATTCGCCCCAGGAGTGCTGTTTCAAATACAGCGGCAGCAAGGCCAAGAGTTCGCCTTGATCGGTTACCAATAAATGCGCCGGCAGCCAACCGGTTTGCTGGCAAACCACGGCGCTTTGTTCCAAGGCCGACAGGAACTCATGGCGTAAAAAAGGATAGTCGCAGCCGGTCAGTTGGTTCCAGTCGGCGGCGGCGACTTGCGTCAAACTATCGATTTGTTTTACTTCCATTTTCAAAATCAGTAGAGTTAAAACAACAAGATAACATCAATTTATTTTATATGACGACACAGAAGCCTTTCTCGCAGTCTTGCGAAAACAATAAAGCCGCTATTTTAGAGATTATCCGCTCCGTGTTTAGCCAGCCGGCCACGGTCTGGGAAATCGGTAGTGGCACCGGCCAGCACGCTTGTCATTTTGCCGAGCAGTTGCCGCATTTGCACTGGCAGCCTACCGATAGGCCGGAAAACATCGCGGGTATCGAATTGTGGCGCGAAGACGCCCAGTTAAGCAACGTCAAGCCGCCGCTTAGTCTGGATGTCGCCGATCCGGTATGGCCTTGCGAACGGATCGATGCATTATTCACCGCCAATACGCTGCACATCATGAGCCGCCACGAGGTGCGAATATTGTTCGAACGGCTAGCGAGTTATCTGAATGTCGATGCGTCGATCTGTATTTACGGCCCGTTCAATTACAACGGTGCCTACACCAGCGACAGCAATGCCCGTTTCGACGAGTGGCTGAAGAATCGCGACGTGTCGAGCGGTATCAAAGACTTTGAAGAGATCATGGCCTTGGCAACAGCCATCGGTCTTGAATTGCAGGCCGATCATGCCATGCCAGCCAATAATCGCTTGCTGGTTTTGCAAAGAACATCATAGGCCCGAGTTTTAACGGGCTGCCCGGATATTCAGCTTTATTTTCGGTCGCCAGCGGCGTGTTATGCTGCCGACATTATTTTGATGCCATATGTTATAGGAGCAGATTATGCGCAACATGCTAAGGATTTTTCTGTTAACTGCGATGCTGATGCTATCAGGTTGCGGCTACAACACCTTTCAGACTCAAGACGAGCAAATCAATGCCGGCTGGGCGGAAGTGCTGAATCAATACCAACGCCGCGCCGACCTGGTGCCGAACCTGGTCAATACCGTCAAAGGCTATGCCGGGCATGAAAAAGAAGTGCTGGAAGCGGTGACGGCATCGCGAGCGAAGGTGGGCAGTATTCAGGCGACGCCGGAATTGGTCAACGACGAGCAGGCCTTTGCCAAGTTTCAAGCAGCGCAGGGCGAGTTAAGCTCGGCTTTATCACGCTTGCTGGTGGTGTCGGAGAATTATCCGCAACTGAAGGCCGATGCCAATTTTCGCGATTTGCAGGCGCAACTGGAAGGCACCGAGAACCGCATTACCGTGGCTCGCAATCGCTATATCGCTGCGATCAAGGAATATAACGTCACCGTGCGCTCATTCCCGAGTAACCTGACCGCGATGCTGTTTGGTTATAAAACCAAGCCGTCGTTTACCGTCGAAAACGAAAAGGCTATTTCCACCGCGCCGGTGGTCGATTTTGGCAAATAAAATGCGGGCGTCCGCCGTGCTTGGCCGATTTGCGGCCTTCTTGTTACTGATGGCTTGCCTATTGGCGACGGCGGCGAGCGCCGAGCAAGCGGTGCCGAATCTTGAGCATCGCGTGACCGATCTGACTGGCGTATTAACAGCCGCGCAACAATCAGCCCTGGAACAACGCTTGCAAGCCTTTGAGCAGCAAAAAGGCAGCCAGATAGCGGTGTTGATCGTCGCCAGCACTCAACCCGAAGACATTGCTCAATATTCCATTCGCGTTGTCGAACACTGGCTTCTGGGTCGCAAGGGTATCGATGACGGCATTCTGATACTGTTGGCCAAGGACGACCGCGCCACCCGCATCGAAGTCGGTTATGGCTTGGAGGGCGTAGTGCCGGATGTGTTGGCTAAGCGTATCGTCGACGACATTATGATTCCGCATTTTCGGCGCGGCGATTTTGCCGCCGGCATAAATGCCGGCGTCGATAGTTTGATCGGCCTGATCCAGGGCGAACCCTTGCCTACGCCTAAGCCAAGCGCGATTGATGGCCAGCTGAATCAATATTTCCCGTATCTGTTTTTGTTGGCGATGGTCGGCGGCGGAATCTTGCGAGCAATATTAGGCCGATTTCTCGGCGGACTGGTAAACGGTGGCGTGGTTGGGCTATTGGTTTGGTTTTTGGGCGGCGGTTTGCTGTTCGCATTGGGCCTGGCGTTGGTGGCTTTCATTATGACCCAAAGCAATGGCAGAGGTTTTGGCGGACGCGGCGGCGGTTTCGGCGGGGGAGGTGGTTATAGTAGCGGCGGCTTTTCCGGCGGTGGTGGCGGGTTTGGCGGCGGCGGCGCGTCGGGGCGGTGGTAAGCATGCAGTTTATGAGGTTCATTAGGCACATCTTTAGCGGCCCGTGGCGCGTGTGGCGGGCATTCCCCAAACGCACCCTCAGAACCATTGAGGCGGCGATTGGCGATAGCGAGCGACTGCATCTGGGTGAAGTGCGTTTCGCAGTGGAGAGCGCGTTGGAGATAGGCGACTTGCTCCGTGGCGTCACGCCGAAACAACGCGCAGTCGAAGTATTTTCGCAATGCCGGGTGTGGGATACCGAGCATAACTCCGGCGTACTGATCTATCTGTTACTGGCTGACCGTGATGTCGAGATCGTCGCCGATCGCGGTATACATGTCAAAGTCGGCGAGGTGGTTTGGGAAGGCATTTGCCGGGATATGGAACGACAGTTTAGAGCGGGCGAATTTGAGCGTGGTGTGATTGACGGACTTACTGCGGTGACCGCTCAGCTGCAACTGCATTTCCCGGCATCTGTTAAAAGTAAGCCAAACGAAATATCCAATGCGCCCATCATCTTGTGAATCAATCAGGACAGGGCTAATCTGTGCGAATAAACCCGGTGTTGTATTGTTGGCCCTCTTGAAAATATCGGGTTCTGCTCCATATTAATAAATCAATCAGGTTTTATCAGCAACACATAATAGGAGAATCGACATGAATAACTTAAGTCCATTTGTTAGTCGCGGTCTGTTTGACGAATTGTTTCGCGATGTAAATCCAGGTTATTTCATCAAACCTTTGCACGGCGATGCATTGCCGTCGCAGATCAAGGTCGATGTGAAAGAAAATCCTGCCGAATTTGTCGTGCAAGCCGAAATACCGGGGGCCGGTAAGGAGAATATCCATGTGGATATCGACGGCACTATGGTCAGCATTCGCGCGCAAATCAGTCAGGTCGATACGGAAAACAAAGACGACAAACTGCTGCGGAGCGAACGTTATTACGGCGAAGTGTCGCGCAGTTTTCAGCTGTCGGCGGATATCGACGAAGAAGCCAGCAAGGCGCGTTACGAGAACGGCGTATTGACGTTGAATCTGGCGAAAAAGTTGAAAAAAAGCGGTCAGCGCATGACGATCGATTAAGTGTCCGGCTGACGCAAGCAAGCCCCGCCGAGCGGGGCTTTTTTGTGTCTTGAACTTTACCGTGTTATTTGGACCGGCAAACGCCGACCCAAGCACCTTGATTTGGGATTATCCGGCTTCGTTGCTGATTACCGCCGCCGGCCGTTGTTCGCCCTTGCCGATTTCCAACAAATCCCAGAACAACAAACCGCCGCCCACCGCAGTCATCAAACCGAATACCATCCGCCAGATCATCGCTTGCATGAACCAGGGATGATTCTGTGCGGCGAAATAGCCGGCCCAGGTTGAGCCTTCGACGGCGCGTTCGATGAAGGATTGCTCGTAACCGGCGATTAACAAAGCCACCGTCATGCCCATTACGCCCAGGTTCAATAAAACTGCGGCAGTTTTCCAGCGCCAGCCGTTGGCCAGTTCGCCGCCCATCCAGACGTTACCGCGCGCTTGCTGTGCGGCCAGATAGAAGAAGGCGATGTTGATCGTCGCATAGGCACCGAAGAAGGCTAGATGGCCGTGCGAAGCCGACCATTGGGTGCCGTGGGTGTATAGATTGATTTGCGGCAAGGTGTGCATGAATCCCCAGACGCCAGCGCCGAGAAAGTTACCGAAGGCGTGGGCGATGATCCAGGCCAGCGCAGGATGATTGCTGTTTTTGAAGCGATGCGCGCCGGCATCGTAAATAGAATGCACCACCATCGCGACCAAGGGAATCGGCTCCAGTGCCGAGAAGAAACCGCCGATGGTAAACCAGTATTCCGGCGTGCCTATCCAGAAATAGTGATGTCCCAAGCCTAAAATACCGGAACCGAACATCAACGCCACTTCGATATACAGCCAGGTTTGTACGACTTTGCGGCGCACGCCCAGCAACTTCATTAAACTCCAGGCCATGATACAGCCCACCAGTACTTCCCAGGTGGCTTCCACCCATAAATGAATCACCCACCACCACCAGTATTGATCGACGGAAATGTTCGTTACATAAAACATGCCGGCCAGATACAAGCCGGCCAAGGCCACTAAATCCAGCGTCAACACACCGGCGATGCCGGACCATTTACCTGCGGTAAAGGTGGCGGCAACGTTGTAGAAGAAAGTCAGCACCACCACGACAATGCCGATGTCGGCCCAACGCGGTGCTTCTATGTATTCGCGACCTTCGTTGATCAGCCATAGCGAGGTGTCGGTGCCGCTGCCAATTTGAATCAGCAAGTACACTAATACCACGACCGTTACGGCGCCGGTGAGCACCCAAAACGCCAGTTGGCCCCATTTCAAGCCAACGATGGGCACACCGCTTTCTTCTTCCAGAAACCAGTACACGGAACCGAGGAAGCCGTAGAGCATCCACACCACCATCGCATTAATATGCACCATGCGATTGACGTTGAAATCCAGGATTTCGTACAAAAAGCTGGGGAAGATAAACTGCAAGCCGGCCAGCAGACCGAACAACAGCTGTGCCATGAATAACACCATCGCTACGGTGAAATAATGCACTGCCAGTTTTTGGCCTCCGCTCAAATGCGGGTTGGCCATCAATACGCCGTAGCGTTGTTTGCAGTCGGCCCAGCAGACTGTGGCTTTTTCTTGATAAGCTTGGAGTGTCATCTGTTATTCCTCTTCGCCGATGGCTTTGAAATTATGCGGAAAACCGTTGGTGTCGATAGACGACATCCATTTCAGGAAGGCGACAATCGCTTCGGCCTCTTGTTGAGTGATGTCCAGATTTGGCATCTTCCGATTCGAGCCGTAAGTACGGGCATTTTTCTCAGGATCGAGCAGGAAATCGACCATCAATTGCTCGCGCGATTCTTTCGCTCCCCAGCCCTGATCCAGCCAGGCCTTGGTCAAGTCCGGCGCGTAATAGGCGCCATTACCCAGCAGAGTGTGGCAATTCATGCAGTTTTTGGCTTGCACGGTTTTTTTGCCGTGATCGACCAGTTTTTCTGCTTCCTCTTCAGTCAACAGCTTGCCGAATAAAGGCGCTTCGTCGCCTATGGTTGGTTGATAACGTTGCTTGGTCTTGTCAAAGCGATAGCTAACATCTTGGTTAATGACACTGTAAGCCGGTACGCGCGGGCCGCCGGCGCTGATTTGTTTTAAGGAATCGAAGGTTAAAATAACCAGCAAGACAAAGGAGCCGCCGGTTACCCAGATCGCGGTTTTTTTCCAGAACGTTTCTGACGCCCAACGAGGGACTTGCTCAGTCATGATGACCTCCTGATTGATGAGAGTGATGAGTCTTTTCGCCATGAGTGGCGGCCGATAATCGCCAGATCAGACGCGGCATCCAGCCGTAGCCAAGCGCCATTAACAGCGACAGCACCAGCCAATAATCGTTAAAATGGTTGACGTAGCTGAATACGCCGACGCAAACCAATAATGCAGCATAAGCCAGCCAGGCGGCAATGCTTAAAGAACGGCGGCCGCTGATTTTTGACCAGGCATACAATGCTGCGTAAACCGTAGCCAGTAGGATGATTAACGCCGCACTGAAAAAGCTCAGGAAAAAATCGGACAAAGCAACGGGTTCGATCAACATCATAAATTTCCAACGGTAAGCTTTAAAAACATGTTTTTAAAATGCAACTATTTGGGAAGTGTAGGCTCCATTAACATTTATTTCAAATACAGCTTTAAATAGACTAACGATACATGCAACTGACTGCTCATACCGATTACGCGTTACGCGTGCTGATTTATCTGACTATACACACTGACAAACTAGTGACGATCACCGAATTGGCCGATTTTTTTGGCGTTTCCAGAAACCACCTGGTCAAGGTGGTGCACAAATTGGGAGTAAAGGGATTTATTCTGACCGTGCGCGGCAAAGGCGGCGGCATTCGTTTATCGCGGCCGGCGCGGGAAATTAGTGTCGGTAGCGTGGTGAGGGAAGTGGAAGGGCATTTCCAAATGGCTGAATGTTTTAACCCCAACAAACAAGGGCAATGTGCGATACAAACGCGTTGCGGTCTGATGGGTTTATTGGGAAATGCGGTGGAGCAATTTTTACAAGTGCTGGATAAGGCGGTTTTGAGCGATTTGGTGACTGTGCCGTTTGCCGGGCAAAGATTACGTAGTCTGGATGCCTCGCAGCGGCATCCAGGTTAAACTCACCCATTTTCCAACAAACGTACAGTGCTTGGTGATTACGGCGTAGGTAGAGAACTGGTCAGTACGATTAGCTTTGCGTAAGCGTACAAAGCTATCTATCAATATCTCCGCTGGCGCTATCACTAAGTGGCGCGTGGACGAAACGTTGTTAGCGATAGGCCCCGACATAAGGATTACTGCGCATTTCCGCACCAAAGGTAGACATGGGACCGTGGCCTGGGATGAATTTGACGTCTTCGCCCAAGGGCCAGAGTTTTAACTGGATCGAGTCGATCAAGGTTTGATAGTCGCCTTTCGGAAAATCGGTACGGCCTATCGAGCCTTTAAACAATACATCACCGACCAGCGCTAGCCGTTGTTCCGCGCTGAAAAATACCACATGGCCAGGCGTATGGCCTGGACAATGGATTACCTGTAACTCCTCGTTGCCAACCTTTACCATATCGCCGTCGTTCAGCCATCTCTGCGGGGTAAAGCCGGCCGATTCCGGAAAACCGAACATTCGGCATTGTTCCGCCAAGGCCTTGATCCAGAAGTCATCTTCAATATGCGGGCCGATGATTGGCAACGAGAGATTTGCGGCCAACTCGGCCACGCCGCCGACATGATCGAGATGGCCGTGGGTGACCAGAATCGACTCCAACTCCACGCCTTGTTTTTTGACTTCCTTAAGCAATACATCGAGATCACCGCCAGGATCTACCAGTGCGGCTTTGTTGGTTTGTTCGCATACTAGCAAAGTGCAGTTTTGCTGGTAGGCGGTGACGGGGATAATTTGATAACGCATTAACGGTATTTTTTCGGTTCAGTGCCAAGGGCCATAACACAATTGATTTGAGTGGGTAAAACGCCCGCTTTTTAAAAAGACATCGAGTTGTGCTGTTCTAGTAGGATGGTTTGGGTTATCGCTTTCGGTGTTTTCTAAAACATCTAAACGGAAAACTTTTTCGCCGTTGTCGCGTATAGTTGCTGCATTAGGATTTAGTTTCTGAACGATACGGCAACCGGTTCCGCCTATAGGAATAAAATCAATTAATGGGTAACTATCTGGTTTGCCATCTTCTCCTTTCACCAAATCAAACGCTGCCAAATATTGGGTCCAGCTATTTCCTCCGAGATAACTCTCTACAATAAATAATATTAGGTAGGTCGATTGGTTTGGTTTCAAATCGATACGCTCGATGGTCGCTGGTTCAATAGTTACAGACGCATGTGCGTCCATTAGTAGTTCGCTTAATTTTTTAACGTTGTTCACTAATGGCAGCGGGATCTCAGCCTTATTGGTTTCGGCAAATACAGTAGTTGATAACAATAAAAATATCAGCACGAAACCATATCTGTACATATTTTCAATTAGCGTTTAAATGTTCAACAACAAATGCGCCGGTGCTTCCAGGCATTCCTTGATGATGCCCAAAAATTGCACCGCCTCCTTGCCGTCGACTAATCGGTGGTCGTAGGATAAAGCCAAGTACATGATTGGCCGGATCACGATTTCACCGTGTTCCACTATCGGCCGGTCCTTGATGGCATGCATGCCCAGGATCGCGCATTGCGGCGGGTTTAGGATGGGGGTGGAAAGCATCGAACCGAAGATACCGCCGTTGGTGATGGTAAACGTACCGCCACTGAGGTCTTCGACGCTAATCGAGCCGTTGCGGGCTTTGTTGCCGAAATCGTGGATGCCTTTTTCGATACCGGCGAAATCCAGCTGATCCGCATCGCGCAGAATAGGTACGATCAAGCCGCGCTGAGTGGTCACGGCAATGCCGATGTCGTAATAGCCGTGATAGATGATGTCGTTGCCGTCGATCGAGGCGTTGATGGCCGGAAAACGTTTCAACGCTTCGATGGAGGCCTTCACAAAGAAGGACATGAAACCCAGCTTAACGTTGTGTTTGGTTTCGAAGCGATCTTTGTATTGATTACGCAAGTCGATCACGGCTTTTAGATTGACTTCGTTAAAGGTAGTCAACATGGCCGCGTTCTGTTGGGCTTGCAGCAAGCGCTCGGCGACTTTAGCGCGCAAGCGAGTCATCGGTACCCGCTGTTCCGGGCGCAAACTGGCAATGGCAGTGGCCGAGAGTGGCGAGGGCGCGTTTTCCGTTGCCGCCGGTTTTACAGCGTCGACCTGTGCTTGAGTACCCAGCGCATCCAGCACATCGCTTTTCAGAATACGGCCATGTTTGCCGGAGCCGCTAATGGTTTGTGGATCAATGTCCTGTTCGGTGACCAGTCGGCGTACCGAAGGGCTAAGAATGACTTCTTCCGCTTTCTCGGATACTGGCGCCGGTTTGGCGGGTTGTGCGTCCAGCCTGGCCAACAGTTGTCCGCCTACCACGGTTTCGCCATCCTGAACCACAAGCTCAACCAGCGTACCCGATTTGGGCGCCGGCACTTCCAGGATGACTTTGTCGGTTTCGAGATCAGCCAGATTGTCGCCTTCGTTAACCCAGTCGCCGGATTGCTTGTGCCAGGTGACCAAAGTGGCGTCGGACACGGATTCGGGAAGGCTGGGGACCAGAATTTCAAAGCTCATGTGTATTTCCTTCGTTGCTGCCATAGAGCGCGACGTGAACCACCGCGCGTTGTTCGTTGAGATGGGTTTTGTAATTGCCTACCGCTGGTGCCGCTGCCGCGACCCGGCCAGCATAGCTGATAGGAATGTTCTTATCGACTAAGTCGAAAAAGTGATGCTTACTTTGGTACCAGGCACCCTGATTTTTAGGTTCTTCCTGGCACCAGACGATATGTTCGATATTGGGATATTTATCGATTTCCCGTTTGAATTGGTCATTGGGGAATGGATACAACTGTTCGATGCGAATGATGGCGACATGGCGAAGTTGCTCCTGTTCTAAGCGGCGTGTTTCAAGCAGATCGTAATACACCTTGCCGGCGCACAATACCACGCGAGTGACATGATAAGGATCGATGTCGTCCTGTTCGCCGATCACGTTAAAAAATTCGCCATGGGTTAAGTCGGTCAGGGTTGATGTCGCCAATTTGTGGCGCAACAAACTCTTCGGGCTCATCACGATCAGCGGTTTGCGATACTGACGTAACATCTGCCGACGCAGCAAATGGAAAATTTGCGCGGGCGTCGTGGGTACGCAGACCTGGATATTCTGATCGGCACACAACTGTAAGTAACGTTCCAGGCGGGCCGAAGAGTGCTCGGGCCCTTGGCCTTCGAAGCCGTGCGGTAACAGCATCACCAGACCGCTAAGTTTGCCCCATTTGGTTTCGCCGGAGCTGATGAACTGATCGATCACCACTTGCGCACCGTTGGCGAAGTCGCCGAATTGGGCTTCCCAGATCACCAGTTTATTGGGTTCCGTTGAGCTGTAGCCATATTCGAAGCCCAGCACGCCGGCTTCCGACAGCAGCGAGTTGAAGATCTGCGCCCGGCCTTGTTGTTCGCTCAAATACTTCAGCGGGATATAGTTTTCGCCGTTGGCCTGATTCAGCAAAATGGCGTGGCGGTGCGAGAAGGTGCCGCGGCCGATGTCCTGGCCGGTCAGACGCATATGATAGTTTTCCAGCAATAACGTGGCGTAAGCCAGGTTTTCCGCAAAGCCCCAGTCCATCGGCAGCTCGCCGGCCGCCATTTTGTTGCGGTCTTCCATCACTTTAGCGACGCGAGGATGCAGTTCGAAACCTTCCGGCAGGCTTTGCAAGCGTTGGTTGCAAAACTGGATATGTTCCAGAGGGATCGCAGTATCGACCGGTGTGTCCCAGTGTTTGTTCTGGTAAGGCACCCAACGCGCGGAATAGGAATAGACGTTGTTTTCGATGATAGGGCGCGATACCGGCAGGCCTTCATTTAGCAGTTGCTGATAATCGTGCTCCATTTTCTGGACGATGTCTTCGGTGACCACGCCTTCGGCGATCAGTTTTTGCGCGTAGATTTGCGGCGGCGTCAGGTGGTCGCGGATTGATTTATACATCATCGGCTGGGTGGCGGCCGGTTCGTCAGCCTCATTATGGCCGTGGCGGCGGTAGCAGATTAGATCGATCACCACATCTTTATGAAAAGTGTTTCGGTAATCCAACGCGAGTTGGGTAATAAAAATCACCGCTTCCGGGTCGTCGCCGTTAACGTGAAACACCGGCGCCTGGATCATATTGGCGACGTCGGTACAATACAGCGTGGAGCGGGCGTCGAACGGATTGCTGGTGGTGAAACCGATCTGGTTGTTGATGACGATATGCACGGTGCCGCCGGTCGAGAAGGCGCGGGTTTCCGACATATTCAAGGTTTCCATCACGATGCCCTGACCGGCGAACGCGGCGTCGCCGTGGATCAATATCGGCACGATGGCTTCGAAACCGTCGACCCCATGCCTATCCTGGCGGGCCTTCACCGAGCCTTCTACCACCGGATTGATGATTTCCAGATGTGAAGGGTTGAAGGCCAGCGTTAAATGAATCGGTCCGCCCGGCGTGGCGATATTGGAGGAAAAGCCCTGGTGGTATTTGACGTCGCCGGTCAGCGCGCCCGGCAATGAGGTGTGGGTGCCTTCGAATTCGCCGAACAACACCGCCGGACTCTTGCCGAGAATATTGACCAGTACGTTAAGGCGGCCGCGATGGGCCATGCCGATCACAATTTCCTGTCCCTTATTTTCGCCGGCGCGTTGAATCAATTCGTCGAGAACCGGTATCAGCGACTCGCCGCCTTCCAGCGAAAAACGCTTCTGGCCGACATATTTGCGATGCAGGAATTTTTCCAGTCCTTCGGCGGCAACCAGTAATTTCAATAACCATTGGCGTTTCTCCGGATGGCTGGAAAAATCCGGTTTCGCGCCTTCCAGCTTATCCTTGATCCAGCGCTTCTTCTCGTCGTCGACGATGTGCATGTATTCGCTGCCGATGCTGCCGCAATAGACTTCGTTCAGCGTCTGGATGATCGCTTTCAAAGGCAGACGGTCCACACCGCATAGGCCGCCGGTGTCGAACAGCGTGCTCATGTCGGCTTCGGTCAGGCCGTAATAGATCGGCTCCAAGTCGGCCGGGACGCTTTGCGACTTGCCCAGCGGATTGTTGGCGGCGATTTGATGGCCCTTGACCCGATAATGGTTGATCAGCCGAGCCACGGCCGATTGCTTCTTGACGCTTTGTTCGGTAAAGCCTTGCATTCTGGCCAGTCGGCCGGGCTCGGCGATCGCTAATTTCTCGAAGCGCTCGACAATGATGCTATGCGGCGTGTCTTCGGTTGCGCCGCTGTGGATGCGGTCGAAGCGTTGCCGCCAGCTCTGGCTAATGGTATCGGGATCGTTCAGATACTGTTCGTATAAATACTCGACGTACTGGGCATTGCCACCGTACAACGAGGAGGACTCTTCGAATTGTTTAAGCAGGCTACTCATGCGAACATCCAGGTTTTCGGCAAGTGGAACTGATTATGGTAGAGCTAAAATGTTATATTACCAAGGAGAAAAAGTTGTAAAAGGCTAGCGTATAAAGTGGGTTGGTCTGTATTTGTTTATTAAGCGTCGGGAAAAAACATGTCGGATAATAAAGTCGTTATCAAAATAAATTATGATAAAAATAGACCAGCAAAGCCAAAAACACAGCCGCAGATGGTCACGGTCTGGCATACACGCCGAATACTTGTAGCCGCTATCACGTTAGTCTTAATAATAGCCGTTCTGTATTCCTGGCTTAGCGACAATGATCAAACAAGTGATACTCAGATCGAGCCCGCGCTAAAAGTTCCAGCAATCGAAAAAAGTGATGCGGATTCTGTTGAATCGCAAGCCCCTGCAGTTTTAAATAAAACGGCGCCGGCTACTTTACCTGTGCTCGAAAACCATCAGGAAAGTATTAAAAAGGCCGAGATGACTAAAAAGCCGGCAGCTATTATATTCAACCGTAGCGTTATTAGGGCTTCGTTAAATGGTAAACCTAAAGACAACGAACCAGGCGAGCCGATTAAGTTGCCGCTTAGGCTCGCCGCCACTCAATCTGCCGAATTGTTTTATTTTAGCGAAATAAAAAACATGAAAGGTCAGCTGCTTTTTCATCAATGGCGTCGTAATGGTCAAATCGTTTATCAAAAACAATTAGATATAAAAGAGCCAATATCTAAGGTTTGGTCTAGTAAAACCCTGTCCGCTAAAGATAAAGGCGAATGGCAAGTACAGTTGGCGGATAAAAAAGCCAAGGTATACTCCGAAGTCAATTTCATGGTAAATCCCGAATAGCAGTTTTATTTATTAGAATTCGGTGATAGAATTGCTTGGGTTTTTTGATCAACGAGGAAAATATGACTGATTTAACTAAACTCTCAGATTCTGAATTAGAAGCTTTAAAAGAAAAAGCTGAAAAAGCTTTGAAAGAAAGGCAGTCCAGTAAACGCAAAGAAGTTATTGCTCAAATTAAAGAATTAGCAGCTTCTATTGGCGTGACTGTCGATATTCAAGAAGGCGAAAAAAAAGCCGAAAGAAAAACCGGTAAAGTGGCGGCCAGATACTGCAGCCCCAACGATGCATCGCTCACTTGGTCCGGTCGCGGATTGGCGCCGAAATGGATGCAGGAATTGTTGGCAGCCGGCCGTAATAAAGCCGAGTTTGAAATCAAATAAGCGTTTGATTTAAACCGTTAGCTGGGTGGTCCAGTCTTTTAAACGGTTTACCAGCCAGGCTCCATCGTCCAAGCTCAGATCGTGTCCAGCCCATGGGTGGCTGACGGTCTCTATTTGCCATTTTTCATGAATGGCATCGGAACAAGCCGGTGCGACTAAACGGTCGCACCGGCTATTCAGCAACAAGACTGGTGTTTTGGGTTTGTGATTGCCGGGCCGGTAACGGCTGGCGGCGACGATTTGCCGCACGGCATTCGTAAAGCCGATCGGTCTTGCTTGCTGTATTTCCGCCCATGCCGCCGCGGTTTCCAAATCATGTGTGCGACGATTGCTGATTAGGCGAATGATCGCCAGTTCTCGCTCGTATAATTCCCGCTCCAGCAATAGTCCAAGAAATTGCCGATAACTCTGCCAACGTAAGCGCCGATAAAAAGGACTCAAGCCGGCAAAGCTGGTATTCACCAGGGCCGCCGCCGCGATGTCTTGCGGATAGCGTCGCATCCATTCCCAAGCCACCATGCCGCCAAGCGATAGCGCTAGGACGGTAACCGGCTGTGCCAATAAGCCATCTTGTAAAGCCTGGAGGCGGGCGTGTTCCGTTATCGCTTCGATGCTGTTCGGGCTTATTTGTCGGTAAAACCGGCCGGTGCCGGGTAAGTCGAGAGTGCTGACAGTGGATTCCGGAAAAGCCGTTTGTAACCATGCTGGGAAATCGCCCCAATGCGCCGTTTCGCGGCATAAACCACGCAGCAATAGCCAATGTCGGCCGGCCATATTAGTCATACCACAGATCCAAGGCCTGTTGCCGGTTATCGTCTTGTTGTTGGCCGCCTAACCCCACCCATTTTTTTGGGTAGAGCAGGCTGCGATACAGGAAATCGAATAAGGTCAAATGCCGGCGCATGATGCGTTGTTGGCGATGCGGCAGCAAGGGATGAAATAAACCGTGGCGCTGAAACAAATGCGTCGGGCTCTTGCGTAGCCACAGCCAGGAACCCATTTCCAATGTCAGTGGCAGGAAAACCCTTTGTGTGCCATGTCGGTCGACGAAATCGTCGTACAAGTAATCCCAAAGATCGCCGCTGATGACATATTCCTGACTCATCGGTTCTATTTTATAGAAATGGTGGGGATAGCAACGATCAAATAGCTGTTTCAGGCCGTACGCTTCGGCGATACCCGGGAATGGCGTTTGCTTGGATGCATAGGGAAACCAAAGTCTGTCGTGGATGCCGAAACCGGAATGCAGGTCTATGGCTATCGATAGCGGTGCGTTGAACAAATGCTGATGCACGACGCGACATAAAGCCTGGGCTTCTTGTTCCATTTTCGATTCGTGGCCGCGATACCAGGGCAGCCTGGCGCTGAAACGTTGGCCGCTGTAAAGCCGGGTATTGCCGACACTCTCGATCGGCGAATTGCGCATTAAATCCACGCCGTGGCCATTGCAGCGCGTGCCGCGAAACACGCCGACCGGATTGACGATGGGGACGAACACCAAGCGCGAATGCTGCAAGCGGGTGTTGAATTCCTCGTCCCAATCCAGCAATTGCAAAATGGTTTGCAGATAAGCCAGTATCACTTCCGAGCCGATTTTCTCCAGGCCATGCACGCCGCCGAAAAATGCCAATACCGGTACGTCCGGGCTGGTTGAGCCCAAGCTGAGGCAATGTATCGGAAATAGGCTGTCTTTATAAGCGATCTGTTCGACAATCTCGCAACGGGCACGGTCGCCGAATTGCGCGATCAGCGCTTCCAGCTGCTCCAACTCCGGGAAAGCTTGCTTGTCCATGCGTTTATATTTAGCAGGCCAGCGATTTTTCGATATAGCGCTGTCTTTTCTTGGGTGAGATTTTATCGATTTCTACCATGATCAGGCTGTCGATACAGTTGTTAAAGTCCGGATCGATATTAAAGTCGATGAAATGGCAGCCCTTATCGACGCATAATTCCACGTATTGTTTATATAGCGTGGGCACCTTGACGCCCAGTTTTTTCAGTTCGCTATTCAATATTTTAAAGCTGGTGGAATAGTCCGCACTAAACTCGCTGGCGGCGAAGGCTTGACCAGCTTGGGAGATCACGAACGGTGTTCTGGCTTTGGTATGTTGTAAATCGGAGCCGCATTGCTGTTGATAGAAGCCAATGATCAGTTCCTTGGCGGCCTGAGGGTAGGCATTGCTGATGCTGACCGGGCCGAATAGATATTTAATGTCCGGACGTTCGCGCAAATAGGCGCCTATGCCGTACCAGAGGTAATCCAGGCTATGTTGTCCCCAGTAGCG
Source organism: Methylomonas montana (assembly GCF_030490285.1). Lineage (NCBI taxonomy): Bacteria > Pseudomonadati > Pseudomonadota > Gammaproteobacteria > Methylococcales > Methylococcaceae > Methylomonas > Methylomonas montana. The sequence continues at coordinate 2,387,259 of NZ_CP129884.1, read as the reverse complement.
CGGTTGCACGAAGCTGCGGCCCAATTCGATACTGTAGGGTAGATAGGCTTCGAATTCGCTGCGCAAATCGAACAAGGTTTGCGTGTAAAAACCCTCCACGCCGTGACTAGCCATGATGGCCGGGCCTTCGCCGACCCGATAAGCGCCGACGATTTCCAGATCGTTGTCGTCCCACAGCACGATGTGGCTGTAATAGATATCGAATTTGTCCAGATCCAGGGCCAGGCCGGTGCCTTCCTCGACAGTTCTGAAGGTCAGTTCGCGCAAACGGGCAATCTCCCGCATCACCGGGCAATCGTCCTGAAACTGGTATAAAAAGATTTTCTTGCCGTCGCGGGTCTCGCCGAGTAAACGCGATTGGTACAGAGCCTTCTTCACGGCCTTGGTATCGGAAGGATGCACCACAGTCGCGACGGTCTCGAACAACGACAGCTTGTTTTTCTTACCCAGGTTTTGCACGTGCTTACGAAAACGTTGGCTGAGCTGCTTATTGCTTTCCTCGCTTTCAGCGATGGCTTGATAGGGTACCGGCGCGCCGACCAGAAATTTGATTTCCTGGCCTTTCTTGTTGAACATTTCCTTGACCAGCAGCATGGTGCCCAGTGGCTTGTACAGCGTCGAGGCGCTATAGAACAAAGCCGAATTTTTGGCCTTGATATGAATAGGCAGAATAGGGCACTGCGCCCGGCGGGCCAGCTTAATAAAGCCGGATTGCCAGGCGCCGTCGCGGATACCTTTGGGGGTGATGCGCGAGACTTCGCCGGCTGGGAAGAAAATGATGGCTTCCTCGTTTTCCAGCGCATCCAGCATCACTTTATAAACATCTTTAAGCTTTTTTTTGTCCGACAACACATCGACCGGCAGGAATATCGATTGCAGCGGTTCCATGTGCGACAGCACCCGATTGGCGACGATGCGGACATCCGGCCGTACCGAGCGGATTAGCTTCACCAAGGCCAGGCCGTCCAAGGTGCCGATTGGATGATTGGCGACGATCAGCAGCCGGCCTTCCGAGGGAATGTTGTTATAGCAATCGTTGCTGACCTGATAATTGAATTTGAAGTAATGCAGCAGTTTGTCCAGGAAGGCAAAGCCGCGCAAATGTTGGTTTTTGCGAATCACTTCGTTGAAATCGTCTTCGTGGATCAGCTTTTTCAAGGCTTTTACGACCAGTTTATTGTCCTTGCCTAATTTAAAGTCCGGATAGGTTTCTTGAAGTATGCGTTCGGCATCGATCATTGCTAAGTGTCCTGCAGAAAGGAATGTGCTGCGAATTCTAGTCAGCGAATATGTCAGAAATATGTCAAAAAATAGCGGACGCAAAACGCTTGCGGAACCGATGCTGATTTAACCTGCTAGTTAATTGGAGCCGGCCAAAGGTGCTGCTATTTGTGTGTTGCAGTTCGCTTTATCGGTTCACTGCTTGGTGCTTGTCACAAAGCTGTCATAAACGGCCAATACATTAACGGCCCTGGCACTTCTTTTGGCGCTCTCGCCAATATTCATTCCTAAAGGGCTTATGAAAATCAATCAGATATTGAGATTAGTGACCGTGGCGTTGACGGCAATTTTGGTGGGTTTTGTCTTCGCGGTCAGCTGGTCGCTGCGTCATCTTAACGATGCCTATCAAACAGTCGAATTTTTCGGCCAGCAAAAGGACACAATTTACATTCAAGTCAATCAGCCGATATTCGCTTATTTAGCCAGCGGCGAAGCGACCTTGTTGCCGACCATTTCCCGTAATTTGCAAACGCTTAAAAGCGAGATCGAACAAAACCCTCATCTGTCGCCGGCGGTGCGCTCGCCGTTCTTGAAGATGTTGGTCACGCTGCAAGACTCGACATTACCGGAACTGGCTGCAGCCGGTAAGTTGGCGGATCCCCAAGTGTTGTTGATCAATAACGAACAACAAATGGCGGGGCATTTGCAGAAGTTACTCGATTACGTCGATCAGGCGCGGCAGGCCCCGCAAAGTGACAGAATGGCTTATCTGCAAAATATCAGCCAGTTACAATCTGCTTTGCAGAATCTGTCCAAGCTCAGGCAAAGTTATTTCAGTCATCAAGCGGCGGGCGGCGATGCTTTCGACCATTATTTGCAAGCACTCAGCGCGGGCTCCGCCACTCTGGCTAAATTGCCATTGTTAGGTGTGTTGACCAGTGAAACCGGTGAGGAAGAGTTGTTTAGCTTAGGTTCGGCGACCGGTAAAAACCACCAGGAAGATATGGCCGTGGCACCGATAGCGGAATTCGGCTCGCTATTGGGGCGTTATGATAAGGAGCTGGATAATGCCCGTCGGCTAGCCCAGCAAAAAAGGGACAGCCGGGATAAGATCAATCGGCAAATGCAGGACTTCCAAGCTGATTTGCAGGCATTGGCGACTGAAGTGACCGCCGGTTATCAGTATTATGAACGTGCGCTTTATCTGACGATCGCCGTCTGTTTGTTGTTTATCGTCGCGATCAGCGTGCTGATGATGCTGTTGAAGCGGCATTTATCCAGGATTATCAGCCAAATCAGCGGCCATATCGATAGCTTGGCCGATGGTGATTTACGCACCAGATTTGCGTTGCGTAGCCGGATTACCGAAGTTAAACATTCCCAATCGGCACTAGACAAACTGCACGACTATTTCAATTTGTTGATTCGTAACATCAATCAGGAGAGCTCGGCGTTAAGGCAATACGGCGGCAATATCGTCGGCGTGGCTCACAATCTGGAAAGTATTATCGCCGAACAACAAGAAGCCACCGAATTTGCGGCTCGGCAGATGGCCGAGTTATCGAAATCGTTTCGCGGCGTTGCCGAAAATGCCGCCGAATCGCAAAATGCCACCACCTTGTCACAAGGTTTGATAGAGCAGGGCGTACAGCACATGAGTCAAACCAACGATAAAGTCGTTGGTTTGGCCAAGGTGATCGACGATTCTGCCGCCGCTTTGCAATTATTACAACAGGATGCGTCGGCTATCGCCGGCGTATTGGATATGATTCAGGGCTTTGCCGAACAAACCAATTTGCTGGCCTTGAATGCGGCGATCGAGGCGGCTCGGGCCGGCGAACACGGCCGAGGTTTTGCAGTGGTGGCGGACGAAGTCAGACGTCTGGCGGCCAATACCGCCCATTCCGCGAACCAGATACAGGCTTTGGTGGACAAGTTGAATAAGGCGACCCATAACACCGTGTCATTGATGAATAACCAGCAACTTGCGGCGGCCGAGGCCTCGCAAGCCGTGCGGCAGGTTCACGATGCGTTCGAGGGCATTAAAAGCTCGATAGACAGCATTTACCAGAAAAGCGTGGAGATCGCCTCGGCCGCCAAACAACAATCTCAAGCCACCGAACAAATCGCCGGTAATTTTGTGCAAACCGCCAGCCTAGCCAAACAATCAACCGAGGCGGCGCAAAAAAATAAACGTAGCGCCTCTTCGTTAACCGTCGTCAGCGATAACCTGCACCATTTGGTGGAGCAATTTAAAGTGGCTTGATTTTGGTCGGTATTGCCGAACTTTTATTTCAGTTCGGCGAGTAATTGACCGATCATGGCGTTGGCTTGGCTCAAATAGCCGTGGCCGAACAGATTGAGATGATTGAGAATATGATAAAGGTTGTAGAGGGTTTTGCGGGTTTTGTAACCGGCGTCCAGCGGATATTCGCCACGATAGCCGTCGTAAAAGTCGCGGCCGAAACCGCCGAATAATTCGGTCATCGCGATATCGGCTTCGCGATCGCCGTAATAACAGGCTGGGTCGAACATTACTGGTTGCCCTTGATGGTCCGAGGCTGCGTTGCCGCCCCATAAATCGCCGTGCAGTAAGGAGGGGTGAGGGTGGTAATCGCTAAAAAAATCGCCAATTCTTTCCAGCAGTTTTTCCCCTTGAGTTTGCAGTGAGCCGCCATAACCGTTGGCGGCGGCAAACTGCAATTGTTTGCCCAGGCGTTGTCGTCGCCAAAAACTCACCCAATCGTCGTATCTGGCGTTGTGTTGTGGGGTGGAGCCGATGGTGTTGTCGATGGGCCAGCCGAAATAGGCTTGCGGCTGTCGGTGAAGCCGGGCGAGCTGTTGACCAAATAAGCTGGCGCTCCAGCTGTTTAGTGAGCCCAGTTCGATAAATTCCAGCACCAGATAGGCATGCTGTTGAAATTCGCCGAAGCAAATTACTTCCGGAACCCTTAGCGTGCCGATAGAAGCCAACTCCCGCAAACCGGCCGCTTCGGCGGAGAACATAGCCGCCAAGTCGGCGCGGTTCAATTTGATAAACCAGTCGCTATTGGCGGTTTGCAGTCGGTAAGCGCTATTGATGTCGCCGCCACCGACACAGCTAAAGCGCGGGCTTTGCAAGGATTGCCCGGTTTGTGTTTCAAGGTGGCGGATTAAGGCTTGCATGTTGAAGGGCTTATTTGCCCCAACTGTCGCGTAATGTCACGGTGCGGTTAAACACCAGTTTTTCCGGTTTGCTGTCGGCATAGTCCAGACAAAAATAGCCGGTGCGCTCGAATTGATAGCGAGTATCCGGGGAAGCATGGGCCAGGCTGGCTTCCACCCGACAATCGCTCAATACTTCCAGTGAGTTGGGATTGATGCCATCCAGGAAGTTATCCAGCGTGTCCGGGTTAGGATGGCTGAACAATCGATCATATAAACGCAATTCGGCTGGCAGGGCATGTTGCTCGGATACCCAATGAATCACGCCTTTGACTTTGCGGCCTTCCGGATTCTTGCCCAATGTGGCCGGATCGTAACTGCAACGCAGTTCGACGATATTGCCGGCAGCGTCTTTAATCGCTTCCTCGCATTTGATGACATAAGAACCGCGTAGCCTGACTTCGCCACCTGACACCAAGCGCTTGAAGTCTTTAGGCGGATTTTCCATGAAGTCGTCTTGTTCGATCAGTATGGTTTTGGAAAAGCTGACTTCGCGGCTGCCCATTTCCGGTTTTTGCGGATGGTTGGCAATTTGGTAGGTTTCGGTTTTGCCGTCTTCCCAGTTGCTGATGACCACTTTTAATGGTCTTAATACGGCCATTGCCCGCGGCGCGCGTTCGTTCAAGTCCTCGCGAATGCAGTTTTCCAGTACGCCCATTTCGATCCAGGAATCGTTTTTGGTAACGCCAATGCGCTCGCAGAAATCGCGAATCGCTTCCGGGGTAAAACCGGCCCTGCGCAGGCCGGAAATAGTCGGCATGCGCGGATCGTCCCAGCCATTGACGTGTTTTTCGGTAACCAATTGCAACAGTTTACGTTTGCTGACGATGGTGTATTCCAATTGCAGGCGGGCGAATTCGATTTGCTGCGGATGGCAAGGCGTTTGCAATTTGTCCAACACCCAGTCGTAAAGCGGGCGGTGATCTTCAAATTCCAAGGTGCAAATAGAGTGGGTGATGCCTTCTAATGCGTCGGAAATGCAATGGGTGTAGTCATACATCGGGTACAGACACCAGGCGTCGCCGGTACGTTGATGATGGACGCGGCGAATACGGTAAATAGTTGGATCGCGCATATTAATATTAGGCGAGGCCATGTCGATTTTGGCGCGCAATACATATTGGCCGTCTGCGAACTCACCGGCCCGCATCCGCGTAAACAAATGCAGGTTTTCCTCTATGCTACGGCTGCGGTCGGCACTTTCTTTACCGGGTTCGGTCAAGGTGCCGCGGTCGGCGCGCATTTGTTCAGCGGTGGAGCTGTCGACATAAGCATCGCCTTGTTTAATCAACTGCACCGCGTAGGCATACAGTTGCTCGAAATAGTCGGAGGCGTGGTATTTGCCGGCCCATTTGAAACCCAGCCATTGCACATCGCGCTCGATGGCCTCCATATATTCGACGCTTTCTTTTTCCGGATTGGTGTCGTCGAAGCGCAAGTTGCAGGTGCCGTTGTTCTCGGCAGCCAGCGTGAAATTCAAACAAATCGATTTGGCATGGCCGATATGTAGATAGCCGTTAGGTTCTGGAGGAAAGCGGGTGGCGACTTTACCGCTGTTTTTATTGACGGCCAGATCGGCGGCGATGATGTGTCTAATAAAGTTGGATGAAACTGGGCTATCGGTAGCGGACATGTGTGAGTAAATGGTTATGGGGTTAGATGGTTTTGCGATGGCACGCGGCAAATATTGGTTTGGCTATCATTTTAACGAGTTTGGCCGGAATTCGTAAAGGCGGCGGATAGCCGGTATTCAGTCTAACTCGTGCCTGAATTCGTTGTAACTATAGGGAAGTTAACGGATTTATTAAATTATTAGCACTCATGCTAATCGAGTGCTAGAATTCGGACATCGTTAATTTATTCCACCGAAATCGAGGGTGTTATGAACAACAGCTTGGCTTTACCGATCAATTTGTCGGTTGGGACGTTTGATTCTTATTTAAGCCTGATAGCCCGGATGCCCAAACTCAGCGTTGAGCAGGAGCAAGAACTGGCTTTGCGTTACCGGGATGAAGGCGATCTGAATGCCGCGCGTGAGTTGGTAATGTCCAATCTACGGTTTGTCGCCCATGTGGCCAGAGGCTATGCGGGTTACGGCTTACCGTTGGCCGATATCGTGCAAGAAGGCAATATCGGCTTGATGAAAGCGGTAAAGCGCTTCGATCCGGACATGGGCGTACGCCTGGTATCGTTTGCCGTGCATTGGATCAAAGCCGAAATTCACGAATATGTGATCAAAAATTGGCGCATCGTTAAAGTCGCTACCACTAAAGCTCAACGCAAATTGTTCTTTAATCTACGTAAATTCAAAAAAGACTTAAGCTATCTGTCGCAAGACGACGCGGAAGCGATTGCCGAAAATCTGGATGTGGATGTCAAAACCGTTTACGAGATGGAGCGGCGATTGGATGGTCGCGATGTGTGTTTAGAACCGACCAACGACGACAGCGACGATCATGTCCAAGCGCCTATCGCGTATCTGGAGCAACACGGTGCCGATCCGGCCCTGTTACTGGAAAACAGCGACTGGGAGGGGCGTAAGGAAGAGTTATTAATGGATGCGATGGCGGGCTTGGACGACAGAAGCCGTGACATCCTTGCGAGTCGCTGGTTAGTAGAAGAAAAAGCAACGTTACATGAATTAGCTGATCGCTATCAAGTGTCTGCCGAGCGTATTCGGCAATTGGAGCAAAACGCAATGAAAAAACTCAGAGCGGCCGTGACCTTGGAAGCCTAAACAAAAAAATATTTGGCTTTTCTAAAAAAGCCAGTATAATGACGCTTTCTTTGCCGGGGTGGTGAAACTGGTAGACGCGCCGGATTCAAAATCCGGTTCCTTCGGGAGTGTCGGTTCGATTCCGACCCTCGGTACCACCTACTCTTCCAGAGTAGTCCAAAGAAATTTAAAAACCCGCAAGCTGTATGGCTTAGCGGGTTTTTTATTGTCCAGAGAAATCCAGTAACAACCAGTGTTATCTTGCATTTTTTGCAGTAAGTTTTACAGTAACTCAAAATCAGTAACAAAAAGTTACTGCAAATTTCATCGGAGTTACTGCAAATGGCTAAAGAGCTGCTGAAAGATGTTGCCATCCGAAACGCCAAGCCTACCGAAAAGGATCAACGCCTCAATGACGGCGAAGGCTTGTATCTTCTAATCAAACCCAACGGCGCGAAGTGGTGGAGATTTGATTACAGCATTGGCGGCAAACGCAAAACGTTATCGCTTGGCACTTACCCGGCAATTACATTGGCCAACGCCAGAGCCAAGGCATCAGAAGCACGAAACAGCGTCGCCAATGGCACCGACCCTAGCAACACGCGAAAAGAAAACAAGGCCGCACAAAAGCGGGTAACAGAAAACAAGAAACGTCTTGACGCTGGCTTGCCTGTAATTAACAGCTTTGAGCATGTATGCCGCGAATGGTTAGCCTCAAACGCTCACACCGTCCGCGACATCACCCATCAAAAGAAACTCCGCCGCTTTGAGCTGTATGTATTTCCCGCCGTCGGTCAATTGCCGATTAGCCCGGATATTTCACCATAGGTCGCCAGAACGGCATACTTGATCCGATCAGCCATTTCATGCGGGAAGTTTGTTCAGATCATTGCGAAAATGGGTGATTTGCAGAACGCAAGGTGCAGTGCCCCTTACCCCGTTGTTTAATCGTGCCGGGAACAGCACGCCATGAGGTCAAGGCGCTAAAGCGCGCGAGGCGGTGAGAAAGGTTTCCCGCTCAGGATGGTGAGAGGCCAACAGAATACGGATACGGCGGCTGTTGCGGATCACGGAGGCGCCTATCTTGAGCAATTTGACGCGGATGGTCGCGGCTTGGGCGTTTGCCAGTTCAGTGCCGACCAGAGCGATGCTGCGTAGACGTTGCATCAGGGTATAGGCCAAGGCGGCGAGCAACAGACGCAACCAGTTGGCCAGGAACGCATGACAACTGGCACGGGTGCCGAACAAGTCCAGTTGCGTTTCCTTGATACGGTTTTCGGCTTCGCCGCGCAGGCAATAGAGTTCATCGTAAAGTGACTCAGGCGGCAAATCGAGGTTGGTGACCACGAAACGTGGATTACGGCCTTGGCTGCCGAATTCGAGTCGGGTCACCAGACGCCGTTCGCGGTTCCACGACTTGGCGGCATACCGAAATTCACGGATCATGCGCTGTTTGCTGTGTGTCTTGGCAAAATCCGCTTCCAGCTCGGCTTCCCAGTCAGCGACGGCTTTCTGCAAGCGGGCATTGCGTGCCACGCCGATCACATAACCCACGTCATGGCGTTCGCACCAGCGAATGAGTAGTTGCCGGCAAAACCCGGAATCGCCGCGAACGATGAACTTTGTCTCCGGCCAAGCCTGACGCAACCGGCTCAGCAAAAGTTTGATGACGGCGGCGGCTTGTTTGGCGCCATCGATGCGACTTGGTCGTAACACACAACTCAGCATGGCCTGGCCGCAAAACACGTACAGCGGCAAATAACAATAGTGATCGTAGTAGCCGTGAAACTCCGCCAACTCCTGGTCACCGTGCAACGGAACGTCGGAAGCATCGATGTCGAGAATCAGTTCCGCCGGTGCCTTGTGATGCGAGGCGATGAACTGCTCGACCAGCACCTGATTCAACGCCAGGATGTCGGCACGCGATGCTCGGTTTTCCAGACGTGAAAAGGTTGGGCTGCTGGCCAGCGGTTCCACCTTGCCGACCGCCGTTTGCAGGAGAGGATCATGCCGTAGCCGATCATGATCGTTCAGGTCCTCGTAGCCGCAGCACAAACCGTATAGCCGCTGGGCGATCAGATCGCGTAACGAATGGATAATTCGATCCGGATCGCGTGGATCATGCAGAACCTGTGCAATTGCTTTTGACAAACCGATGCGTCGGTCGATTTGCCGTAACAGCACCAATCCGCCATCCGAACTGATGGCTCCACCTTGAAAATTTGCTTCAATCACCCGGCGGCCCAAGCGCCCAAAATTCATCGAATCAGCGGTACAATTTGGCATCGGCACAGTCTCCACATAAATCCACTTCGCAAACAGATTTTATGCGGGTTTAAAGGCTGTGCCGAACTCTTTTTGGTGAAATATCCGGGCTAGTTTTTGTTGGATTGCGTCGGACAATAAAAAACCCGCGAAGCCAGTAAACTTGCGGGTTTTTGGATTGGGTTGCATCCGTTTGGATGCATAAATGGTGCTCATACCTCAATCGAATCAAGCCTACAAGTCAATAAAATCAACATGAGATAAAAATTTTTAATAAAGTTACTGGAATTGTTACTGCATTTTTAATTTGCTGCCTACTGTGAGTACGAAAAACGGAATCACAGAGCGAGGCCACTTGATCGAAATGCTCCATTTTTTAGCTAGCCGAGCCTTGAGGCTCTTTGAATAAAAATGGGACTTTTTAAAGAGAACCAGAGAACTAAGGGAACTAAGGGAACTAAGGGAACTATCAATAATAACGAGGGCTGCAGAAGTTCTCTACGATTTTGGGCGAGGGAACCGAGAGAAAAAATCGTTTTTTAACTTGCCTCATCGACAACTATCTAGGTTGTCGCCGCTCATTTTTAGTGGTTATTTATTAGCTTTCAAATCACCGGTACTCGGCAGAATTCGCAGTAGCCTTACTCACCGCTCTCGTCAGATATTCCAATAACCGATATGTCGAACTCGTCCTGCACGATTTTAATGATCTCCGAACCAATATCTGCTTCACTTAGCAAAGGAAACTCTTTGCAAAGTTTGTTTGAAATTTTGCCATGGGAATTACGAATCGAACGAATGATGCGATCAATATCCGTGTCTGGGCCATCCAGGACTTCTTTAATGCGGGCGCGGGTGACACGGATGCTACGCAAATAGCCGGCTTCTTTGCGCATTTCCTGGTTGATCGTCCGATCGATGATTTGAACAAGGTATTCGCAGTGTGCGGTCAAGTCGGGATAGCGCCAAACCGAACAAGCATCGGAGTAGCTATTAAAGTAAAAATTGTAATCAACGCCATCGGCACCTTTGCTCTGCGATCCAAAATGGTATTGATCTTGATAATGCCGCATCAATGGTTTTGAAAGCACTTCCAATATTTGATCGTACCCATATCGGTTTTGGGAAGAACTAATAATGGTTGCTGAGACCGGTAAAATAAAAGGAGCGGATACTGCCTGATCACGGCGCAAGCTATCGTTGATTAGAAACCGGGAAATACGGCCATTACCATCCGCCATAGGATGGATATACACAAACCCAAATGACAATACTGCCGCTCTGACCAGGGGGGATTTATCGAGTGTTCGACCCGCGAACTCCGAAAGACCCGATAACATCGATTCGGTGTCTTCCCAGTGCGGCGCTATGTAATGAACAATGGTTAAGGCCTGAAAATCATTTTCACCGACAAATACCGGTGATTGCCTAAGACCATAGCGTGTCGCCCTTGAGCCCAGGATTTCGGCCTGTAATTCCGATAAGGACGATAAATTCAGTGGATTTTCAATCTGTCCACAGTACTTTTCCATGACAGCGGCAAAGCGCTTTATCCGATCAGTCTGTTGGTCTTCGCGCTCTATGCTAAAGCTTGCCTGACTCTCCTTGACCGTGAGCCACACAGCGCTGCGCATGAGTAAATCTTGACCATACTCAGCTTCGAGCTTGCTCAGGCTTTGTTGGCAATCATAGGATTCGGCGGCTTTTACCTTGTTCGTTAGATAAATCACCGGGCAATAGTTGCGGTTACCTGGCAAATTATTACGAACCCGCCAGCGCTGATTGTTGTCAGGGTTGCTTGCCGTAAAATAATGCTTGGCATCAATGGCGTCGACATAATTGCCAACGCTCACACCCTTGAAGTTTAATTGCCGACCGGTCAGCCATTCATAAAAAAAACCCGTTCGCCGCGCATATTGGCCACTGGGTTCAGCATTAACCCATTCTTCAATTTCGGTAACCGGAACAACTTCAAACAGTCGCGCTAAAAATTCGAGATGAATGCCTTCACGCTTGAGCGCAAAAGTCATATGATCCAAGAAAGTATCTTCTGGCTTGAAGGCTGGCGGATAGAATTCATGAATAAGCCCATCGACTCGCTCGGTTGAGCGCGATTTTACGATTTGGCTATCTATTCGAAACGGTTGAACAGTCTTGATGTTGTACCTTTCAGCCAGCCATCGATAGCCCGCCCACTGACCTAAAGACATATAAAACAGCTCCAATTAATCATTTTTTGCCTATCATATTAATTTCTTATATAGAATTAAACAAAATTAAAAGAAATCATATAAAGACAGATATTCGTTGTTGGGCTGGATGGTTAGATTAGAACTTTTGATGATCACGTCTATCAACGCCAGTTGACACCTCACAACAGCCGGTATTGCCACTCTGAGCAAACCCGAGCGCTTTAACTGCTCTTGGTTCCCGCTCAATTTTCACGGCCGAATTTCCCGAAAATCATGCTTATCCTTGAAGCTGAATTGTCCAGTAAAATCCAACGCCGTCCAGCCTGTGTTTTCCTTTTAACCAATTGAAATAAAATGAAAAAATCATTTGACACTGGCTCGGTATCAACCCCAAAATAGCCCCGCACGTAGAATTTTTCAGGGCGAAATTTTCATAGATCTGTTGGCTCAGCAGTTGAAGTAGGGAGCAAAACCAACTCATTGTCCCTGTATCGGGATGGCATGAAGCCGTTGGCAGCATGTGTCCGTGCGCTTTAGGTGACGCGTCCACTATATAAATATATTTTTTGGTGCAGATGGAGTGTTGAAAACGCTCTTTCTGGGTCGGCAGGGAAAATGCGCCTTGATGAAAGGTACGGTCGCTGTCGATAGTGAAGCATTTTATAAATTCATCAACGATCGTCTGCCGATCGCTGAGTAATCCAAAGCGCCTTGATGGCGCAAACCGATAGACCGCGCGAGTAGAGTTTCGAAAGGTGGTGTTGCCGTTGCGCGTGTGCAGACGCGCAGAAATTTTGTCTGGAACACCGGTTCCGCAAAATGGATACTGAAAGGTCGTTTGACCAATTCAGTGGTGGCAATCGTTCGCTATGGTTTTATATCAATCGTCCCCATCTGGATCGGCGTCAGGCGACTGCCTGCCCGCCAGAGTAAGGCGGTTGAACCTCTCTAAAGAATCCCGACCTCCCGTTTTCTGATCGACCTGTGCCACCGGCGGACGCTTTTGCCGGCGAAGCAGTTGGCTCAGTCACGTGGATTCGATCTGGATTCCCTTCCATGCCATACCCGGACGTTCAAAAAACGCTCACAGGTAAAAACTGAATCCCGCTGTTTCGCCGTTTCTAAAAAACAGAAACAGAACGGGATTTAAGCATTTCCATTAAGTAAATCAACCGGATACCTGCGTAACAGTCACGGGTTTTGCCGGGTCAGTCTGTCTCGAACGTGTAAGGGGCCGAGTTTAGCGTCGCAATTGGACGCTGAATCCGTCTGGCCAGCACCCCGAGTTCGTCACCGACCGACACCAATTACTCGCCCGCGCAGCGAGTCATAAGCCGCGCACCTTACACTAGGTATACACCTTAGCCGGGTAGGCAACCCGTGCGTCAACACTCATCGTCATGAGTTTGGCCTTGTATACCCAAGTGGGGTTGGAGCCGGGGTCCCCCGCTCATGACGAAAGAACAACCGTTTTACCAAGGCCACCCCGGCTCCCTTGTTCAAAGCCGACTGCTGATGCGTATGGCATTGCCCATGACATCAGTACCAGTCCGCTTTGGACAAGGGAGTCTGTTGACCACTTTTTTGGAGGTTAACCATGTCAATCGATTTACCCGACGAATACCAGGCAAACCAGACTGGGACCGGTATATGTTCAAGTCCTCCCGATGACCAAGCGTCACGACCATTGACGGCGGGTCGAAAGCGAGGCCGCAATCTAGGCCTGGGTAGTCGCAACCTGACCCGAGCCGGCAAAACCTGCGCCCATCAATCCGGCAAGGCCTTCGCTACGCGCGGCACACTCGCCGAGCGCTGGTCGGTATTTGCCAAATGGCTGGAACAGACCCAGGGCGGTAAACGCATGGAAGACATTAACCGCGATCACGTGATGGCATATGGCCAGGCATTGAAAGCACGAGTGGAACGTGATGAATTGAAAGCCTCGACCGCGCAACTGTATGTCTCGGCGGTCAATAGCATCATGACCTCCGCAACACAAGGCGAATGGCAAACGGTCAGTCCTACGCGAGATTGCGGCATACCCAAAAGGCGCTACATTCCTGAAACCAGCAAAGCCATGCCTCAGGCGCAGCACGACCAGTTGCAAGCCTGCATCGATGACGAACGCATTGTCGCCTTGCTCAATCTGCAACGGACATTGGGGCTGCGATTCAAGGAATCGGCCTTGCTGGATGCGCAAAAAGCGCTTGGCCAAGCACATCGGGAAAACCGCATCACGGTCTTTAGCGGCACCAAAGGTGGTAAAAGGCGTCACGTGCTGGTGTCAACGGAAGCCATGGCGGCACTGGAAACAGCTGCCAGCCTGCAGGATGGACGCTTGATGATTCCCGCCAATCTGCGCTATGTCGATTTTCGCGACCACTGCTACCGCCAAGCGCAACAGCTGCAATTCCAGTTTCACGGCCAGCGCCACAACTACGCCCAGCAGCGTTACCAAGCCTTAACCGGCGTCCCGGCACCGATCAACACCGATATTGCAAAATCGGCCTGGCCTGCCTACATGGCAATGCAGTTGCACATTGACGAATCCACCGCCGAAAAACTGGATCAACGCGCCCGAAGAATTTTGTCGCAAGAACTGGGTCATGAGCGTCTGGAGGTGGTGTGTGTCTATATTGGTTAAACAGATCCAGGCGCTGGCCCACCACTATGTCCGCCAAGGCGCCAAAGCCCATCGCCGCTTGCAGGTCGGCCGGATGATCAAGTTCGTCGAATTCATCGATCAGACCGAGCGACCGCACAACCTGCACGAAATCGGCAAACGTCATGTCATTGCCTTCTGGAAAGCCCATCGCGACCTGGCCCCGAAAACCGCCCATGCCTATTGGCTGGCGTTGTGCGTGATCTGGGAATGGACGGACAAACCGGGCCAGCCGCCTAAACCGTTGTGTATTGCCAAATCCGAACTCAAGGAGGATCAGCCATGAGCGAATTACTACTGGATGGCGAAACCTACGACTATCTGTGGCTGAACGATCGCAACCATTCCAAAGCCCAACAAATCTTGCGCCGGTATCATGGCGGCAACGACCGACCCCGCTGTCAGTGTCTGAAGGACACTCGGAATCGGGAATTGGTCATCAAAGCCCGTGGCCCACGTTATTATCTGGCCCGGAAAGCCGACACCAGCCATCACCATGCCGAATGGTGTCTTTTGTGCGAACCACCGGAAACCGGAAGTCCATCCGCCAAACAAAAACCGGCTGTCCAGTACGAAGGCGATACGGTCAACGTCAAACTGTGTACCAAACTGACACGCATTAATGGCACGATCGAGCAAATAACCGATAAACCGCTTGCCGAAGACAAACCCCATCCCCAGCGCAGCAAGGCCCCCAGCCTTAAAGCGAGCCGTGCATCCACCGGGCTAGTAGGATTTTTCCATGCCCTGCTCCAGAAAGCCCAGCTGAACCTCTGGCAGCCGAAGCAATCGGAACGCCCGTTTGCAGCATCTACCCGAGCACTGGCTAAAGCGGCGCAAACCGTCACCCTGGAAAAACAGCAACCCGTTGCGGAGCGCCTGGTCATTACCCTCTGGGAACGGAACCTGGAGCACAGCCAAACCATCAACCTGGCTGCGCTGCAAACCAGGACAGCCAATCCACAACAAGCGGCCATCGTGGTCGGTGAACTCATGGAGTGCCGGGACGCCAGGAAGGTCGAAGGCTCCCTTGGGCTCAAATTGAAACTGTTGAACGTCCCGCTGTGGCTGCTGCGGCCCGTGGCCAGAAAGGCGACCCACAGCTTTGGCCAGTTATTCGGCGAAATTGGCAAGCCCGATCGTCGGATTCTGGCGATTGCGGTGGTATTTCGAAATAAAGCAAGTTTTGTCGTTAGCGACATCGGACTGATCCGCACCAACCGGCAATTCATTCCGGTCGACTCATCTTACGAACTGCAGGTAGCCGACAAACTGATCGCCGAACGGCACGCATTCAGCAAGCCGTTGAAACTAGATGAAGAACTGCGATACCTGCCGGATTTTCTGTTACACGATTGCCAGGTACCCTGGGCATTGGAGGTGTTTGGCATGACCAATGATGACCAATACCAGGCTCATAAGCTGGAAAAGCTTCAGTATTATCGGGACCATGGCATTCCATGTTGGCATTGGGAACCTGCAGTCGATAAAGTGATGCTGGGTTTTCCGGTTAAGACATGAACTGTGCCATCGGCAGGTCTCGGCCGATTCTGTTGAAAAAGTCGGTTTTTAGCGCATTTTGGCTATTTTCGATGATTCTCTTTTTTTTAAATTATTGTTTTAATTGAAAATAGATTTTGTAGACTGAGCCAATTTTTCAAAAAGGGATTTTTTCAACACAATTGGCCAAAAGCCGACCACCACGTTTTTTAAATCAATAGCAAGTGACGTTCTAAATCGTTGAGAAAGTCCACGGCACATCTTACAGCCAATTACTTGGGAAGATATTGGGGGGCATCAGGCAGCTGGTGTAACGAAATCGTCCCGCATCCTGAACGCGGCGGAAGAACCGCTCTCGACAAGAACATCGAGCACATAGAGGATCGCGTCGCGCAGGGTCGGATCGCGCTTGAGTTCCAGCGGCCGTGTGTAGACATGCCGTTGGAGAAGAACTTCGAGCATGAAGACGGTGTTGGACTCGCGCAGCATGTCGGTGGGGTTTCCGCGCCTGAGCGCGTTCGCGATGCGCATAAAGGCAGCGGGCATGGAACGCTCGCCGATGTGATAGAGGAAACGGACGTAGCTGTCCAGCACGATCCAGACCGGCGGCAGCGCGTCGAAGAGCGCGTCGACGTTGTGGGCATAGCTTTCCAGACTCCGCCAGTGCCGCACGTTGTCCTTCCACCACGCAGTCAGGAAGATCGTCGACAGCACTTCGCTGCCGTGCGGATGTTCCCTGTCCAGATGCGCGAGCCACTTGGCGCGCTTGACCTGCTCGGCAAACAGATTCCACAGGAACCAGTAGTGCGGTGTGTTGGGATTGCTGTCCTCGCTTGTTGTGAACCCTTGTATGACGCTGTGGACCTCGCGCGGATGCCGGTCGACGGTGTCGAGGATCGGCTGGAGGACTTTCTTGGCATCGGCGTCTGGCGCCCGCATCGCAAATTGCTGAATGCGGTTGGATATCTCCTGCTCCCTGTGAAAATTCCTATTGCGCCGGTCGGGAGAACGATCATGCTTACGGTTCCAGCACTCCACCAAGTCTTCGCTGGCGCGTCGGTGTGCGGCCACCGCAAGAGCCTCGTTCGGCACCTGGCCGAGGATCGTGAGGACCTTCGCGTTCGCCTCGGCTCCGAATATCTCCGTGATGTCGAGCCTGACGTGCGCATCTGCGGCGATTTCCCCCTCGGTCCAGAACCGCTGGCGGACTTCTTCAGCCGCGGCTGCGGAGATCGAGGCTGACGTGCGCCGTTTGTCGTAGTGCATCTCCTCAGCCCTCCAGATGCGATCGGCAAACGCGGCCTCTGTCGCGATGGCATTGACGGCGCGCAGGGCAAGGGAGCGGTTCGCGGCCCAGAACTTGTCGTCGATGCCCCAAGTGGCGTACCAGCGGACCTCGTCAATCGGATGGCTTAGCGCGACAACAAAGGCTTGGCGCACGCGCGGCGTCTGGGTCTCCGTCAGGGACTTGGAGAGCACCAACGGAACAACAAAGGCACATGGGCGATCCGCCAGCATCGAGAAACGCTGCATGCGGTCGATTGTTCCCCATTGGTCTGCGTGCCGTGAGACTTCGGAGCAGATGACGTCGACGCACCAGTCCTTCTCTTCTGGCGACATCGCGTCCCAGCGATCGCGGACGCAGACGGCAGCGACAAATCCCGGAGCGTTGCGGCTGTTGTCCGGATGTTCCGCAGTGCGGTCCATGCCTTTGGCACTTGCCAGCATATCCCGCCACCGCGCAGGGTCGGCAGAGTCCGCCTCGCGCCGGAAGGTCTTGAGGCCCCACATGTGCACACCCAGCCGGGCATTCATTTCGCCCAGTGTCTTTGTGCTCTCGTCAACGAGTTGCTGCACTTCGGGAGCCGGAGGCTTGGGTTCGAGCCGAATGTAGTTATTCTGAGGCTCCTCGCCGTCAGTTGCCGGTGTCTCGTCCCCTGCGGGCTGGATTTCGGCCACGTCGTACTGACGGAAGTCCATCCGGTGCAGTGCAAGCTGCCAAGTGAGGTCTTCCTTGTCGCGTTTCTTCGGCGCGGGCAGTGCCGCGATGTAGCGGTCGATGATGGTGTGAACCCGCGGGGCCAGAGGACCGAGTTGCAGGTTTGCGATAGCCGCTTCAAGGTCATGCATGCGGTGCGGCAGCGCGTTCGACTTCTTCCGCTCCTCTTCGAAGAACTTCTTTTCGGCGCTGAGGGTCGGAAACAATCCCGTGAGGCTCGAAGTCTGGTGCTCGCCGGCCATGCGGCTGCGATCAATCTCGACGTAGTCCTGCACCGACAGCAGCACCAGAAGGGCCTCGCCCGACCGGTGAGGATGAGCAGTCGCCACGCTTGCGACGACAGCTGCGAGCGCGGCGGAATCGCTACGTTGGAGGATTTCGAGCAGCACCGCGTCGAGCCCCTCGGGATGGGATTTGGCGTAGTCGAGCAACCACTTCTCGAAGGCCATCAGCAGCGACTGGAGCACATAAGGACCGACAGTCATGCCGCGGTAAAGGCCCCAGAGGCGCGAGTTGACCCATTGCTTCCGCCTGGTGCCGTCCGCAAACATGAGCTCGACTTCCCAGGCGGGTTCGAGGGGGGCATGGAAACGCGGATGCGCATACCACTCGGCACTGTGGTTGAAGACCTGGATCAGGAAGTCGAGACCCTTTCTCGGGTGGTGCGAGAGCAGGTTGATCCACGGCCCTCGGAAGGCACTGGCAGGGAAAAAATTGTGGTGCAGGTGCTCCTTGATACCGAAGTAAAGGTCAACGTCGATGGTCGATCGGCCGTACGGTTCCTCGCGCAGATACTCCTCCGTTGCGAGGAATCTATCCAGTGCGACGGAGATCAAAAGGTCCGGTAGGTAGCGCGCCGTGGGCGCGCCGTCGAGGCCCGTAAGAAGAATGTCCTGGAAGTCTTCGGCGACGGGATCGTGGTGCCATCCCTCCCTAATCTGTCCGCGCAAAACGGCTTCGAAGCGCGCGGGGGCGGCCTTCGGGATCTTCGCAATCACCTTCAGAATGCGTTTCCGGGCATCGTCTCCCCTGTAGTGATCAAAGTGTGGGAGGAGCCAATGGGCAATGCCGGTAACATGTTCGGCCCCGTCGATGTCCGGTGCCCACCAACTGACGCCGCGCACGGCATCCTCGATCAATGCGAGAAGCAGCGGTGCTTCTTCCGTTCCGAAGCTACCTATGTTGCGGTGAACCAGTCCCACGACGGTTGCCCAGACCGCGCCGTCCGGCACGCTCAGGATGGAGCTGTGGCCGCGCACGTCGGCAAGCCACACCGGGCGACGTCACACAGGCGACGCGCAGGAGGTGGATGACCCGCTTGAGGATGGCGCGGTCATTGGCGAGCAGCTCGGCCTCGTGCCGCGTCAGGAATTCTGACGCCGACGGTGCTTTCAGCAGTGAGACCAACGTATCGTCGCGGAACTGGGCGGGCACGTCGGGCTGGGCGATGGCCGCGCTGAACAGCCGGTCCGCTGCGGGTGCGTCGCGGTCGACCAGTTCGGCAACCCACTTCCGGTACGAGCGGCGCACCGCAGGATGCGGCCCTATCGCTGACGACAGCGCATTGAACGCCGTCTCATCCGTGAGGTGCCGTTCCTCGATCCATTGCAGGATGGCCCAGTCCTCGAGGACATCGTGCGTCGTGGCCACGAGCAAAGGATTGGTGTCGGGAGAAACAACGAGGGAGTCCTGTTTGAGGAGGGCGATGGCTGCGGCATTAAGTCCCGTCGCTGGCACGTAATCCGACAGGGCACGCGCCCTGCGTACCGCCAGCTCCTGCAAAGCCACTTCGCGCAGGCGCGGCATGCCGCCGGCCGGATTCTGGTCTGCGCGCACGATCTGCCGCCAGAAGACGGCGCGGAAATCGCGCTCGTTCTCCGGAAGCGGACGTCCTGCATCCCACGGAATCTGCAATGCCTTGTCGATGAAGTACGGGTTCCGCAGGATCTCGCGCAGGGCGGGGTTAGCGAGTGGCACTGCCAGCGACGGAAAGGCGGCCTGGACGTCCTGCAATTCGGTGTCGTCAAGCGGCGGAACTTCGATGACCGCGTGATCAATCCCTGCCGCCTGGAGAAAGCTGGCCTGCACCTGCCCCACGGAATAATCGCGGCAGGTCATGAGAATACCGAGGCCGTCGTCGCCCTGGGCGAGAGTCATGAGGTCGCTGAACGCGTCGCGCGTCGGCTTTTCGAGCAGGCGTTCGACGCTCTCGATCACGAGGACCTTGCGGCCCTGCGCGCCGAGGATGGCCTGAAGCTCGGTGGCTCGCGCAGGAATCTGGCTGTTGTGGAGTGTTTCGTCGATGTGAGCGACGGCGAATTCCTCCACTCGGAACCCGAAGGCGAAAAATTCGCGGGAGAGAAAGGCCACCGCCTCCTTCCCAATGACGGATTTGCCGCTGCCGGCTGGCCCCGTTATCAGGACGACTTGCTTCGCCTCGACGGCCGCAATCACCTTTTGGACGATACCGGAGCGCCGTAGATGGAAGGCCGGTCCAATCGTGGTCAGGGTCTTGCGGAGCACGAATTCAGTGTGGTTCCTCAGTGCCGCCAGTACACGCTGCTCGTTCGCGCCCACCTCGCCGTACGCCTGGACGAGAGCAGCTGGAAGGTCGGCGCGTTTCAGGCTCCGCGCGCCCGGTCCGGCCTCGCTCGCGAAGGTCAGAAGGGCGTTCCACGCGGCTGTCGCGCTCGCGACAGGATCCGGATCGGTTGACTTGAGGGCAAGCAGCGTCTTGATAAGCGCCTCGGTCTGGCGCGTGGAGGTATGCAGGTCGAGGCTCAGAACGTGCAGTACGCGCAGGAAGGGCCACAGGTCATTGGCGGTGACGGGCGTCCCTTCCAGTTTGCTGACGATCTCGCGAAGTTCATTGCACTGATGGACGGACTTCTTTGAGATAAAACCGTCGAGGGACAGCTGTCTTTCGAACTCCTCACCGTCAGCTGCGCCTCTGGCGCAGTCGAGCAGCCCGACAAAATTCTCGATGAGCACGTTCGTGCCGCGCAGCGTCACTAGAACAAAGCGGTCGTACTGGGGATTGAAAGGGACGGCCTTCTTAAAATCCTTCCAGAAATCGCCAATGGCCTTCTTGCATTCGTCATCGGCAGCACTGATGGTGAAGCTGCGCTTCACCTGCCCGACGAGGCGCGCAGTCGCCGCCCCTGTGCGCGCGCAGACGACTCGGACATCGTCCGTATTGAAGCCGAGATGCTCAGTCTGGAAATGGACTTCGGTGACGCCGGTATCGGTCAAGATCGGCGGGATGCTGCGGACGAGCAACTGGACGAGCCAGTACGCCGCGACGTGTTGCTCGAAGAACACGCCCTCACCACCGGTGGAAATCGGACTTGAAACTCGTTTCTGGCTTGGGCCATTCATGCAATCTACCAAGTGTTCTAATGTTTCTTTTGTCGGGGAAGTCATTCAAAGACTAGTGTAGAACTGGTCTTTGAGATCTAACCAGACGCGCGTTGCTGCTGCGGGGTTAAAGGCTTGTCTACCGCCCGAAATTCGTAATATTGATATTCGCTCATGCCATTGCCTAATCGATCAAGCGTCTGACTTTAGCGCCGCAATGCTGACACTTGCCCTCCAGCAACAAGTCGTTTTGTACCGTCGTAAAGCTCGGTGCCAACATGGTGGTGTTACCCCGACATTGCGCGCACCAAACTGTGCTTAAGAACAGTTGCCGGTCATGTTCCGGCAATGCGTTCCAACGTTGTTCGGCCTGCTTGGTAAACTGGTTAGCCATGCGTTTATAAATGAAGTAAAGTCAGAAACCTTCAGCGGAAATTAGGCTCAACGCTGATTGCTCATCAATTTATTCACCTGAGCAATCAACTGGCGTTGCTTCTCCCGCATTTCAAAACAATGCGCCAGACCCCGTTCAAGCTGAAGTTCTCTGGGATCGTCAACGGAACCGAACGTCAAATTCCCACACATCCGGAAAAATGCACGATTAGCGGTAGCGGTCTGACACAACGCAATTCGTTCATCCACTTCATGCTCCACCCATTGCCGAATCTCCTCATCGGATTTAGCAGCCCAGGACAAATCGGCACCGGCAAACTGGCGGATGACTTCCCAAACCACAACCGGTATGGCAACCGTGACTTTATCCGGTGAGGCTTCGAAAAATGCCTGCTCCAGTTCCAGATAAACGGCACCTTGTTCAAACGCTTCGTGGTAAAAGTGGAAATTCGGCCCGCAGGCGATGCTGGATTTGGTGGACATGGGACTAATTATCGATGGAAAACTAAAGGTTAAAGACGGTAAATCATCCTAGCATACCAAACCCTGTGGTCGGTGATGGCCGAAACCAACACCAACACCAACACCAACACGAATTGCGAAGGCCCAAGGTTTCTTCCCTCAAACCACCCTGACTTTGCTCAAACCACTGCCAACACGTTTGACTTCGATTCGGGTGCCGATCCGCTCTGCCATCTCCTGTACATGGGAAATCACCCCCACCTTGCGGCCCATGGCTTGCAAACTGTCCAGCGCGTCCATTGCCACGCGTAGCGTATCGGCATCCAGACTACCAAAGCCTTCATCGATGAACAGCGATTCGACGCGCACCCGATTCGAGGATAGCGAGGCCAACCCCAAAGCCAGTGCCAACGACAGCAAAAAGGATTCGCCGCCTGACAAGGAATGCACCGAACGGATTTCGTCGCCCATGTCCTGATCGACCACTTGCAGTGCCAGATTATCGTTAACCCGTTCCAGACGATAACGCCGACTCAAGTCTTTCAAATGCTGATTGGCATAACCCAGCAAAATATCCAGCGTCAGTTGCTGCGCGATATTGCGAAAGCGTTTGCCATCGGCGGAACCGATCAAGCTGCTGAGTTTGGCCCAGGTGTCATTGACGGCGGTTTGCGCGGAAATTTGGATTTGTAAATCTGCGCTGGTTTGGCGGCGCTCATCGTCCAGGCGGCGTAGCAGATGCAAATCGCTCTGTTGCTTCGTCAACGCCTTGAGTTGTTCGGCAAGCTCGGCCAGCTGAATTTCCAAGGTTTCGAAACTTTCCAACGAGCGGCGCAACTCCAAATGTTGTTCGGATTGTGCGCGACGTTCGGCCAATACCGTTTGAGCCTGCATCAATGTCTGATCCAATTGTTGCAACACCTCGCGCTCGCGCTGCAACCAGGCCGCATCCTTTAGCAAGTGTTCCCGCAAATCGTCGAGCACCAGGGCCGCCCGGTTGGGGTGCGCGGCATTAAAGGTTTGCAGCCAACTCGACACCGCCGCGTCGGCGGCATGCAACGCGGTCTGCCGCGCGGTCAGCGACTGAGTGATTTGGCTAACAGCCTCTCGGGCCGTGGCTAGTTTGGTTGCCGCATCCTGCACGGCAGTCACGGCGCTCTGCAGTTTGGCTTTGGCGTCGTTCACAGTCTTGACCAACCCTTGCTCGACTTCTGTGACCGAACGTCCGTCCAGCACGCCTTGCCGCAGCTGCTGTTTGGCGACCAGCTCGGCATCTATGGCCGCAAATGCAGAATCGGCTTCGGCTTGTCGTTGTTCCGCTTGGGCTACCTGGCTCTGCAAGGCCTGCAATTCCGTTTGAAGAATAGACAGTTTTTGGCTCAACTGAGCTTGCTGTTGATGATGACTGTGCCAGGCTTGTGCGTTTTGCAAACAGGTTTGATAAAACCCCTCCGCATCGAATTGCCAGGCTTGACGCCAGCCCGAATCGTCAAAGGCACCATCCAGTTCGTCCAATACGTGTTCCAGCTTTAAGGCCAGTGCTTGACGTTTTTCACGGGCGTTGACTAACGCTTGATCAGCGCTGAGCCGGTCAACCTTGGCTTGCTCCCATTGCTGCTGCAAGGATTGCTGTTGCGATTTGAGTTGCTCCAACTTTGCGTAGGCCTGATCACGAACCTTCATCACCGCGCTCATGGCTTTCAAACGCTCACCAACCCCTTGCAACGCTTGTTCGGTCGCCTGGGTTTCCTGCGCCAACCACGCGGCGATGCCTTCGTCGGGCATGTCTGCAATGGATAATGCCGCTGCAGCTGTTAACCAACTTTGCTGTTGAGATTCGACCTGGCGACTCAGCGTTGCCAGCAAATCATGGGTAGCTTGTATCGTTTGATCGCAGTGCGCGATGTCCAGTTGCCACCGCTGACGATCACTTTCCGCTTGTTGCCAACGCTGGCGACACGCCTCGACTTCTCCTTCCAGCGCCTGTAATTCGTGCCGCAGGGGATGATCGTGTTCGGCAAACGGGTGTTGCGTGGCCCCGCACACCGGGCATTCCGCGTCGGGTTTGAGTTGAGCGCGCAAGGCTTCCACGCGCTCACTGCAGGCCAGTTTGGCCAAGTCGAACATCTTGGCCGCTTGTTCATGACTGGCAATCAAACGCGGTAACGCAGTTTCGACGTCCTGTAACGCGGCGGTGGCTTGATGTTGCTGGGCCGATACGCTTTGCAACGTGGTTGTCTGATGATCGAATTCTGATTGCAGCCGCGACAGTTCCCGCCACACGGTATCAGCCTGACGCAATTGGGATAAGCGGAGTTGTTGCCGTTCCGACTCCTGGGTTAGTGCATCCGCATCAAACCCTTTAGCCTCGGCGTTTGCCGTTTGCCATTGCAGTTCGGCGGCTGAGAGTTGCGGCAACAACGCGTGGAGTGCGTGCTGGGCCGTTTGCGCGACCGCTTCGGCCTGAGCCAAAGTGCTTTCAAATTGCGTCAACACCGAGCGCGCAGTATGCATTTCGCCGCTCAGCGTTTTGCCTTGTCGGAATAGCGTGTCCCAACGCGGCCATTGCTCGCTCAAGATCAGCCAATATCGATGTTGGTTCAGCCACGTCTCACACTGCACCAATTCGCCGGTCACATGCTGTTCGTTCTGCTGCGTGTCGTGGTATTTCCGGCGCAAATCAGCCAACTGCTTAACGGCCGCCAATTTGTCCTGTTGTTGTTTCAGATGTTGCGGCTGCAAGGTCTGGATTTGCGCATCCAGACTCCGCGCCTGAACGATTTCCAGTTCCGCTGCGCTTTTTTGCTGTTCGGCCTGCTGTACGTGGGTTTCGGCGTTCGCCTGATTGACTAGCGCCTGTTCATGCAACGCCGTGACAGACGTGACCATCTGTTCAGCCTTTCCCAACTGCGTTTGCATTTCGACACATTCACTCTGCAAGCGATCAAAATCAACCAGTAACGGCCGTGCGGCTTGCAAGGACTCGATCAGCGCTAGATGCTGACGTTGCGGCTGTGCATGTTCATGGCTCTGCTGAGCTTGTTGCCATTGGCTTTGGGCTTGTTGTTCCGCCGTTTGCAAGGCCCGGTAGCGCCGATGCCAGTCCAGATGACCGTCCAATTCGGATTTTTGGTTCTGCGCGGTATCTATCGCAGTCTGCGCCAGTTGAATTTGCCCCAGCAACGCCTCCCGATCTTCCTCGGCCAGCGGCTGTTGACCCGCCAATTGCTGTTGCAAACCCTCCAGCTTGACGCGCTCCTGTTTGGCGCGGTCAAAGGCGCGAATGGAGATGCGGCTGTACTCATCGGTGCCGGTCAAGGTTTCCAGCAAGCTGGCTCGCTCATCGTCCGGCGCTTTCAAAAACACGCTGAATTCATTCTGCGCCAATAACACCGCGCGGGTGAACTGCTCGAAACTCAAGCCAAGCCGTTCGACGATTGCTTCCTGCACTTCGGTCTTCTTGCCTCCAATCGGCTGTTGATCCGGCAAACGACATAATTCCATATCGGTCGCCTGTAGCTTGCCGTCCGTCCGCAAACGTGCCCGTCGCACGCTCCAGCGGCTACGGTAGTGTTGGCGATCGTTACCGATAAATTCCACCTCGGCATAACCTTCGGCACAGCCCCGGCGCAACAGATTGCGAGAATCATTGGGCGGCAGGGTTTCATCGCCGACATCGCGTAATTGCACACCTCGGCTGCCGGCCTGGTGCAAGCGCGGGGTTTTATCGAACAATGCCAGACACAGGGCATCCAGCAAGGTGGATTTGCCGGCACCGGTCGGGCCGCTGATCGCGAACAATCCGGCCGATGCCAGTGGTGCTTGCAGAAAATCGATGGCAAACTCGCCTGCCAGTGACGCCAGATTTTTACCGCGAATCGCCAAAATTTTCATGCTTCGTCCTCCGTTTCCAGCAATAAGGTCTGAAAAGCCTGTAACAATTCGTCAGGCAAGGCGGAACCGTATTGATTTTGATAGTGGCGTTGCAGCACATCATCCGGCTGCAACCGACTCAGATCACCCAGCAACGATCCGGCATCCTCATCCGCCGCACGCTGACCACGTGCGTAACTGACATCAATCGCCGCCAGGCGCACGGCTTTGCCGGCCAATGCGGCTTCAATCGCCGCCCGTGCACCGGGTTCCGGTGCATCGAACAACACCCGGACTTCCAGATATGGCCAGCGCTCATCCGGAAAATCCGGCTCGGCCGCTGTCCATTGCTCTAATTGCGCCAGTACTTCCGGTAACGGCGCTGGCCGACTGGGGAGCCGCAACAAATCCACCGCGCGCGGTACCCGTACACTGTCTATGGATTTGACTGCTTCGCCCTCAATCTCCAGCACCACCACTTGATGCGGATACTCGATTTCGGAAAACGACAGTGGCAACGGGCTGCCGCTGTAGCGCACCCACTCCCGCCCACCCACGCTTTGCGGCAAATGTAAATGACCGAGTGCGGCATAGGCGATATGCTTGTCGAACATCGCCACCGACAAGGCTTCCAAGCCACCGACGACAATACGCCGCTCCGAGTCGGCCGACACCGCGCTGCCATCGAGGTGACAATGGCCCATGGCCAAAATCGCTTCGCCAGCTTGCCGTTTCAGCAAAACCTGCTGCAAGGCATCGCGGTACAAGGCATCCACGCCGGCCAGATAAGTGTCGCCGTCAGTTTCGACGCGCGGCACATCGCCGGGGCGTAAAAACGGCACCGCCAAACACCAAGCACGACGCACGCCCTTGCGATCATGCAAAGGCACAATCAACGCCTCCAGATCAATTTCGCCTGCGCCATTCCGCCCCGTTTGACCCACCACCGTGGTATCGAATAAATCCAATAACGGCGAAGGCGCTTCCAAACGACCCGGCGAATCATGATTGCCGGCAATCATCACCACCCGCAAATTCGGCGCGGCTTCGCGTGCCGCCTGCAGAAACCGGTATAACTGCTTCTGTGCCGCCGCAGAGGGATTGGCGTTGTCGAATATGTCGCCGGTGACCAACAACGCATCGACGTCTTGCTCGCGCAGTTGCGCGAGTAGCCAATCGAGGAAACATTGGTGTTCAAAATGCCGGTCAAAGCCTTTTAGCGAATGGCCTAAATGCCAGTCAGAGGTATGGAGAATTTTCATCTTACTAAAGGCGTGTTGGTTTTAAGGGTCACGGCTAGCTGATCTTGGGTTTTTTGATCGAGGTTGACCCAAATCACGGCTCCATTGGGGTGCTGATAGTGAATCGGTGTTTTCAATGGCTGAGCATTTTCCAACACCCATGCAGTATCCCATTTATCGGTTTCGCCGGATTCCAGACGCTCTATCGAAATCTGATGTTTATCGATGGCTTTCAGTTTTTCCTGCTTGCTTAGCGGCCCCTTGACATCCACCAAATTCGCAACGCCAACCACTTGGCCGCTGCCTTGTTTAATCAAGGCAATTGGCCCTCGCAGGCTGATTGCGCTGGAGCGCATTTCCCAAGTTTTAGTGCCCGCGAGAATCCGGTCAATGTAAGGGCTTTTGATTAGCAAGCCTTTGGTCGGCACCGTATCGATTTGGTTTCTTGGTTCGACAGCGGCAGTCGTTTTTTCTGGAACAACTGGCTTTTCGTCCAAAGTAAAATCTGTTGCCGTAGGTGAGCTAGCGGATGCGGTTGGCTCCGAAGTTGGATTAAGCTTTTTGTTTCCAGCGGCCATTTGCTGAAACAACTTGCCTAGTGCGTCATAGCCAGTCACTTTGAAGCACATGCCGCAAGGCTCGTCGTTTTCAGGGTAAACCGGAAACTTTTGATAATTGCTGCTGGAATGCAGATTCTTTTTCTTCTGCCGGTTAATCAACTCTTCAATGCCTTCGGGCACTGACACCCAAGCTTTGTTGAAAAAATTAGGGTGCACCGCAACGTGGAAATAAGCGGGAATGCCGCAGTCACCCACGGCTCGGTCTTTACGGATATAAACCGTCTGATTGAGCGACTTGCAGTAGAACATCAGATTTTTCACATACTGATCCTGTGCACCATCTTTTAACTGAGCCACAAAGCCATAATGGACTGCGATGTCGATGATACGTTGGCGTACTTGTTCAGAAATAAGTTTAGACATGAAGCGTTTCCTTCTGTTTGAAATAGTCACTTAGCGACAAGCATAAATCGAGCCAAATAACTCAAGCAATTGATTATTAAAAGGTATGTAAAATTAAATATGATTTTGAAACCGGAGGCTTATAAAAAATATTGTTTATAAATAAATAATCTTCCTGATCACCCATAACCTTCAACAACTTAGAATCCTGCCACAAGTCCAATGAAAGTCTTGACTTGACTGGAGACTGCCGCTGACAGTGTGGTTTCTGGCGATTCACCTGCTGACACAGGCCAAAACCGCTTTGTCGGCGTTGGCGTTGATGCCGCAAATCGGCGTAACCTATAACATCGCTTGGAGCCTCAAACACAAGATCATGCAGGCCATGGATGATCGAAAACCGCTGACCGGCCTCATTCAACTGGATGAGGTCTACTGGGGCGGTGAACATAGTGGCGGAAAACACGGGCGAGGCTTGGAAAACAAGACGCCGTTTGTTGCAGTCGTGGCGCTGAATGAAGATCATCATCCCATTGCCATGACATTGGATGTTTCCGTAGCAGCGAAATCAAACGCTGGGCCGGCAAGCATCTTGATGCCGGCCAGCCTGGTGTATTCGCTGCTTTTCTGCCGTCTTTGATCAGGTTGCCACCACTATTCCATCGTCACCGGTGGCGGCCCGGATAGCGTGACCAAAGAAGAATTCGCCAGGGTCAATACCATGATCAGCAACGTGACGCGCTCAATCAATGGTACTTAGCCTACTTAGCTTTTCGAGTTTTTCACCAGCATGTTATGGGTAATTTAGAATTCTTATTCTGCTGCCTATAAAGTTCTTTCTTTAACAAAAATCTGTGTGGGAAATTCTTTATGGTTTTTTACGGTGATTCGATTGACTAAATTCATCATGTCCTCCGTTTGACTTTCAATGGGCGATAGGTTATCAAAGTATGGTGGTTTGTTAGCACATCCCCAGTAACCTATGCCTTGATCAAAACGGATTATAGTTTTAGTACCTTTTTGCCAAATAATCTCCATATATCTTCCGTGTTGAAGTTTTGACGCTACTAAAGCTTCGCACTTCTCATCCATTGCGGCAAAATATGATTCCATTACATTTGAGCGCATAGAGTCATCTAACCAATCTGAGAATAATCCACGTTTTTGATAGCCGTCGGCTTCCGATTTCGGAGCAGAATAGATTTTAATACCTGGTTTAGACCATGAGGTACCTATTAACTGCCTCAGACCATCTATGACTTCAGCAACCAAAATAACCGTCCATGGAGAATATAAATAACGATCTGAATAAGAAATAGAGGCTATTTCATCGCCATGCGTAATATGCTCTTGAAGATCTTTATGTTGCTCGAATAATTGCTGCCATAAGCGCTTCCCAAATTGATTTAACGGGCCATTGCAATCATCTAGGATTTCTATTTCACTATCACCCTGTATTTTTTCTAGTTTTAGTTTGTCTTCATCGAAATAATGTTTGACAGGTATTTCTGGATAGCTTTTCGAGTAAATCAATAAATTTTCTGGATCACTCAACCAATTTTTGTTGATGACTCCAAATTCAGCATTAGAGATAGCGAATGTAAGTTGCTTGTCATTCCAAAGGACTTGACATACTAAATGCTTAGCTATTCGGCTTGCATCAACAATTACTGATTTAATTCCTATTCGAGATAGAATCCACAAATCTTCCTTGTTGACATCACTTAATCTATTTTCATAATAGTCACTTACAACCAAATTTATCTCTGAGAACAGATGTTTCCATTGATAAATTTTCTCTCTTAAAGTACTTAAAATATCCCAGTCCGATTGATCGCCTTGTAGAAACAATCGAAGTTTAAATGCTCCTTTTGCAGCGGCATTGTAAATTTCTGATGATAAGGTTTCTGGTGTATATTTTGAGTCAGGACCCAATAATTTCATGGATTCTGGTAACGCCAATAGCTTAACGAATTCATCCGACAGAAAATTTAGTGCTAGATTCCTGTCAAGGTATTCGGCATGGAAACGGGTGTCATACCCTAGCAAGCAATTCTGACAAACCCCTTGGCAGCTACAATGCAGATATTCTCTTGCTTTGGAAAACAGCTCATCAAAATACCGATAAGCCGACGATGAAAACCCAGCACCGCCACTACTTTTGTCATAAAGGACAATAGTTGCTACTTGGTATTTACAGTGCGGAAGCTTGGTTGGTTTAACGGCATACCCAATCTCTTCACTGTTAATTCCGAGAATTTCTGCCAGTGCCTGTCGCAAGACGACTGCTAATGTCCAGGCAATTTTTTTGCTGTCATCATCCGAATAGCTGAGCAACATTTGCTCATTC
Source organism: Methylomonas montana (assembly GCF_030490285.1). Lineage (NCBI taxonomy): Bacteria > Pseudomonadati > Pseudomonadota > Gammaproteobacteria > Methylococcales > Methylococcaceae > Methylomonas > Methylomonas montana. The sequence continues at coordinate 2,356,862 of NZ_CP129884.1, read as the reverse complement.
GAATGCTTCAAATAAAGTTCAAAAACATCGGTATGATCGATATAACCAAGATGTAATTTGTCTTTAATGGCGTATGGATTGTCATTGCCACTACACCAAGCATCAATTTCGCCTTCTGGTTTCCCTCTTAATTTTCTGTGTTTTTTATTAAAAACTTCGGGTAGTGTCCCGTCAGCTGACATAGAGTCAGCACGACCGCAGTGCCAACACATCGCATAGCCATTTCCATGTTCCCCTGAGCTGTGATAGAAAATTTCTCCCCGGCTACCTGCGCGAAAGTAGCCCAGTTTATTGTTGGGCAAAGGACGAAGAATGTCCTTGGCTGTAACCCAAGGCTCTTTGACTGGAATGTAATGCTGAGCCGAAATATCAGTATGAGGAGATGAGTAAAAATCAACTGCAAAGCCAGCCGGCTCGATAAACTCGCGTCTATGTTCGGCATTTATGGGTTCACCGCATTGATTACAATTGCTATCAGCTGATGTACTTAATGCATGATCGATCGCACCGCAGTGGTCACAGCGCCAAGCAGTCATCACCTTTTGAAGTTCTGTTGAGCCACTTTCCGGACTGTGCCAACTTAAAGCTAAACCAGCTGACCGGTAAGCCAAACCATTTAAAACAATATCGCAACCCGGCGCGTATTCTCGAATTGCAACAGACAAGCTTCTAGTTGGTTTATCACGAATGCGAGTTTGATTATCGTCTCTTGACGTTTCTTTTTTCTGATTTTTTTGTAAATAATCGTGAATACTATAGGGATCAAAATACCCAAGACCGGTTGGAAAACCATAGCACGGTAAAAACCCTCGTGTCGCTAATTCAGCTAATAAATATTCTCCCTTTAATCGTTCAAGATCACGCTCGACCCTCTTTTTATATGCGGCATCGTTTGCAATTGATTGTTCGCTACTAATAAATTCAGCGCGCAACGGCAAATATTCAGATTGCCATTTTTCGTTAACTTCTACTAAGACATCAACTGATTTTGTAGTGATATTGACAAGTGGCGTGCCGCCAAAAACGGTGTTTTTCATAAGCGCATCCAAGCCAGTTGCCAGCTCTGCTGGCATAGACAAAGTGTCAAACTCTAAAACCCAGCTGCAAAATCGCTCAAACTGCGATAAGTTGTCATCCTCATTACAAAAAAACCATCCGCAATCTAACGAGGTATTTTGTTTTTGCGAGACACCCACTATTTGCTTCAAGAAATATCCAAAAATTAAAGAATTAGCATGTCGCTGAACGATCTTCTCACTATTCAGTGTGATATAGGGGGCCTTAACATGAGTGGTAAAAGGCCATAATGGATTGTTAAATACAGTACGTTCATGGGGATTATCCTTACAGATCGTAAAAGATAGCGCACGAGTCTCTTGACGACGGCCGGCTCGTCCAGCTCTTTGCAAATAATTAGCTGGATGTGGCGGTACATTATTCATGGCAACTGCCGAAATCCCCCCGATATCAACGCCCATTTCCATGGTAGTAGAACAACTTAATACGTTCAGTTTCTCGGCTTTAAATAACTTTTCAAATTCTTGCAACCGACTAGCGGGTTGTTGAGCGGAATGTTCCGCTGATCTAAAAAAGACGCCACCTTCGAGAATTCTGTCACTTAAATCGGTCCAAAGATTTTGTTGCCTTAGTTCAGTAATCTGCTGATTAGACGCGACCCATTGCCTAATAAAGCTAATTCTTTCCTGGTCAGAATTAAAATCATGCTTATATGGCAGGACAGGAATTGCCACTGATTTACAAACTGCAGTTTTTTCATTTGCCTCATAAGGTAAATAGGGTGTTATCCCTTTAAATGTGGTATCTAATAAGCGATGAGTCACGGGACAAATCCACGCATTTTCAATACTCGAAAACGCAATTTGATCCAAATTCATCTGATAAGTTAATGGCCCCGACACTGGAGTTAGTATTTTGCTTTCTTGGGTTAACGCTTTCCATGCCGATCGCATAATCTGATTTAGAATATCCTCATTCAGGTTATTATCTAGCCGCAGATTAAATGCCTGTGCCAAAATACGAATGAGACGATGATTTCTGCCTTTTCTAACTAAAGGCCACTTGGTTATGCGTTTTCCAGTGGCTTCTTTGGAATCGGGAGCCAATAACACTTTCGGAAAAATACTAACACCTATCCAATTTAGCCATTCGTTCTTGACTGAAACAAAATTTGACCTAACAAAGAAGTCAAGACTGATTTTTAAGAAGTTCTTCCAGTCATCGATGTTTAACCCGAATTTATTGAATTCTGGTGGCAAAGTCTTAATCGACTCTAAGGCTGGATATTGAACAGCAACCAAACCCAAAGTTTCTAACGTATTTTGGCGTTTGGGACGATGATAAAACTCTCTGATTAGTAACATTTCAGCTATCGTTTTTTCTCCACCATGTTCACCAAATAAAACAGAATTCAAGCTACGGTAATATTCCAACATTGCTTTGGAAATATCATTGCTTACTTGTAATGTATCGATGGCTTCTTGCCAAGTAAATGGCTTAATCTCACCTAATTGGTCAATACGTTGCTGCCTTTCCTCGGCGAAATTTAAAAAATCAGTGGCTTCTGACAAACCCATCTTTTTGAATTTTTCAGCTTTTGCTAGAAAATCATCTCGCTCCTTCTCAAGCGATTGACGTTGATCGCTTGTGTCGTCAGCACCTTGCCGGGCGACCATCTCATATACCAATCCCCTCAACCGATTCCTTTCAGAATCTTGCTGAATCTTTACCGCAATTCTGGCCGTTCCTTGACGGCTGTCGGTAAATGTAATCAACCTCCTTCCACGGCCAGGGCTTTCCAACGGATTCTTACCATCTTGGCAAAACTCTAATAACGTTGGCACCGTGTTACTCACGTAAAATGGCGTACCAAGCAAACACCTACGAAACACATGGTGTTCGCCTCTATCGGGCACGTAGCCACATTGACCGCAACGCTCCCCATTTTCCTGCCCAACGACATGAATTCTTGTACCTTCGACTGAATCGTCGCCTAGTAATTTATTCTCAAAGGAAAGCGCCAAATCATAGGTAAATTCTTGATGTGGACTAGCGGATAAATTGACCATTTGGCTTTGCGTTACCGTATTATTTTCAGACGGTTTCTCCTCGTCATTTTCATCATCACCGTCGGTCTCAACATGAAGGCTAAATTCATCAATGGTTTGCCTCGGAATTTGAATTAATTGCCCCTGATCGGTCTGAAACGCTTGTAAATGTGGACTGTTACAGTCATTGCAAAACACCAGTTCGTAGACTGGCGCCCCACATTCGCAACGCTCCCGTTGCTGGCTATAAACATACCCAAACTGCCAACTATCGGCTAACGGTGAATTTTGTTTGTGGCTGCAATTCGCATCCACACAACACCAAAGGCCATTAGTTACCTGATGAAACAGGTGCGAACGGATGGGCAAAAATGGTTGTTTGGGTTTATTGTCTTTATCCGGCAGCACTGTACCAGTGCACAAATCCAACCATGCTAACGTTTGTTGCTGCCTGGTTTTGATGTCTTCAATATTGCTGAATAACGCGCTGCTTAATTGAGCTAGGGTTTTGGGAATTGAGTTACGAGCAAACTCATCTCGCATCTTGCGGCTTGTTGGATGGTCTTCCAATGCCCGATAACGTTGTTTGGAGACTAATTGATTAGGTTCGATCTCGGCCAGCATTGTGATCGGTGTGTTTTGCTTAAAATTGCCTTTCGGCTTATTCAGAGGGGGAATACTTCTGTTTCCACCAATCACTGTCACCTGTTCAGGTGAGATACCAGCCAAGTCTGCTAAATAACGTTGTAATGGAACATTATCCTTATCCCCAATCGTCGCCGAAGTGGCGACGAATCGAACATCCTCGGGCTTAACGCCAAAACTATGCAAAACCCGCCGCAACAATAACGACAATTCAGCCGCTTGCGATCCTATATAGGTATGCGCTTCATCGAGAACGATCCAGCGTAACTTGCCCTGTGACTTTTCCAAGATGGGCGCGTCCACTTGTCTGACCAACATGTATTCCAACATGGTGGAATTGGTCACGAGTAACGGTGGCGGAGCATTACGCAGCAAATTACGTGACAGCACTTCATTCGGATTAGAAGCTTGCTTGGACGCTTTTTCATTTTCCGGCGTGTTGCCGTTATAAAGACAAAACCGCACTCCATCCCCAAATGCATGCGTCCACGCGCGTAAGCGATCACGTTGACTGTTAATCAAAGCATTTAGTGGGTAAATGAATAACGCTTGAACACCCACTAAAGATTGATTGCGTGCTTGGTACTGGCGGACTAAATCATTGATGACCGGCACCATAAAACACTCGGTTTTACCTGAGCCGGTACCACTAGTAATCACTATCGATTGAGGATTACTCAGTGATAGTTTTTCCCATGCCTTTAGCTGATGTTGATATGGTTTCCACTCCTTGCGAAAGGCATAATCTTTTAAATCAGAAGGTGGGCTGTCCATTGCATTGAGCAAGGACCTTTCTAACAATGATCCTGCCAATCTATCCATGGTTATATTGGCTTCTTCCCATCCAAAAATTGCCTCGAAAACCGGGTCGGCTAGAAAATTATTGGCATCGCCAACCGGTCGATTAAATTGCTCAGAAAGAAATTGCCGAAGTTCAGGATGGCTAATTCCCAAAATACTCAAAGTGGCTTCTGCGGAGCGTTCTGACAACTGCCGGATAAGCGGCTGAAAATAATTTAACATGATTAATTTGCGGAATTTTGGGATAAGTAGGCCAGAACAATCGAAAACGTTGCATAAAACCAATCTTCGTCAAATGCTTTGAGTCGGTTGATCTTAAATATTCTCACGGAGTCGCCAAGCCAATTTTCAGGCGCAGAAAGCGTTGAACAATAAATGGCTAATAGAACGGGCAAAATCGTAACCGCTCGATGATGGTCAGTAATATTTTCAAAATTTAGCCAACGCTGGGCCGATTTATCCAGTTGTAACCATCTAGCCATAATTTCAGGCTTTAGCATCTCAGGCCATTGACTTTCAGCTTGTCGCCGATCCAATTCCTGCTGAGAATCTCGGATCATATTTTTTACAACATCAAAGGGAATACCCTTCATGGCGTTGAGTTCTTGATCCGAGGTGTTGAAGAGTTCTTGCTTAAGAAGTCTAGAAATTAACGTCATCGACTGATTGAGGTTTGCAATACGTTTAATCCGACTATCAAGTATGAGTTGCGTATCTTCCGGATCATCTATTGTTTTGCCCAGGTAATCCTGATAATTGAGCAATGCCGTTATCCAATCCTGAATCGGAATAAGTTCCCAGAAAACCGGCAGTTCTTCACCCAGCTTTTTGGTAAAGCGTTCATCCATTTGGAAAACCAAATTGGCCAAAACTTCAGTACTGGTGACTGAAATAGTCCAAACATCAAAGCTAGCCAATGGCAAATGCATGCAGTATTTGCAAAGATTTCTTAAATAATTCCAACCACTGTGCTCATAATCGGAACACATGGTTTTTAGGACGTTACGGATTGCTTCTTGCCGATAATCTTTACCCAGTGTTACAGCACGATGCAGCGTTGTTACGCCATTGATGAACAATTCAGAATCATCAGCTTGTTCCCCGATGTGCCACAAAATAGGACGAAGTGATACCGAAGAAGACTCCGTCGGATAAATCAACCAACTCCCTAAATCACGTTTTTCTGGGTAAAAAAACCAACGACCAGTCAGCGCCCCCTCCGACTGTTGTGCTTCGAGCGAAATGTGAGCTTGCTCGGGCTGAGCCAGTCGCATTGCCTTTAATTCAATGCCTGAAAGTTGATCATGACCCAAGCAAGCCTGATCAATGCTGTCCAGTTCGACACTGCCTGATGCCAAATCCCTCTGAAGCATGAATTGATACCGAAATACCTCAGCTTTAAGCAATTCCGTGCCATTTTCATAAACGGCAAATGACACACTACTGTCCAGATTTCTGCTAATCGCCAAGAATGATTGAAACCATTCTTGATAGTCGATCAAGGCTATTTCGATAACAGCCCCTTTAAATTTCACCTTGTCGAGAAAATACAAATCACGAGCATCGCTCAAAGTGCTGTCTCTTAGTCTTAATTCGATATGCAAATGCCGATTTTGATTTGGCACTTCATTGAATAATCTAAGCCTAAAACCGTGTAGCTGATCTAAGAACAAAGGTTGCCGAGATGATTGCTTAATCCCTTCTGCATTGATGATCTGTCCACCACGCGCCGGAAATGGCAGCGTGACGGTTAGCATTTCTGGCTGTCGCGGCCAACATAAAGACAAATCGACATAAGCAGGCGGAGCGCTTTCAACAAACAAGTCCACACAGACAGCATTTGCTTCTGAATTTATTGTGTGTCGAATTCCTGGACCACAAATAACCGTAGCATCGCCGACGTTGTCCAAGCAGATTCGGCCATCCAGGGATTTTGGCGATGGCTTGAATCGAACCAAAAAATCTTCGGGCAAAATCGCGCATTTTTTTCGGAACCGAACATTGCCTTGGCTATCTTGATAACGAAATTCGAGAACGCCGTGATGAATTTCAGATGCAGGTGCCCAAGGATTTCGAGTGTTCGCTAATCGAGCAACCAATTTAGAAGCAGGAATCTCTGTGCGCCTTTCATTCTCATTATTCACGCAAACTAGCGTCGGTAGCCCCAGATAAACCTGCATAGGGCGAGAGTTAAATGCTAGTAACTTGCCTTGCAAATAAAACCGATCAGCAGAAACATCTTGCCCGGTTTTAATGACAAAATTAGCACCGTCATGATTAGAAAACCGGATTATCCCGCTGGCTTCGATTAAGTGATTTTGCGTCGAAGACTGTAACTGGACAACGTTCTCGCTCTCATGGCACCGAAGCTGAGAAGGATAAAGAATCCTGACTTGCTTGGCGCGCGTGTTAATGCTGGCTATACCCTCCAAAATCCAGTCATCGTTTTGCTGGCAAAATGTCCATGGTGCTTCTGTATCAAGTTCTTCGCAATCGGCAATCGCATCTTCGTAGATAAACGCGGATAAATGCCTTAAACGCAACCAATAGCCATAGGCCGCATGATCGCCTTTGATGATACTGGCACAGCGTTGTATTTGCAGGGAGGGCTTACCTTGATAAGTTGTTTTTAACGCTACGCCCAAAGATTTCACAGCGCCGCAGCTACTGACCAACTCAACATCCAGCCTTGAAGGAATGGGCTCAGCAAGGTTAAGTATGTCCAGAGGAACAAAACCAGCAAGTTCAAAATGCAGCTGTAATACACCGTCAGCACCCAGCTTGCGGATACCACGAAACGGTTGATTTGGCTTTTGATCAGATGCCTTAGCCGCAATCAAGACCATGTCGGAAAGTAAGGTCTGGCCCACTTCCGTTCCGATAGGCAATGGAAAGTTTTCCCGCCAGGTCGGCTTTTTTTGATCTAAAACCGTTATCGGATCATTACAATCATGCAATGCATATTTCTGCTTGAACTCGACAACTGTTTTAACCATGTCGCCAAGAATCGCAAACACTTGTTCATTTTGATAGGTTCTTGGAATGATGTAATCGCATTCGCCAATCAAGCTTTCCGCATTGACACCGGTATGGTGCAACCGGCTATATTTCGGAATAACTTGCCTGAAAACCCGGCCCAGCCAATCATTAGACTTGCTAGTGATTTGATTAAGCGGCAAACCGCCCTCAATGGCAATAGTACCAAGATAGCGTGAGCTACCATTGATAATTCGAACCTGTCGCCTCCAGTAACGCAAGCCGGTTTCAACCAAAACATTACGTCGACCAGTTGCTAAAACTTTGACATCGGCATTGAAGGAAGCAAATAACTTTTCCCACGACCAAGAACTACCATCGTATTCCCGCCGCCACCACTCAGATGCGTAAATCACAAATGCGGCATTCCAACCAGCTGCTTTATGAATGTTTTCAATACCGAATAAGGCAGTAGTGCTTAAGGCTGATTTTAACGACACGAACTCATCATCGTTCATTCGGTAACGATAAAGCGGACGGGCATCGGTCGTGGGGATGTTTCGGGAGGATAAAAACTCTGTTAGCCAATTTTTTGGAAGCATGTTTTTCGTTAGTAATTTAAGTCCAAATTTTATTAACCCAGTATGCTTACGCTGCCCACAATCAAGCATCAGTCAAGCAAATTGGAGTCCATTTAATTCATAAAAATCATGTCGTTATCACCAGAATGCAGACTTATCGCATTAACCCAGTCATACAACGGTCAAGCATAGGCTTTCCAAATCAAGGAACTATATTGCCTTGGTTTTAAAGCTCACCGGCTAGTCTTAATACCTCGGTTTCCAGCTTTTCAGAGAATCTGAAATTGACTTGCCGGAATTGGGCCAAAATATCGGAAACCGATGCAATTATTTTTTGTTGCTTGGCTTTGAGCAGAATGCCCAGCAACCCGGTATATTTGAGATCCAATTGTTTAGCGAGTTTTCTGGCTTTTAAATCGTCCAGAATCATGACTGAGTCGCCCGGCATTTGTACCGCCAAAGCAATGGTACTGGCTTCGCCCAAATCGACACTGGCGTTCAAAATCCGCAGATAATTTTTGTCCTGTACGACATCGACCATCATCCAGTTTGCCAAAGGTTTGCCAAATTCCTGCGCCACTTCCTCGGTGAGATGAATGGTTTGATATAACTTTTGCAGAATATCCAGCCGATCAATATTATCCAAAATGATCAGGCAACTGGTGTTTGAAATGATTTCAGGCATTTTCAAAATCCCGCCCAATGTCATCGGCAGGGTAATTCAATACCGATACCTGATAATGTCCTAGTAGCTCCATGAAGGCGCGTTTGGTGAAGCCCGCCATTTGCGCCGCCTGACCGATAGACAATAGGCCTTTTTCATATAACTTTCCCGCCAGCAGCAATTGAATTTCCTGGGCGTCTATATTGACGGTATCGGGTAATTGGACTTGTATTGTTTGCATGGTTATTCCTCTATTTTCGTAAGTTGCCGATCGGCCCAATTAGTCACGTTATTAAACCACTCACCTAAACGCCTTGAGCTAAATTTATCTTCTTTAAGTCCATCAACACCAAATTCATTTAGCACTCTCAGAAGAGTGATTTCACACAACTGTGCTCCGACATAAACACCCTGCCAAACCTCATCCGACCTAGGCGAAATACTGCCATGAACCAACTTGGAACGTAAGTCATAGGTCTTCTTCACCTTCGCTAGCCATGATTCACGATCCTCAGGCTTGTCGAAACAAAATGCAGAAACACGATCAGAAACCAATCTTGAGATGTCATCTTGCTCTTCAGTCATCACCATGCGCTCAAGGGCTGTAACATATTTGACGACGCGAGTTGATGGGCTTTTGTCGCGAGAAGCTTCGCCAAACCACTGAGCAGCATCTAGGAATCGCTGGCTTAACGGTCTAGCTAGAGCAGGATCGACTGCTAATTCCAAGGCTACGCCAAAGAGATTCAATATATTGATGTGCTCAGGGGAAGACAATCCTTCAGACCAGCCATCCGTAAAATTAACTTGCCCAAACACACTCGATGAAAGCGATGCTTCCAGTTCATTAGAATCGGACAAATACAATTTAGCTCGACGATCCATGAAAATTGCCGGCCCTTGTATTTGCATCTTATCTGTCCATTCCGCGCCCAACATCAGATGTAAGCAATCGAGCGCGGAAGTAACAGCCTGTTCTGCTATTTCGGCTGACGTTTCGCGGTCATAGCCTTTAATTTCAACTTCGGTGACCCATTGAAATTTACGATAATAACGTAGTGCATCCTTCAACAGCCGACGCGAATATTTATTATCTTCATGACCTTTGTCTTCAGTACTTTGGCGTAACTTATCCAGAAATACCCGGCGAATACTGGCTCTGTTATGAAACTTTATTGGCCCTATAACTAATGCTTCAGGATCTTTAGTTCGCATTAAATGACAGGGGATGAAATAAGTAACATTTTTTAAATGAGTCCTTGCCTGTTTAACTGAAGAAGCTATAACTTTGTCAACTTCTTTAGTATTAATGGGCCTCTTTTCTCGAAGAAATCGATTTACCATTATCCGTGAAAATATTTCTCTGAACTTTTCGGGCTTTATCTTCTTTTCTAATCCATGTTGTTTTGCAATATTACTGCTTAATTGGATTAATCGCTCACTTGCGGCGCGGCCGCAGAGCATTTTTGCCGAATTATTACTGGGATGAGGTATTTCGCAAAAACTATCTTCCTTGGATATGCTAAGTAGACCCTGGCTTTGAATCTGATCCCACAACCGTTCACACTCTGCAAAAATAAACTTTATATCCTCAATCAGTTGTTTTTTTGAACCCACGGCTTTTATTCTAGGTATTGTGTTAAATTTTGCCCGAAAAGGCTTTTTGACTTAGGGCGTTAAATAAATTATCCGCCTCATGTTGTTGGTCAAATCTTTTTACAAAACCTATGGTCTTCCTGTGAATTTTTTCAAATTTATCCTGCAGCTCTTTATTAGGAATAATAACTTTAACTTTTCCAAGTCCTTCTTGGTCAATTGTTGTCATAGTTACCGTCTTGGCTTGAGCAAAAACTCTCCGCCTAATTCCGGGAAGTCGAAGTTGAAAGTTAAGAAAAACGGGGTTTATATAGTCGAGCTTAGGGGGCATCCTAATCACATGACACTCAAACAGAGCTTCGTTATCTTTCCCAAGATAAACATTGCTCCATCCAATACCTTCAAGTTTCAAGGATGATCGACAGAATAAAATATCTCCGTAATTCATTCCATACTTGTCAATCTCTTTTGCGCTCGGCGTTACTTTATTTGTTTTCTCAGAAAATATTATTTCATGTGTTCCAAATAACTCGCCAACCCAAGCAACAGGCTTTCCTTCTCCATATTCCTCATTTTTTTTAAAAATTCCATCGCTGAAAATCTTGGAAACGGAGCGCGAGCGAAGTGAAGATTTTTAGTCCCCGATAGCCGTAGCGCCGGGCAGGTTTTCGCAGCGAAGCGGAGAAAACCTGCAAGGCATCGCGAAATGGCGTTAAGTCATGCGAGAGCCGATGTTCCGACCCCTTGTTGGGTCGGAACGAGGTGACGCGGACAAATCGGGGCCGCCGGAGGCATAAGCGGTCGCGTAATTTTTGCCGCTTGATTGGGCTGGGATGCCCAAAACAAGCTTTCGCAAAAATAGCGACTCCCCGATGTTCATCTTTCCGTTACAAAGTTGGGACAATAGCGATTCATCCCACCCCTTCGGATTAGTCACCGGATTGCCGAACATTTCTAAAAACACCGCGCGGAGAAATTGGTCGGCGAGTTGGATGGCTTGCTGGTTTTTACGGCGCAGGCTGTCGGCTTTGTCGAGTATCGCGGCGATGCGTTTTTGTTCGGGTTGAGATGGGAGAGGAATCTTAAAAGTCTTCAGAAAATCAGTACTAATCCTTTTTTGACCGGCTGCTCCTTTCATTGCTTTTTCGCCCAAAAATCGAAAACGATCATTCCAGACCATGAAAAATAAATACTTAGGATCAAGACAATCATCTTTGGCTCTGAGAACGTGGAATTCGGTTGACCCATATCCAATCGGGTGCTGCAAGTCATTGACTAAAACAGCCTTACCATTTTCAAAACACGGGGTAATCTTTGCTAATAAAACATCGCCGCGCTCAAAATATGTAAATCCTTTGCGCGTTTCTGCCAATATTCTGGATTCTTGCGACAGAATGGTTCCTTGCTCGGAAACAGACGCCATTCCTAAAAAAGAAACCTGCTGACTTTCATCTATTCCCTTTGGCAAAGATGGGTTTATTTCTGCAACGTCGTTGAGTGCGACTAGAGGCCAACTCACAGCATTCCCTCCAATTCCTTCAACTCATCCTGAATCTCATCCACCAATCCCATCCACTGCTGCAATATCGTTTTCGGGTCTTCGTATTCTTCTTCCTGATGTACGGTTTCCTTGTAGCGATTGACCGACAAGTCATACTTATTGGCGGCAATCTCGGCTTTACTGACCCAGAAGCAAGCTTGGGTTTTGTCATTGGCTTCGGTGTCGGCGCTGGACTTATCGCGGTTTTGATAGGCAGCCAACACCTTGGGCAAGTCGCCAGCAAAACTCAGCGGATTGCCTTGCTCGTCCTGATACAGCGGGTCGCGTTTGTCGTCCAGCGAGTAGCCGTCGTCTCGCACGTCGTAAAACCAGACGTGATCGGTGGCGCCGCCTTTGGCGAAGATCAAAATGGCGGTGGCAACACCAGCATAAGGCTTGAACACGCCGCTGGGCAGGTTGATGACGGCTTCCAGCTGGTTGTGTTCGATCAGTAATTGCCGCACGGCTTGGTGAGCATTGGACGAACCGAACAACACGCCTTGCGGGACGACGGTGGCACTGCGGCCACCGGGTTTCAGCATATGCAAAATCAGGGCAATAAACAGCAATTCGGTTTTTTTGGTTTTGACCAGCCGCAAAATGAGCGGGTTGATGGTGTCTTCGTCCAAACTGCCTTTGAAGGGCGGATTGGCAAAGATCACATCAAAGGCATTGTGCTCAAGCTCAGGAAAGTGCTGGGCAAAACTCTGCGCCAAGGTGTCCTGGTAATGGATATCCGGATTGTCAACGCCGTGCATGTACAGGTTCATGGCGGCGATACGCAACATGGTGCTGTCGAAATCAAAACCATGAAACATGCGGGTTTTGATGGTTTGCCATTGCTCCTGGGTTAATAAATCGCCGGTGTAAATGGTTTGGCTGACGGTTTTACCCTGATCATCGATGAGTTCTTCCTGCATCACGCCCTGTTGGCTGCTGTAGATTTCCAGCAGATATTCCATCACCGCCACCAAAAATCCGGCGGTGCCGCAGGCGGGATCGGCTACCACTTCACCCGGTTGCGGATCGAGCATCCATACCATGAGTTTGATGACATGACGCGGGGTGCGGAACTGGCCATTGATGCCAGCGGTGGTGAGTTTGCTAAGCAGGTATTCGTATAAGTCACCCTTGGTATCGCCGGCATCCAGCGGCAAGGCGTCGATCATTTCGATGGCTTTGACCAACAGGCTGGGTTTGTCGATGACCATGCGGGCATCTTTCATGTAATCGCCAAAGCGGCTGTCGCTGGTATGTTCGCGAAAATGCTTGAACACTTCATCGCGCACCAAAGTCATCAGGCGCTCGGCATCTTCGATATGACTGAACTGGCTCCAGCGCAGATGTTGATCGTTATCCTTAAAACGCCGGGTAAAACTGTGTCCAGTGCGGGCGGCGCGTTTTTCGTCACGGCTTTCGTTAATATCCAGCAGGCGGGCAAACATCAGGAAGGTGATTTGCTCGATAACGGTCAAGGGGTTGGCGATACCGCCTTGCCAAAATTCCAGCCAGAGTTTGTCGATTTTGTTTTTGAGTTCGCCGGTGATCATGAGGTTTTAAATGGTCTGATAGGGATAACTGAAATAGCGGTGTATTAAAGCACCGATGGAATATCGGTCTGGTTAAAGTCGTTGCCCTTGAACAGCAAGGGTTGATCGGTGTATCGAGCGGCAGCGTAACTACAGCAATCGCCAAAATTTAATTTGGCGGGATGGCGGCCCTTGCCGAACTGTCGCCAAGCATTTCGGGCCAATTGAGCCTGTTCCTGATCGAAGGCAATGATGACTGGAGCGATTAGCTTGAGCAGCTCGTCAAATTTGTCTGCGCCGACATTGCCTTTTTTATATTCGATGACCATGGAGGCTTCAACCACGCTGACAGCACTGATATAAAGCGAATCTGTCTCTAACAATATTTGCGCGTATTGATCTGCGTCGGTCTCATTGAGCAATATGGCGATCAATATCGATGAATCCACCACCATTATTCTTGTCCCCACAAGCCTTCGGGACTGTCGCTGTATCCCAAAATTTCATCTGGGCTACGTTCGTCTAAGGTGGGTAGTGCGGCGCAGTCATGGGCAATTTTCAGCAAGGCGGCTTGCCGGTCTTGCTTGGATTTTTTGGCTAATACACCGGATAAAAAACTGGCTTCTTCGCGCAAGCTTTGTTCCAACTCTTTGATGCGCTGGGTGGCACGGGTCATCGGTAAATTGTCGGGGACATTAATCATGATTTGCATGGTTATTTCCTGTGTGTCGGTGGTATCGGTTGTTTGCCAAAGCTTCGCACAATTGACAGCAATTCGTCGATTTGGGTTTCGTTTGTGAATAAGCGGTCCAACTCGCCAATGGCGGCAAACGGCATTTCGTAAAGGCTGTTAATTTCTATGGCACCACTTTGGGCAATTTGGCGTTTAAGCAAACCTAAAAATTGCACTTGCCGGGCGTTGAGACTGGGGTAGTGTTGAATGAAGGCTGCAAATCGTTGATTGACCTTATCTGAGTCCATACCGACGATGGAACGCAGGATTTGCTCCATTGGTGCTGCCGTGTCGTAAAAGCTTTTCAAGACATGCAAATCGACATCGGGATGGCTGGTGTGAATCAAAGCGTTGAGTTGGTTGAGTTCGGTTTCGGTGACGGCTTCGCCGCTGCGAATTTTGCTGAGTACCGGGTCTTGCTCGAACAACTCTTTTAAGGCTTGTTCGATTTTAACGCGATAAGCAGCCATATCGACGGCGTTTAAATAGGTGCTTTGTTTTTCCCTGATCTCGTCGCCATCAGTAATATCGATGGTGGGCGGCTCAACGGTTGGCCCGGTGGGTTTGTTGCGGTGCTGCATGATGCCGCGCAGTTCGACGCGAGCGTGTTCCAAGTCGGCTAGCGTGGCCGACTGCCACCAGTGTTGTTCGCGGCATTGTTTGATCCATTCGGCTTTGGCTTTAACCTGGTTTAGATTCATCTGCAATTGCCAGAGCTGTTCGATGGCGTCGCTGATCAAGTCTGCGAAGGCATTAGATTGCAAGATTTTTTGCTGCTGAATCTGGCTAAGCAATAAGTCCCATTGATAGGCATCGCTGTGGCCGCGCACGTCCAGCCATTGCATTAGCGGGGCGATTTCGGTTTCCAGCAGGATGACGGTGTTGGGGCTGAATTGTTGCAGCACATCGATTTGACTGAGTTGCTGCTTGATTTTCCATTTGTCGCGCACGGCGATGGTTTTGTTGTCCAGGCTGTTGATGGCTTTATGCAGCCAATCGGTCACCTCGTCGAAAAAACCGGTTTCAGCATGCTGCAAGGCGGTTTGCGCCAAGCTCAAACGAACTTCAAACAGTCGTTGCATCAACGACTTGGACTGGGTGATGACCACGTCGCGTTGCTTCATGCCGTGGTATTCGACCACACCCCAGTGATCGAAGATCAGGAAATGGGTTTTATGCTTGCCGGAACCGAACAAGTTAAGGCATAAGCGAGTACCACGACCAACCATTTGCCAGAATTTGACTGGGGATTTGACGGGACGGGCGAATACCAGATTGACGATTTCCGGCACGTCGATGCCGGTATCGAGCATGTCCACTGAAATGGCGATGGTGAGCTGGTCATTGGTTCCAGTACCTTTAAAATCGTCGATTAACTCTTCCGCACGCGGATCGTAGTTATCGATCACTTGGCAAAACTTGCCTCCGTATTGCGGATACAGCTCGTCAAACAGTTTCTCCAGTAATTTGGCATGTTGATGGTTGCGGGCGAAGACTATGGTTTTACCCAAGGTTTGGCCATCGGCTAGTCTTAGGCCATTTTCCATCAGGTTTTGCAGGATTTTGCGGTTGGTGTCCTTGTTATAGATGGCTTTGTCGATTTCTGCCGCATCGAAGTCCAGGCTGTTGGGGTCTATGCCTTGTTCTTCCAGTTGGGCAATCTCGTCCGCGCTCAAGGCTTTGCCTTTAATGCCATCGCGTAAAAACTTGGTGGTGTGTTTGACCACTTGATACGGCACTAAATATTTTTCTTCGATCGCGGTTTCTAGCGTGTAGCTGCTGGTTGGCTGTTTGAAATCACAACCGAACAGCTGACAAGTTGAGCGGCTGATCATTTCTACCGGCGTAGCAGTCAAGCCCACTTGCAACGCATCGAAATAGCGAAACATGTCACCGTATATGTTGTAGATGCTGCGGTGAGATTCGTCGGCGATGATCAAATCGAAAAAGCCGGGATCGAAGCGGTCGAACACTTTTATCATCGCTGGATAGGTGGCGACGAAAATGCGGTTGTGGGTGTCTTGCACACTTTTGCTGGTTAGGACAGTGATCGGCGCAGTCAGAAACTCGCTATAGGCATTTTTGGCTTGCTTCCGCAGTTCGCGGCGATCGCACACGAATAAAACCCGCTTAACCCAACCGGCTTTCATGCAAACATCGGTCAAGGCGATGGACAGCCGAGTTTTGCCGGTGCCGGTAGCTTGAACAGCCAAGGCTTTGCGCTGTTTGGTCTCAAAGCGTTCGGTAATGCGTTTCAGTGCTTCGTGCTGATAAAGACGCTCGCCGAGAATTTCAGGTTTAGGTGAAACGGTATTAAACGGCTTGCGTTCGCTGCGCTGGCGAACCTGGTACTGCAAGCTGGATTTGGAATAGAAGCCGTATAAGCGACGCGGTGGGTAGTTTTGGTCTGGATGATCGTCCCAAATCCAGATGTCGTGGCCATTGGTATAAAAGATGATGGGGCGCTGGCCGTGCATCTTTTCCAGGCCGTCGGCATAGTGTTTGGCTTGATGGCGGCCTGTTTCAGCATCAACGGCTGTTTTCTTGGCTTCAACGACGGCGAGCGGTTTGCCGTTGTTATCCCACAGCACATAATCGGCATAGCCTTCGCCGGTCGTGGTCGGTTGGTGTAGGACTTTTTCTTCCAGCGTAACTTGATCGGTTTGATCGACCGACCAGCCGACTTGGGCGAGTTGCAGATCGATTAAGTATTTGCGCGTAGTTGCTTCGTCGAAATGAAGGTCATGCGCAGCTTGCTGACCTTTGACGGTGGCTTGCTGTTGAAGCTGTTCCAACTCGGCAGCGGTTTTTTGCAGTTGCGCATTCTTTTCCCGCTCGGCTTCCAGCTCTGCCAACATGGCTTGCATGCGGGCTTCTTGCTTGGCGTATTGCTCCAGCAGGGTTTTGCGCTCTTTTTTGTATTCGGCTTTATCCGATTGCGCGGGGAGGGGCTGCTGGTAAACGGCAAGACTTTGAATATCGCCATTGGCATAGGTTGCCCATAACCAGCGGCCAATATCGAATGATTCTTTAAGTAACCATAACGCTGATTGCTCAGTGACTTTGTCACCATGCGCAGCTTTATTGCCGTGGATACGCAGAGCGTGGAGTTTGTCGATGATGACTTTAGGGGTGACCGCTTCGAAACTGGCATTGGTCAATTGTTCCATGAACGCAGCTTGCGGCGGGCGCGGCAGTCCAAGCTGGGAATAAACGATGGTCACGGAGCGTTCGGCAAAATTGCGCAACTTGGTCAGGGCGCTTTGCGGGTCCAGATAGGCATAATGCTCGGCAAAACCCGCCAAGCTGGCCAATTCCGGCCAGGTGCCTCTCAGGAATTCGAAGTTTTGTGATTGCATGATGTCGATTCTGTCCATAGCCCTTCTAAAGCGAAGAGCGTGCCAATTATTCTTCTATGCCCAGCTTGTCCATCCAATTGCTGAGCGTTTGGTAGTTCGGCAATCCTAGCAGTGCCGTGGCTTTCTTTTTATTACCGGCTACTTGAGCCAATGCCTTGGTAATGTATTTGCGTTTGATGTCGTCCAGCAAGCCTTGAATATCAAGGCCTGAGCCGATTTCGGGCAGATCGCTTTTATTGCCGCTGGCTGGTCGGCTAATCATGGCTTCCTGAATATCGAACTCGGTAATGGTATCTGATTCCGCCCATATTGAAGCTCGGAGTAACGTGCCGTGTAATTCTCGTATATTACCCGGCCAAGTGTGATTCAGAATAATATTTTTTGCTTTTACAGAAATTTTCTTATCTACATAACCCGGTTGATTGGATGCTTCACGATTGATCGCAGTCATTAAATGATCCATCAACAACGCGAGATCACCACTGCGTTCTCGCAATGGGGGCAATGTCAATACGCCAATGGCGACCCGATAAAATAGGTCTTCGCGAAAACGCCCCTCGGCAATGTGTCGCGCGAGATCGCGATTGGTGGCGGCGATGACTCGCACGTCGACTATTTTTGAATTGCTGTCGCCAACTTTGCTGATTTCACCGGATTGTAGGACGCGCAGCAATCTCACTTGAGCGTCTTCCGGCAACTCGCCAAACTCATCCAAAAATAAGGTGCCACTATCGGCAGCTTCGAAATAGCCGATTTTGTTGGTCACCGCGCCGGTAAACGCGCCTTTGATGTGGCCAAACAACTCTGAATCAATCAAATCTTTGGGAATAGCACCACAGTTGACGGTGATAAATGGCTTGCCTTGCCGTTGAGAGGCGTTATGAATGGCTTTGGCGAAGAGTTCCTTGCCAGTACCGGACTCGCCCATGATCAGCGCAGGTACATCGCGTAGCGCGATTTTTTCGGCTTTACGAATGACGCGCTGAAAGTCCGGATTTTGGGTAATGATGTCGGAAAACGCTGCCGATGTTGGCGCTTGATCCAATGCTAGCTGACTGAGCTTCTTATCGGCACGTTTAACGATTTGAGGGACGAACTCGGCGGATATGTCGAATGGAATGGTAACGAACTCGCCGCCTTTCTCCTTAGTCGATTGAACGAAGCGCGTGTTGTACTTGGTTTTACCCAGCAGAATAGATACCGCTGTCATCGACGGCGTACCGGGCGACAAGTGAATGCTGATCTCCAGACTAGGGTTTTCAGTAGTCAGCTTTTGCAGATAGCCATCAACCGCTTGATGGATGTCGCCGAAATCGATTGGAGAGCGCAGAGCACACGGGATGGTAAAAACCTTGATGCCGCTGTGCTGACTTAACCAGTCAACATAAGCATGGACTTGCTGAGGATCTTGGTCGTGTAGCAAGTGGAGTTCGTCGAATGATAGATTTTTTAGGGCACCCGATATAGGTCCATCACCTATTGGGGTTTGAGACGAGTCTAACAACAAGCCGGCTGCATTGAGATCGGTAATGCCCAGCCAAGACAACAGAATGTTTGTATTCATTTGATCGAGCAGTCTAGTCAGCAAATTGGCATGTAGAATAAACCCAAAGAAACGAATAGCCCAATTAAAAAATAACAAAACTTGTGGGTTACAAATATTTTTACCCTAACCGTTAGATCATCGAATTTACTATCCTGTAAAAAACGTGTCCCATCGCCAAATTACTTCCACAACTCTGGGTCAGCTAATCAAAGCCGAGTAAATTTTTTATATGCTTAATCACTGTCGGGTTGGCAAATGATTTTTCGCCAATTATCGAAATCGCACTAATTATCGCGATTTCGAAGACGACCTTCCAAAATTACGCTTCACAATATCCTCTAGGACGTTTTTGGGCTTCTGCCATCTCGTGAAACCCTGTTTCACGGGCATTGGCCGGTATCCATCGAAAATTTTTTTATTAATCGATCTTGCAGCTGATGGCAAATTCGTCATTAGCTGCAAGCGAGTCGCCACTCGATTTGGATATTCTGTCCGACGCGACATTACGCAATCCAATGGATTGCAGACTGGGCCGGCTGCGGTCTGAGCATGGGTGGATAGGTCTCTTGTATTAATGACTATCGCCCCATTTTTTTCAAATGATTCTGAGGTTAATAGACATGAGTAAATTACCGGAAACTGGTTTTCTACGTTTGAAACAAACGCTGAAAATCTTGGAAACGGAGCGATAGCGAAGTGAAGATTTTTAGTCCGCGATAGCCGTAGCGCCGGGCGGGTTTTCGTAGTGAAGCGGAGAAAACCTGCAAGGCATCGCGAAACGGCGTCAAGTCATGCGAGAGCCAATGTTTCGACCCCTTGTTGGGTCGAAACGAGGTGACGCGGACGAATCGGGGCCGCCGGAGGCATAAGCGGTCGCGTAATTTTTGCCGCTTGATTGGGCTGGGATGCCCAAAACAAGCTTTCGCAAAAATAGCGACTCCCCGATTATTGGTGATCCAAAAGCCGAGCCGCCCATTTCTGGATTGCTGCCTATGAGCAAATCATCCTGGTGGGATGGCGTCAAAAAAGGCATCTTTCCCAAGCCGATCAAAATGGGTCCCAATATGACGGCCTGGCGGGTGGAGGATATTGCCGAGCTCATTGCACGTTTAGGCGCTCAATGTGCCGGCAACGCGAATGCCTGATCAACGACTGCCGTTGCCGCCGTTTGCCAAGGCGCTGATCGCGCGACTGCAGTCCGCCTCGCCACCCTGGCCGATTATGATTTGCTTGGGTGGTGATGCCTGGCAACGCGCGCGGCAGTGGCAATGTAATCCCACCGTATGGTCACTGGTATTTCCGTCTAACTCAGCACCGGGCCATTATCGTTGGCCGGTGCTGGGCCTGATTCTTATCGTCGACTGGCAACTGGATCAGGCTGCTGGTCACGATGAGGTGATGGCGCTTGCCAGAGTATTGCTGCAGAAAGGCGCCGAACTGGTCGCGGTATGGCCGAGGTGGGTAGATTTTAGCGAACCGGCCTTCGAATATGATCCCTGTTTGCCGGTTGGCCAGCGCTGGGTTCAGGTGCGTGAGCAAATTGTGATTTACCGCCAGTCCAGTGGGCGAAATGATGCGATTTCTACCTGAAACACTGGATCTCGATGGGCCTGAGGAGGACATCAGCTCGGCCCATCATGGCGACCAAGACAAATACACTTCAGCGATCGAGAGAATCACTTTCGATGCATTGGACTTACCTTGTTTCCTGGTGCGGGATGACTGGTTTGACCTCAATGGCAAACGCAAGCCAGGTGTCTGGTTTTGCTATCAATCCGCCACCGCAGCCGGCAAACCGGTGACGCCGACGGCGATTCGCATTTGTTCGCCTCTGTATGTCGCTGCGGTCACCCATACCGAAGACGGCCGGTATTTTGGCAGGTTGCTGCGGTTTCTCGATACCTTGGGGCGCTGGCGGCAGTGGGCAATGCCGATGGAATTGTTGCGCGGTTCCGGTGAGGAACTGCGCGGCGAGTTGTTGGCGGCCGGCGTGGAAACTGAACAGCGTCATCGCGCCAAACTCGCGGATTATCTGCAATGGCAGGTGCCTGACAAGGTGATCATCGCGGCCTTGCGAACGGGTTGGACCACGAATGGCAAAACGTTTGTACTACCCGAACGCATTCTGGGCGATCAGGATGTGTATTTACAGAGTGATGCCATTCATCAAGCAGCGTCCTTGCGATGTGGCGGAGAGTTTCTGCAATGGCAGCAATTAGCCGCCATGTGTATCGGTAATTCGGTATTGATGGTGTCTATTTGCGTGGCATTGGCTGGCCCGTTGCTGACCAAGGTGCATCAGGAATCGGGTGGCATTCACTGGATAGGCGATACCAGTACCGGTAAGACTACCGCCTTGGTGCTGGCTGCTTCGGTATGGGGCGGAGAGGATTTCAAGCGCAGTTGGCGGGCAACTTCCAATGGAATGGAAAGCGTGGCGGTGATGCTGTCCGATACCTGTTTGTGTCTGGATGAAATTAACGAAGCCGACCCACAAGAAATCGGTGCCATTGTCTATTGCCTTGGCAATGGTACCGGTAAGACGCGTGCCAACAAAATCGGTGCGGCTCGTCAGGTTCAACGTTGGCGGCTATCGATTTTGTCGACCGGTGAGCGTTCCATTTCCGCGGCCATGCAGGAAAACGGTAAACAGGCCAAGGCCGGGCATTTGATGCGCTTATTGAATATCCCGGTAGCCCGTCGTTTTGGCGTATTCGATGAACTGCATCAATTCGGCGACGGGCGAACATTGTCCGATCATTTCAGAACACAGTGCGCCAGGCACTTTGGACATGCGGGCGTGCGATTTGTGGAATACCTGCTTCAGCAGGGCGACGCGGATTTTGTCAGCGTATTGTTGCAACTGGAAACCCAATTCCTCTGCCCGGATAATCAAACGGCGCGCGCCGCTTCGAAATTTGCCTTGTACGCCATGGCCGGCGAGTTGGCGATCGAAGCCGGAATTTTGCCTTGGCCGTTAGGTTCAGCTTTGTCCGCTTGCCAAGCGATGTATCAGCAATGGATGCTCGCACGAGGCAGTGGTCTGACCGAACATCGGCAAATCCTGCAGAACGTCACTGACTTCCTGTTGAAACATGGCGACAGCAAATTCACCGACAAAATGAATCCGCAGGAAAAGCCGCGTGCCGATCGAGCAGGCTGGTATGTGGATAGGGCCGGTGAGCGGATTTACCTCTTTACCAGTGCGGCACTCAGGGATGCGGGTGGCAATTTCGATTTCAATCGGGTGCTGGAAGCGCTGGAAACGGCACAGTGGATCGTCGAACATGACCAAGGCAAGCGGTCGAAAAAAACCGCCATCAGCGGTGTTGGCAAATTAAATCTGTATTGGTTACAGCCCAACGAGGATGGTGACCATGCTTGAAACGCTGTTTCAACACTTGGCCATCCCTGTTCCATCTTCCGGAGTTCCCCGAATTCAAGCCAAACTAAAGCGCGGAGAACCGCCACAACCCCAGACATTTCAGCATGTTCTCCGCGTTCCCTCGGTTCCCCAACAAAAAAGTCATTCAGATCATACAGAGTCGCTTTCGGCCTGTGAGCGGCAAAAGCTTCTGGCTTATCTGGCCGAGATTGAGGAAATCGATCCAATCGTCATCGATGAGGTACTGACAGTCTGTAGCAAAGACCCAGACAAACGGCAGTGGTTATTGCAATGGGCTGATCGGATCCTGCCCGCCAAACCCATCGATACCTTGGATAATCGACACTTTTGCCGAGACTGCTCGCATCTTGGTGGTGAGCTATGTACTCGTCATCAGTTCCGGTCGGTGGATGATTTGCCCCGTCACTGCGCGGATTTCCTGCCCAAACTCGCACGGTAAACGGCTAGTTCTGCTTTCTAAAGGGTATGACATGGGCGCCAGATTTCAATTCGTCCAAGTGGTCAGCCCAGGCCTGCATCATTATTTTTGTTCGTTCCGGGAGATATTCCGCGTAATTGTAGGCGGCTCTGACATCGTTGGCCTCTGAGTGAGCCAATTGGCGCTCGATATGGTCGCGATTGAAGTGCATTTCATTCAAGCGTGTCGATGCCATGGAACGAAAACCATGGGCGGTCATTTCTTCTTTGGTGTAGCCCATGCGCCTGAGTGCGGCATTGACTGTGTTTTCGGACATGGGTCTTGCCGAGCTGCGCTCGGATGGGAATAAATATTTGCCGCTACCGGTCAGCGGTTGCAATTCCATCAACACATGAACCGCCTGGGTAGCCAGTGGCACGATATGTTGGAGCCGCATTTTCATTTTCTCCGGCGGAATGCGCCATTGCTTTGCCGTCAAATCGATTTCTGACCATTCAGCATGCCGAATCTCGCCCGGACGGCAAAAGGTGAGTGCGGAAAATTGCAGGGCGCACTTTGAAATGAAGGAGCCTTGGTAATCGTCAATAGCTCTCAGCAATCCAGCAATTTGTTTGGGATCGGTGATGCTGGCATGGTGTCTTTTTCTGATGGGGCTTAACGCACCTCGTAAATCACTGCTAGGATCGCGAGCGCATCGCCGCGTGAGCACGCCATAACGAAAAATCTGGCCACAATTCTGTAAGGCTCGGTGTGTGGTATCAATCACGCCTCGGGCTTCCATGCGTTGCATGACTTCCAGCAACTCCAGGGCATCAATCTGATCGATAGGACGTTTGCCAATAAAAGGGAATACGTCGTATTCGAGCCGGGTGAGCAAACGTCTGGCATGATCTTCCGTCCATTTGGCTTTGAACTTTTCGTGCCACTCGCGAGCCACATATTCGAAACTATCGATAATGGGTAAACCCGACTCGAGTCGCTTTTCGTTTTCCGCGGCCAGTTGACGGGCGACTTTGACTTCCTTGCGCTTATCGCTGGGATCTTGGCCATTGGCAACTGAAACTCTAGCATCTTCGGCCTTGCGTCTGGCATCGGCCAGACCGGTTGTTGGGTAAACGCCCAGTGATAGCGTTTTGCGCTTGCCGTCAATGCTGTAATCAAACCGCCACCACATGGCACCGTTGGGCTTGATCAACAAATAAAGACCGCTACCGTCATTCAGGCGTCGGTCCTTGGCGGCAGGCTTGGCATTGCGAAGTGTGGCGTCGGTAAGTATATGTTTTGCCATGCAGAACACCTCGATTTACAGTAACTGCAGTAACTTTTTTCGTAAATTGGAAGTTACTGTAAAACTTACTGCATAAATTGTCGAGTGTTACTGGATTTTGACGCACTTCATTGGACAATAAAAAACCCGCGAAGCCAGTAAACTTGCGGGTTTTTGGATTGGGTTGCATCTGTTTGGATGCATAAATGGTGCTCAGACCGGACTAGAAATGACTATAAGTCAATGAAATAAATATAAATTTATATGATGAAAACCAGAAGTACACGATCGCATACACGATTTCAGGTTTTGCACTTTGCCTCGGTTTTACCGTCTCTATCAAAATAGTAAATTTTTTCCACTGACGAAAATGCTACGGGTTCAATTCTCAAATGACCAATCGAATTCGAATGCTCGTTGATCAGCTTGGGGCAGTCATTCGGTAGCCCATTGCCCGATATCCGCGTTGGCGTTTGTCCCACATCCGCAGTAAAGCCGGATGACCGGTGTCGACAAAATCGATAATTCGAACATCGGTTTTGGTGGCGTGTTCACGGTGTAAGCGTCCGGCGTATTGTTGCAGAGTTCCTTTCCATGAGATCGGCATGGCCAGAACCAAGGTATCCAGTGGTGGGTGATCAAAACCTTCACCCACCAATTTACCCGTGGCTAATAAAACCCTCGGAGCATCCGGCGGCAGCCCTTCGAGCTCTGTTATCAAAATTGAGCGTTGCTTTTTCGACATTCGACCATGAAGAACAAAAGGCGGCGGTAAATTGTTGTCCAGCGCTGACAAAATAGCATCCAGATGTTCGGTGCGCTCAGTCAGGACCAGCACTTTTCGCCCATGATCAAAAGCCGCAATGACCTCGCGGGCAATCGCCGCCGTTCGGTCCACATCACTGGCAATGTGACGAAATACATCTTGAATAGCAGATTCCTGAGGCAGATCGATTGTCTTGTACATCATCTGTGGAATAACTTCCAGATCGCTTGGTGCGTTATCTGGCTTGGCGGCTGTGTACCGAATTGGTCCACACTGCATGAAAATTATCGGTTGTTGCCCATCTCGGCGCACTGGAGTGGCAGTCAACCCCAGCACATATTTGGCTTTAACCCGTTTCAATATGGCATCAAATGAAACGGCGCCGATGTGGTGACACTCGTCGACGATCACATGGCCATAATTTTCTACCAATGGATTCACTTCACCTTGACGTGACAAGGATTGCATCACCGCAATATCAATCTTGCCGGTGGGTTTGGCTTTACCGCCGCCAATGGTTCCAACCACACCTTTGCCTACGCCCAGGAAGGATTGCAATCTTTCCTGCCATTGTTTGAGCAGTTCGGTTCGATGGACCAGAATCAGGGTATTGATGCCTCGCCGAGCGATAATCGCGGCCGCAGTCACCGTCTTACCAAATGCGGTAGGTGCACAGAGCACACCGGCGTGGTGTTGCAACATTTCACTGACTGCCAGTTCTTGATCCGATCGCAGAGTACCGGCGAATGCAATGTCGATTGCTTGTCCATCAAAGCGCTCATCCTTTAAATCATAGCGAATACCATTTTCCTTCAATAAATTTAAGGCGGCATCCAGGCAGCCGCGCGGTAATGCAATATGGTTCGGATAGTTTTCGGCACACCCAATGACACGCGGCTTATCCCAAACCGGGAAGCGCATAGCTTGTGCTTTATAAAACTCAGGATTCTGAAAGGCCGCGAGACGTAACAGTCGATTTGCCAAAGGTTGTGGCAGCTCGGATTTCTCAAAATAGATCAGGTTAGCCAGAGTAATAGACAGTGAATCAGGAAACGGCCCGGCAAGTTTGGCATTTTTGCTATCAGACCGCTTCCAAGGTTCTTTGTGATCTTCCTCATCGATAAAAGTGACATCCAAAGGATGCGCATTGCCCGTGGCCCGCAAAATAGTTGGCTCAATATCTACGGCAGCCATCGGCAGGATACTGGCTAAAAAGCCCCACTGGTCGGGATAGGGCTGTAAGTGTTTATCGACAAACACGCTAAACCCATTCTCCCGTGGCTTTTTCTGCAAGGGCAATGCGATCAAATTGCCAAAACCACCTTTGGGCATGGTGTCCTGATTAGGAAACAGGCGATCGTACGAAGTCAGCTTCAGTTGCCGAGTCCGAGAGCAGGTATGGCTGATGATGGCAGTGCCGAGTCGTCTGGCATCACGCGCGGAAACCTTGCTCGCGAAGAAAATCCAAGCATGAGCACCATTGCCGGAACGCGATATTTCCAGTGCTGCCGGTACCCCTAGTTCAGAGCATGACTGGACAAATGCCCGTGCATCTTCCTTCCAATCGGCCTCGTCGAAATCGACTGCCAGAAAATAACAACTGTCGTCAGCCAGCAACGGATAAACACCAATGGTGTGCTCGCCGGAAAGATGGCTATAAATGACAGCATCGGACAAGGCACTCAGTTGCCGAACGCCACAATCTGAGCATTTGATACGAGGCTTGTGACAGACACCGGGCCGCCATTCATTCGCGCAAGCTGGCGAGTAGCCAGATTTGCCGGTGGATTTGCTTTCCCAGCGAACGGGATACACGTCGGACCTGCCGCGAAACAATCGACGAAATAACGCAACTTTTTCGATCGTAGAAAGTGCTAATAATTCTGGCTCAATTAGAACAGGTTTTGGTGGCGGCTCAGGCGGTATTTTCCACTCGATGTTATGAGCTTCGAGTAAAGCAATCAGCCTTGCGTTTTCAGCTTGGAGATCGGCTAAAAGCTCATTGCTAGTCATCGATGCCATATTCGGCTAACAATATTTCCATGTCGTCGCCAACACCCCAGCCGACGTTCGGGCCTTGCAGCGCAACTTGCTCGAGTCTGTCTATAAACGGTGGGCGTTTGGCTTCCGGCAATGCCATGACATATTTCAACGCTTGTTCGAACATTCGCACTAAGGCATCGAAATACCCTTCATCTTCCATGCCGCAGTAACCCAGGAAAACAAATACTTCTTCGCAATAGAAAATTGATAGTTCAGCCAGTCCTTCAGGTTGACCGACCGCCTTTTTGTAATCGGTGATAGCTTTCTTCGCCTTGGCCACAGAGATGGGCTGATTTCGCATCACATCCGGACAAATCCAACGGGAAATGGTGGTCTTATAGGGTTTAAGAATATCCTCGCCCAACCCGAATCGTGCATGCAGAAACGTTTGATTATCTTTATTGGCTGCGTATAGATCTTGTATCAGACCGATCAGGCCAACACGATCGACGTCAGCCAATTTGGATTTAACGTCGCTCCAGGTTGCTTTGGATTTTTTCTGTTTGGTAGTCATTTGCTGTCGGATAGTTCTTTGCTTGTTCCTTCTTGCCGTAACTGCAAGTTATATCACTAGCTATTAAAGCTATCCATCTCGGCGACAGTGAGAGACAGAATCACTAGTAGCGTCATAAAAATTCCCGATCGGGAATATCGCCCATCATGGTTAGCCTATTTTAAGAAAATTTACCGAACGGGAAAAAACATGATCAGAATTCACTCCAATCAACAATCGGGCCAGAATACGACAGTCAAAACCAGCAAAGTCTTTAGCATTCTTAACACAACAAAGTAACTGATAAGTTGTCAGCATTGCATTCAATTAAGACATCGTAATCTTTCTGTCTATCATCTGTTTGATTGGGCTCAATACGCGTTTTTGTGTAGGGAGCCTTTGATGGCGATTAAACAATGTCTCGCTTGCGGCCAGTCTTTTCAACCACGTCCGCAAGTGCCACTGCAAACCTATTGCTCAGCGCCTTCATGCCAACAGCATCGTAAACGACAATGGCACCGCAACAAACTGAAGACAGACCCTGATTATCAAGAGAACCAACAACGGGCTCAACAATCGTGGATAGAGCGCAATCCCGATTATTGGCGTCAATACCGTGAATCTCATCCAAAGTATGTTGATCGTAATCGTACATTGCAACGAACACGCAACGCCAAAGCCAAGACTAGTCGAATTGCAAATATGGACGCGTCAACTCCAGCAAAGCTACTGCCTTCCGGGATTTACAGGCTCAGTTTGGTGACAGAGGCAAAGTTTGCAAAGATGGACGTTTGGACCGTAGAGATTACGGTACATGTTTGCGAATGTCAGCCAAATGCCGGTATTGCAAAGAGATGACTTGATCGGCAAACCATTAAGATTCTTATACCGTATTGTCAGTCCGCTCTTGGTAACCCCTGGATTTGGCTGTCCCCGCTTAGAAGATAGCTCCAGTCCACCAGTGGCTTAGCGAGAGCCTAATTTTCATGCGAACGGGGATCATCAGGTTTGATAAATCAAATTGAATCCAACGAAGAACGCCCAGAAACGTTAGTCAATTTACGCGCGGTGGAATATGTGCGAATGTCGACCGAGCACCAGCAGTACTCCACAGAAAATCAGTCTGACAAAATCCGCGAATACGCCGCTCGTCATAATATTGAGATCGTACGAACCTACACCGATGCCGGCAAAAGTGGTTTGCGCATCGATGGTCGAGTTTCATTACAACAGCTGTTGAAAGATGTTGAAACTGGATCTGCCGACTTTTCAATGATTTTGGTGTATGACGTTAGCCGCTGGGGACGATTCCAAGATGCTGATGAGAGCGCTTACTATGAATATCGGTGTCGGAAAGCAGGAATTCAAGTTACTTACTGTGCCGAACAGTTTGAAAACGACGGTTCACCTGTTTCCACCATTGTCAAAGGCGTTAAACGGGCTATGGCGGGTGAATACAGCAGAGAATTGTCGGCTAAGGTTTTCGCCGGGCAGTCTCGACTGATTGAGCTCGGTTTTCGTCAAGGCGGCCCTGCTGGCTATGGCCTACGACGGGTATTACTCGATCAAAACGGTTCCATTAAAGCCGAACTGGCCAGAGGCGAACATAAAAGCCTGCAAACCGACCGTGTCATCCTCATGCCTGGTCCCGAGGCGGAAATCCGCACCGTCAATTTGATGTATCACTGGTTCATCGAGGATGGACTGGTCGAGTCCGAAATTGCCGAACGCTTGAACGGCATGGGAATACAGACTGACCTCAACAGGCAGTGGACTCGCGCAACGGTGCAAGAGATCCTGACCAATGAAAAATACATTGGTAACAATATCTATAACCGCATTTCCTTCAAGCTCAAAAAGCTAAGAGTGGTTAATCCTTCTGATATGTGGATCAAAAAAGAAGGCGCATTCGAACCTATCGTACCGCCTGAACTGTTTTACACCGCGCAAGGAATCATTCGAGCCAGAGTTCACCGATATACCGACAAGGAATTAATCGAGCGTCTGCGAGCCCTTTACCAGCGCAGAGGCTTTCTGTCGGGATTGATCATCAACGAATCCGAAGGCATGCCATCCACATCCGTTTACGCGCATCGTTTCGGCAGCCTGGTGCGAGCCTACAAAATGGTCGGTTTCACACCAGATCGCGACTATCGATATCTGGAAATCAACCAATTCCTCCGTCGTTTTCACCCAGAAACCGTCAATGAAACCGAACGCCAGATCATGGCATTAGGCGGCACTGTCAAACGCGACGCTGGCACGGATCTACTGCAAGTCAATAATGAATTCAGTGTTTCCATAGTATTGGCGCGCTGCCAAAGCTGCGAAAATGGCCATCACCATTGGAAAGTCCGGTTTGACACAAGCTTGGCCCCAGACATTACCGTGGCGGTTCGCCTTGATGAAACAAATCATGCTGCACTCGATTACTACCTATTACCGCGACTGGATTTCGATCAACCCCGCATCCGTCTCGCCGAACATAACCCAATCGAATTCGAAAGCTACCGTTTCGACAGCTTGGACTATCTGTACGGTATGGCAGAACACACACGTTTGAGGAGAGCAGCATGACAGAAACAATCAGGACTGGCCAAATGCAAATGATCCCAATTAACTTGATTGATGTCCTTAATCCAAGAGAAAGAAACAAGCGTGTTTTCGAGGAGATCGTCACCAATATCCAAACAATCGGACTCAAGAAGCCGATCACTGTGACACCACGAGCAGCAACAGACGGCACCGAACGCTACCTTTTGGTTTGCGGCGAAGGCCGAATGAAGGCATTTCATGGTTTGGGTGAAGCAACAATTCCTGCCCTGGTTATCGAAGTCAGCGACGAAAATGCATTCATCATGAGTTTGACCGAAAATATCGCGCGCCGCCACTATCGACCGTTAGAGTTATTGGCAGGTATTCAGCAACTTCACGAACAGGGATACGACAAAAAAGTCATCGCCCAAAAAACCGGACTCTGCGTCGAGTATGTCCACGGCATACTCACCTTGCTGATGAAAGGCGAAGAACGTTTGTTGGTTGCCGTGGAAAAAGGCAAAATTCCATTGAATGCTGCCTTATCCATTGTCGGCGCGGGTGATGACGATCAAGCCATCCAGGCCGCCCTACAGGAAGCTTACGAGACTGGAAAACTACGCGGAAAACAATTGATACAGGCGCGACGAGTTATCGAACGCCGACAAACGTTAGGACCATCGGTTGCCAAAGGTACGCCGCGAAAAGCGCAAGATGTCACGACCGCAAGTTTGGTCAGAGTCTACCAAAAGGAAGTCGACCGCCAAAAACTGGTCGTTAAAAAGGCCCAGTTGACTCAACAACGCTTGTTGTTTGTCGTCAGTGCCCTCCGAGAATTATTTGCCGATGAGAATTTCTCGACTCTTCTGCGCGCAGAGGGCTTGGACTCTCTGCCGAAATATCTCGCTGAACGCGTCTTGTCGGGAGGTCGCACGATATGACCAATATACCTCTGGGATTCTGTCTCGAACCAATTTCAGTGCCGGTAGATAAGATCCTGCCCTCGCGGAGAACGCCTACTGGCGTTACCACCTCGCGAAAATATTTGCAGATACGCACATCGATACAGGAAATTGGACTGATTGAGCCTCTATCGGTCGGGCCTGCCGATGCTAAAACCGATCAGCTCATTTTACTGGATGGCCACATCCGACTGATCGCTTTGCAGGAATTGGGATATATCGAGGTTCCATGTCTGGTTGCTACTGATGACGAGAGTTACACGTATAACAGTCGTATCAACCGTTTGTCGACGATACAGGAACATCACATGATTCGCCGCGCCATCGAACGCGGCGTCACCCCAGAACGGCTGGCCAAGGCGCTCAGTGTCGATCCCCGCACGATTGAGCGCAAAGCGGCGTTATTGGAAGGCATATGCCCCGAGGCAGCAGAACTGTTGAAAGATCACCAGTTCCCAACGGATCTGTCACGGGTGTTGCGAAAAATGAAACCAACCCGCCAACTCGAATGTGTCGAGCTCATGATATCAGCCAATACCATCACCATAAATTATGCTGAAGCACTATTAGTCGCCACGCCGTCATCAATGCTTGTCGAAGGCAAGAAGCCGAAAAAGCTTAGCGGTCTAACTGCGGAGCAAATAGCCAAAATGGAGCGAGAGATGAGCAATCTTCAAGAACGATACAAAATGGTTGAGCAGACCTATGGGCAAGATGTCCTTAATTTAGTGTTGGCTAAGGGTTACTTAGCCAAATTACTTGAAAACCCAGCTATAAAAAGGTTTCTGCAGCAAAGGCAGCCGGAATTCTTGGCGGAATTCGAGGCCATTGTTCAAACAGTATCACTGGATCAATGACGCGTTGTATTCGCAATTTAACTTAACGTTGTTCAAAGTTCTTACACCTACGCCATTTATCCACCACAATCCGCCATCCGAATTGGCTGCATTGATGCCCTTGTAGCAATCGACAACTGGCACAGCGTACGAATCCCCGCGTATCGCCGTGGTGAATTCGCAGGGTATCTTCGGCCAGTTGCAAGGCGTAATGCAGGATGTCGGGGCTTGCCGCGCATTCGCTGAGAAACTCGTCGATGACCGATGAATCGGTTTCGCCAATGGCGTTCAGATAGGCCATAAGTCTGGCTTTATCTTGGGCGTTGAGCTTGTTGACGTTGTCTTGTTGGTACTTGCTGTTTTGGGGTGTTACCGGTATTACTGGTGTTACGGCCAGTCCTGGCGCGGGTTGCTGGGGTATTACCGATTCCGGGCCAGGTAACACCGGTGTTACCGCTGCAACCTTTTTACTTTGCGTTCCGTGGTGTTGGTAGTCTGGTTGAGACGGCTCATCGGTCGCCTCCGCCAGATAATGCCGTATCACATCAGCCAACATGGTCGTCATCAAACTGAATCACGTAAAACCAGGCTGAGCCGCCGTGGACTTTGACCTGGGTGACATGCTTTTTGGGATTGGGGCCAGATTTCAGGATGCCTTGACCGATCAGCAGTTTAACCGCTAATGCCAAATCGGCATGACCAATCGCCTTTTTAAAACCGGCCGAGCTGAACAACCATTGCCGGCCTCGTTCGGTTGGGCGCCAATAGCCGGAGCGCTCGCCATGCAGTCGGTTGGGATCGTCGGTTTTGGTAAAGCGGCTGTCGCCATAGAGTTCGACGTACTGCCGTAACGCATTGGCCAATTGCTGAGGTTCCAGTTCACCGGTTCCACGCTGTTGGCGCCAATGTTTGAAGCAGATCAGCGCCGCTTCCATCGCTATGCGTTCCGGCCAACCCGTAACACCATATTCGGTTGCCAGTTCCCCCGCCAGACCGATCAAGGCAAAGCTGCGGGCGGCGCGGGTTTCCTGCGCTGATAAGGGACCGAAGCGCTGTTCGAAAATGCGTAAACACTGGTCCAGGTAGGCGGCAAAATCGCGTGCATCGCGGGTCAAGTGCTCCAGAAAAGCGATACCGGCGGTGCCATACTGCTGCGACGTGTGCTGATGCAGCGCGGTGGCAAAATCCCGGCCACTGTCATAGTCATGCAGATGGTCAAAGGCGCCATGCTGACCAAACACCGCCAATTGCAGAAAGCGCACCAATTCGCCGGCTTTGACCGGAATCCCGGCCTTACTCAGATGCGCTTCAATCGAATCTTCGCCGTTAGACAGAATCGCTACCCGCCAATGCTGATGCGCCATGGCTTTACCACTGACCGTGGCCCGTTGCTTGCCAACGCCATTGGCCAGCAGATACAGCGACTTACTGACATCCTGAGCATCGGCTTTACTCATCTCATCCAGACACAGCAAACCGTCGTTGACTTGAACAGCCGCTGATTCTAGGCCATTTAACGTCGCGGTCCAGGAACGCTGGAAACTTTTTGGTTCGCCCCAGACACTGGCTGCGGCCTGCATGCCGCTGGTTTTGCCTTGACTGGAAGGACCATAAGTATGAATGGCCAGGCTGTCCAAATGGCATTTAGCCAGTAAAGGACCACAAAAGGCCAGCGAGACAACGAACAGCAAAAAAGGATTACCGGGACATAAACCCGCGACCTGTTGTTGCCAGGCGGACAAGGTACCAGCTTGCCGATAAAGACTACTGTGTATATTTCCCTCGGACTGCAGAATCACGGCATCACTTGAATCACCAATACTACGATCCGGCAGCACATAAACGTTATCAAACCAACCGGGTGTGGATGTGATCCAGACCGTTCGATCTGGATGTTGCTGACACAGATAATCCGCCAGCCGACTGCGTTGCGGATAGTGAATATCTAGGCCTTGATCGAACAAGGCTTTCTGCAGCTCATCGCCGCGGCCGGCGACTAAACGGAACGGCATGTTCCACTGTTTGAGTTGCCCCAGTCGATCGCGAAATTCCAGTAATAAACCGAAGTCGCCACCTTGTCGGTTGCGGGCAATGGCCACCGCCTTCAACACGCCACAGATTCTGACATCGCGCAGCGCCGGCGGCTCCTTGGCAGACGATTTGCCGAGAAAATGGTAATACACACCGGCGGGCCAGCAATGATCCAGGCCGCAGGTGTGTTCATACACTTGGTAACATGGCCGACTGTCGGCGCAGGGAAATAGCGCTGCCGCATCCTTCTCGGATTTGGCAGCAACCATTGATTGACGGGCTTGTTGGATCTCGGCCAAATCCGAAGGCGACAACTTCTCAGGCAGAAATCGGCTAATGGCGGATGCCAATCCGCCATCAACCTCTTCATACATTAGTGATTCAGCATGATCATCCACCGCCTGACTCCTCGTTCAGCCGATAAACAACAATCTCGTCCCGCACCTGAACCCAACGCTGGCCCACCGGCAAACGTGGATCGTATTCAAACGCGGGTTGACTGAAATCCACCCAACTTGGCCAGACGGCCACCCATTCGGCGCCGTAGCCCAGCAGCACCTTGACCAGCGCCATCACTTCATCACGACCAGTCGCGTGATCATATTGCCAGTCGACGATTAACATCAGGCCCAGCACCGGCCAACGAAAATGAGCCGGCGCTGAGTTAGACGGACATACCAGTGCCCATACGGTGGGATTCGATTGCCATTGCCGCGCGCGTTGCCAGGCATCACGACCAAAGCAAATCATAATTGGCCAGGGCGGCGACGTAGATTGCAGTCGTGCGATCAGCTCCTTAGCAAACGGCGGCAACGGCAGTCGTTGATCAGGCATTCGCGTTGCCGGTACATTGAGCACCTAAACGCGCAATGAGCTCGGCAATATCCTCCACCCGCCAGGCCGTCATATTGGTGCCCATTTTGATCGGCTTAGGAAAGATGCCTTTTTTGATCCCATCCCACCAGGATGATTTACTCATGGGCAGCAATCCAGAAATGGGCGGCTTGGCCTTTGGATCGCCAATAATTTGTTTCAAACGCAGAAAGCCAGTTTCGGGCAATTTATTCATGTCTATTAACCTCATAATCATCGGAAAAAATGGGGCGATAGTCATTAATACAAGAGACCTATCCCCCCTACTCAGACCGTTGCCGGCCCAGTCTGCAATCCATTGGATTGCGTAATGTCGCGTCGGACAGAATATCCAAATCGAGTGGCCACTCACTTGCAGCTGACGATGAATTTGCCATCAGCTGCAAGATCGGAAAATTAAATTTGTCTGATGCGATCTGAGGACGTATTTTTCAGCAAAAATTTTGAAAGCTGCTTGCAGTAAATTGCGATTTCGCAATTTACTGCAAGATTACGAAAAAAATTTTCGATGGGTACCGGCCAATGCCTGTTAAACGGGGTTCAACTCGATGGCAGCCGTCCGGAAACGTCCTGGGGAATATTGTGAAGAGTAAATTTGGAAGGTCGTCTTCGAAATCGCGATAATTATTGCGATTTCGATAATTGGCCAAAATTTTTTGTACTAACCCGACTGCGTAAAAGCGTCTATAAAATTAGCTGGTTTTGATTAGCTGACACCGAGATACGAAACCACTTGCTGATAGCGCATTGGTAGCGGATGAACAAGTGACTCCGACTCCACCTTGTTGTTGGTTCGCCAAACACTTTGAATCCCCCCTGAACCTTCGTTACTGACCCCTCGGATTAATTTTCTCGCAGGCAATAATTGATGTTGGTGTAGCATTTGCCTTTATTTATTAGCACAGCTTTGAATTAGGGAAGAAAATGCAGACAACACCGGAAATTGGCCAGCTTGCTATCGTTCGCAAGCGCCCCTTCGTTGTTACGGAAATCATTCCGGCAGCCCCCGGAATTGGACGAGATAAACCCAACCACTTGATCAAACTCTCGTCAGTTGAAGACGATGGATTGGGAGAAGAGCTGCAAGTTATATGGGAGTTGGAGCCAGGCACCTCGGTTTACGAAAAATCTACGCTTCCAAACCCAGATTCATTTGATCATCCCAAACGCTTGCAAGCCTTTCTGGACGCTGTTCGCTGGGGTGCCGTTTCGCAAGCCGATGACAAAGCCTTACAGTCACCTTTTCGCAGTGGCATTGAAGTAGACGACTACCAGCTCGATCCCGTCGTTCGGGCACTGTCCATGCCGCGCGTAAATCTGTTAATTGCCGATGATGTCGGTCTCGGTAAGACCATTGAAGCTGGCTTGGTCGTACAGGAAATGATTCTGCGTCATCGAGTTCGTTCTGTATTGATCGTTTGCCCCTCGTCTTTGCAAGTGCAGTGGAAAGAGGAGATGCGGGATAAATTCGGTCTCGAATTCCGCATTATCGATAGCAATACTATCAGTCAATTGCGCCGTAAGCGCGGCATTCATGTCAATCCGTGGACACATTTTCCGCGGTTGATCACTTCCGTTGACTATCTGAAACGTGAGCGTCCGTTACGAACTTTTCGGGAAACCTTGCCCGCAGGCGATCAACCCACTTACCCGCGGGCATACGATTTACTCATCGTCGACGAAGCCCACAACATTGCCCCTTCTGGCCGCGGCAAATACGCCACAGACTCGATGCGCACGTTAGCCGTTCGTTCGCTAACTCCGCATTTCGAGCACAAGTTGTTTCTCTCCGCGACACCGCATAACGGTTATCGCGAAAGCTTTGCCGCGCTATTGGAATTACTGGATAGCCAGCGCTTTGCCCGCGCCATTACCCCTGATCGCTCGCAATTAGACGCCGTGATGGTTCGGCGTATGAAATCCGAGCTTAAATTGCGCTGGGATGGCAGCCGTCGTTTTGCCGAAAGACTCGTCAAACATTTGGAAGTGCCATATACAAATGAAGAACGACTGGCCCACCAAGCCTTACAACAATATTCGGAATTGCGCCTCAAACACGCCAGCTCAGACGGCGAGCGCATGGCTGCCGAATTCGTCTTGAAACTGCTTAAAAAACGATTGTTCTCCTCGCCAGCTGCTTTCGGCACCACGCTCGAAAAACACGTCGCATCTGTCGGTAAGCAAAGCGGTAAAGCAATCGCCAATCGGGACATTGCCGACTTTTCCGATGACTATGCAGACGACGATGAATACGAACTCGAAACCGGCGAAGTCGTCAGCTCCGTCAGCCAATCATTATCGGCCCTGACCAGCGAAGAGCAAAGCCTGCTCAGACAACTCAGCGACTATGCTGTCAAAACCAGTTTGCGACCGGACAGTAAAGCCGAGACCCTGATCAAGTGGCTCAAAAACACTTTGCGTCCAGGTGGGCAATGGAATGAAGAGCGTGTGATCATCTTTACCGAATACCGCGCCACACAAAAATGGCTTTATGACCTTTTGGCCCGCGAAGGCTTTGCCGAAAATGAACGCCTGGAGATGATCTATGGCGGCATGGACAATAAACATCGCGAAGCCATCAAAGCGGCGTTCCAAACTCACCCAAAAGATTCGACCGTACGTATTTTATTGGCGACTGATGCCGCATCTGAAGGTGTCAACTTACAGAATTATTGTTCCAA
Organism: Methylomonas montana; assembly: GCF_030490285.1. NCBI lineage: Bacteria > Pseudomonadati > Pseudomonadota > Gammaproteobacteria > Methylococcales > Methylococcaceae > Methylomonas > Methylomonas montana. The sequence goes on along the minus strand of NZ_CP129884.1, from coordinate 2,319,516 downwards.
GCTGATTCATTTTGAAATCCCCTGGAACCCTAATCGCATGGAGCAACGCAACGGCCGGGTGGATCGCCACGGTCAAAAAGCCGATGAGGTGGATATTTATCATTTTGTCGGCAAAGGCTTTGATAAAGCCCAGTCAACCGCCAAAGTGGGTGACCTGGAGGCCGATTTAGAGTTTTTGATGCGCGCTGCGCTCAAGGTGGAAACCATACGCGAAGACCTCGGCAAAGTTGGCCCGGTAATCGCCACGCAAGTTGAAGAAGCCATGCTGGGAAAACGCCAGCGCCTCGATACCAGCCGCGCCGAGCAAGAAGCAGAGCCCGTGCGCCGCATGCTGAAATTCGAACGCAAACTCCGCGAGCAACTGGAAAAACTGGCCGCTCAATTACACGAAACCCAGCACGACCTCAATCTCACGCCCGATCATATCGAAAACGTGGTTCGAGTTGGCCTGGAGCTCGCCGGCCAGCCTGCACTGATACCGGTCGAGATAGACGGCATTTGGCCCGATCCGACTGGCCTGCGGAAAACTTGCCCGGTATTTCATTTACCGGCGCTATCGAATAGTTGGGCGCAATGTACCGATGGTCTGGCCCATCCGCACAGCAAAATAATTCGCCCGATTGTTTTTGATGCCGCTTTGGCAACCGGTCGTGACGATGTGGTTTTGGCTCACCTCAATCATCGTTTGGTGCAAATGTGCTTGCGACTATTGCGAGCGGAAATCTGGTCACTGGACACCCAAACGCAGCATTTATCTCGCGTCTCGGCCTGCATCGTCGATGATTCTGCATTAAGCCATCCCGTGGTTATTGCCCATGGCCGAATTGTCGTTTTAGGTGGCGATAATCATCGATTGCATGAAGAAATCATCACCGCCGGCGGCGCCTTAATTGAAGGCCGCTTTAACCGCTTGAATGTCGGTGAAACCAAAGCCGCATTAGAATCCGCTACCGATACACCGGTACCGGCTGCCATAGAAGTCCGCTTCCAAGCGCTATGGCCAAAACATGCTGATAGCTTACTGGCAGCCCTGGAAGCGCGACGCGTCGACCGCACTAAAAACCTGGAAAAAACGCTTGAAGAACGCGCAGAAAAAGAAGTCAGCAAACTAACCGCCATCATGACCGAATTGCAAAGATCGATCCAAGCCGAACTAGCCCCCCACCAAATCGAACAATTAGACCTCTTTCTCTTCGGCGACGATCTTGGTAAACAACAGCGCGAACGTGATCTCTCGGCATTGCGTAGACGGCTAGAAGAAATTCCCGAAGAAATTGAACGCGAATCACGACATATCCGCTCGCGCTTTACTAATCCCCATGCCCGACTGTTCCCTGTCGCTGTTACCTGGCTAATTCCGCGTAAAGCCGTACTCGAAATCACCGGGGGTAAAGCATGAGCCAGCCCAACGTTTCGCGTCATCATGCCGATTGGCTGTCGTTGGTCGAAGTCTCCGGGCCATTTGTTTCATTGCCGGTATTACTCAAAACCTTTCCCCAGGGCTTGGATGCTCGCGATCCGGCGCAAGCTAAAGTATTACGCGCTGCCTATGAGGAATGGCAAGACAACCCCAATGGCCCCGGCAAACAGCGCGCCTGGATACTGCATGTCCTGACTCAACTGTTGGCGTATCCGCAAGATCTGATTGCCGAAGGTCAAACTCTCCCGGCTGGACTGGAAGCCAGTTTGCCGGAAATGGGCGAAACCCTGCGTCCGGATTTTGCCTTGGTAAGCCCGGCGGGTTCCGACAAACCCGGCCAAGCGCAAATGTTGATAATGACTTACGCGTCCGAACAGGCACTGGATAAACCGGTGATGGGTAAACTCTGGAAAGCCACACCCGCCACCCGCATGATGGAATTGCTGCATGGTGCCGATGTGCCATTAGGGTTGGTCAGTAACGGTGAGCAATGGATGTTGGTCTATGCCCCACGCGGCGAAATTACCGGCTATACCTCGTGGTATGCCAGCCTTTGGCTAGACGAACCCATTACCTTGCGCGCTTTCCATTCCTTGCTTAGCATTCGTCGCTTCTTTGGCGTCGCCGAAGACAGCACGCTGCAATCCATGCTCAAAGAAAGCGCACAAGATCAGCAGGAAGTCACCGATCAACTGGGTTACCAAGTCCGGGAAGCGGTCGAGGTATTGGTGCAATCCTTCGATGCCTTGGACAAGGAAAGCAACCGTGTCTTATTAAAAGGCGTCAGCGCTAAAAGCCAGTACGAAGCTGCACTCACCATCATGATGCGCTTGGTGTTCCTGTTTTCTGCCGAAGAACGCGACCTGCTGCATTTGGGCAAACCGCTGTATGACGAAAACTATGCGGTTTCCACCTTGCAGGAACAACTCCAGGAATTAGCCGACCGTTATGGCGAAGAAGTCTTGGAAAGACGCTACGATGCCTGGACTCGCTTATTAGCCACTTTTCGCGCGGTACATGGCGGTGTCGATCACCAGGATTTAATGATGCAAGCCTACGGCGGCTCGCTGTTCGATCCTGACCGCTACCCGTTTCTGGAAGGCCGCAGTATCGGCAGCAACTGGCGTAACAGCAGTGCCGAGCCCTTGGCCGTCAATAACCGCGTGGTCTTACATCTGCTCAACTCTTTGCAACGATTGCGTACTAAAAATGGCCCCGCAGGCATGTCAGAGACCCGCCGCGTGTCGTTTCGTGCCTTGGGTGTGGAACAAATTGGTCATGTTTACGAAGGCTTGCTCGACCACACCGCAGTGCGGGCCCATGAGGTAGTGTTGGGGATTGCCGGCACCCGAAAAAAAGAGCCTGAAATACTATTGTCCGAGTTGGAAGCCTTACTGGCGGACAGTCAAGATAAACTCATCAACTTTCTCAAAGATGAAACCGGCCGTTCTGTATCAGCATTGCGTAAAGCCTTGGAACAAGGCAGTTTACTGGACGAACACAAACTTTTGCTCGCCTGCGGACAGGATCAAACCTTGCTGGAACGCTTACGACCCTTGGCAGGTATCATCCGTGACGATTCCTTTGAACGACCACTGGTAGTCTTGCCCGGTAGCGTCTATGTCACCGCCGGCACAACCCGCCGTAGCACCGGCACGCATTACACACCGCCGACGCTAACCGAACCAGTGGTTCAACACACCCTGGAACCTTTGGTGTATCAAGGTCCCGCCGAAGGTTGGCCGCGTGAGCAATGGCAACTCAAATCGCCCAAACAAATTCTGGCTCTCAAAGTCTGCGATATGGCCATGGGTTCCGGGGCTTTTCTGGTACAAGTCTGCCGCTATTTGGGTGAGCGTTTGGTGGAAGCCTGGGAGAACGAGGAAAAACGCCATCCCGGCGAAGTATTGACCAGTCCGGAAGGCGAGTTTTCCAAAGCCGCACCCAGCGAACGCTTGATCCCTCAAGATTCAGCAGAGCGTGTTGCCATCGCCCGCCGGGTAGTGGCCGATCGTTGTCTGTACGGTGTAGACATCAACCCGATGGCCGTGGAAATGGCCAAATTGTCAATGTGGTTGATTACCGTCGATAAGCACCGCCCGTTTACGTTTTTGGATCATGCCTTCAAATGCGGTGATGCATTGTTAGGTATCACCGACTTCAAGCAATTGGAAAACTTCACTTTGCGAGGGGAAGATAGTCATCTGCTGGTTGCCTTCGCTGCGCTAAATCTGTGGCGACATATTGATGAAGCGAAAAGCAAACGGGAAGCGTTGGAAGCCATGCCATCTGACAGGCCCGAACAGATTCAGGCTAAAGCCTTGTTATATGCCGAGGCAGAAGAATCAGTAGCTAAACTCAATGCCGCTGCGGATATTTTGATCGCCGTCGAGTTACAAGGTTTGAAAGGCAAGGCTTATGACGCCGAACGCGAAGCTTCCGCAGATCACATGTTTGCTTATTGGAGTCAAGGCTTGCCTGAATTGCAGGCCTTTGCCGCGCGAAAATTAAATGGCAGAAAATGTTTTCACTGGGCGCTGGCCTTTCCGGAAATCATCGAAAATGGTGGCTTTAATGCATTTTTGGGAAACCCGCCGTTTGTCTACGGTACACTGGCAGCGACTGCCTATGGCGTAGATTATATGAATTTACTGCAATCAACCACTCCTCCATGGCATGGTAAAGCAGATCTAGTTATCGGCTTTTACAAGAGGTCCGCGAATTTGATCCGCGATAATGGCTGTTTTTCATTCATTGCTACAGCTTCAATTTTAAGAGGTGAATCTTTAGAATCAGGCTTAAGAGATTTGATTGAGCGTGGATGGAAAATATTCTGCGCTCGAAGTCCATTTAAATGGCCCGGTGAGGCCAATCTCGAAGTCGTAACCACGTCATTGAGCAAAAACTGGAATGGCCTTTATTTTCTTGATGAGCAACTTGTTGAAGGAATTAGCGAAGAATTAACTCCAGGGGGATCTGTTTCCGAAATACCTTTTGAGCTTGTATCTAACAATATTACCTCCGCACTTGGAATAAAGCTGTGCCCAGCTAATAGGGAGATAAGCTATCAAAAATATTTAAATGAGGAACAACTTGCACCTGAAATAAAAGATTTTTTTGTTCCTGCTATTGGAGGTGAGGAACTTTACGAACTGGTTGATCTTTCAACTGCCCGACGATCGATCTCACCTGAAAAACTAAATAAATTTCTTAAAGCTGGTGGACAACTTACTGGCAACGGGACAATTGAGATATATCAACCTGATACTTACACTCACTCGGCACCTGCTGCGGCAATCAACTTTCTACTAAATCACAGTGAACATGCGTTTGCGTGTGGTGAAACCTCCACGATATTAAGATTCACCAAAGTGCCAACCACTGGATGTATTCTCAAGCATAAATTAATAATATTTCCTGCTAATAATTGGGCTTTGTTAGCGGTACTTCAATCTGAAATTCATGGGGTTTGGGCTTGGCGTTGGGGACTACGACGAAAACGTGATCTTGTTTATAGCCCAAAGCGTTGCGCGGCAACGTTTCCTTTACCTGAACAAGTTAAAGGGTTAAATAGTATTGCTGAAGTTTTTTACAGTACTCGCCAAGCATACATGCAAAACAAATGCGAAGGGCTAACAAAAATTTACAATCGCTTCCATAATCCTAACGAAAATGAGCGAGGAATCATTGAACTGCGCCATCTGCATGAGGAAATGGACAGCGCTGTCGCAGATGCCTATGGCTGGCAAAATCTAAATCTCAAGCACGACTTTCATGAAACGAAGCAAGGACTGCGTTATACCATTTGCGAAGCCGCCCGCCGCGAAGTGCTTGACCGCCTGTTGGAACTCAATCACCAACGCTACGCCGAAGAAGTCGCTGCCGGCTTGCACGACAAGAAAGCTGCCAAGTCTGCCGGCACTGGTCGAGGGCGCAAGAAAAAATCCGAGCCAGCTGCTGCCAATGAACCCGAACAATTCCAACTTTTCTGAACACCATTCAGAAGGAGAGCCGTTATGACCGCCCAATATTACGAAGCCGTTGCCGAAATTCCGTTAGATCATTGCCTGCACTTGCAACTGCCGCTGGAAATTCCCGCTGGCCCGGTGCGGGTCGCGATTATTTATGATAGGGCTATCGATACCGCGGGACAGGACATTAAAAACCTGCTGGCCGCAATGCCGGATGTCGGCGACGATGCTGATTTTACTCGTCGCCGAGACCTAGGCAGAGAGGTACCGGAATGGGATTCCTGATCGACACCAACGTATTGTCCGAATTACGCAAGAAGGATCGCGCCAATTCAGGTGTTAAACAGTGGTTTGCCAGTGTCGATGGCAAAAGCCTGTATTTGTCGGTACTGGTCATTGGCGAAGTGCGTAATGGTATTGAACGCCTGCGTCGTCGCGACCCTGCGGCCGCCGAAAATCTGGATCGCTGGTTGTCCAAGGTAGAAAACGACATGGCTGGCCGGATTTTACCGGTGACGACTGCTATCGCTGATCGCTGGGGCCAACTTAATGCGCCTGATCCCTTGCCGGTAATTGATTCCTTGCTGGCTGCGACGGCATTGGAACACGACCTAACGCTGGTCACACGCAATGTCGCTGATGTGCAGCGCTCCGGCGTCAAATTGTTAAACCCATTTACGGATTGAATAGGCCAAGTATGACCGATCACAGCACCGCTGTAACCGCCCTGGCAACTTTGCCTAACCCAACCCCCACGACGATTCGCGATGAACTCACACAGATGGTTATTCGTGATCTTCTCGGTCCTGCCGGCGGTCCGGAGGAAGAATTAAACCAATACGAAGACCATGCCTACCAGCGCTATTTGGTCGGCATGTTGGCGCCAAAGGACAAGGAGGTTGCCGGCGGCGAATTGGACGAATTGGCAACGGGCGACGGCGATGAGGGGGAAGAAGGCAACACCGATGCCGGCGTGCCCGCGGGCAGCACGTATTTTCCGTCTTCAATGGGTTTAAGTTTTGTGGTGGCATCCGAAACGGCTGACATTCTGGTCGCTGCCGAATGGGGGCAGTACCTGCGGATCAAAAGCGATAATCAACAGAACAAAGACGGCAATCCCGCCAATGTCTGGAAGCGTAAACCGGTGATTGCGCCAGAATTACCGTTAGTATTGAAGGAAGGCAATATTGCCCCGCAAGCACTTCATCCCGATCACCCCTTGGTGTTGCTGCAGGGACGCATCCGTTCGACTGCGGACGGCTGGGTGGTTACGTTATTCATGATCAATCAACAGGAAGAACGTAAGGGTAGGAATGAGCCTAAAGATGAGGTTTGGGTATTTCAACCGAAGCTCAAAGTGTATGCCGCGGATAGTCGGCCAATTTTTGTGCAGCGCAAAAACGCCAAGCTTGATCTGTCAAAAATGGATCCTTTGACACGTGAGGAATCGGAAACCTTGGAAATGCTGTACCGGCATCAACGTGAGTTTGCCGTCGGCCACGGCATCTCGGTGCATGCCACGTTACCTGAGCCTTTGGCAGAACGAGCGAGCCAGGTAGAAACTGAATGGGTACCCTGTTTTGAAGTGCCGCAACAAACCCCGCGTTCTGCCGCGGACGATGAAAATCTCGCTGGCTTAACTATGGACATGAAGGCCCTGGCTGATTTACCCAAAGAAGGCTTGATTGCCAGCTTGCGCCATATCGAGACGGCCTACCGGGTGTGGATAAAGGTAGAAGCTAACAAACTGACCTTGCCGTCTGAGAAGCTAGATGGTCATGAGGAAACGGCGCGCCGATCTGTGGAGCGTTGTACTCGGGCCTTGCAACGGATTAAAGCCGGAATCGAGCTGATTGAAAACAACCCACTGGCCGAGGAGGCCTTTCGATTTGCCAATCGGGCGATGTGGCAACAGCGGATTCACACCACTTTTTCCCGAAAAGTGCGTAAGAAGGAAATCAAGCTGGAAGATGGCACTTCTTTGTTGGATGTTACGAAGAATCGTAGCTGGCGTTTGTTTCAGTTAGCATTCGTATTACTCAATTTACCGAGTCTAACCGATTTACATCACCCTGATCGTAGTCATGAAACCGATGCAGTTGCAGACTTGCTGTGGTTTGCCACGGGTGGTGGTAAAACCGAAGCTTATTTGGGTTTGACGGCCTATACCCTGGCATTAAGGCGACTACAAGGCGAAATCGAGGGTCGACGCGGCGATCATGGCGTGGCGGTTTTAATGCGCTATACCCTGCGCTTATTGACGTTACAACAGTTTCAACGGGCTGCGGCGTTGATGTGCGCCTGTGAATCGATTCGTCGGACCGATATTGGTAAATGGGGTGAAACACCCTTCCGCCTGGGACTTTGGGTAGGTAATAAAACCACTCCTAACACCCTTGCCGCTGCAGCCAATTCATTACGGCAGCGCAATGTCGGTGGCAGACCATCGGCTTCAGGTACACCCCAACAAATTACATCCTGTCCCTGGTGTGGTTGTGAGATCAAGGAAAAACATTTGCGGGTCTATGAAGCACCCAGCGACATTGGTCGCTGCGTCACCTATTGCGGTGACAATTTAGGAAGATGCGAGTTTTCCGAAGCCAAAGCCCCCAAGGAAGGTTTGCCGGTGATGGTGGTGGATGAAGAAATCTATCGCCGGCCACCCACGCTATTGATTGCCACTGTCGACAAGTTTGCGCAAATGCCCTGGAAAGGCGAAACGCAAATGCTGTTTGGCAAAGTTACAGAGGTTTGCGATCGGCACGGGTTTTTGTCGCCGGAAATTGATGATGGGCAATCCCACCCTTCCCGTAATGGTTTACCGTCAGTCAAAAATCGGCCCCATGGGGCATTACGACCACCGGATTTGATTATTCAGGACGAATTACATTTGATCAGCGGGCCATTGGGCTCAATGGTCGGGCTCTACGAATCGGCGGTTGATGAGCTGTGCTCTTGGCAAGTCGACGGCAAGAAAGTACGGCCTAAGGTTGTGGCTTCGACTGCTACGATCCGCCGTGCCCCGGATCAAGTGCAAAAACTGTTTGTGCGTAAACTGGAAGTGTTTCCACCGCAAGGCACCAGTATTAGGGATAGCTTTTTCGCCATTCAACGACCGACGGGAGCGGAGTATTCTGGTCGGCGGTATTTAGGGATCAATGCCTTTGGTCGGCGTTATCCGGTGGCCATGATTCGTAGCTATGTGGCGCATATGGCTGCGGCGCAAGCGCTTTATGATAAATACGGTCGATTGGCTGATCCATGGATGACCCTGGCTGGATATTTCAATTCCATTCGCGAATTGGCCGGCACGCGTCGTCTGGTCGAAGATGATATTCGCGCTCGTCTCCGTGATGCCGATCAACGGGGATTGGCAAAGCGCCGGGTACGAATGGGTGCTGTGGAAGAGCTAACTTCGCGTAAATCCGGCTCGGACATTCCAAAGATATTGGATAGGCTGGAGGCCGTTTTTGATAAGGAATTGGAAGCACAGCGTGCTGCTGAGCGTAAAGCTAATCAGCCTGTTAGTTCTTCGATGCCTTACGATGTAATTCTGGCAACCAACATGATTTCTGTTGGTGTGGATATTGACCGATTAGGTCTCATGCTGGTCGCCGGTCAACCCAAAAACACTTCTGAATATATTCAGGCGACCAGCCGTGTGGGGCGTTCCTCAGACGGGCCTGGCTTGGTCTGCACGGTATTCAACTGGGCGCGTCCACGCGATCTGTCGCATTACGAACGTTTTGAACACTATCATGAAACCTTTTACAAGCATGTCGAGGCCTTGTCCGTAACGCCATTTTCCGCGAGGGCTCTCGATCGTGGCTTGTCGGGTGTCATGGTTGGTTTGATGCGCTTATGGGATGAGCATTTGAACGAGAACGCCGCGGCTGGCCTAGTAGCGGATACAGACGCATTCTGGAGCATGATGGCAGACGTATTGGCCAAGCGAGGGGTTAATGCCACGCATGATCCTGCTGTCGCCGAACGCATCAAGGATATGCTGGATAGGCGTCGGGACGAATGGCTGTGTCGAGTGCATAACCAAAAAGATCATCAGCTTTGTTACCGCTCCGAGGGAGGGGCGACTGTTGGCTTGCTGGAGTTGGCCGATGATAAAGAGTGGAAGCTATTTACCTGTCTAAGTTCGCTGCGCGATGTTGAGGGCACCGTAGATCTGGTGCTGGATCAGCGCACCACAGGTTTACACACGGATTAAGGAAACGACGATGAACGAACTTGGCGAACTGCGCCCCAGCCAGTTAATTTTTACCTTTGGCATTGGCTCGTTAGTCGATTTGCCGAACATGTCAGCTCTTGTGATGGGGCTAGATGACTGGGATGCCCGATATTGTAAGGAGATCGAAGAAGATCGCTTGGTAGCCGCGGTACAAAAGCGCCTCGGCGCTCAGATGAACAGGCTTTACATGCCGCCAATAAAGTTGGATAGCATGGACCGTGATCCGACTGCGCCGGCTATCGGTGTGCCAGTGGTGCCATTTCCGCGCTGGATGCGCTGTTCGTTATGTGACACCTTGGCGACAGTGGAGTCAGGGGTTTTTAAACTGATTCAAGACCCTTATCGCCCGGATCGGACGGAATATGTGCATCAAGGCTGTTTGAAAAGCCAGGGCGGGCGTTCTCCATCGGCTTTGTCGGTACGATTTTTACTGGCATGTCGCGAGGGGCATTTAACCGATTTTTCTTGGTTAAGTTTTGTGCACAAAGGCAATGTTCCGTGTCGTCCGGCGACATTGAGCATGCGGGAGTTTGGCGCCTCAGGTGACGCCTCTGACATTATTGTGAAATGTCATACCTGCGGAACCGAACGGCGTATGGCCGATGCATTTGATCCGGCGGCCGAATATGCATGCACGGGTCATCATCCGCATTTGCGTCTGGTTGAAAATGACTGCAAAGAAAAAGCAAAACCCATTTTGCTTGGCGCGTCGAATAGCTGGTTTCCAATTGCCCTTTCCGCGTTATCCATCCCGCGTGCCACTGACAAATTGGGGAAATTGGTCGAAGAACAGTGGGCCAAGCTGATGAACGCGAATTCGTTAGCAAAGCTGGGCTTCTATCGAGAAGAGCAACAGACCTATCAATCGTTAATTCCGTTATTTGCGGAATTTTCTGACGAAGAAATCTGGGTGGCCATTGAAGAAAAACGCGCTGGACAACAGAGCACTCTGCCTGCCGAAGATTTAAAGCTACCAGAATGGATGGCTTTCTCAAATCCTGACTCATCCAAGGAAAATCGAGATTTCAAATTAAAGCGAGTATCACCGCCAAAAGGGTTTGAGGTGTTTCTCGAAGACACGGTCTTAGTGGAACGAATCAGAGAAGTCCGGACCTTGTTGGGATTTACCCGAATCGAATCTAATGCTGATTTTGCCGAAGCGACAATCATTCAAGATGGCCGTATGACCAAGCTTTGTCGCGAAAATCCAAGCTGGTTGCCCGCAGCGGAAGTACGTGGCGAAGGCTTGTTTTTGCGTATCCGAGAAGAAGTACTTCTGGCTTGGCAATCGAAAGATGAGGTCAAGCAACTTGAGCAAGAGTTTTTGGAATCACATAAGGCATGGCGCCGACTGAGAAAACTTGAACCCGTGCAAGATGGCTTTCCAGGTATCCGACTGATTCTTTTGCACTCGTTATCCCATGCCTTGATGCGACAAATCGTTTTGGACTGTGGATATACGGCTTCCAGTGTTCGCGAGCGCTTGTATTCGCGCAACCTTGGAGAAGATGGCGGGCCTATGGCTGGCATATTGTTGTACACCGCGGCGCCGGATAGTGAAGGCACGTTAGGCGGCTTGGTCGAATTGGGTGATCCACTCACTTTAGGCCGGCACCTTCAACAAGCGCTAGAGAGTATGCGCTTATGTGCGTCCGATCCGTTGTGTTCCGAACATAGACCCGATACGTTGGGCAGAGGCATACACGGTGCTTGCTGTCACGCTTGCCAATTTGCCGCGGAAACCTCGTGCGAAAGGGGTAATAGGTATTTGGATCGATCAGTACTTGTCGATACATTTTCCGCCCGCGGCACAGCGTTTTTTGAATGACCAACGTGCGTAAAGATTTATTTGCATTGATTGACAAGCTAGTCAAGAAAGCACCGGCTGATTGGATGAATGCCGCCTGCGAAACACTTCGGTCGGTTGATGCTGATAGTTCATCAGACAGGGTGGTCAAAAAACTACCGTTAACTAACAATGCCGATCTTTCATTTCTAGTTTGCGAAACGGTGCGAATGGCTTCCAACACCATGTCGTGGGAGGCTTTGAGTTGGACTCTTGATTCGAGTTTTGAAGTTTATCAACAAACCTTAGCCTCTCAACGTATCGAATTACTTTGGTCAGGCCCAACACCGGTTGCACAGATTCCTGCCCGCCGAATCGATCAGGCGCTATACGATTTAATTGCTAATGCTAAAAGCGAAATCTTGTTGGTTACATTTGCTGCATCGAGGATTCAGCGGCTTGTTAATGAGTTGGTCAATGCTCGACAGCGTGGTGTAAAAATCCGGCTGATCCTTGAGTTCGAACAAAGCTCTGAGGGGCAATTAAGCTACGATGCGTTGAAAGCTTTTCCAGAGACCTTTGTTCAGAATACTGAAGTCTATTGCTGGCCATTAGAGAAGCGCGATAGGAATCAAGCCGGACGCCCCGGAAAACTACATGCGAAATTAGCAATTGTTGACGATACGGTTTTAATTTCCAGTGCAAACCTGACCGATGATGCGTTCAATCGAAATTTGGAAGTTGGGGTCATGATCCAAAACAACGAATTTCTTGTAAATACAAAGGACTATATTGGGTCGCTGATTTCATGCGGAATTTTAAGCCGGTTAACAACCATGGTCCCGATAGTACTGGCGCCGAGCCCCACTGAATAACCTTCGTCAATTAAGGCGCTGCAATCAAACCGGTTTGCAGGAAGTGGAAGAATTTATCGAGCGGGAAGTGCTGTATGGCTCTCCGTGCGGTTCGTTACCTCACCGCACACTGCGAGCTGATCCGCTCTCTTAGAAGCGAGAGCTATATAATGATAAGGAACCACGTCATGGTCGATATTTTTCCCAATAACTAAACAATATCTTACATGCTCAGGCTCAAGCGCCATGTCAGCACCATTTTTTATGAACTCACTTTTACGCTGAATATTTTTGTCGTTATACAATACTACCACCATTGCAAATTCTGACGCTTCTGGTGGAATTAGAACTATTGAATTCTTGTGACCTTCTTTATCCCACATTCTTTGAACGCTTTTTTTCAGAGTTACTAGTGCTGCGTCAATTTTAATCTGATCGTCAGGAGAGAATCTATTTAACAAAACGCCAATTTCTGTCCATCTGGGTGTTGAGCGACGCTCAAGCTGATTAAATATTCTATTGAATAATGTAGAAGTTCGTGGTTTTGGCTTTTCAATAAAAATCCCATTGTCTTTAGAGTCATAATATCTATCAAGTGGCTCTGACATTTCACTTATTACAAGATGATCACAATTATCAGTATTAATGTTACCTAGATTAAATAACGTTGAAGCGTACAATCCCATCAAATCTAGTTCGCATCCAACAAAGTTAATTCTTCCTTCCATCTCTGTTCTTCGTTGCAAATAGTGGATGATCTGAACAGGGTGTTCTAAGAAATCAAATAATGTTTCGAAATCAGCAAGATTCATGGTTGGGCACGGGCAAAAATCCTTTGGCAACCATTCTGTTTCTTCAAATTTTAAAAAGCTAGACTGTATTGTTGCGAAATCCTCTAATGTTACAGAGAGTCTAATTATTTTATGTATGTTATTGAGATCAATCGGTAGTTTTTCTCTTAATTCGTCATTAATATCTGGATTCAGCCTGAGTTGATTTAGCCTATTTTCCAGGCGCGTCGATTGAATACTTGGCTCAACAAATAGTTCCTTGATATGGCGTTTAATTCTATCTGGGGCTCCCCGTAATGCGGGCTTAGTAATTCTTTGTGATTTTGCTTCGATAATTAGCAAATGAGAGTCAATCATGGTTATTAAATCGGTCTCATATTGATCATTACCTAATCGCCATGTTAATCCAGAAACAGTAGTAGACTCAGGGAATCTTCGCTTTACAATTTCAACTATTTTGTTTTCAAGGTACTGAGCCCTTCTTTCGTGAAGATCATCCTTATTTAGGCTTTCAATAATTTCATCAAAAGAAGCTAGTACAAAGCTGAAAAATAATTGGGGCACTGGGCAAAAATACAAGTTGCTAGTTTTCACTACAGGCTTATTCCAAATTGGATTGTCTAGAAAGAGATATCCTATTTCGTTACTAGATAATGCCCCCGCGCACAAAGAAAAATAATCAAGAATTTTAGATATGTTTTCACGATGTATATTAGATGCCTCTGATATATGTTCTTCATTAAAATAAAAACAAACTGGCAATCTGAGATCGTAATGAGACAAAATCAAGAAAAACAGTTTTTGTACCGATAAGCCAGAAATTGCTTCTGAACTCAAAAGTTCATCTACTTCTTTTTGTCCTTGTCCAATTATATGATGATATTTTTTTACCAGTTCTTTTTTATTATTTATCTTTTTTAATTGTTTCAGAACTGTAAGTCTTTCAGTCAATCTTTTCTCTATTGTCCGCACCATGAAGTCAAAAACTACAATTACTTCACTAGCTCTAAATCCTAAATGATTTAATAGCTTTTCATCGAAATAACTATATAGCTCGGTTGATATGCACTTTACTTGAGAATAAAACCCCCAGTTTCTAACCGATTGAGTGTGATTTCTTATCCATTCTTGAACTTCATTTACGGCTTTTTCTTTAGAGTTTAAATCAAATCTTTCACTAGCGAATCTACTGAAGGTGAAATCGCGACTAAAATACTTTAAAGCATTAATAGTGCCCTGTATAACATCTGGAGTTGGAGGTTGTTTTCCCCATTCGCTTTCAGGCATTTTTAATATGAGCGCCTGAAGGATTTCGACGTGTGATTGATTAAAACTATCTTCTCGCTCCTTGTATTGCACTCCTTGGTCTCCAGCACCAACACTCAAGCAATCGCCTGATACAATCGCCAAGACAGTTATTGGATCATGTTTAACTAATATATGCTGTATTTCATTCAATCTCTCTTGATAACTAGTTTTTGATTTTGCACCAATATCGTCTATTAACTCTCGCCTCATTTCATCTGTAAGATGTTGGAAGGGTGAAAAGTTTGCTAAAACAGGTGTAGATATTCCTATAGGTCTGGGCTGTTCTTTTTCGGCTTTGATACTCAATCTAGTTTTCTTTATTCTCAATTTCTCTCTTTTCTTCAACGCCCGCTTGGCCTTATTGTCTCTGCTCATTACATGTCCTAAGTCAAGATATATACCAGAATAATTTTGCAAATAAAGTGCACTGCATAAATCGCATACTCGATGACTCGGCTTTTAAATTTACCGACATACTATGCAATGACACAAGAAAGCAAGCTTTATCGATAAAATACAGGTTTTGAAGAAAAATATTCTTTTGTTATTAAAAGGTTGGCTTGGTGATTTGAATATCATTTTTCTCAACTCCATTGATGCCGCATTGAGACTACGCGATAAATAAATCAATCCACAGTATCATTTAATACGCCTGCACCCCAAACTTCAACAACAACCTCGGCAAAATATCATCCAAATTCAACACGTCCTTATCAGTCAATTCAATCAAATTGAAATTGTACTTATTGTAAATGGCGAGTTTTTCCTGTTTTCGGGCTAGATATTTGGCGTCGTTATCGTATCCCCAGAATTCGATATAGACTTTGCCGGTGGGGATGTAAAAGTCGCAGTACATTTCTTCTTCGATCGGCAGTTTGCGTTCGTAGGCGTGGACGATTTCCGCCATGTACAACCAATTGTCGATCAGCATTTCCGCCTTAGAGCGGACGAAGTGGTAGTCGGTGGTACGGTGGGTGGCTTCGAATTTGTGGCGGAAGCTGTCCATTTTGTCGGTGTCGGTCTTGGGTTTATCGACACCTTTCATGTTATCGACATTGTCTTTCAAGGCCCGGTTGCGGGTGATCTTTTCCGGCCAGCGCACGTAGGGAATACCGGAGCGGCTGTCTTCGCCTTGTTCGGCGCCCATCGCCAATCCTTGTTCGGTGACCAGCCAGCCTTTCAAGCCCTTTTTGATCCAGCCGAGTTCTGAAAGGATGTAGTTCATTTTGTTGGCAGACAGTTCAAAGTGTTGTCCCAACACGGTGGCGGTTAGCAGCTTAGCCGCTTCCGCTTTGGCTGCGGCGGTTGGCAATTGGAAGTCCTCGGGCCAGGCGACGTATTGGCCGAATTTACCGGTCAGGTAGACACCGCCGGCAGCCGTGCCTGCGTCGGTTAACTGCCATTTGTCTTCTTGCTTTTCGATTAGGCCCAGTGCAGTCAACTGCCCAAACATTAGCTCTTGGGACATGCCGCGCAATTTGGCCAGTTGGGTGGTGGATAGGCGTTTCTCGTCACTCATCTCTGTAATTCTCTAGTTAGATTGGATCAAGTTTAGACCATGCCCGGAGTCGCTCGAGCGGCGCTGACTGGTGATTTAACCTTGGCGGTCTGTAGATCAATAAATTGCTCGGTATGTGCACAGGAAAATGCTGCGTTTTTCCGGTAATGCGAGCAGCCCCAAAATTGGCCATGCGGTCCTTTGCGCAACACCATGGCGCCTTGGCAACGTGGGCAGATCGGTTCGACAAAGTCGCAACGACGATTTTCACAAACGCGAAAACGACCCTGGATTTTCAAGCTGCCGCCACACCACTGACAAGCCCGCTCTGTGTGATTGCAGAGTGGATATTGGTTGCAGCCAAAAAAGCTGCCGTACTGGCTATCTCGGGGTACCATCCAGCCGGTTTTGCAGGCTGGACAGGGAATATCGGCGATCTGTTCTTGAAAGCCGGGCCCGGTAAATTCGTCGATACTGACGGCATAGTCGCCGTCGACTAACTCCCTGACGAATGGCGATGGGTTGAGGCCGTTGGTGACTAAATACACGTGATGTCGTGCCCGCGTCAGAGCCACGTAAAACAGTCGGCGCTCTTCGGCATGCGCGAAGGCTTCGGCTTGAGGCAGCAATAATTCCAGCAAGGGGTGGGTGGCTTTTTCCGACGGAAAGCCGTGCTCGCCCTTCTCCAAACCAAACACGATCACGTAATCGGCTTCTTTGCCTTTGGAGGCATGTACCGTCATGAATTGCAGTGATAGCTGGGGATAGCGGCGCTTTAAGGCGGCGACATCGGGCCGTTTGAAGTTAAAGCGTGCAAGCATTAACACACTGGCGGATGGCTTGGCCTTGCTGGCGATGGCATCGAGTGCCGAATGGATGCCGGTCAAATCCTGATCGGTTTTGATGAGGGATACAGCCGGCTGTTCGACAAGCCGCAGGCTACGAATCTGCTTGTCGATCTGGCTGGGGTTTTGGATGACGAAGCGTGACGCCACTTCACCGATTTTGTTGTTGAAGCGAAAGGTTTGATCCAGCACGCTGGTTGCCGTGTCGCCAAAGTGGGCTTGAAAGTCTTTGGTCAGTGCGACATCGCTGCCGGTAAACCGGTAGATGGACTGCCAGTCGTCGCCAACGCCAAATAAGCTGGCTTCCGCTTGCTGTGCCATCAAGGCTTTTAGCAAGCGTGCCCGGCTTGCAGAAATATCTTGAAATTCGTCCACCAGCAAATATCGGTATGGCGATGGAAAACGGCCGGATTCGACGTAGTCGATGGCGCGGCCAATCATGTCGTCAAAATCAATGGTGGCGTTGTCGCGCAACCGTTGCTGGTAGGCTTGGTAGATCGGTTCGAATAAATGCGCGGCGGCGCGCATGCGTTCCTGGTCTTCATGCTTGTCCGCCTTCTCGACCAGTTGTTTGATGCTGAGGTAAGCGGCTTTGAACAAGCTGAGGATTTGCGCCATCAGTTTGCTGAATTCCGATACTCGGCCCAGTTGATTCAGTTGGTCGAGTAACTCGTTTTGCGGCAAGGGTTTGAACTGAACCCCGGCAGCTTGTAATTTTTCGCTGAGTACTTCGGTCAATCGCCCTTGTTGTTTCAGGTAGCTGAAGGTTTCAATCAGCGGTGTTTGATATTTTGCGTGTAGCGCCCGTTTCCAGGCGATGCCAGCAAGGTAGTTTGTTTGGTCTATAAAGGGCGGGGTTTGATTTAGTTCGTTAACGGCAAAGTATTCGATGTAAATGCCGTAAGCTGGTAGAAAGAAATCCGGTTGGTAGACGCGGTAATCCGGGCCGGAGGTGTTAACCTGGTAATTGGCCTCGTATTGATAAGCAATCCCTTGTCGATACAAGAAATTGGCAATCTCGCATTCCTCGTAGCTTTTGACGAGCTCGCCTTGCATTGTACGAATATCGTTTTCGAGGATGTAGGCATTGTAAGCGCCTAAACTATTGAAATTGAATTGGCTTTTGTAGGGATAGGCAAAACGTAGAAAATAGGTCAACAGCCGCGAGCGATAGCGTTCATCTTCCAGCAGGCTTTGAATTTGACTATCGACAAACGCAGCACGCAGGACGTCGTCTTCCGCCATTTTGTCAATGGCCGGCCTAGCACCTTCAACCTGGCTAATGATGTCTAAACCCAGGCCATGAAAGGTTTTCACTGTCAGGTTTTGAATCCCTAATTTCGACCGGATGCGTTCGCCCATTTCATCCGCCGCTTTGCGGGCATAGGCCAGCATCAAAATTTGTTCGGGTTTTGCCAGACCAGCTTTGATTAAATAACCGGCGCGGCCGATCATGGTACTGGTCTTACCGGTACCCGCGCCGGCCAGCACCAGGTTGTGCTGTTCGTCGATGATGCAAGCCTTGCGTTGCGCTTCGGTCAGCGGGTTGGTTTCGACCTGATCAAAAAAATCCCTGAACAGCTGGGCTTGTCGATCGATAAACGCCTGATTGAAACAGCTGATCTGCTCATCCATGTTGTCTATTAACGGACGGACATGCTGATAGTCTTGATGCAACTCGCTCGGCAAATACTGTAAACCATCAGGACGCTTCAGACCCGCCGCTAACGTAGCATGGCGTTTAATCCAATGAGCCGCCAAGGCACGGCGAATATAATGCTGGCCGGAAAAGATCAATCTGGCTTCTTGGGCTGCTTGTATCAAGGCAGGGGCAAACTCTTGGTAGAAACGCTGGATGCGTTGATTGACGTGGCGTTTCATCGATACTTGTAACAATGCCGACTGCTTTTTATCGACGCCGCCAAAGCGTAAGGTCTGGCCATCTATTTGAGAAATCACCAACGTATTCCAAAACCAACCGGATTCGACGCCAATAGCTGGCTGAATACTCAGTACGTGGTGTTGATGTTTCTTTTGAAACTTGTCCGTCAACACCAGCATTTCTTGGTCGAGAGCAAAGGCGTGAAAGCGGCGATCGTTAGCAAACCACTTGGCCCATTGACTCAGTTGGTAACGTGGTAAGTGGTTAGGCGTTGGCGTCTGCATATATCCTTAATTTATTTAAATCCGCTTGCCGAGTCAGCACTACCAAGTAATGAGAGTGGCCAAAAAGACGAAACTAGCATTTTTAAGCCGGTGAAAGCAAAGTAAAAACAGACGCAAACGGATTTAGACCGTAACTGTTGAGGGCGATTTTGCATCCGTAATCGGTTTGGTATTACACAGTGGCTTTGGCGGCTGGCCCGGTTTATCGGTCCATTCCCAGATCACGCATAACGCCAGCCAATAGGCATGGGCGGTTTTCGGTGCCAGATCGCGGTGGGCTTTCCAGAAGTCAATGACATGACGTTTGCCGATTTCGTGCAGGTTATGCGGCCGTTCCGTCTGTTCGATAAATTCCACGAACTTGATCATGCGACCGACCTGCAAGCGGCGATGGGCTTTGGAACCCTGGCGGACATAGTGGTGGGCCAGAGCCTGGATCTGCTTAACCAATATAGACACGCACCACCTCCAGACGCTCATGGCCCAGCTCCTGCGAGAGGATGCTGCGGGCGCGTTGATCCAGTTTTTCTGCTGCTGCAAGATCGATGTTGAGTTGGGTGGCCATGTAACTGTGCCACATTGATGAGTCGATTGCTGTATTGATCGGCGCCTTTACGCCGGTTAATGCCTGGTAACGCTGCTGGGCATAGTGGTGGCGCTGGCCATGAAAACGGAATTGCTGCTGTTGTGCCTGGCGATAGCAGTGGTCACGAAAATCGACATAGCGCAGATTAGCGGGAACCATCGATTGTCCGTCCTGCAGGATGGCGGCTGTTTCCAGTGCCACCAAGGCTTCTACTGAGACTGGCACCTGGCGCTGTTTGCCGCCTTTGGTGCCGCTAAAGACGGTGATGCGGTCTTCCCGTTGTGCTTGGCGAAGTGCTTTTTGCGCATCCAGCAAGGCCGATTCCTTGAAACGCAGCCCCAATGTCCGTTGCAGATTGAGCAAGACGGCAATGCGTTTGTCGTCGACACTGGTTTGCAACTGGTCGTGCTGCGACTGTGGCATGGCTTTGCTGGATTCCGGGATGTAACACCGTTTTGGTATGCCGCAATCTCGGGTCGGACTGACCGTTTGCCATTCGCCTTGTGTGGCGGAGTTCATGATGCTGTTGACCGCCGAGACATACAGTTGCGCAGTCGAGGCTTTCAATTCGTTGCGTTCCACCCTAGCTTTCAACGCCTGGCCATAAGCAATCACCAGCTCGCGGTTAATCTCTTCCATGCGTTTGATGCCTTGGGTTTGTTCCAGCCATTTGGCAAATACCGACCAGCGCTCGGCGAGTGTGCCGCGCGTGGCGAAGGCCTTGCCCGATTGATGGGCGCAGGTTTTTCCTGCTCGGGTCAGATTGCGACTGCCAAGACCGAGATTGCGGCCTCGCTTTCGACTCGCCATCAATGGTTTTGGCGCTTGGTCATCAGGAGGACTGACACGCGCGCCTGTGCCAGTCTGGTTTACTTGGTATTCGTCAGGTCGATCGATTGGCATGGTTAACCTCCAGAAAAAAGTGGGCAACAGACTCCCTTGTCCAAAGCGGACTGGGACTGATTTCATGGGCAACGCCATGCGCATCAGCAGTCGGCTTTGAACAAGGGAGCCGGGGTGGCCTTGTTAAAACAGTTTTTCTTTCGTCATGAGCGGGGGACCCCGGCTCCAACCCCACTTTGGTATACAAGGCCAAACTCATGACGATGAGTGTTGACGCACGGGTTGCCTACCCGGCGGAGGTGTATACCCAGTGTGAGGTGCGCGGCTTATGACTCGCTGCGCGGGCGAGTAATTGGTGTCGGTCGATGACGAACTCGGGGTGCTGGCCAGACGGATTCAGCGTCCACCTGCGACGCTAAACTCGGCCCCTTACACGTTCGAGACAGACTGACCCGGCAAAACCCGCGGCTATTACGCAGGTATCCGGTTGATTAACTTGATGGAAATGCTTGAATCCCGTTCTGTTTCTGTTTTTTAGAAACGGCGAAACAGCGGGCTTGGGTTTTTACCGGAAGACGTTATGCAAACGTCCGGGTATGACTTTGAAGGGAATCCAGATCCAATCCGCGTGACGAAATCGGTTGTTACGCCGGCAAACGCGACTGCCGGTGGCACAGACCGATGTGAAAACGGGACGACGGGATTCTTAAGAGACGTTCAATCGCCTTGCTCGGGTGGGCAGGCAGTCGCCTGACGCCGATCCAGATCGGAACGATTGATATAAAAACCCTAGCTATAAGATTGCCACCACCGAAGCGGTCAAACGACCTTTCAGTTATCCATTTTGCGGAACCAGGGTTCCAGACAAAATTTCTGCGCGCCTGCAAACGCGCAATGGCAACACCGCCTTTCGAAACTCTACTCGCGCGGTCTATCGGTTTGCGCCATCAAGGCGCTTTGGATTACTCAGCGATCGGCAGACGATCGTTGATGAATTTATAAAATGCTTCACTATCGACAGCGACCGTACCTTTCATCAAGGCGCATTTTCCCTGCCGACCCAAATAGAGCGTTTTAAACACCCTATCTGCACCCAAAAATAGTTTTAAGCGTGGACGCATGACCCTAAGGCCCAACGGACACAGTATATCCAACGGCTTCACTCTGCCACCCAATTGGGCTATAAGTCGGTCTGATTCGTTTATTTATACTGTCGAATTCCAACAGTCTATGAAAATTTCATCCTGAAAAATTCTACGTGCGGGGCTATTTTGGGGCTAAAATTGAGCGATTGTCAAACAATTTTTTCATTATATTTCAATCGTTTAAATAAATATTTCAAGCTGGATGGCGTTGGATTTTACTGGACAATCCGGTTTCACAGGCCCGAATGTTTTTCGCGCCAACCGTCCTTGAAAATAGGGACTGCGCCAAGATCGGTTAATTCGATTTCGATGGAGACACAGACCTAAATGAACTGGATATGGTTTATAGAAATCGTCGGCTAGTAATACCGATAATACTTGGTAATCCGTCGACATGTCCTCTACAGCACACGCCAGATAAGGCGGTAACACCAGTAATACAAGTAATCCCATTTTCCAAACATTTGCGTAAACACTGAGCCATGCCTGGACAATCAAATGCCTGATGACCAAAATGATCAATAAAGAGCTTTTTTATCGATCAATCATTGCGCAGATTCTGATCGATAAAAACACCTTCCAGCATCTGTATGTCGCAACTATGCGCAACCTTTATCTGACATGAAAGCAATCATGTATTCAATGATTTACGGATTGGTATTACGTCTGCGCTTTTGCCGCTTTTCAGAGTATCCAAATAATCCGCCCAGGATTGCATCATTCGGCGGCGTTCGTCCAAATATTGGGCTCGATTGTAGACAGCTCTTATTTTGTCCCTGGGGGCATGGGAAAGTTGTCTTTCGATGGCGTCTGGACTCCAGCTCTGTTCGTTAAGCAACGTCGACGCAGTGGTCCTAAAGCCATGTGCCGTCATTACTTCACTGTCGTAACCCAATGTCTTGAGTGCAGTCATGATGGTGTTTTCCGACATGGGACGACCGTTACCACGACTCGAAGGGAATACGTATGGGTTGTTTCCGGTCAGGGGATGGATGTTCTTTAAAATCTCCGTAGCTTGGGTAGATAGAGGCACTATATGGTGAAAATCTGTTTTGGAGATGAATGGCCGCCATTCCTTCGATTCAAAATCAATATCGGACCAGAGCATTTTTCTGATTTCCCCCGGTCTTTGGAATAACAATGGAGAAATGCGTAACGCGGACTGCACGACAAATGTGCCTTGGTAGTTGCCGATGTCTCTGAGCAATTGTGCAACCAGTTTCGGGTCGATGATTGCTGCTCGATGTTTTACCTTTTGCGCGGGTATTTGCTTGGCAACGGGTTGAGCGGGATCGAACTCGGTTAAGTTGTGTACGATCGCATATGCAAAAATGGCACTAATCTCCGCCCGGAGCCGGTGCGCGGTATCCAGTTTGCCTGCTTCAATTAAAGGTTTGAGTGCCGCCAAAACTTCGGCAGATTTAATGCCGTCGATTGGCTTGTCACCTATGTAGGGGAAGATCCAAGTCGTGAGGCGATTTTTCTTTTTCGTCAGAGTGTCGGCTGTATTGGTATTGATGATGGAATCAAGCCATTTGCCGGTTATGTCGGCAAAACTATTCAGGATGGGTAATCCATCGCTTTTTCGCTCCTGATTGAGCTTTGCAGTTTTCTTGTCTTCTCTAACTTTCTTACGTCCTTCCGCAGGATCATTATCATTGGCAAGTTGTTCGCGGATTTCTGAAGCCTTTCGTCGAGCAATTTCTAGCGTTACGCCCGGATATGCTCCTAGGGCGAGACGCTTCCGTTTACCCTCGAAGGTGTATACAAATTGCCAAAGTTTAGAGCCGCCAGACTTGACCCACAGATAAAGTCCGCCGCCATCATTGATGAAATAATCTTTTTCTTCCGGCTTGGCAGCCTTGTAGACCGCGTCCTTATTGAGTTTTTCAGCCATCTTGCACGCCCCAGTGTGTACTTTTTCCGGAAGGTATCAGTGAGTACACGAAAAAATACACGATTTGGTGTGTACTTGGCTAGTTTTTGTTGGATTGCGTCGGACAATAAAAAACCCGCGAAGCCAGTAAACTTGCGGGTTTTTGGATTGGGTTGCACCCTATTGGATGCATGATTGGTGCCTCAGACCGGAATCGAACCGGTACGACCTTTCGGTCGCGAGATTTTAAGTCTCGTGCGTCTACCTATTTCGCCACCGAGGCCTTCTTACTGATGAAGTGCGAAGGCCGCGAATTCTATAACATTGTTTAAATTTGTCAATTGAAAATTGGCAAATTAATGCCGACCTGTCCGCTAGTGATCGAAAATTAACTAACCGAATTAAACCGCTTGTTTGATTCTAAATTAAACCGCTTGTTTGATTCTAACCAAGGCGTTTTCCAAATTGGCCATACTGGTGGCAATGGAGATTCTGATGTGGCCAGGGCAACCGAATGCGGAACCAGGCACTAACGCCACGCCGGCTTTTTCGATTAAGTATTCGGCAAACTCCAGATCATCGTTGATGCCGTCCAGTCTGCTCAATAGTTTTTCCACGTTAGGGAATACGTAAAAGGTGCCGTCGGTCGGCAAACATTCGATACCGGCTATGCTATTCAGTTCGGCAACGACATAGTCATGGCGTTTTTTAAATTCCACCATCATGGTGTCGATGCAACTTTGGTCGCCATTCAACGCTTCTTCGGCAGCGACTTGCGAGATTGATGTGGGGTTGGAAGTGCTTTGCGATTGAATGATGCACATGGCTTCAATCAACGGCGCGGGGCCGGCGGCATAGCCGATCCGCCAGCCGGTCATGGAGTAAGCTTTGGAGACGCCGTTCAAGACGATGGTGCGATCGTAAAAATCCGGATGGGCATTCAGGATGTTAACGAAATCGCCTTTGTTCCAGAGGATCAGTTCGTACATGTCGTCGGTGGCGATCAGCACATCCGGGAACTCGCGCAATACGTCACCCAAGGCTTTTAATTCGTCTAGGCTATAAGCCGCGCCAGTCGGGTTGGATGGGCTGTTGATCACCAACAATCGAGTTTTCGGGGTGATGGCCGCACGCAATTGCGCTGGCGTGATTTTAAAATTTTGCGCCTGGCCGGTTTCGATAATAACGGGTACGCCGTCGGCCAATAGCACCATGTCCGGGTAGGAAACCCAGTAAGGGGAGGGGATGATCACTTCGTCGCCGGAATTGAGCAGGGCCTGAGCCAGATTGAAAAAGCTCTGTTTACCGCCGCAGGACACCAAAATTTGATTGGGCTGATAATCCAAGCCGTTATCGCGTTTGAATTTCTCGATAATGGCTTTTTTGAGGCCGGCGGTGCCGTCGACAGCAGTGTATTTGGTAAAACCGGAATTAATGGCTTTAATGGCGGCCGCTTTAATATGATCCGGTGTATCGAAATCCGGCTCGCCGGCGCCCAGGCCGATAATATCTTTGCCAGCGGCGCGCATCGCGGCGGCTCTGGCGGTGATAGCCAGGGTAGGGGATGGTTTAACCGCTTTAACTCTGTTGGACAGTGTAATGCTCATGATTCCTCGGTAGAAAATTCACTCAAATGGCCTGCATTATACGGCATAACGCATAAATCGCTTTGTTCCTGAAAAGAACTACTGAATTTTCAATCAGCAAAGAATCGTCAATTCAACAATTTTAAGCGTTGTTCTTCAGCATAATCCGCAAGCGCTTTCAATATCGCTTGATCCGCGCCAAGTTCTTCGCGCATTGCCGCAATTTTGGCGGTGAACTGCTCCAGGTTTAGGTAGCCATCCGTAGCCACACTGTTTAGCTTGTCTCGGCAATATTGTTGCCAGAGTTTGGCGTCTTCCTGTGACAGAGTATACGGATAATTTCGGGCGCGATAGCGAAACAGCATTTCAGGCAGACGGGCGTCGTCGAAATCGGCATCAAATTCGGTTAGCTCAGTAGGTCTGGCTTGTCTGATCTGGGCCATGATCGCCTTGTCGTTGTTGCTGAAAAAACCGCCGCTGTAAATCATCAAATCAGGATCGCTGGGAGAATCGTGGTATTTGCGCGTAAAAATTTCGGCGAGCTTATCGGCCAGAGGTGGCGCGGTCTGAATTCGCTGCAAGTTGGATCGACACAAGTCCAAATCAAGTTGCAAGCGCTCGGCGTCGGCCGGCCTTACCACAGACAAGGGTGCCAACACAGGAGCCTTATTGATATGCACAGTCTTTAATGGGATTCTGGCAACACCTTCAGGCAACGCGTCGCTGGCAACAAATAGCCTTTGCTGGATTTCCTCTGCGGTTAGCTCCAGCAAAGGTTCGGGACAGACTGAGAGATCGTAAACGATAATTTCGTTGCTATTCGTCGGATGCTGCGCCAAGGGCAATACCACTGCAAGACTATTGTTACGTGCGGCAAAACGGCCGGAGACATGGATTAACGGGGCAAAACTACCAAGTTGCAATAGTTTTAAAGCCGCATTTTTATGCCGGTTATTCAACAAATAGTCGAATAGCTTCGGTTGGCGTTGTTTGACCAACTTGGCCATCGCAATCGTTGCATACACATCGGATAACGCATCATGCGCCGCTTCATGGGCAATGCCGTTGGCCTTGGTGAGTTCTTCCAACTTAAAACTGGCAACGCCGTCGGCATTCAGCGGCCACTCGATGCCTTCCGGACGCAAAGCTTTGGCGGCACGAACGATGTCGATAATATCCCAGCGGGAATTACCGTTTTGCCATTCGCGAGCGTAAGGATCGTAAAAATTGCGATATAGCAGATTGCGGGTCACTTCGTCGTCGAAGCGGATACTGTTGTAACCCACGCCGCAGGTGCCGGGTTCGGCGAGTTGCCGACTAATCATGCTGGCAAACTCAGCCTCGCAGACGCCTTTTTCAAGGGTGAGTTGCGGCGTGATGCCGGTAATCAAGCACGCTTCCGGATGCGGCAAATAGTCTCCGGCGGACTGGCAATACACCATGATAGGTTCGCCGACGATATTGAAATCGTAATCGGTGCGGATGCCGGCGAATTGACAAGGCCGGTCGCGTTGCGGATCGATACCGAAGGTTTCGTAATCGTGCCAAAAAAAAGTCGCTGTGGTCATCAAATGCTCAAAAGAGGGAAGGGGTGTCGGGAAAATTTCCGCAAACATGCTTTTGCGGATACTCCCAGAAGGATTTTATTTTATAATCGCCCTCTCCATTTTATGTGACCATCATAGGAAAGTGTTATGAAAAAAACCTCGCTATTCGTTTCAGCTGCATTGTTTTTGTTTACCAGCATGGCAAATGCTCATGGCCCGGTTAGAGCAAAACTGACCGCGACTGTAACCATTGATGCGCCAGCGGCAAAAGTTTGGGATGTGATTAAAAGTTACGACGATCTATCCTGGTTGCCAGCCGTTAGAAGCGTAACAGGGGAAGGCACCAATAATAAAGGCGCAATCCGCACGCTGCATCTGACCAATGGCGGCACCATCACCGAAGAGTTGAAAGCCTATGATGCAGCCAAATTTGCCTACAAATACAAAATTACCGAGATGAGCTCATCCGGTACTATCAAACACGCCGGTCAGGACGAACATATTCCCGTATTACCAGTCGGCAACTATGCAGCCGAAATATCCGTTACCGATAAAGGCGGTAAAGCCGAAGTGGAATGGGTGGCGACTTATTACCGCGCTTACGTCAACAACAATCCTCCGGCTGAACTGAACGAAGAAGCAGCCGACAAAGCGGTCACTAACGTGTTGAAATCCGGCCTGGAATCTATTGCTAAAAAAGTCGGTGCGGGCGCTGTTTCCGTTGAAATCGACATCAAACGCTAAAACGTTGTCGTCCGGTTCTCGGTATACCGCCGAGAACCCTTCCGCTGCAAAATTCCACTCATCCTCACCATGTACAACAGATATTCGTTTTTGGCTTTGACGCTGCTAAGTGCTTTATCTAGCGTCAACGCCGATCCTCACGCCTTTATCACCAATCAGTTGGATAATTCGGTATCGGTGATCGATACCCAAACTCAACAAGTAGTCGAGACCATTAAGGTTGAGGGTAAGCCGGCTGGTGTTGCGGTGAATCTGCCCTTAAAACAGATTTATATCAGCACCCCGGAAGGCGGCGGCTTTGCGGTATTGGATAGCGAAAAACTGACCAAATTACGTACTGTTAAGGTTGGCGGAGCATCGCTGGGAATTACCGCCGATAGAAAAGGCGAACAAGTATTTGTGGCTGATTGGTATGAAAATTCGGTGACGGTTTTCGACACGAAAAACTTTGCCAAACAAAAAACCATAACCGTTGGCAAATCGCCATCCGGCATGGCGGTTAGTCCGGACAATCGTTGGCTATACGTTGCCAATCGCATCGATGATTCCATCTCGCAAATCGATATAAGAAAATTGGCGATCCGCAACACCACCAAGGTTGGCGCACATCCATTCGGCATTGCCGTGGATAGCCAAGGCAAGCGCCTGTATTCCGCTAACGTCGAAAGCGACGATGTGACGGTGCTGGACGCCCGCAGCCTGAAACGCTTGGCTACCATCAAAGTAGGGGCGAGGCCCTATGCGGTGGCTTTAGCTTCAAACGATAAACTGCTGTTTGTCACCAATCAGGACGACAGCACGGTCTCGGTAGTGGATACAGCGACTTTAAAACAGATTGAGGTAATCACTGTCGGCGATAAGCCGGAGGGTATCAGTACTCATCCAGATGATCAGCATGTTTATGTCGCCAATTGGTTTGATAACAATGTTTCAGTCATCGACGCCAAAACCCTGCAAGTGGTTAATACCATTAAGACGGGGGAGGGCAGTCGCGCCTTTGGCGAATTCATCACGCCTTAGCCCCGATAGACATTTTTACCGGATCGCTTGTATGGTAGACTGCGCGCCGTTGCTAACATCATTGAGAAATACATGGCTGAAAACGTTGAAGATTTAACCATTAGTTACGAAGACGGCGGCGTTGAAACTGTCAAGGAACTGGACAAAAAGATCCTGAGTAAGGGCGCTTGGGCGACGGTCATTTACCGTTATCAGGATTGGGAGCCGGCCAAGAATCAATACAGCCAGGATAGATTTAGTATCCGCCGTTATCAAAAACGCAACGGCGAATATCAGCAAAAATCGAAATTCAATATTTCCAGCGAAAAACAGGCGCAAGAGTTGATCGAAGCGCTGCAAGGCTGGTTGGCAGAAGATAAATAACATTTCAGTCTAGCGAGGTGAATACGCCTCGCTATGCTAATCGACCCACTCGTAAATCTCGGTCAAGGTCGGGTCGCACTTGCAACAGCTAGTGCCGCAGGACGAAGCGACCGGATTTAAACGTACTTTACCTTTGTTGATCCATTTGCCCAGCATCCCTCGCAAGGCATCGGCATCCATATGAAAATGGGCTACTAAATCGCTCAAGGTTACCCGGCGTTTTTCCTGCAAATAGCTGCGTAAGTCGGACAATATCATTGCATGACTCCATTCGCAGCAGCTTGGCGTACCCCGTAAAAACGTAACAAGAACAATATGCCAGCAAAGATAAGGGTTAGCGCCAATATCCAGCCGATAGCCGAATTTGGGTGCTGGGCATAGGTCATGCCTTGGTAGAAGAGGGTGGCCGTCAAGTAAGCGACAAAGGTGGTCCAGCACACCACGAATAAAGCCCAGCTGCCGTTGGTTTCTTTGTATATCGCCGCAGTGGCGGCTACGCAGGGCGCGTACAGCAAAATAAACAATAAATAAGCAAAGGCGCCGATTTGGCCATCAAAATGCGCTTGCATTACGCCGAATGTATCAAGTTTGACTTGCTGTTGTTCCGCTGCTGCAGCCTGATCGGAGATATTGGCTATGCCCAATCCTAATGGATCGAGCAGTTTGTCGGCAATTGCCAGCAGATTGTCGGGCACTGTTTGACAGGCTTCAAGCAACGCCTGTTGTAAATTGAAATTTTTCTTTTCCAATGCGTGATCGGAAACAGCCATTTGGCTGTACAACGCATCCAGCGTACCGACTACCGCTTCCTTGGCCAGCACGCCGGTAAAAATACCAACGGTGGCCGGCCAGTTGTCATGAGCGATGCCCATGGGCTGGAAGACCGGGGTTAGGGTGCGACCAATTTCGCTCAACACCGATTTATCGCTATTTTCCTGGCCGAAACTGCCGTCGGTACCCAAAGAGTTCAATACATTCAACACCAACACCATCGGCACGATGACTTTGCCGGCGTTGAAGATGAAGGTTTTTAAGCGTTCCCAGGTTTTGGTGTACACGCCTTGCAAAGTGGGCAAATGGTAAGCGGGCAGTTCCATCAAAAAAGGCGTGGGGGAGCCGCGCAACAAGGTGTGACGCATGATTAATCCGGTCAATACCGCTACCACGATGCCGAATAAATACAAACCAAACACCAGATTCTGGCCGCCAACCGGAAAAAACGCGGCGGCAAACAAGGCGTAAACCGGCAGACGGGCGCCGCAGGACATGAACGGATTCATCAGATTAGTTAAAACCCTATCACGCTGATTATCCAATGTGCGGGTAGCGATAATGGCTGGCACATTGCAGCCAAAACCGACGATCATCGGCACAAACGACTTGCCGGGTAGGCCAATGATGCACATGAAACGGTCCATTACAAATGCAGCTCTGGACATATAGCCGGAGTCTTCCAGCATCGATAAAAATATGAATAAGAAGCCGACGATGGGAATAAAGGTAGACACAACTTGAATGCCACCGCCGATACCGCTACTGATTAATACCACTAGCCAGTCCGGCAAATTCAAGGCGGTCAGTAACTCGCTTAAGCCATCCACCAGCAATGCTCCGACCGCTTTGTCGAAAAAATCGACGAAAGCGCTGCCGATATTGATGGTAAACATGAACATCGCGTACATCACCAACAAAAAGATGGGAATGCCCAGGAAGCGATTTAGGACGATACTGTCGATTTTGTCCGTGGTATTGCGGGAAACCTCGTTGAGTTTGCAGACGCTGGCTTTTACCAATTGGTTAACCAAGCCATAGCGGGCGTCGGCGGCTAGGATATCGATTTCGTCTTGGGTTTGAACTTCGATGTCTGCACGCAATTGTTCCGCAGCTTTTTGCAGTTCAGGACCGGCAAGCTGTTTGGCCAAGGTATCGTTTTCGAGTAAACGCAGTGCAAGCCAACGACTATCGCAAACTAAATCGACAGATTGCTGGGTTAATTTGGGCTGTAATTGGCTGACGGCAGTTTCAATGGCCGGATCGTAATTAACTTGTAAGCCTGGAATTGGCTTGCTGACGCAAGCTTTATTAATGACGTCGCGCAATTCCCTGATGCCGGCACCGGTCGCAGCGGTAACCGACACTACCGGGCAAGCCATTTCTTTAGCGAGCAGTTCGAGGTCGATTTTGATGCCGCGTTTTTTAACCGCGTCCATCATGTTCAAGACCAGTATCATCGGCACCCGCATTTCGATCAGTTGCGAGGTCAGATAAAGATTTCGTTCTATGTTGGAAGCATCGACGATGTTGATGATCAAATCAGCTTGGCGAGACGCCACATAATCGCGGGCTACTTTTTCGTCCAGCGAAATACTGTCGTCATCAGCTTCCAAGGAATAAGTGCCGGGCAAGTCGACGAGGCTTATTTGTTTGCCTTGATGCGTGTATTCGCCGGTTTTTTGTTCGACAGTCACGCCTGGCCAATTGCCGACATGCTGCTTAGAGCCAGTCAATGCATTGAACAGTGTGGTTTTTCCGCAATTAGGATTACCGACAACGCCGACGGAAAAGTCCATACTCATACTTTTTCTATGAGTAAGACTGACGCCTCGTTTTTGCGCAGCGACAAAGAAAATCCGCGGATCCTGATTTCAACCGGATCGCCCATAGGCGCGAAACGCGTGATAGTGAATTCCGTGCCTGGCGTTAATCCCATGGCCAACAATTTTTTGCGATAAACGCCGCCGGACCGATCGAAACCAACTATCCGACCTGTATCGCCGGTCGCAAGCGCTTTAAGATATGTCGACATATAAGCTAATTAATAATTGTTCTCATTAATTTGCAATATAGCATATCAATAAGGGGATGTTACACAATTAGTTCATTGCTTATCCTGCTACCAAGTCTTTGAGTTTGGGCACCTCGAAAAACTCATCGCCATGAGAAAATAGTCCTGTCGCATACATACCGCAAAACCGCCATGATTGTTGGCGCCGATTGAAAATTGACCTGGGGATTTAATGGCTCAGCGTACGCCACCGGGTTGTATTAGTCGAAGCCTCGTCCAATGACACATGAGCCTGAGCGAGGCGCTGTATTCCCAGTGTGAGATGAACCTGGGGGCTTGAAGTTGGGATGGCGATCGTGTTTACATACATGATGGATGCCTTGCCGTTTGTGAGTCGCAACGTCCATTCCGATAACGGCTCCCAGTACATCAACCACAAGGTGGCTGATGGTGTATCAATTCGGTTTTCAGGAGATGAAAGAAGCTTTCCGACAAGGCGTTATCCCGCCAATTGTCCTTACGGCTCATGCTTTGCCGGACGCAATATTTTTGCCGATTTTTTCCTGCTGGGATGCTCGAAAAAATCTTTCGGCAAAAATAGCGACTCCCCGGACTTCGCATAATGTATATTATGTTAAATTGAATACTATCAATAGGAACACTTTTTGCGTTGGCGTTCATTTAAGTAAACTTGTAACTAGATTTAAAGTACATTTGTAAACGGCATAACCCTTGATGATTTGCGCGGCAAAACCAGTTCAGACCTGCCGGATATTTTGGCGCATCGAGACGAAGCCAAAGCTTTTTATGGCGTGATTCAGGAGCCCTTGGCGGTTTATTCCGTGGCGGGCTACACCACGCCGGAAGTCTTTGCGGCAGAAACCGCCGTGAAGCTGGACGAGATTATCAGCGGGCATAAAATCCGCGACTGGACAAGAAATCAGGATGTAAAAAACCTGATGATGAATGAGATCGAGGATTACCTTTACAGTCTGAAAGGCCGTTATGAATTGCCCATGGATATAGAGCTGATCGAGCGGATCACCTATCAAGTGCTGGCTATTGCGGAACGACGGAATGGCTAGCATGAGGCGCGGTGTTTTGGCGGTGGCGGAAAAACCCAAACAGTCTGTTTTATTCGGGCAGACGGAAATCATCTATCGCGTGAATGCTTCTGACCGCAAGACCTTGGCTATTCATGTGTACCCAGATGGACAAGTGATTGTCGATGCACCGATGACGGCCAGCCGCGAAGCGATTGCCGAAAAGGTAAAGAAAAAAGCAGCGTGGATTTTTAAGCAAAAATTACAATTCGAGGCCTATCCCCCTGCCCTGCCCCAAAGGCGCTATGTGTCCGGAGAAACGCATCGTTATTTGGGACGGCAATACCGGTTACTGGTCAATCAGGGGTTGGTGGATCATGTCAAACTGGTGCATGGTCGACTGATTGTAGAAACAGCGACACCGAATAGCACTGAAAAAGTCAGAATGCTTTTACAGGCGTGGTATCGCTCGCGGGCAAAGACGGTTTTTTCGGAGAGCTATGCGCTTTGTGTCAGGCAAGTTGCCAAGTTAGAAATTCTGCATCATCAAGGCTTCCAGCTTCGTTTTATGCCGAACAGGTGGGGAAGCTGCACCGCGCAAGGCAATATCATCCTTAACCCGGAGCTGATTGCCGCCCCGAAGGATTGTATTGATTACGTGATTACGCATGAGCTTTGCCATGTGAAAGAGCGCAATCATAGTCTGGCGTTTTATAAACTGCTATCGGCAGTGATAAAGGATTGGGAGTTGAGGCGCAAGCGGCTCAATGAAATGGTTGAGGTGCGGTTTGTTTGAGGAGAACCTAAATTTATCAGTTTAATCGTGCGTAATTACACCCACTGGCACACCGTCGTCCTGACAGGTGCGCAAGCGCCGGGTTTTTGTGCTGAAAAAAGTACGGATGCAATTGAGATAACTTGTTTAACGGGCAAGATTAGTTATTTCAAGTGTTGATCGATTACATTGACTGTTAGCGAGTTGCCGGACAAACGCCCGCAACGCAGTGCCGATTTCGACGTGCGAATCTTCCTGAATATAATGAATGCCCTTGACCGACACCTCCTGTTGGTTCGGCCAGGTCCGGCAAAATTCGAGTGCGCGACCGGTGAGCAGTGCACCCGGTTCGGCCGAGACCAGCAATTTTGGAATCTGGCTGGAGGACAACCAATGCCCATATTGCTCAACAATCCTGACGACATCCGCCGGTTCGCCATCGATAGGTATTTCTCGCGGCCAAATCAGTGTCGGCCATCGCGCCGCGTGCGATTTGAACGGCGTCCGATAGGCATCCATTTCCCCGTCAGATAGCTTACGAAGTACGCTCTTCGGCAAAACGGTTTCCACGAAAAAATTGTCTGTCAATACCATTTGCTCGCCCTGCTCCGAACGCAAGGCGCGGAACAGAGCGTCTCGACCATCAGGAAAATCTTCCCAGCGCCTGGGTTGCACCAGGGCTTCCATGTAAGCGATGGCCCGAATCTGCTGCGGATGCCGATAAGCCCGGTAGAAGCCTAAGGCTGATCCCCAATCGTGCAAGACCAATATCACGTTTTCGGTCAAATCCAACGTATCGAACCAGGCGTCAAGATAGCGCGCATGATCCGTGAAGCGATAGGCGGCGTTTGGGGACTCGCCGGACTGTCCCATCCCCACCAAATCCGGAGCAAGGCAGCGGCCCTGCTCGACGAGGAACGGAATGATGTTGCGCCACAAGTAGGAAGACGTCGGGTTACCATGCAAAAAAACGATGGGATCGCCCTCGCCAACGTCGATATAGCTGATCTCGGTATCGAGTACGGCGATACGTTTGCGCGGATAAGGATCGGTACTGGATATTTGCAATTCGAACATGTTGAATCTCCTTTCAATCGGATCTCTGGTCAAATGTGTCAATGCATTGCCGGTATTCATGACTGCCCCCTTATTGCAGATAGTGATTTTGTAACCGCGATGGGTATGGGCAGCAGAATACGTCCGTTACCCATACCGTTAAAGAGCCACCATTCGTGAATTGCATGGGACCACTTTCGCTGACGCGTCATCTGTTACAACTACAGCGTCTCCCATCCGCCGCCCAGAGCATCACCGGCGGCCCGCCCGTCAGCGTGGCGTCGTCCAGTCCGACCACGATACTGTTCTGAAACGTATTGGCCGAGAATGCTGCGCAGGCAGCGGCGTTTCTATCCTGACTCAGCCCAGAGATTGCCAGTTGCGGCAAGATTTCCGCCAGAAGTCCGCCTGACACCGGCACGATGACGACCTTGACGGCCGAGTTTTTCTGTTAGAATAAAAGTAGGCATCGGGCGAGCGATTTTCCATAGCCGCCGTGCTGTAAAGCGTGGCTAGCCGAGATGAGCCGTTGAAGGATGAAACAAAGCGCACGCCTTTGCGGGCTACGTTTGCAGGCTCTATGGTCATGGTCAAGATACTTCTCCTTAATGTTGGATTCTCGTCAGGTGCGGATAAAATACGACCGCTTGCGATGCCAGGTAAGATCCACCAATCAAAAAAATCATGAGACCATTTTTCGATTTGGCAATTACGTTGCCGCCGCAAGGTTCCGGTGATTTGCTCCGCACCGTGCATCGCCAGTTGAGGGCCGCAATTGACGATGGCAGGCTGCAGCCGGGACTGCGCCTGCCATCCACCCGCGCGCTGGCCGCGGCACTTGGCGTCTCGCGCAATACCGTCGTGGCTGCATATGATCTTTTATTGAGCGAAGGTTACTTGGTGATTCACCCCAACGTGGGGACTTATGTTGCCAACCTCGCATCCCAGCCGATGCCGAGCAGGACGCCGAACCGCGTTAGTTTGCCGGATGTGCGCCTGAACGAATTCTGGCGGCAGCCGCCGCCGATTTTTCCGGGACCGATGTCGCGGGATGCGTTCCGTTACGACTTTCGGGTGGGACTTCCCGATAAGACATTGTTCCCCTTTTCCCTGTGGCGACGTTTATCGACCAGGATTTTACGGCCACTGACGAAAACGCCCGCCGCGTATACTGAACCCGAAGGGCGGGAAGCGTTGCGGGTGGCGATCACCAAGCATATTTCTTATGCCAGAGCGGTTTCCTGCCGGGTGGAGAATGTGGTGGTGACGGCCGGTGCCCAGCAGGCTTTCGATTTACTGGCACGGATATTGGTCACTCCGGACAAAACAGTCGTCGCCGTAGAAGAGCCCGGTTATCCGCCACTGCGAGCGGCATTTGCCGCTGCTCGCGCCAAAATCGCGCCCATTCCGGTCGATCATGAGGGACTGGTGGTCGAGCGTCTGCCGGAGGATGCGCGGGTGATCTACGTCACGCCTTCGCACCAGTGCCCGCTTGGCGTCACGCTATCGGCAAGGCGCCGGGCAGCTCTGTTGGATTTTGCTCAGAGCCGTGGTGCGGTGGTGATTGAGGACGATTACGATGGCGAATTTCGCTTCAACGACCGGCCAATCGATGCACTACAGACGCTGGATCGTCACGGATCGGTATTTTATGTCGGCACCTTTTCCAAAAGCCTGTTTCCTTCAATCCGGCTCGGTTACGTGGTTACGCCGCTCTGGGCCAGGCGCGCATTGGTTGCGGCAAAGGCCTACACCGATTGGCATTGCGCGGTGATCGCGCAGGATATGCTGGCCGCATTCATCGAGGAAGGCCATCTGCTGCGCCACATTCGCAAGATGCACAAAATCTATGCCGAGCGCCGCTCTATACTGAAGCAGTCGTTGGATCGACATTGCGGCGACAGGCTGAGCGTGATTGGCGCCGATGTGGGTTTACACCTAACGGTGGAACTGGCAGAGTCGCTGCAGGCAAGAAAATTGGCGCTAACAGCGGCCGCCGAAGGCATTCGCTTGCAGCCTTTGGATAGCTACGCTACGCAAAAACCTGCGCGTAACGGCTTTGCTCTGGGTTACGGCATGATTCAGGCAAACCAGATTGATGAGGCCATTTGCCGTCTGGCGCAAACGATGGATAAAATCGGCTAACCGTTTGCAGAGATCCGGTTATATCAATCAGTGACAGTCAACCGGCGAAAAAAATTAACTTACGTTTCGGCGCCCAGCCAGCAGACTTTGTTGCAAGGTGTTGTTGTCGACCCATAAATCGCCCGCCAAGAGCTGCGCAATCTGGGCTTTCAAATCGGGATCGCGGTCGGCCTCGAAAAACAAGTTATGGACGATGTTGGATTGGTAAAAGCGTTCCACGAACAGCCGCATGGTGTTGAAACCCAACAAGTAATTCTGATCGTCCTCGGCGTGTAGCTCAGGATCGGCTTCACGCCCTTCCGCCAGCCCTTGGTGAACGCGGTCAGCGACGCGAGCGGCACTGGTGAAAGCCAGAAATACGCCGGAGGAAAACACCGGATCAAGGAAACCGGCGGCGTCGCCGCAACAAGCGTAGCGAGAGCCGTAGCGGCTTTGGTTGGTGTAGCTGAAATCCGCTTCAACCCGAACGGGTGCAGATTGCTCTGCCCCCGCCAGCAATCGGTTCAAAATAGGTGAAGCCGCCAGATAACGGCGCAACAATGCTTCTGCGTCACAGTCTCTGGGGCGATCTTTTTGGACCACCAGCCCAACGCTCAAGCGCCGTCCGGACAGTGGAATGACCCAGATCCAGCCGATGTCCACGACCGGCACATAAATATTGCCGGAACGGAACAGATCATCGGCCTCTTCGCCCGGCTGAATATTCTGAAAGTGGCTATACACCGCAAACTTGCCCAAATTTTCGATGCGCTGGATGGCCTTGCCTTTCCTGCCCGTCAACGCGCTGCGGCCCGTGGCATCAATCAAATAGCGACAGCGGTATTGGCCCTTATCGGAAACGATGTCCACCCCTTGTGGCTGACAGGAGACATCCAATACTTTTTCTTCCTGATGGGTTTCGACACCGTGTTTGGCGGCGTTTTCAAACAACAGCTGGTCGAAGGGGCCGCGTTCGATCTGGTAGGTTTTACGGTGTACGCTTAGCGGGAAATACATGCGCTGTTCGGTGGTTTCGTCGATGAAAACCGCCCCGCTCTTAGCCAGGTTGCCGGCGCTCCAATCTATCCCCAAGCGCTGAATGACCGGCTCGCTAAAAGGCAGCATGGATTCGCCAATGTGGAAGCGCGGATGTCGGTCGCTCTCCAACAGCAAAATCTTGTGGCCATATTGTGCCAGCAAAGTCGCCGCCGTCGAACCGGCCGGGCCGCCACCGACTACGACGACGTCGTAGTCAAAAACATTTTGTTTATTGTCGGGCATCATCTGATCTGTTTAATAAAAAATCGCTCGAAAATCTGTCTTTTGCGCAAGCATAGCAAAGTTCAGGAGGTCAAAAACCGCTATCAACCGCTGACTTCAACCTGCCACGCCGGCGAAACCGACACGACTTGCGGGTGATTTTCTGCTCTCGCGGCCCGTTCAAGCAAGGGCATGGCCGCCAAGATCGGCATTTTCGCAATCAACGCCGCCCAGGCGGGTGGTAAAGTCGGCGCTCCTGTTTGAGGTCTGCCGAGTTGCATGATACTGCCCTCCACCATTCCGGCTGCCAACACCAAGGCACAGCCAAAAGCCGACTCGCCGCAGCCCGGATCGAGATATTCCGGCCAGGGTTCATCGTAGCAAACCAGCAGCAGCTCGCCGCCTTGGCAAGCCAATTGGCACCAGACTTCCAACAAGGCCATCGCAAAGGTGTCTGATCCTGCCGCTAACGCGCTGGCAGGCTGGGTACATAGCTGGGCAATACTCCAATAAGCGGCCGCGGTATTTTGCACGGAATTGTGAAAAGCGCTGGGGGACATCACTCCTTCCGGCTTGACCAACTCGGTGCAAAGCAGGTCGGTGGTCTTGATTTCGCCGGCCACGCTGGCGAATATCGAAGGCAGCGTCGCCGGCGAGCGTTGGGCATGCTCGCAGGCCGCTGCCGCCGCGCTGAACGCCAATTGCATCGCCTGGCTACTACGGCGGCGCAACAGCGGCGGAATCGTCTGGCGATTAATATCAAAGGCCGGAAACGGCAGACTGGCCCGAAATTCAGCGTCCGGCGCACAGGCGCCAAAGCCGAGCAGACTCATGCATTCCATCACGCGGCCTCCAGCAAAACACTGGCGTTATTGCCGCCAAAACCAAAGGCATTGCTCAATATCAGTCGAGGGCTAAATTCCAGGTTCGGCGCGGCGACGACCGGAAACAGACATTCCGGGTCCGGCCGCTTCAACCCGCAAGTACCAGGTAAAAAACCCCGTTCCAAAGCCAGCAGACTGACCACAGTTTCCACCGCGCCGGCCGCACCCAAGGTGTGGCCAAGCAAACCTTTCACGCCGCTGCAGGGCGGTGGATTCGGAA
This sequence comes from Methylomonas montana, assembly GCF_030490285.1. NCBI lineage: Bacteria > Pseudomonadati > Pseudomonadota > Gammaproteobacteria > Methylococcales > Methylococcaceae > Methylomonas > Methylomonas montana. The sequence continues at coordinate 2,280,777 of NZ_CP129884.1, read as the reverse complement.
ACAGGCTGACCACCGCTCTGGCCTCAGATAGATCGTTAAGCGTGCTGGCGGTGGCGTGCAGGTTGATGTAATCGACCTCGCCTACTTGCCGCCCCGCCAGGCGCAAGGCTTGGGCCATGGCGGTTGCCGCGCCGACCCCGTCGGGATGAGGCGCGCTCATGTGATGGGCATCGGAGGACTCCCCCACTGCCAACAGTCGAGGCCGGCCGGCATTGTCCGAGCTTTGCTTTTCCAGCAGCAGCAAAGCCGCCCCCTCGCCGATGTTGATGCCTTGGCGCTCGGCATCCATCGGCCGGCAGGCTTGTGGCGAAATTAATTGCAAACTGTTGAAACCGCGTAGCGTCAAGCGGCATAAACTGTCCACCCCGGCCACCAACACCGCGTCGCAACAGTCTGTCGCAATCAACCGTTGCGCTGCCGCCAAGGCTTTCGCGCTGGAAGAACAGGCCGTGGAAATCGCATAGCAAGGCCCATGCAAACCCAGTTCCAGCCGCAAAAACTCCGCGGTGGCCTGGGCCGTCTGGACTTGCAGGAAATGAAAATCGCCGGGCATCACGCCATCTTGCCGCAAACGGGCATAAGCATTCTCGGAGTCGTAAATACCCGAAGTGCTGGTGCCCAATATCAAGCCCACTCGTGCCGCGCCATACCTTGCGATTGCCCGTTCCACCTCGGCGCGAAAACCGCCCTGGCTCAGCGCTTTAAGCGCCAGCCTGGCATTGCGGCAATCATAGGCTTTCAGGCTGGGACGAATTTCCGGCAAAGGTGACGTCACCTCGCCCACCACCGTTTCGAAAGGAATATCGAACAGTTGTAGCAGTTTCAGACAGCTGCGATTGTCGATCAAACTCGAGTATAAGGCTTCCACATCGTCGCCGGCAGCGCTGACGCACTGGTAGGCCGTGACGGAAACTGGCGGTATCTGCGGGATCGTCATTAATTAGTTGGCTTTTGGATCAGTAAAGGACAGAGTAGAAAACCCAAGGTAACACCCAAGCTCACCGACAGCGCCAGAATCGGCAAGGTTGGCGTCTTGCCTAGCCCAAGCGCTCCAAAGGAAGCAATCGTCGTCAGGGTCGATGAGGCGATGGCGTGGTAGGTGACATCGGCATCGCGGCCGCGATTGTCGATAAAGAATATCCCGTAATCCACGCATAGCGATACCGACAACAACAGGCCAATCACATGCAGGAAACTGACTTCCTCGCCCATCAACGCCCAGGTGGCGAAAATGAACAGAACAGACGCCACGGAAGGCAACAGGGTCAAAAATACCTTACGCAGATCGCGTTGCTGCAGCCAGATAAACAGCGCCATCACGCCGATACCGATGCCCAGCATCACTAAAGATCGGTCCCGATATTTTCCTGCCAAATGATCCAATTGATCCTTTTGACTGAAGTAACGAGTGCCTTCCAAACCGGCCAGGCCTTCGATCAGTTGATCGGGATCGTGCTCGCCCAGCCACAGCGACAACATCACGCCATTTTGCCCGGCCAGCATTTGTCCGGACAGGATATGCCGTACCGGCGAATCCATTACCGCAGCGGGTTGCAATGGTTCAGCCGACGCAGGAAACAGCGTACCCAGTTTCTCGACGGACAGGCCAGCCTTGGATAATCCAGCTTTCCAGGCTTGCTGAAACTCCGGAGTTAGACCTCGTTGGTAAACTTTGGCGTTTTCGGTTTGCAGTTGTTCGGACACCAGCCAAGGAAACAGGCCGTGGTATTCGCTGACGACACCGGCCTGCTTCAGCGCCTTCAAGCGCCGCTCGGCCGCTTCGGAACGTTGGAGCGCGGTTTCCCAGTCGTCCGCTTGTATCAACACAAAGCGGCCCGGCTCGATACTGGAAAAATGAGAACGCACCGTCGCATCCTGCCGTTTCAACAAATCCATGTCCATCGCCAGATTTTGCATATCGTCCATCCAGCGGATTTGCGGTAGGGATAGTCCGGCAAATATCACGCCGACGCCGAACAGACCCAGCAACAATTTCCGGTGACGGCCGCAGAAATCCACCCAGGCGCCGATGCCCGGCAAATGCGCAGCGTGCAACGAGGAATGAGTCAGCAAGGCCGGCAACACCCAGCGGGTCAGGCCCAAGGACCCGGCAATGCTGGCTACGGCAAACACGGCGATTTGCTCGAAGCCTGGAAACCCGGTAAAGCCCAAAGCGCCATAGCCGATGACGGTGGTCAAGCCGCCCATTAACAGACTCGGCCACAGCAACCGGACCGCTGAAAGCGGCGTATTGCGGTGTTTGGCGCAATGTACCATCACATGAATGGGATAATCGGAAGAGATGCCAATCAAGCTGGCGCCGAGAGCCAGTGTCAAACTGTGGACATCCTGGAACACCAATGCTGTCGCCAAGGTGCCGATCACAAAGGAAGCGCCCTGCACCATCATCACCCAGTGCAAGGCAGAAAAAGAATGAAACAGGAAGATAAACACCAAGGCCACGGCGAGGCTGGACACCACCGAAACCAGAGTCACGTCCTGGCTGATCTCGCTTTGGGCCGCCACGCTGAACACCGGTACCCCGGCCATGGAGAGCCGAAAGGCGCCGCCGGTTTCTGAGTTCAAGCTGTCGAAGCTGGCCCGGATCGCCGCTTGCAGCCGGGTATGTGCTTCGGAATCCAACGCAGCCGGCCGGCTTTGCAAGATCAGGGCACCGCCGTCACCGAGCTTGGCTTGTTGCTGGAATTGGCCCTGTAAATCCTTGAAGCCGTTCAGTGACAATAACAAAGGATCCTGCTTGGCGATGGCTTTGACGAAACTGCCCTGGGGTGAAAGCAGAGCCTGTTTGAGTCCTTCTGCCTTAGCTGCCAACTTGGCAGGATCGAATAATTCCTGCCCGTCCTGTTCGGGATTCAGGCTGAATATGCGGGCCTGGTAAGGCGCGTAAGACGCTACGGCATCGATCCAGTCGCGGGGCGGCTGGTCGGCCGGCCACACCTGTTCCACGTCTTCCAGCTTGGCAAACTGACTAAGCAGTCGAGCGCTGAATACGGCTAAGGAAAGCGGGGATTCCGTAGGGCTGGTTTCGCTAGCCGAGTTCGCCGGTTCCGCCTTTTCGACCACTAACATATAGCGCCGCGATAGTTCGCCGGATTTCAACAAGCCGGACAACAGCCTGGAATCTTCGTCGTCGGTAGCGGTAAAAAAAGCGTTCAGGTCTGTCTCGACCCGAAGTTGCCAGACAGTCACCGCCAACAATAGCGGAAACAGCAGTATGAACCAGCGCTTTCTCCAGACGAAAGACACGCCTTATTCTCCGATCGCTTCCAGCAGCAAATGCTGGAAGGAATATTCCTGTTGCTGGGCTGCAGAGGCTTTCTGCATCCGGTACTCGGTAGATTCACCGTCCGCTTGACGGATCAGGATGCGCCGCTGTTTGTCCTCTTCGTCACCGGAGATTTCGATAGCCGGAATCTCATCGTTGCTGAGTTCCGGTTTAGGCGTCATCCGCAAGGTCCATCGCTTGCCTTGCTTTTCGGCGACAAGGTCATAGCTTGTTTGCAATTCTTCGGTGCGGCCCTGCAGGATGGAACGGAATACCGTGATCTGCTCGCCCGCGGGACCAGCCGAGCCTAAAGCCGCGCTGTGGCGTTGGTTTTGTTGCGGATCCCAGTAGTACATGCGCTGTTCGGCGATAGCCATGATCACCCGCGCGGGTTGCAGTTGCAATTTGACTATGCTGCCGTCCGGACCGGATAGCATGTAACCTTGACCATGCCATGGCGACGAGGCCAGCTCCAGTATGCGGGTTTCCTCGTAGCGAAAAAATGACTGGTCAGTTTGGCGGATGCGGGCCAACAATTCGGTCAGCACGGCTTCATCGGCCAATCCAGCAACGGGCAATAAGGCCAGGAGCAAAAACAGGCTGCGTTTAAAACTCATCCCTTGAATACCTTATGACCGTTCATAGCGATGCATTTGAAAGTCTCCAACGCCGGCGGAATCTCCAGATCGGGAAAACGCCGATGCCGGTAAAACCATTCGCCGGTTCCCAGTAAAGCCATCAGCCCATAAATCAGCACCCCGGTATAGAGTGCCCAAGCGGTTTGCCCGGCGATAACCGGCAGCAAGGCGCAGATCACCATGTTGACGGCGAAAAACAAGGTCCAGACCCAGGTCAGCTCCCGACAGTATTCGGCAATGCCAGGTACTAAGTCCGGAAATTGCAAGCGCACCAGGCGTTCGCAAAAAGAGGGCGGCGACCATAAGGTATGCCCGAACAAGACCGTCAGCCACAAATAGGCAAACGAGGGGACCAGCCAGATGAAATAGGCATTGGCAAAATATGCCCCCGCCAACAACACGGCCGCCAATAAGAAACTGCCCAGTCGCGCGACCAACATCGTCGCCGTAATGCCGCGCCATAGCGTTAGCGCCGCAAATACCAACAGTTCAAAGCTGGCAAAGCCCAGGCCGGCTAGATAAGCACTGAGGAATGGATAGGCGACAAGAATACAGGCAATGACGATCGGCTTGATGACATAACCCATATTTAACGGGTGCGATTGGCGGCGACGAATTCTGCGAGGGAACGGAGAGAGAGAAAAATCTGATTATTGCGTTCGTCGCCGGACGTGATCTTGATACCGTATTGGCGATCGAGCATCACGCCTATTTCCAGCGCGTCGATAGAATCCAATCCCAGTCCGCCGCCGAACAAAGCGGCATCCGCAGAAAGATCATCCGGTACGATGTCTTCCAGGAGCAAGCCCTCGATAAGCATGGTTTTCAATTGGCTAATCAAGTCATCTGACATGGCGGTTTATGTTCCATTAACAAACGCCGAATTCTACACAAATTCCCGGAGAGGTTCAAAATCACTTGGATTGAGTCGCCGGGAATGCCAAAATTGCCGCAAACCCAAACCAGCCAACATTCCAATTCCGACAGACAGATACGTGCGTCCTTTCCTGGCCTTCAAGATCCTGCTATTCACCCTACTCGTGCCCGGCACGGTGCTAATTTACATTCCGCACTGGCTACTTTCCGATCCAGTCGGTAACTTGCAGCCGGCCAACCTGACCTGGGCGCTGCCCGCGGGCTTCTGTATCATCCTCGGCTCGGCCTTTTATCTGCGTTGCGCCTGGGATTTTGCCATTGAGGGACTAGGCACCCCTGCTCCGATCGATCCGCCGCAGAAACTGGTCGTCACCGGGCTGTATCGCCGGACCCGCAACCCGATGTTTCAAGGCGTTTTGATACTGTTGTTGGCCGAGTGTTTGCTGTTTGCCGATCCGGCCCTGTTAGTTTATGCCGGCTCGATTGCACTGCTTTTCCATACCGCCGTGGTATTTCACGAAGAACCCGGCCTTGCCAGCCGTTTTGGCGTGTTCTATAGCGACTACTGCCGTCAGGTTCCGCGCTGGGGTTTTGCGTTACAGGCTTTTTCTTCGGACGCTGGCTGACGCCGGAAACCGATCGTTTGCTGGCGATCTGAGTATAATTTTCACCTCACTCACAAACCATTTCGATGCCATGAAGGAAAAACTCAAGAATTTCATCTTTGCCGAACTTATTTATCATGAAGATTCGGCCTCTTTCGGCGATGACGATAACCTGTTGGACGCGGGGCTGGACAGCATGGGCATCATGCGGCTGATCATGTTCGCCGAGAAAGAGTTTGGCGTGGCACTGCCGGACACCGAAATCGAACCGGATAACGTCGGCAGCCTGAACTCACTAGACAGATGGATACGCCGCAGCGGCCAAGCCTGATGACAAACCTTGCCGACAAGCTCTTCAACCCTGCCGACTATTTTACCTTCGTACTCGATCAGGAAATCCGCGACGCCGGCATGCCGGGCGGCTATTGCGGATTTGCGTTGCAATTGGCCGCCGCACCCGATTTGCAAGCCCTGCAACAACGTTTAGATCTGCTGGTGGAACGCTTTCCGCAAGCCTCCGCCATCATCGAAACTCGCGGCAAACGTTATGCCTGGGTAGCGACTGGCCGGACTATCCCGCTGGAGCAGCATCAATGCCAGCCCGGTGCGGATGAGACGGATGAAACCCAACGCCTACTGTTGGATATTTTCAATCGCCCCGAATCCCGGCCGCTGACGGTGCACTGGATAGCCGGGGCAGACGGCGGCACTTTGCTGCTGATCTGGCTGCATCCCTTGCTGGATGCGCGTGGCGGCAAGATATTGCTGGATTTCCTGTCGTCCGAGCGGCCGGAAAGCTTCAAGGAATCGCCATCGTTGATCGAAGCCAAATTAGCGCAATGGGGATTCTGGAAAAAACTCCAGTTGTTCTTCAAGGCCAAACGCCACAACACCGCAGCCAATAGTCTGGATAGTTGCCTGCCAACCCAGGTTGAACAAGGCCCGCAAGTGCTGCGTCTAAAAGTGCAGCGTTTCGATACGGATCAGTCGCAGCGCATCGCCAAACTGGCGCAACAATACACCGGTCTGACCGGGCGCACGCTGTATTACCTGGGCTGCTTCATGCGAGCGATGGAGCTGGTAGGGCCGCCGGCTGCTAAAGACGGTTATTGCATTCCTTACGCCTTCAACCTGCGTCGCCAGAACGCGCCGACGCCGGTGTTTGGTAATCATATCGGCTGCCTGTTTGCCCGCGCCACCCGCGATCAGGTTCGAGACAGAAAAGGCTTGTTTGCGCATCTTTTGAGTCAGCATAAACAAGTAGTAAGGGATGAACTGGATCTGGCCTACCTGCCGCTGATGTGGCTTGGTCAATGGCTGTCTCCGGCCCGCTACGCCAAAATTTTGCGCAAACAACACAGCGGCGGCGAATTGAGTTCGCTGTGGTTTTCCGACATCGGCGACTTGTCGTGGGGCAAAAAAGGCTTTCTCGGCGTTCCGGTGACCAATCTGTCCCTGATGTGCTGGATGACCTTACCGCCGGGATTAGCGCTATTGGCTAGCCAGCTCGACGGCAAGCTGGTCTTATCCTATAGCTACTTATCGCCGGCGGTTGACGAAGCTTGGCTGGATGCGGTGATAGCGGGGATGAACGCGGAGTTGTTGGAAACCGGGGAGAGCTGAGTGACGTATCGTTCCCGCGCTCCAGCGTGGGAATGCAACCGGAACCGCTCCAGCGGTTCGGGACGCTGGAGCTCTCACGCCGGAGCGTGGGAGCTATAAGTAATAATTTTTAGAATATCCCTTAACTCATGTTGCTAGCCCCCGTTCTACGCCAATGCCGACACCAACCCGACGCCCTGGCCCTGCAAGAGCAAGACCGGCAAATCAGTTATCGGCACTTGCTGCAACAGGCGCAAACCATCGCCGCCGCGTTGCAAGCCAAGGGCATCCCACCCGGCCAGCCGGTAGCGATTCATCTGGATCGCGGCATAGACGCGGCCATCGCGCTGTTCGGCGTGCTGCTGGCCGGGGCGTGCTACGTGCCGCTCGACCTGAAAAATCCGGCGCCGAGACTGAGCTTTATCGTCAGTGACGCTCAGGTTGGCGCGGTAGTGGGAGCGGGTTCTGCGCCGGCTTGGCTGGATGAAAATTTGTGGCTGGACATCGCCAGCTGTAACGAAGGCGTTCCGGAGCCAGTTGAAATTCCCGCCGAATCGCTGGCCGCGATTTTGTACACCTCCGGCTCCACCGGTCAGCCGCGCGGCGTGGCGCTCAGCCATAGAGCGGTATCGGCATTCGCCTCATGGGCCGCCGACTTACTGACTTTAACGCCTGCCGACCGCATCGCCAGCAGCGCACCATTCTTCTTCGACCTTTCTACCTTCGATCTATACGCCGTGTTGGGCGCCGGCGCCAGCCTGTATTTCCTTCCGGCCGGATTGACTATGGCCCCCGCCCGCTTGAGCACCTGGCTGAGCGAGCAAGCCATCAGCGGCTGGTACACCGTACCCTCGCTATTGGCCTTCCTGACCTATAAAGGCAACCTGGCGCAAACCCCGCTCGCCGCGTTGCGCTTTCTCATCTTCGCCGGCGAAGTATTTCCCACCCCTGCCCTGATTGATCTGGCCGTCAGTTTGCCGCAGACCGCCTTGTACAATTTCTTCGGCCCCACCGAAACCAATGTCTGCTGTTATTGGCCGGTGGCGCGCGACCGCTTGGTCGCGGCGCAAACTATCCCCATCGGCCAGCCAGCCGCTGGCTGCGAACTGCATATCGACACCGAAACCGGCGAGTTATGGGTACGTGGACCGACACTGGCTAGCGGCTACTGGCGCGATGGCCGCGTGCAGTCTTTTATGAACGCTGACGGCTGGTATGTCAGCGGCGACCGCGCCAGCCAGGAACAAGGCGAATATCGCTTTCACGGCCGCCTGGGACGCATGCTGAAATGCTCCGGCTACCGCGTCGAGCCAGCTGAAATTGAGGCTGTCGTCAACGCCATCCACGGTATCAACGGCTGCGCGGTGATCGGCATAGATGATCCTACTGCCGGCCAACGCCCGGCGTTGGCAGTGGTTTTGGAATCGGAATTGACTATCGCGGAGATTCGCAATGTACTGAGCCGACAATTACCGGCTTATATGCAGCCGAGTCGTTATCTGGTTTTGGAAGAGTTACCGCGATTGGCGAATGGGAAGATGGATTACTGCAAAGTGCGGAGCTTACTGGTAGCTTAAAGTTCAGGCGGAAAACCATCAGACTGCGTTTATTGCTAGGCATACTGCAATCGGCGATGATATACGGACACTTCATAGTCATTTTAACCAATTAGAGGAATCTCATGCACAGAGTTGCGCTATTTATGCTGGCTATCATGGTTTCCAACACGTCGCACGCTGGATGCTGGAAGGTTGGAGATTTCAGCGGCGTCTCTGCAAAAGCGGATGAGGGCTACGCAATTAGCAAAGACGGAATGTCTGGACAAAGCTTTATGGTTCAGATATCAGGCTCATCAACGGCCGTCATTCCTAGTGACTTGTCTTGCAAAGAAGCATCATCTACCTCAGTCGTGTGTGTCCACTCTGAACCAAATAGGAGCGTTGTCGAGACTTGGTCGGTTGATATAGCAAAAAAGGTAGCGTTTTACACAAAAGCAATCAGCGGCTACACAATATTTGACGGGCCCAATCTTTTCGTTGGAAAAATAATCGGGCCATGCAATTAATCATACTTTACGTCTAACATGATTCCCACGCTCCGCGTGGGAATGCAGCCCCGGACGCTCCAGCGTCCTGAACAAACAACTAGCCAATGGGCCGAAGCCGTTACACCATCACTGAATCTCGGCAAGCGCATTTCATGACCTGCCGGTCGTGGAATGGCTGCCGGTGTTTACCCGGCCGGATACCGTGCAAATCCTGCTCGACTGCTGGCAATATCAACAGCAACAGGTCGGTTTGAAGCTTTACGGTTACGTGATTTTGGAAAACCACCTGCATTTCATCGCGCAAAGTACCGCGCTGGATAAATGTGTTGCCAGTTTCAAAGCGTTTACCGCTCGGCGGGTCATCGATCATTTGCAGGCAAAACAAGCCGAACATTTATTGCAGAGATTGCGGTTTGCCAAATGCGCTCACAAGCATGACCGGGAGTTTCAGTTCTGGCAGGAGGGTGTGCATGCGGAGCTGATTCTCAGCGAAGCGATGATGCAGGAGAAGTTGGATTATATTCATGCCAATCCGGTCAAGCGAGGTTATGTGAATTTGCCAGAGCATTGGCGCTACTCCAGTGCATCGAACTATGCGGGACAGGGTGGCTTGATCGAGATTGACGTATGGTAGTCGTGACGCTGGAGCGTCCGGGGCGGCATTCCCACGCTGGAGCGTGGGAACGATACAATAACGGCCTCGATAAAAATCAATCTCTTCGCCTGTGTAAAAACTCAATATGAATAAACCTCCCGACTTTTCCGATTTAACTCCGTATGCCGGCCCACCGGACGAAGCCAAAATCCAAGCCCGCTTGCGCACCGTCGCCGAGCAAGGTGTGTTCCGCCATGCCCTCCCCGAGCACATCGGCGGCTTCGGCGACGATTTCGCCGCGTTGGTCAAAACCCATCGCCGCCTCGGTGCAGCCTGCCGCGATCCTGGTCTGATGCTGGCGATCAATGCACATCTATGGGGCTCGGTTTTCCCTATTTTGTTGTACGGCAGCGAGGCGCAGAAGGAGACATTTCTGCCGCCATTGCTAAACGGACAATGGCTAGGCGGCCATGCGATTACCGAGCCGTCCTGCGGTTCCGACGTGCAAGCGATGACAACTCACGCGCAACATAACGACGGCGGTTATATATTGAACGGCGAAAAACGCTATATCAGCAATGTGCCGTTGGCCGACTGGCTGGTAATTTACGCCAAGCTGGACGGCAAGATTTCCGCGTTCCTGGTTTCCCGAGAAGATCACGGCTGTCATTTCAGCAATGAAGGTGCATTGGATGCTTGCCGGGGCAGTGCCACCGGCAGCGTGATATTGAAAGATTGTCGGCTCGAAGCCGGCCGCTTGCTGGGAAAAGTCGGCGCCGGCACGCAGATGATCCAAAAGGCGTTGGAATACGAACGCGCCTTCGTGTTTGCCGGCATCGCCGGGATCATGGACTGGCAGTTGGCGGAAGTTGTTCGTTACAGTCGGGAACGGCGCGCCGGCGGCGTGCATCTGGGCCGCCATCAAGCCATCAGTCATAGAATCGCCGACATGAAATTAAGGCTGGATACCATCGATTTATGGTTAGGCGAATGCGCACGGCTTTGCGCCGCCGGCCAACGACTGACTATGGCCTCCGCGCAAACCAAACTCTATGCCGCCGAGGCATTTTTGCAATCCAGCCTGGATGCGGTGCAGATCATGGGCGCGGCTGGCCTGGAATCCGGGAGTCTCATGGCTGAATTGGTACAAGACGCACTGGCCGGCCGGCTGTTTTCCGGCAGTTCGGAAGTGCAGAAAAACCTGATTGCCGCCCTGCTCGGTACCGGCGACGCCTACAAGCTTAACCCTCAATCCTATTAATCATGACTCTTTCCGCTTACCGAAACTGGCAACCTACGCCGTTGATGAAGACTTCGTTCGTGCTGACGCTAGCCGCGCCGCTAGCGATCGCGATCCATCCTGCCATCTGGCCCTGGGCCTTGGCCGTCGTGGTTGCCGACCACCTGCTGTTAACCTTTGCCGGACTCTGGCCGCGCTGTTCCTGGGCGGGATCAAACTGGACTTCGCTGCCGCCAGCTTCCGCCGAGCGGGGCGAAATCGCCATCACCATCGACGACGGCCCCGATCCCGAAATTACCCCCGCCGTGCTCGATGTACTGGATCGTTACGGCGCCAAGGCTACGTTTTTTTGCATCGCCGAGAATGCTCAATCCTACCCAGACTTGTGTCGAGACATCGTCAAGCGTGGCCATGGGGTGGAAAATCACAGCATGCAACACAAATACCACTTGCCGTTTCTGCTGCTAGACGGATGGCTGGCCGAACTTAATACGGCCCAGGATGCTCTGACTAAGGTTACCGGCATCCGCCCCCGTTTTTTTCGGCCGCCTGTAGGCTTGCGCAACCCTTGGCTAGACCCGGTGCTCAACCGGCTGGATCTACAATTGGCTAGTTGGAGCCGGCGCGGCTTTGATACTGTGCAGCGCGATCCGCAAGTGGTGTTGGCAAGACTATTGAAAGGTCTAAAGGCCGGAGACATATTGTTGCTGCATGATAGAAATGCGGCCCGAACGGCTGAGGATGTTCCGGTCATACTGGAAGTGCTACCCGCCTTGCTGGATGCCATAGCCGCCGCGAAGTTGCACACGGTAACGCTAGGCGAAAGCTTGGATCGTTCCCGGCACATGCAGGAACCCCTTTTTAACAGAACGCATCAGACTGCGGAGACTTAAGCCATGAAAAAATACTATTCCATTTCAGCTTTGATGTTCTTTCTATGCGCTTGTACGTATCAAGCGCCAGACTATTTGCAAGTTATCGCCGCGCCCGAATTAAACCAACTGCTGCAAAACCAGGATATTTTTCTGGTTGACGTACATATCCCCGAGCAGCGGCATATCAAAGGCACCGATGCTTTTATTCCCTACAACGACATCAAAAAATACCAAGACAAACTGCCCAAGGATAAAAACACCCCGATTTATCTGTATTGCGAAGGCGGTCCGATGGGCAATGCTGCGGCCAGAACACTACATGAATTAGGTTACAGTAATTTAATGAATCTCGAAGGCGGCACCAAGGCCTGGAAAAAAGCAGGGTTTGATTTTGAATAATTAGCAGCTTATGTCTTTTATCCGCTAGACTGAGAATGGCAGTAGCAGGCAAAAGCACGAAACACTTTATCTTTTATAGTATCCCTACCAGCGACTGCAATATCCAGTTGCCCGGTGGTCAGTATATGGGGAGTATTTAATGCAACTAATGCAATATGTTTCCGATGTAATCACCAAGAACCAGTATCCCAATAGTTTTCCGGCCTATCTGGATATTCCACGCTCTTTTGTTCAGTATTGTTATGACTTCTTCACGACCGGTGAATCGCGCGGCATGGAGTTAGGCGTCACCTTAAGTATGAATGGAAAAGGGGAATTGGCCATTTCTGATAAGGTGATTGAAGGCAATGCGACCGGCATTAACCTGCCCTATGTAGAGGACAATCTTTTTTTTGGCGATTTGCATTGCCATCCGGCAAACAGTATCGGGCATATAAGTGGTTATGCCGCACATTCACCGGAAGATGTGGTCAGTATGCGTTCGCAAACGAGCAAACCCGTGTTTTTACGTTTTGTTTGCTCCGGCGGAAAAATTTATTTGATGGTGTATCGCAATGGCCATTCTGCGATAGTGGAAAAAAATGTGTTCGGTATTCGTGACGCATACGCACAACAGGCGCACGATTATTTTAATCGGCGTTGCCCCATCACCGAAGAAGAAAAGGAAGAGGCTTTCAGTAAAATGTCGAATTCGGCACAACTCAATGCCTATACCGTCTACATGCGATCAAAAACACCTGGATTTGGCAACGAAATGGAACGTCTATCCATAGCAGGAGGCAAGGAAATCGCTCGGGCCTGTAATCTTGGCTTTTTTGCAGGCGATCAAGGTTATGGTGTGTCTGTTTGGTTTTACGATTACTTACGCATTTATTTACAGCAGTAAAAATCCATCAAATTTATTATCCCGTTATTCTTAAGGCACTATTTCTTCCGCAACCGGGATTGCGGCATCAGTCGACGATGCTGTCGACCTTGCCGTTTTTGAATTTCACGACAAAGCGATTGAACAGGTTGGACCAGTATGTCCAATCGTCGCCATCCAGCGAGGGCGTCACATGTTGGGGTGGATAGCCTATGGCTGCCAGCACGGCTTTCTTGCTCATGTCTTTCTTGACCTGCCCCGCCAAAATGCTTTCGCGCTCGGCGGCAGTAAACCGGTTAAGGTCGACCTTGCTGGTGCCGGCGATTTTACTGAAGGCGATCGGCATCTCGTCTTTGGTGAATTTCTGCACGTTTTCGATGGTTATCAGCTGGCCGCTTGCCTCCACCCTGAGCACCGCCTGGTCCGAATCCAGAGAGAGCAGCGCAACCGCTGTATTGATAGGAATCAATTGACCCTTGCGGTAATTGGTGGTGCGGAACCTGTTCTGCTCTTGGAACAGACTGAACTGCGTGAAGTAAACCTGTGCCTGCGGGACCACTGCGGCCGCTTCGCCGGATTTAAGGTCTTTTTTACAACCGACCGCCAAAACAGCCAGGCAAAGCAAAATCAAAATTAAGTTTTTTCTGAACATAGTCAAAGTCCCTCGAGCAAATGGTTAAGAAAATGCTGGCGCCAACCTAGACATAGCGCCGCGAACGATAGATCAGATAGTACAAGCCAGCGGAACCGGTGGCGAGTCAAATATGAAAGACTAGCCCAGCCTTACCCAGCGCAAAACGGAAAACATCAATGCCCGGCTATGGGGCATCGGTTTTGATGCCGAGTTTTTCCAGAAATACCGCCGGCGAGGCGTAGCACATTTCGCCGCTGACGGCATCGACCGCCGCCTGTATGGTATGCCCCTTGGCCAGCACTTCCCCGGTGTTGGTGTCGGCGATCGAGTATTTGATCTTCATCCGATATTCCCATTCCACCAGTTCCGCCGACACCCGAATACTCTGCTCAAACTTGGCCGGGCGGACAAACTTCAGATGCAAATCGACGATGGGCCAAACGTATCCCGTGTCCTTCATGGCCATATAACCGTAGCCGATTTTGTCCAGCATCGCGCAACGGGCAAGCTCGATATATTTACAATAGTGCCCATGCCAGGCGATGTTCAATAGATCGATGTCATGAAAAGGCACTGTCAACTCGACGTCGGCGCGGATCATAGTCGCTTGTCCTCCGCTGCTACCTGGCCGGCATCGTCATCGCTTGACCGGCTCCAATACGGGTAAAAGTTAAACCATTGCAACGGCACCAAGCGGCAATAGGCTTCCAAGCGTTCCGCATAACGTCGCGCCAGCGATTCCAGCATCTCTCTGCGTTGCGGTTCGGAACGCGGGATGCGGATAGCTTCGGCAAACAGTTCCAGTTTAATCTGAAATCGTCCGTCTACGGGGAAGCAAAACAGGGTATATACCGGACAACGCAGCAGCGAGGCCAACAAATAAGGGCCTTGCGGAAAACTGGCGTCTTCGCCGAGGAAGCTGGCCGGCACCGTACGGCCGCCGACTTGTACCGGTATTCGATCACCCACCATCACCAAAAACTCGCCGCGTTCGATCTTTTCTTGCAGGGAAATAGCGATCGCCGGACTGAGTTCGGTGACTTGGATCAGTTGGATAGTAGCGCTGCCTTTACTGCCGCCGAGTAAGCGATTGAATTTCTCGGCATGTTTGGTATGCACCAGGATGTTGAGGTGAATCTGCCGGCGCTGGTTAGCAACCGCCTGACAAATTTCAAAGTTACCAATATGCCCGGATAGCAGCATTCCCCCCCGCTTTTGATCGATCATGTCGAGCAGCAACTGTCGGTTGGGAAAATCTACCTCACTTTGATCTATGCTGCCGGTCCAAACCACGATCTTGTCCAACAAGGTCTCGCCGAAGCTCAGAAAATGCTGATAACTCTGCCAGAGCCCGCCGTCCATGCCCAATTCCGGGTAAAACCGGCCCAGACGGCGCAAATAATCCATTGAAGCCTGACGGGCAACAGGTCCGAAAAGGAAGTAATAGCTGACGACCGGCCGTAAGAACAGGCGAAACACCCAGCGGCCGAACAGCCGATAAATCCATACCAATATCCGTATGCCCCAGAGCAGACTGTTTTCCTCGAGAGCCGCCCAATGGCCGGCAGCGTTAGCGGGCTTCATCGAAAATGCCTCGCCAACAGTTTTGGCAAACGTAGCAACATGCCGAAAAACAAGCGGGCATGGGTCTGACTGAGGAGCAAATTGTCCTCCCAGGCACGGAAATGGGATAAGCCATCTAGCGGATAGCGAACCTGAGTTGGAATAGAGATGACCGTTACCCCTTGCCAGTAAAGCCTAACCAAAATCTCCGTATCGAAGCCCATCCGATTTTCCATGGCTATGCTTTGGATCAACTTCGCGCAGGATGCCACGGGATAGACACGGTAGCCGCACATGGAGTCGGGAATCGCGCAGGACAAGGTGTTGATATGCACCCAGGCATGCGTCAGATAACGAGCGTAAAAGCGCAGTTTGGGAATCGATGCATCGAATAATGCTCGACCGATAACGACCGCGTCCGGCTGTTGCCGGGTGGCGGCTAGGAATTTAGCCAGATCGTCCAGATCATGCTGACCGTCGGCATCGATTTGCAGCGCATGAGAATAAGCTTGAGCCTGCGCAGCCAGAATGCCGGCCTTGACCGCCGCACCCTTCCCCTGGTTCAGCTCCAGCCGGATACTTTGTACCCAGGAATAGCGATCCGCCAGACTGCGAATAATCGCTGCGCAGCTCGCATCGCTACCGTCATCCACCAGCAGACAAGGCAGCCGATAAGCGGACAAACGCTCGACAATCCCCGTTAGCGGATTTTCATGGTTGTAGACAGGAATCAGTATGCAGGGATTAAACAAGGTGGTCATGAAAATAGATTCTACCCGAGCTGTATTCGCAGACTGCCGAACGGTAACAAAACTCCAATTTGCAAGCCTGCTCCAGATAATGCAAGCTCAATTCCAACTGCTGTCCGGGCAATAAAAGCTCTTTAAATTTCACGACTTCCATATGACTGAAGCCAAGATTTAACCCGAGGTATTGCCGAGCGTAATGCACCGCCCATTGAATTTGCGCGACGCCGGGGACAACCGGAATTTCCTCGAAATGGCCTTTGAAATAAGCCAGCTCCTCGGGGATTCGCAACGTCAGGAGCACCTGATCGGCATGGGAGTTTTCTCCCACTATTTTCGGAAACAAAACGGTTTGCTTATCTACCAACATTACACTATTCAAAAACTTGCCTTAACTTTGCGGCGGATGACCATTTCCCCGGCCATCAACAAGCCCATCAATATATAGGAGATGCAGCCGTTGTAAAGGCTCCACAGCCAGCGATCGCCATACCAGATGGTTAGCAACGAGAGCCCGGCATTCGCCAGGAAAAAACCTATCCACACCTGTGTCACCTTGCGGGTGTATATCACCCCTTTGGGCGGCAGATTAGGATCTTCGAGTCTCGCCAGCCGTTCCACCACGGTCGGCGGATAAGCCAGACTGAAGGCAAACACGCTAAAAAACAACAGGCTGACGAACACCGGATAGGCCAGCAACCAGCTGGTTTCGTTGACCAGCGCGGCCGCCAGCAGAAAAAAGGCGCAGATCAGCATCAGCAGCGGTTCCGCCTCGCCGGCGGGCTTGCCGAGACTTCGGCGCAGCAGGAAGCGCAACAAGAAAAGCCCGGCCAATAGCAAAGACATGGTACGCGGCTGAAGGTAATCCTGCGAAAACCAAATCAGAAAGGGATAAGCGGCCGCCAGGCCCCAGACGACGACGCTGAGGAACATGCCTTGACGTTCGGCGGCTGGCTCGGGACCGGCGTCGTTCCAAGCCTCGCCCAAGGACGCCAAGGCCATCCACTTGCTGAGAGTATCCTTAAGCATGGACGCTTAGCTAGCGCTGATTCGGTATACGGTATCGACAACGTCCTGGATGGTGCGGGCATTTTTGAAGTCTTCCGGATTGATGCGTTTGCCGGTAATCTCCCGTAGCCTGACCATTAAATCCACGGCGTCGATACTGTCTATATCCAAATCCTGCCGCAAGTTGGCATCCAGAACGATGTCCTCGGGCGCCAACTCGAACATTTCCGACATAATCTGTCTTAA
Organism: Methylomonas montana; assembly: GCF_030490285.1. NCBI lineage: Bacteria > Pseudomonadati > Pseudomonadota > Gammaproteobacteria > Methylococcales > Methylococcaceae > Methylomonas > Methylomonas montana. The sequence continues at coordinate 2,263,552 of NZ_CP129884.1, read as the reverse complement.
TGTGGCGAATATTTCTTCTTGGGTTTTCATACGGGTTCAGTTTCCTGTTGCGATACACGATCAATCGGGCCAGATTTTTCAGCAAGGCAAAATGCCCGGCAAGCCCGCTTACATCGGTATCAATGTCAATATTGTATTTTTTCTTCAAGGCCCCTCCAAGTTCCAATACGTCTATGGAGTGAAGGCCGGTCCTTTACCGGGTCGCAACAGAACAACTCTTTACGTCCCTGAAGCGGAATTATCCCCGCATCATCCCCAATTTGCCGGTTTGAAGTAAACCGGTTGGGCGCTTAAACCGCTGGCATTTTTTGAGGAGGATTTTTACTTGTACGCCACCGTCGCCGTGAGGCTCAAACATCGTCCAGACTCCAGCGCCAAAACGAGCGTTCGAGACGACAACCCGAACTCCGCACGCCATCCAGAATGGCCTGCACAAAACTTGCCGCCTGCCTGTCCTGATATTCCGGACTGCAGGCTGGCTCGCGCACCAGCCGCAACTGACGCCCCGGCCCTCCGGATTTAGTCAGAACCATCGCCAAAGCCCAAGTAATGTCGGGCGTGGATAGGTAGGCTTGGTACACTTCTGGCAAAGCTTGCTCATAGCAAACCACCAAAACCCGGGGGACTTCCAACAGCATGCCCCCCGCTTCGAGGAATGCTGCAAACATGCCCTCCGAACCACCCGCCAAGCACACATAGGGCAAGAAACTCTCGGTGTGGATGCTGGACAGACCGGCGATGGCATTGTGTACGCACAGGCTGAAGCGAGTAGGCGACACAGGCTCACCCTCAGCCATGCCTGCCAGCATCTCGAAGTAATACTGGCTTTCGCCATGGCTTGAGAAAAACACCGTAGGCATATCGCCGCCTGCAAGCCGACCGCGCCAAACCACTGCGCAGACCGCCCTGGCCAGGGGCGACAGCCGGCGCCTTTGCATCACCGGCAAAAAACTCACGTCGGCACTGCCATCGTTATACGGCAAAACGTCCCCGCCTGGCCAACCGCCAGTTACGGAAGTTTGTTGCGATTGCCATAGACACCAGTAATCGAGCGTGAAATTCAACCGGGTTTCCATCCCGCTCGGCGCCGAAGCCTGCGGGTGGGAATACGCCATGTTATCGGACACTTCAGTCTTCCCAGCGACGTAAAACCAAAGAAGTGTTGATACCGCCAAAAGCAAAATTATTGCTCATCACGTAGTTGACGTTAATACTACGGCCATCGCCGGTGATGTAATCGAGCTCCGCACAACGCTGATCAGGATGATCAAGGTTAAGATTGGGATGAAACCAGCCATCCTGCATCATCCTGATGGCAACCATGGCTTCCAAGGCGCCGCAGGCCCCCAAAGTATGGCCGGTGTAGCTTTTCAGGCTACTGATTGGGGTATTGGCTCCGAACACCGCGCCGGTGGCATGACTTTCGGCGATATCGCCTTGTTCGGTCGCGGTGCCGTGGGCGCTGATATAAGCGATTTGGCCCGGTTCAAGACGCGCATCCTGCAAAGCCAGACGCATGACCACCTGCATGGTTTCCGCGTTGGGCTGGGTGGCATGGGCGCCGTCGGCATTGGTAGCGAAGCCCGCCACCTCGGCATAGATCCGTGCGCCTCGCGCTAAAGCACGTTCCAGTTCCTCCAGTACCAGCGTACAGCCGCCCTCGCCGATCACCAGTCCATCCCGGTCGATGTCGAAAGGTCTGGGGGTGAGTTCCGGTTCGGCGTTACGGGTACTGGTAGCGTATAAGGCATCGAACAGCGCCGCTTCGGTGGGGCAAAGCTCCTCCGCACCGCCCGCCAGCATCACATCCTGCAAACCGAATTTGATGGCTTCATAAGCGTAACCGATGCCCATGCTGCCGGAGGTACAGGCGCTGACGCTTGGAATGACCCGACCCCGTACCTGGAAAAACAGCGCCACATTGGCCGCGGTGGTGTGGCCCATCATCTTCAAGTAGGTGGTGGCGTTGAGATTGCCGATGTCATGATTAATCAGCATTCTGCCAAAATCGGCGATCGCCGGAGTTGATCCTACTGATGAGCCATAGGCCACGCCGGTGCGCCCGCCACTGATGACCGGATCGCTCAACAAACCGGCATCAATCAATGCCAATTCCGTGGCGCGGGTCGCCAACAGCGAGACTCGCCCCATGCTGCGGGTGTTTTTGCGGGTGTAATGCGCGGGCAGGTTGAAATTTTCCACCGGTCCGCCCAGGCGGGTCAACAGACCGTTATAGATCTCCCACTCCGGCAAATAACGAATGCCGGAACGGCGGGCTACGAGTCGGGCGCGTATCTCGTCCCAATCGTTGCCGATCGGCGAAAAACCGGCCATGCCGGTCACCACCACGCGGCGGCTCAACACAAACCTCCATTCACCGAAATCACCTGCCGGGTAATGTAAGCCGCGTCGTCGGACATCAGGAAAGCCACCAAGGCGGCCACTTCTTCCGGAGTTCCCAACCGTTTTGCCGGAATCGCCGAGACCATCTCTTCCAAAGGCAACCCTTCCAGCATATCGGTCTCGATCAGGCCTGGCGCCACGCAATTGACGGTGATTTTACGTTTCGCCAATTCCACCGCCAACGCCTTGGTGGCGCCTATGATGCCGGCCTTGGCGGCGCTATAGTTGACTTGGCCGCGATTGCCGACAAGCCCTGAAACCGACGACAATGTCACGATGCGTCCGGGCTTGCGGCGCTGAATCATGGGCATTACCAAGGGATAAAGCACGTTGTAGAAACCGTCCAGATTGCTGCGCAACACCTGATCCCAATCTTCTCCGCTCAACGCCGGAAAGGCGTTGTCCCTGGAAAGCCCGGCATTGCACACCACGCCATAATAAGCGCCGTGAGCCTGGATGTCCTGTTCGAGCACTTGCTTGGCGGCATTACGGTCGGCCAGGTCGAAGCTCAATACCCTAGACTGCCTGTCCATTTGCAGAATTTCGTCCCGTACTTGCAAAGCCTCGTCCAGACGACTGCGACAATGCACGACAATATCGTACCCCTGGCGGGCCAGACGCAAAGCGATGGCTTTACCGATGCCACGACTGGATCCGGTCACCAGGATGGTTTTTTGACTCATATTCCCTTTCCTGCGAGAAATTTTTCCGAATCCTGCGGCAACAGGACGTTGAGGTTGGCGGTGGCGCTGATGTTGTCGCCCTGAATGGTGCAATCGAAAACCGACATATCGTTGGCCGCTTCGATGATCTTTTCCGCTCGCACATTCAGCCGAGTGCCGCAAGGGAAGCTAGCGACGGAGCATTGATAGTGACGGGTACCCAATAAAAATCCCAAGCCTATCTCTTCCCCCCGTATCTTCCGGTTGTAGCCGGAAAACGCGGCAATGGCCTGAGCCATATATTCCATGCCTACCCAAGCCGGAACCGTGTGATCCGCTTGCGAAAACAAGCCATCGTCGCGCACACTCAGTTCGGCGACGATATGGCTTTCCCCTACTTCCAGCACTCTGTCCAGCAGCACCATATCTTGAGACTGGGGCACTAGCGCTGCGACGGCGTACGGGAAATCCGCAGGGCTGTCAGAGTTGCCCGATGAGCAGGGATACATTATTGCCTCCAAAAGAGAAAGAATTGCTAAGGCAGTATTGTAGTCGCTTAGGCTGCCGGCTTTCCAGCGTGAGAAACCCCAGCTTCGGTATTTCCGGATCGCTTACCCCATCCCATAGATGCGGCGGCAAACGTTTTTCCGGATTCAAATCGGACAGCAGCAGCCAGCACAAACCGGCTTCGATGGCGCCGGCCGCGCCTAGACAATGGCCGGTCGCAGGCTTGTTCGAACCGCACGCGGTCTCGCTGCCAAACAAACGCTCAACCGCTCGGCCTTCCATCGCGTCGTTTTGCCGGGTTGCGGTACCGTGGAGATTGATGTAATCCAGCTGTTCAGGCGTCAGCGCGGCATCTTGCAGGGCCGCTTGCATGGCCGAATAGGCGCAGCTGCCGTCGGGACGGGGCGCTGAAATATGATAGGCGTCCGAACTGGTTCCAACCCCCAGCAGCGCAGCGACTGCCGGCTCTCGGCTGACCAGGAACAAAGCCGCTCCTTCGCCGAGGATGGTCCCGTCACGGTTTTTGCTAAAGGCATTACAAGCGGTGCGGCTAACCGCCCCCAAGGCCGTAAAGCCTTCCAAAGTGGTTCGACATAAGGCATCGCTGCCGCCAACCACCACCGCATCGCAGATCCCCAAGCGTAACAAGCGGCGGGCCGAAGCCAAGGCGTTGGCACTGGACGAACAACTGGTCGAGACGGTAAAGGCAGGCCCCTGAATATCCAGATAGGTCGCCAAACATTCCGCAGCGCCTCCCAATTCCTGCTGTTTATAGTGATAATTGGCCGGCATCCGCCCCGTGGTCTGCAACACCTGCACCGCTGATTCGCCCTCGGCGATCCCGGATGTACTGGTGCCGAGCACTAGGCCGATCCGGTCCCGACCGTAACGCATGATCATCCGGCCGACACCGGACTCGATCTGCGCCAGCGCCGTCAGCAGCATGCGGTTGTTTCGACAATCGTAGTGAGTCAGGCTTTGCGGCAGCGCGTGCAGCTGCGTTTGCACGCCTATCGCGGGAATGTCCGAGCCTAGCCAAGGTATGGCGGCGGGTTTACCGTAGTGACCGGAAAGCCAGGCGTGCAATACTTCGGCCTTGCTATCGCCCAACGCGCAGACTATGCCTAAGTCATTCAAATACAAGGATTGTCCTCATTCTGAAAACCGCGATCACAAAGTCGGGTATACGTCGGCGATAGCCTCGATTTTATTGGCGGGGCGCTGTGTCATCGGATTTTCTTCGTCCCAGGCGTAGCCGGCTAGAATTGAACAGATCATGGCTTTGACGCTGGCCAACTGATGTTCTTCGAAGATGATTTTTTGGAAGCGGCCATCGTACCAAGCCTCCACGTAAGCCCGAAATACCTCTATGCCCTTGCGCAAAGCCTGCTCGTATTCGACAGACCAGTTCACCGACTGGCCGCGTAATTGTCGGTCAACCAAGGGAACCGCCAAGGCGGCGGATTTCATCGCGATAGTAACGCCCGATGAAAACACCGGATCGAGGAATTCGCCGGCATTGCCAAGCAATGCAAAACCCTGGCCATAGAGTTGCTTGACGTTGGCTGAATAGCCGCCAATGGTATTGGCCGGCGTATCGAAACGGCTGTCCTGCAACAGCTCAGCGAGCCGAGGTTCTTCCATGACAATTTCCCTCAGCACTGCCAGTGGCTCGCCGCTGCGACCGTCCAGGAAACCGGCTGGCGTCACCACGCCCAGCGAACTTCTGCCGTTGCTGAACGGAATCAACCAATACCAAATCTCGTGAAATTTGGGATGAATAGCGATCAGAATCTTATTGCGGTCGTAATCCGCCACGCTAATCCGGTCTTCGATGTGGGTGAACAGCGCTCGACGCGGTGATAACGAAGAAGGCGTTTCCAAATTCAATAGCCGAGGCAGCACCCGGCCAAAACCACTGGCATCCAACACCATCGCCGCGCGCCATTCTTTCTGTACGCCATTGGCATCGACGCTGGTCAGGCGGGCTTGTCCTGGATTACTAAAATCGGCTGCCAGGATAGTCTGCTGGTAATGGATGGGCACACCGGCGGCTTCGGCGCTGTCGGCTAAAACCTTGTCGAAACGGGCACGCGGCACTTGAAAGGTAGTGCCCCAGCCGGCGCTAAATTTCTGGGTAAAATCGAACTCGGTCAGTTTGCCGGCCCTGGAAAACGCCGCGCCATTTTTGAATTGGAAGCCTTCCGCAGTTACCGCCGGCAACATATCGGCGTCTTCCATAAATGCCATGCATTGGGGCAGCAGGCTTTCGCCTATCGAAAAGCGCGGGAACTGTTCCTTTTCCAAAATCACCACTTGATGGCCGAGTTGTTTCAGCATCTTGGCGGCCACGCTGCCGGAGGGGCCGGCCCCAATAATCAATACATCCGCATCCATTTGTTTTTTCACCTTCTTATCCGGTTAAAATATCGCCCAACACTAAAACTCATAGCCCGTGGCCGTCGGTGAGTTAACCCCTTTGAGGGCGAAGCAAAAGCTCCCGCTCCTCGCGGAGGCTGTCGTAAAAGCCAAAACGTAGGTTGGGTTTACCCTAGGGGCATAAAAGCGTAGCGTAACCCAACAAAATCAAAATGTTGGGCTTCATTGCATTCAGCCCAAGCTACCTTTACGACACTCGCCAAGACGGAAAAGGAATACGCTAACTTACTTTATCGACATAAAAACCAGCGACCCACCTAATCAAACTTACTCAATGCAGGAAACCCAGAAATCCCCCGCTCCACAGATACCAATGGATTCGAGCTACGCAGCCCCTTTTGCACTCCACAACGGCCGGGTGGTGAGCCGAGGCAATTTATGGTCCGATGTCCTGGCCCTGGCCGCTCAGTTACCGGATCGGCCCTACCTGTTTAATTTATGCGAAAACCGCTACCTGTTTTGCGTCTGCCTTCTAGCGGCGGCTACGCGCGGGCAAATCTGCCTGTTGCCGCCGGCCGGTCAGATGGCGGTAATCCTGGAAATTCTCCGCGATTATCCCGGCGCGTATACCGCCAGAGAACACCCCCTGGAGCAAGCGGACTTGGAATGGTTCGAAGTAACTGCGCCAGGTTCTACAAGTATGACGTTGCAACCCCGCTTCGACTGGCAGCGCACCGCCGTGATCGCCTTCACTTCCGGCAGCACCGGCAAACCCAAGCCCTGCCCGCATAGCCTAAATACCTTTAAAACATCCGCCGAGATGGCGGTAAGCAGTCTGGGATTGGCTGAGCAGCAATTATTGATGCTTTCCACCACCCCGCCGCAACACATGTACGGCCTGGAAACCTCGGTATTTTGGCCGTTGTTTTCCAAGCTGGTGCTGCACGACGGCCGCCCGTTCTACGCCGAAGACATTCGTCAAACGATTAAAAACGCGCCGTGGCCCACGATACTGGCTTCCACGCCCACACATCTGCGTTCCTTGATCAAGGCCGACACCCCTTGGGACAATCTGGCCGGAATCATTTCCGCCACCGATACCTTATCCGAAAAGTTGGCCGGCGAAACCGCGGCAATTTTAGGGCAATCGCCCCGTGAAATCTATGGCAGCACTGAAACGCTGTCGTTTGCCAGCCGCGAGACCTTGCGGGAAAACCTGTGGCGACCTTACTTGGGCTGCCGCTTGATTCAAGATAAAAGCGGACCGACCAGCCTGGAATCCAAGCATTTGCCGAATGCGGTACAACTGCAAGATAGCGTGCAAATCGAAGCCGACGGCCGCTTCGCGGTATTGGGCCGCGATCAAGATATGGTGAAAATCGGCGGCAAGCGCGCCTCCCTGACCGAACTGAACCGCCGCTTGAAAGACATAGACGGCGTGGAAGACGGCTTTTGCTTCATCCAGGAAAATGGTCGATTGGCCGTTGTCGTTGTCAGCCAACTAAACAACCAAGATATTCGGTTAGGCTTACAGCCCTATGTGGACGAGGTGTTTCTGCCACGGAAAATCCATTTCGTTACAGCCGTTCCCCGCGATCAGACAGGCAAACTGGCAAAAATCGAGTTGGAAAATCTGGTGGCTGGCTTGGTTTAATGAATTTGGGCTACTTATCTTTCAAGGCAATTGGCTACTTCCTGTCAGATGTAGGGTGGGCAAATTTGCCCACCAAGTTTAATCGGCAAATCTCGCGTGGGCACAAAACCGTGCCCACCCTACCCGACTTGGCGCCGGAACGATATTCGAACGAACCCGAGCAACCCTGCTGATAATAATAAGGCGAGTGTGCTGGGCTCAGGCACCGTATTTGCATTTCCGGTAGCGCTGGCCACTATCGAAAAAAGCCGCGTTTGACCTGAATCCAAAGTGGCAAGGTCTGGGTAGTCAAAGTCGATGGGCACTGTCGTGACCAGGCTATCTGAACCAATAGTATCATTTACAAGCAAGTCTATCAGCGTCGCCACAAATTGACCGTCAGCATATAAAGCCAGAGAAAAGGCTGCGCTTGCCGATTCATTGACGGGATCGTCCAGAAGCAAAGTCCAGGCCCAGTCAATGTCAACATTGATAAACAACGGAGCTGGAGAAGTTCCCAGGTTTGTGATATTCAACCCACCTCCCACGGATCCCGTGGAAAAGGATGTGCTTCCTGCCCCCTCTGCCGTTCCGTTTGCAGTAGCGTTCACGCGAATAGTGTTGGCTGCGATCGGGGTGAATTCTGTGAAATCTGCAGTTGCTACAGCAGTTCCCCCGCCAGGAGGATTCACAATAGTGCTTATCGAAGCCGGTTGGGTGAGAATCTGGGTGTAACCGATGTCTCCTCCCGCAGTACTGACGGTGAGATCACCAGTGATGGAAACGTTATAAACGGCGGTGGCGTAAGCGGGAAGTGTTGTTGCTAAAAACAGCAACCCCGCGAATTGCAACACGCGGAGTGATAGTCTGAGATTCATCATGTACTCCTACGGCAGGATGAAAGCGATCTGGTGGCGGCCCCGGACAGAATCGGCTATTCCATTGTTCAGGGCTCTTGGATAAACAGCTATGTCTGTGCTGACCTCAAGCCAGCACAGGTAATCTTCCCTATCAGGGTTGTACCGGAGGAAGGGCGCTCGGATTAGTAGCAGGATTATCCGTAGCGATGGATTTGGCGGCCGCCGAACATTGCGGGTGCCCCCAGCCCCCAGCGCTATTGCCAGCCCCGTTGACTGTAGTCGAGAGCGGCTGAAGCGGGATGTCGTAGACAATATTGTCCGGCCGTATGGCGTCTCCACTGACGCCGCCCACGAAAGCGCCAAAGTGATCAAGATTAAGATCATTACGAACGCGCCAAGCGATGTTGTGGTCGGCGCAGGCAGAATCGCCACTGACCCCAAGGCCACCGATAATTTTTTGGTTGCTATCGTAAAGCCCAAGCCCCCCGCCAAACACATTCACACCACCGATCTTGCGACCGCGCATCGGGTCGGAGGCAGTGCCGAAAAGCGCCGGGCTACCCGCGTAGGCGACGGTCGTATCCACCGGATTGCTGAGTTGCAGGCCAAATAGACTGCCGCCTGGAAGCACCGCCGAGTAAAGATTCGCTGTCGAGAGTGCCAGCCCGTTGAGGCTAAACGCATTGGCAGTGTTGGCCTTCTGGGCGGAAATCACCCGGCTGCCAGGCCATTGTGAGCCTCGATCGGCGCCAGAGAAGGTAACCGCGCAGACGATGCCATCACGATCCACCACGGTCGCCCACATTTGTAAGTTGAAGCCGCCGTTCGGTTGCGCCACGGCCGCTTGCAACGCGGCTTTCAGTTCAGCGTGGGCAGGTAGCCCTTCGCAAACTGCCATGGCGGTTGATGAGCAGATGAGCAATGATAGGGTGGCGGATGTTTTGGCAAAGGTTTTCTTATACATATTGTCTTGACTCCCATTATGTGTTTTTACAAATAAAGACGAACAAAACTAATCATACTGGGCTCAACCGTTATAAAGTTAACCTACCTAGTAATAATTAATTATGTGTACCATCACATTTATATAATAAAGGATTTGCAGAGGCAATAATTTTCTGAAAGCCTTTTTTCTAAGTGGGCAGCATACATTTTGATCATTACTAAACGGAACAATGAACCGGATCACTTCTTTTGGCGATTGATATAGTTTCTCTTCCATGCAATTGACTGTCGGCTGATTGCTTGATTTTTGGCGTTCAGAAATATGGTTTGAATGATTACTGGTAGCCGAACCTGCCTGAACACCCCTCTCCAAAACGCGTGTTAGCAGCACAATAACAAAGTTTCCATCGGTTATCCCCGGACAAAAAACCAACTTGTTTTCTGTTAAGTTTGTTCCTAAGCTAGCCAGCTATTTATCCTCATAGAAGACACTCCATGCGCGGCGTTCACAGGGAATCGGCAAAAGAAGTTTACGACGTCGTCGTCATTGGCGCGGGCATTGGCGGACTGAGTACCGCCGCATTACTGGCGAAAACCGGCAAGTCGGTGTTGCTGGTGGAAAGGCACGACAGGCCGGGCGGCTATGCCCACGGCTTCAAGCGACGAAATTTTCATTTCGATTCCGGTGTACATCTGGTCAGCGGTTGCAACCCGGAAGGCTACGGCAACGGCAGCACCATTAATAAAATCTGCCGTGCCGTGGGTATAGATCCACAGTCTCTTTTCATTCCCGTCCCATCTTACGCCCGCGCGGTTTTTCCGGAATTCGAAATCCCTTTGCGAGCCGGCGAGGCGGAGTTCGTTGCCGGCTTGACCGAACGCTTTCCGCAGGAAAAAGAAGGCCTGCTGGCATTGATCCGGCTTTGCCGGGTGTTGGCGGAAGAGGCCATGCTGGCGGAAGAGTTATTAGCCCAGAGTAAGGCGACGCGGGTCTCGCCGGCGCAAATGCTATCCAATTTGTTCCGCTACCGCCGCACCACGCTGGCCGAAGCGCTGGACGAGTTTCTGGTCGATGTCCGCCTGAAAAGCGCTTGCGCGATGCTCTGGCCTTATTTGGGTCTGCCGCCGTCGCAACTGTCCTTTCTGTACTGGGCAGCCATGATGGCGGGTTACACTTACGAAGGCGGCTACTACTGCCTAGGCAGTTTCCAGATATACGCCAATCAACTGGCTGCGGCCATCGAAAATCAGGGCGGCGAAGTCTTGCTAAACTCCAGCGTGCGGCGGATTTGCGTCGAGCACGGCAAAGCCTGCGGGGTCATATTAGAAAACGGCCAGGTGATCCGGGCCGAAACAGTGGTTTCCAACATCGACGCGCGGCAGACTGCCGAGTTGTTAGTCGGCCGCGAGCACTTGCCAAATGGTTATTGCGAAAGCTTGGCGAAGCTGTCGCCGTCTTTGTCGATCTTCGCCAGCTATATCGCTACCGACCTGCCCATCGCCGAACAGAGCCATGCCCATGAGGGCTTTTTTTTCGAATCGTTCGACCATGAAGCCAGCTACGCCTTAACTCGGGCCGGCCAATGCAACTGGTTTTCCGCGACGCTGCCTTCTTTGGCCGATACTTCCCTGGCGCCGCCGGGACAAAGCATTATCATGCTGACCACGCTATGCCCGTTTGACGTCGGTCAGTCCTGGCGCATAGCCAAGAGCGGCTTTCAGCAGCGGTTGTTGGAAAAGGCCGAGCGGCATTTTCCCGGCCTTAACGACCACTTGTTGATGGTGGAGTCGGGTTCGCCGCGCACCTTGGAGCGCTACACCCTCAACCAGCAAGGCGCGGCCTACGGCTTTGCCCCCAGTCCGGATCAGATCGGTCCGAACCGGCCCAGTGTGGTAGGTGCCCTGCCCGGCCTGTATCACACCGGCCATTGGACCCGGCCGGGCGGCGGCGTGGCGGGCGTCAGCGTCTCTGCACTACTCGCCGCTCAAGCCGTGCTCGGCATAGCTAAGCAAGAGGATTTTTGGATCTATTTAGGACTGGAATAGCGGCCTTTCGGCAAAGCTGAAACGCAGCACTGACAAGCTTCAGCAATGATCGTGCAGCCAGATGGGAATTAATTCCAAAGGCACATTGTGGCTATAGGTATGTTCTTGTCGCAACGAACTACGTTCATCGCGCATTACGGAAACAAGATTCTTAAAGGGCTCGGATAACAAATTTGAATCTGCCTGCCGAAGCAAATAACCAAGAGCGTCAGACTGAGTGTCAAAACCCATGCGGCTTGCATATCGACTATTCAGTAAAGGTTGGCACGAATCGGCTTTGGGACCCAACCAGAATTTTGCAAAAGGCAATGTCGCCGCAATTTCCAAGCCTTTAGGATCCATATCGCTGAAGACGATAACGGTTTTGTCGGCGCCAAAACGCTTGATAAAGTCGCGGCAGGCCTGGGCTTTGGCGCCACTTTTGTAATCGCCGCGATAGACCCACAGAGCGTGGTTGTCAGGCAGCGGCAGTTGCCAGTTATGGCATAACGACATGATGGCCAGGTTTTCGACGACCACAATGGTCTGGTGCTCGACTGTCCGCAAGCTGGCGTTCAGGCAAAGCAAGCCGGCCGAGGCGATGCTTTGCGGATGCAGTGGAATTTGTACACCGTTGATGCGGAGGACGCCGTCGGCACTGTTCAGTAATAGATGATCATGGCCGGCAGGCTTAGCGGCCAGTTTTTCATTGGGGTGAAATTTGGCTATCTCCAACCGTTCGGCTGGCAATTGCTCGGTTATGAACGGGTCCAGGCCCATTTCGTCTTTTACCCTCTGACGCAGGCGGCGCTTGTCCTCGGCGCTAAAAATCAGACAGTTGTTGCGGACATAACCACAACCATAATGTGCCAGTACTTGTTGACCAAGCGGACTAATGCGGCGCTTGCTGTCTTGATTCGGTTTGTCTCTGACCAAGGCACTGATCCATTGGAACATCTTCCTGTCCATGTCACGCCACCCTTTGTAGCACGATTTCTTCGATGATCTGGTTACCATCGAAACCGGCCAGGCTTTCGCCTTGCATGTCCAATATAATGGCGTGGCGCACACGTTGGGGCAGGCAGCAATGTTGCGCGAATATCATGTCCAGCCACAGTTCGGCTTTGACTTCCAGACTTTGCTCACGCCAATAATGCAGTGCCGAAATTTTGCGTCCCTGCTGCTGAAGCGCTAGCGCAAACAGATTTTCGATATGGGTTTCGTATAGATCTTGATCGTATGCGATCCGATCGGGAATCTCGGTATTCAGCGGCTGTGAGGCGCTGTCCCTTGCCAGCGGCGCGACGGGCTTAGACTGGCGTCGCAGTTCCTGGACGATAGCGGTCAGATCGGCCTGCAATACAGGATTGGCGGTATTGATGCCGGGCTGAAGTGCCAGGCCGGCACCGCGTTTTAATAGTGCCGGGATGCTGGCTTCCGCGCTCCAGTCCAGTGCTTCCCATTCCGGATGTTGCCTGAGAAAATACGCCATGGCCCGGCAGCGGTTGGCGGTTTGCTCTTGCAACCGCAATTTGAACAGCAATTCCTTCATGCGACCGACGATACCGGTCAGCCGTTCGACGATGCTTTTGTGTTGGTCGATGAAATTGATGACTTTTCGACTCAATTCCGGCGGAATAGTGCTCCAGCTCAGCCAACCGTAGCAATCGTTGATTCTGACTTGATTAAGCTCTTGCACCAGATCTTGAGCATAGTTAAGCGCCCGTTGGTTTTGTCTGATTTTGCTGCTCAAAGATCCGACAAAACCGAATTGGCTGATGATGGCCGCGAACATCACACTCAGGCTGTTCTCCAGCGCCTCAATCGCCTCGTACAGCGTATCGTCGATCTGTATTAGATGATATTGCGCTTCGTCCTGGCGGTTCTGTTCCACTGCGCGGCGATAGTCTTCGATGTCTTCCTCAACATTCAAAATTATCTTGGCCATGTTGATGCTTTGCTGGTATCGCTGATTGCGCAATAGCAGGCGGTCGATCAAGCGCTTGATGTCGCTGGTCAAACGGTATTCATCGCTGGTATCGGCGGTGCGTAAAATACCGAATTTCTTTAAGCTGTTGATCGCGGCACGGTTTTCATCATCGGCGAACAGCGTGCCGTCGCTGTAAGTTTGCGCCAACAATTGGTCGGCACCGGCCAGCTTGCGGATCAGTCCGGCAATCTGCTCGTGATCAAAGCTCATAAAAACAGTTCCTGCTGTTCGTGGTCTTCGCCGTCGCTTGCGTGTTGATCCAACTCCAGGTTCTCGGCATCGTTCAAAAAGGCAATCACGGCATGCAGATAATTGATCTTGCCTGTAGCAATATAAACCGAAGCTTGCGGATTGGGGCGAGCCAGGTAGCCGGTTTGTTCCAATTTTTGCAATACCCAGGACAACTGCTCGGCGATAACCGTTTTGTTAGTTTTGAACAGCGTTAATTGCGTAAGGCGACTCAGTTGTTCCGATAAGGACGGTTCATGCTCAATGGCTTGCAACAACTTATGCAGGCGAATCTCGTCGCGAGCCCGAATCGGCGTGTCTTGCCCCAGAGCCGTCATCACCATATCCATCCATTCCACCACCGGGCGTAACTGCGAGCGTATTTCCGAAAAAGCCTCTCTGATGGCGGCGTGGTTGCTGTCGTCGACTACAGTGTAGCCGGCGTAAAACAGTTCGCCGTCCAGATTCAACAATTCGCGGTCCAGTGGTTTTAAGAAGGCGTTGATCTTGTCGGCATTGGCCGGCTGCGACAAATACTCAAACGCCTCCGGGTAGGCAGTCGGACAAATGAAATGACCAGTCAACAGGTCTTCGGCAACTTGCTTAAACATGATTAGCCTCCTGGAGAGTCTGTGCGTTCAACAGTGTATCCAGCTTGCTGGGCGGTAGTTCTACTTCGTGCAGCCTTTGCTGAGTCAGTAGATAGCGGCGATTGAACAAACCCAGCACATGACGGTCCGCGGTCGGGGTTGCAGAAAGAATATGGATGTTTTGCTTGGCTAAAAGATTCATCATCGCCTCGATGTTTTCCGGCGCCAGATCGCCGAGTTCGTCGATCGGCCAGCACACCACGGTGGGGTTTTGTTTGCGCAGCATGGCGGTGACGCCGGTGAAGAAGGTAATCAGCGCCAGATAAGACAGGCCGGTGGAGCTCACGTCCCTTAATTCGCGGGCGTTGCGGGCATGTTTAAGCTGGCCGTTTTCGAAGATGCTGAATTCGATGTCGAACAAAGCCACATGCCTGATTTTGACCCCAGTGGCCGGCAACAGCGCGGTCAGTTCGTTCATGGCCTGCACCAAACCTTCCGGAACACCCTGTTGTCCGCTCAATTCAGCGGTGTCACGGTATTGGCCGTATTGATCACCGAACTTTTTCAAGGCTTGCCAATATTCCAGGTCGCTCATTTTGGAACGGATATTGACTGTGATTTCGCCTAGCGCGGCGAAATAGCGTTCCTCGCTGACGTATTTAGACAATTCGCTGCCGGTACTTTTGATCGCGCGGTCAAAATTATACAAATGCTGATAAAAGGTGTTGACGCTGGAAGCGTGCAACTCGATTTGTTGAGCGGTAGCCTGTTTGACGTGGCCGACCATTTGCAATACATCGATTAACGGTTGTTCGATCTCCAGGGCTTCGGCCTGAAAAAACTCGCTGCGGTGAGCAGCCGAGTGCAGCGCTTGCGACCAGGCTTCCGCCAATTGGCTGCGCTGATGAGAGTTGAAAAGTTTCACCAGCTCCTGCTTCCCGCTTTGAATATCGTGCTCTTGACGCTTGCGTTGCTTGATGTTTTCTTGAACCAAGCGAGGTAGAGTGCCCGCCGCATAGTCAGGCTGGCCCTCGGCCAACACCGGCGGGCAATTGCGTAATTGCTCCATGCATTGCTCCAACAGCGCCAACAGGCTGTTGTTTGTCTTCAGCTGTTCTTCCAGAGTGCCGATTTGTTGGTTCAACTCGGTTCTTTGCCGTTGAAAATCCTGCTTTAACCGATCAGTTTCGTCTTGCAACTGCTGAATTTGACGAAAGCAGTCATCGCGTTGCCGGCAGTACTGCGGATGCTGTTGCCAGCGTTTTTGCAGCCAGTCTTGATATTCCTGGGCTTTGCGCTGAAAAACGCGAGCCTCTTTTTCCAAGTGCTCTGCTTCTTTGCGTGTAGCCATTAGCGTCAAAACAGTCTGCTCATCGGCGCCGCTGCTCACTAAATCGCTTTTCAATTGCTGGTTGATGCGGCTTTGCTCCTGTTTGAAATGCGCGTTGTCGGCTTCGATTTGCGCCTGGATGGCCAGCAGAAAATTCTCCAAATCCGAATCGATGATGCCTTTGCGGGCCAGATACTCGTTTTGCAGCTCCCGCATGACCTGCAAGTGCTGTCTGTCGATGTCGGCCAAGGCCTTGTCGCAGGCATTGATGTCGGCGGACAATTGGTTAATGCTATCTTCCAATTGCTGTCTGGATTTGGCGGTTGCAGCCTCGACCTGGTCGGACAGCGCTTTGCCTTCGTTGCGCAGGTTTTCCTCCTGCTTGTCGGCCTGTTGCACGGCTTGTTGTGCTTTACCCCCGGCGGCCTTGGCTTGCTCGCGCAGTTTATTGGCGGCTTGCAAAGATGCTTCCAGTTCAGCACATTCCTTGCTTAATGTGGTCACCCGTTCGAACAGGTCTTTTTCCTGCTGTTCCAGGTGTGCCTTGTCTTCTGTCAGAGAGCTGCGATCGGCCAAGGCCTCCAAGTCGATGCTAAGGCCGTAAAACTCCTGGCTAGCTTGGTTATTCCATTGCGGAGCTAGGCCGCTATTGTCCAAGAGATCCGGCGCGATCACCCGGCCTATGTTTTGCTGCCAGCCTTCGACTTCCTGTTCCAGGAAATATTGCAGCGAACCAGGCTCCGGGCGTAGACGTTTCTGACAGTCGGCATGCTGTGCTTTTGTGCGCCTGGATTCCGCTTTCTTGGCTTGGATATCCCGTTCGATTTGCTGGTAAAGATTCAGCCGGTTTTGGTAATCGGATTGCGTTTCGGCCAAGGCTTGATAAGCCGCCTTGCTGCACTGGCCGGCATCATCCAGCGCTGCGCGGTTTTTGCGCTGATCGGCGCGCAGACTATCCGGAATCGGCGGATTTTTTAGTTCGTTTTGCTTGAGCTGAAATGTGGTCGAAAATTGCGTGCGCTGTTCTTTAACAGGCTGCAGGCGGCGTTCTTTGTCTTCCAGCAAGCGATCTTTGCGCTGCTGAAATTCGCTATCCGCTTCGCGCAGGCTTTGGCTTTGCCGCAGTTTGGCTTCGGAGCGTTGCTGTTGGTAGCTTTGGACTTTTCTGTCGTGGCCGTGCCGTAGCTCGAATAATTTGTTTTGGTAAAAGCGGGTGATTTCCTGGGTTTTGTTTTCAAGCGCATCCAGTTCGGCTTGAATATCCTGCTGTTGTTGCGCGTAGTCTTCGGCCTTGCCACCTTTGAGTCCAAAGCTTTCGGCGCCTTGTGCTTCGAATGTCAGTTTTTGCGCTTCCAGCTGTTCGATTTGGAAATTGAGGTCTTCTAAGCCGACTTTTGCATTTCTAAGCGCGTCTTCCTTGGGTTCAAGCTGTTGATTGTAGGTTTGCTGCAGATGATCCCGCTGTTGGCGTAAGCCGGTTAGACTGCCACCCAGTTTTTCACTGTCTCGCTGCCCGGTCTTGTATTTGTCCCGACCCAGAAAGTGCAAATGCGACAGCAACTTCAGGGTTTGCTTCAGCTCGGCCAGGGTTTGCAGCAACTGGTCAAAGTCGGCGCGCTTGGCTTCAATTTCCCGCGCCGCGCTCAAATCGGCCAGCCAGGCGTCGATATGTTGTTTATTCAGCTGGAAGGGTTGTTGTTCGTCTTCGTTTTGCAAAAAGGTTTGACTGAGCTTACTGCGGGAAATATCGATCAGCATTTGCTTGATCACGTCGAAATCGCCGATTTTTTCGATCACCGAGCCGATGACTTTTTCGATGTGGTTCATCGGTGCGGCAGCCATCGCATAACGCTTTTGCAACAGGCGCAAGTCTTTTTTGCCACCGCTGAGCTGATGGCACTGAATGATGCCGCAGTAGTCGTCGACTGCGACGAATTTGGACGTTTCAGACCCGGTCGTTCGGTAAAAACGCTCTATACTCTGGCTGTCGCGGGGATAACCGCTTTCAGCGATATAGAAATCCTGCCGATACGGTGCGTCAATGAACTTGTATCTAGCAGCGCGACCATCACTTTGCACCATGACATGGCAAACCTGTTGATAGGGCCGTTGGTATTCATACACCAGATAGCTGCTGGTGCGGGGCAGATAATATTCCAGAAAGCTTTTTTTGCTGCCGCTGCCACCGACGATATTGCTGGGGCGCTCGCCCCAGAACAACTGCATCAAGCGCAGAAAGGTGGTTTTGCCGGCGCCGTTGGTGCCGCTGAGATTGGTGTGCCCGTCCAGTTTCAACAAAACGGTTTTGCCGGACCAAAAACTGTCTATCAGGATAATTTTTTGCAATTGGTAACAGTTTGTCATTGATGTTCTTAGATTTACAAGCCCAAGTAAGGTGGTGACGGAACCCAGATCAACGCTGGCGGTTTTACGGTTTACAACCGTTATTTGGCGCGGAAGATAATCGACTTCATTCGCGCCAGTTTCGGCGATACCACCGGCACCGTCAGCATGGTGCTGAGCACGGCCATCAGCAATAGGGCCGTGAAAGTCTCGCTGGTAATAATTTCCTTATCCAACAAAACATTGGCAAAGATGATCATGATCAAGGCCTTGGTTTGCAGCAGCCAGCCAATCAAAGAGGCCTCGCCGCGTTTCCATTTCAGGATTTTTCCGGCCAGATGGGTGCCGAGCAGCTTTCCGAACACCGAGACAAACAACAATAGGCCGGCGACGACCAGCACCGCGGTTCCGCCCATGGCCCAATTGGTTTTCAAGCCGGCGCTGATGAAATAAACCGGCATCACCGTCAGCAAAAGATGATGGCGTAACAGGTCCATTTGCGTTTGATTGAACCAACAGCCATCCAGGATAGCGCCGGCCAGGAAGGCGCCGACCATAAAATGTAGCCCCGCCCAATCCGCGGCAAAACCGGTAGCCGCCAAGGCGATGATGCCGACATACCAACGGTCGCGTTCCGGCAGCCAGGCCATCAGTTTCCTAATCCCATATGCCGATATCGCAAAACCCAGCAGAAAAGCACCCTGCCGACCCACCCGCTCCCAATCCAATAGAATTAATGCCAGCACCGCCCAAATCGCAATATCGTCCATGCTGGCATAACGCAGGATGCGCTGACCGATGGGCTGGCGCAGGACTTCCAGTTTTTCCATCAATAAAATCAATATCGGCAACGCTGTCACCGCGCAGGACATACCGATACCCAGTACGAATTGCCAGGGCATCGCTTTACTGCCTATCCAGCCCTCGAACGTCAGCATACCCAAGGCGGCGACGCAGCCAAACCCCAAAGGCACGCCCAGCGCCAGTCCGGCGGTGATAGTACTTTCCAGCCTATGTTCCCAGGCTTGGCGCAGATCCAATTCAATGCCTGCAACCCAGACAAACAGCATCACCGACCACCAGGCGATGCCGTTCAGCGCTTGTATCACCTGGTTGTTGAACACAAAGGCGTAATAATCGGGAAATGCCGCACCTAAAATGCCAGGCCCCAGCAGGATGCCGGTAATGATCTGCACCACCACCAATGGCGCGAAATAGTCTGTCCTGCCGATTCGCCATATCAGATACGGCAAACTGTAGATAATGGTCAGAGCAATCAGGAATATTTCCGTGGTGTTCATCGGCGGCTGGTTTTAGAGTTAGTTAGCGGGGTATTATTGCAAAATTAGCGTTTATGCAAACGGTGCATGTAATTGCCTGGAACAATAGATGCTGACAACGCTGATGGAAGCTGTTTTGCGTTTAGCCCTCCTGTTCATGAACGCGTTGCCAACGGGTTTGTATTAGACTGAACAGTAAGAAACCCACACTCAAAACAGCAATGCCGTTAAGTTAAGGAAAACCGTTCCCTGTCCCGCCCTCTATCAGAGGCTGTGTAATAGGTAGGTTGGGCTTTATTGTATTCAACCCAACCTACATTTGACTTTTACGACAGCGTCCAACAGAAGAGGCTGCTTAACTCAACGGCATTGCAACAAACTAGTCATGCAATTAAACAATCACTCCCAGATTCAGGTGGAATCCGATGTCGCAATTTGAATGCTTCGATGCCGCCGTCATCGGTGGCGGCCCGGCCGGCGCCAGCGCGGCGATCATGTTGGCTAAAGCCGGCAAACGCGTGGTGTTGTTCGAGCGCTCTCGTTTTCCGCGCTTTCAAATCGGTGAATCCTTGTTGCCGGCCTGTTGGGAAATCTGGCGGCGGCTGGGTATCACCGAAAAGATTGAAGCCGAAGGTTTTACAGTGAAACAGGGCGCCAATTTCGGTATGTTCAATCAAAAACCCGATGTGTTGCTACTGACTGCCGAATATCCAGGGTATTTCGAACGGCCTTATACCTATCATGTCGAACGCGCTCGTTTCGATGAAATTTTGCTGGAACATGCAGCAGAATGTGGCGTTGACGTGCGTCGGGAATGGTCAGTCGCGGACGTACTATTCGAAGGCGAACGAGCGATTGGTGTTAGTGCCGGGAAGAATGGTTCCGCACCTGCGCCGATTCATGCCTCGGTGGTGGTTGACGCATCAGGACGGGAGTCGCTGATCGCCCGCAAACTCAACTGGCGGCGCCCCTTACCCGAACTGAACAAAATCGCCCATTTTGCCCATTTCAAGGGTGGCTTTCGCCGCAATCCGCACGGTTTTATCAATTTTGGCGAGGTGATGGATGGCTCGGTGACGACCGACATCCACACCATCGATGGCGGCTGGGTTTGGTATATCCCTTTAAGAAACGATATCACCAGCGTCGGTGCAGTTTTGGATACCCGCTTCGCGAAAAACTTGGGCGATTCTCCCCAAGAACGCTTCGAGAAAGCCATCGCCAGTTGTACCAGCGTGCGCGAATGGCTCGAAGACGCTGAGCAAGCGATGGAAGTCAAAACCATTTCTTCTATCGGTTATATGAATGAGCGTTTTCACGGCGACGGCTTTGTGCTGGTGGGCGATGCCTCGATGTTTGTCGATCCGGTGTTTTCCGCCGGCGTGACACTGGCGATGCGTAGCGGTCTGTTCGCTGCCGATGCCATTCTGGACGGTTTCGCTAACGGCGGCGATTTCAGCGCGGCCCGGTTGCGTAATTATGAGGAGCGCATCCGTGAACCGATGGGGCGGATTTTCCAAATGATTTACAACTGGTATCGGATTCTGGAGCAAAAAGACGCCAATAATATTATCCTGCGTTCCCGGCAAAGCCCGATGCTGCGCGAGCGTTTTATCGTCCTGCTATCCGGTGGTTACGATAAAGTCAGCATGGAACAAATACTCGAAGCGGCCGAGGAACCGCAGTCAACGTATTTGATTTCATAAGCCCAATTTCAGCCTTATCGCTCGAAATACGCCAATAAAAAATCGATGAAGCTTGTTAACTTAGCGGGATAAAAACGCCGCTGCAAATAAGTGGCGTAGATTGCCAGCGATGTGCGGCGGTATTCGCGCAAAATTTCCACCAACTCGCCGCTTTGTAAATACGGCGCTACCGATAGCCTGGGCGCCTGGACGATTCCCATCCCCATCGCCGCCGCCTGACACAATGCCCGACCGTTATTCGACGCCAGCACCCAATCGGATTTGATTTTTTTTAGTTCGCCATCGACATTAAACAGCCAATAATCCCCATGCGGCGTATCGACATAATGCAGGCATTGGTGGTTGCCAAGCTCGTCTATCGTTTGCGGACAGCCTTTTTCGCTCAGATAAGCCGGCGATGCATAGGTACATAATTCAGTCTCGGCAATCTTGCGCGCCACGACGCCAGGGTCGAGCGTGTCGGTCACCAATAAGGAAATATCGAAACTACCGACCCGTAAATTCGGCGGCTTGTTGTCCAGCGACATCAAAATCTTCACCTCCGGATATTGGCGCAGATAACTTTCGATAGCCGGCACCATATACATACCGCCAAAATCGATAGGCGCGCTGAGTTTGATGGTGCCTTTCACCCTTTCGCCCAATTGCGCGGTGGCGGCTTCCAAATCAGCCAGATCCTCCAGCAATTGCTTGCTGCGGTTGTAATAAGCTTCTCCGGCGCTGGTCAGGCTTAAGCTGCGCGTGGTGCGATGCAGCAAAACCACGCCCAAGGACGCCTCCAGTTGGGCGATGTATTTGCTGATCATCATGGTCGATAGCTTCATTTCCTTGGCGACCGCCGAAAACGTGCCCAACTCGACAATCCGGCAAAAAACGCGCATGTTGTTAAACTTATCCATTGCAGCATCCAATATAAACTTAAAGTTTATATTTTATAAACCAAATAGCATCTTTAAACCAGAATAGCGCTTGGCTACAATGCCGCCCGGAGATAGTCGTTACACCGTCTGGTTTCGTGGTTTTAAACCAGACGTTTTTTCACCCACCGAGGTTATTATGAGCAAAATTCACAACGAAGTACTCCTGGCCAATCGCGAATATGCGTCCGGTTTCGACAAAGGTGGCTTGGCCATGCCTCCCGCACGTCAGTTTGCGATACTGACTTGCATGGACGCCCGCCTCGACCCTGCCAAATACGCAGGTTTATCCGAAGGCGATGCTCACGTGATCCGCAACGCAGGCGGCCGCGCCAGCGACGACGCAATCCGTTCCCTGGTTATTTCCTACAAATTACTCGGCACCAAGGAATGGTTCGTGATTCATCACACCGATTGCGGCATGGAAACCTTTACCAATGAAATCATGAGCGATTTGCTGGCCAGCAGTTTACAGACCGCCAGCATCGATGCGACCGGTTGGCACGACAATGGCGCGGGTCCAGGTTCGACCGACGGTAAATACATCAATTGGCTGACCATCAAAAACCAAGCGGAAAGCGTGCTGGAAGACGTTAACCGCATTAAATCGCATCCCTTGGTACCCGGCGAAATCCCGGTTTATGGCTACGTTTACGACGTAAAAACCGGCAGGTTACTGGAAGTACCGGAAGCGACCGCGGCCGGTCAAGCCCGCTAAACCGCAATCTTGTCCGATTAAGGGCGCAACACTTTAACAGCCGTCGTTGCGCCCTCTTCTCTTAAACGCCAGCCGATTTCTACTTTCTCCGGCAAGCATCTCGTCGGATAAGCCTCGCCAGAACAACTCCAAATTTACCCGGTTCCCGATAGTTAAGCGCCATTCCGTTGGCTTCGCTAGCGTTTAGAAAGGCTACGTGCAATCCGCAATCCCTGTTTTTCCGTAGGCTACCGTTAATGATTGCCGCACCATACAAGTGCAAAAAACAGGGGCTGTTTCAATAGAGTGCATCGTTTTCAACGCCGTTTTAGTGCGCCGTCTGACTCACAACACATCAAGCTCATTTAAAAAACACAATAAGCCACTGTTTTAAAATAAGATTTATAAAAACATCCCAGTGAAATGCAAAGATTGGCACCGGGTTTGCTTTATGTAAGGCAATACTCCAGCGTAGGAGTCGCACACTAAAGCAGCTCATCGTTGAGCAATCGAGACAAAGGCGTCTATCGCCCGATTTGATGACAAATCGGACGTAGACGCCTTTTTTTTGGGCCAATTTTTCTCAAATGACAGGAACCGACATGAAACATTGCAGAATATTTACACCGAAAACACTTGTCGCCGCGCTAAGTTCGGCCGTCGCAGTGGCAATATTAGGCTTTTCCAACCACAGCTTCGCCGCCGGCAAACTGGAGAAAGAAGACCTGAAATTCGGTTTCATCAAACTCACCGATATGGCGCCGCTGGCGGTAGCCGCCGAAAAAGGCTTTTTCGAGGAAGAAGGCCTGTTCGTGCAACTGGAGGCCCAAGCCAACTGGAAAGTGGTGATGGACCGAGTCGTCAACGGCGAACTGGACGGCTCGCATATGTTGGCGCCGGCGCCATTGGCGGCAAGTGTCGGCTTCGGCACCAAAGCGGATATCGTTGTACCGTTCAGCATGGGCTTCAACGGCAATGCCATCACCATATCCAACGACATCTGGAAACAAATGAAGCCCAACATTCCCACGGAGGGCGGCAAACTGGTGCGCCCGGTTAAAGCGGATGCGCTGAAACCGGTCATCGACAAATACAAAGCGGAAGGCAAGCCGTTCAATATGGCAATGACCTTCCCGGCCGGCTCGCATAACGTGAAATTACGTTACTGGCTGGCCGCCGGTGGTATTAACCCTGGGTTCTATTCACCACCCCAAGACATTTCCGGTCAAATCAACGCCGAAGCCATGCTATCGGTAACTCCGCCGCCGCAAATGCCGGCGACGCTGGAGTCCGGCACCATTTTCGGCTACTGCGTCGGCGAACCGTGGAACCAGCAAGCAGTATTTAAAGGCATTGGCGTGCCGGTGATCACCGACGAAGAACTCTGGAAAGACACGCCGGAAAAAGTCTTCGGCGTTACCCAGGCTTGGGCCGACAAATATCCCAATACTTACCTGGCGGTCACTAAGGCTTTAATTCGCGCCGCTATCTGGTTGGACGCCGACAACAACAAGAATCGCAAGGAAGCGATCGAAATGTTGTCGCAGAAGCAATATGTCGGCGCCGATGTCGAGGTATTGGCCGC
The DNA here is from genome assembly GCF_030490285.1 of Methylomonas montana. Lineage (NCBI taxonomy): Bacteria > Pseudomonadati > Pseudomonadota > Gammaproteobacteria > Methylococcales > Methylococcaceae > Methylomonas > Methylomonas montana. The sequence continues at coordinate 2,239,472 of NZ_CP129884.1, read as the reverse complement.
CAGCATGAACGGCACCTTCGAATATGAAAAAGGCGATAAACGCGCCCTTCCCGACTTCAATACTTTCTTCCGCCACGGTGCCAGCTACCCGTCTTACAGCAGTGCGGTCTGGTATCTGACGCAGTTACGCCGCTGGGGCATGGTCAACGAATACAAACCGGACAACTGGTACCTGGAAACCGCGAAAAAAGTTTATCGCCCGGACATCTATCTGGCCGCCGCGAAAGAACTGGTCGCCGAAGGTAAAGCCAAGGCCGAAGACTTCCCGGCCGACACCGGCATCAAGCCATCGCAAAACTTCTTCATCGACAAGATTCCATTCGATGCCAACAAGCCTAACGATTATCTGGCCAAATTTCCGATAGGCCTGAAAGGCAAGCAAACCGTCTCCGGCGGCAAGATAGTCGATTAACGAACTCTGGTGGGTGCTCTACACAAGGATCGTATTTTGATGCATGGACGCATCCTTTTTATCGACCCCGAATATATGCGAGTAAAGCCATGACTAACAAACTGATTAAATTTTTCAATATCACCGGCCTGACCTGGTTTGTGCCCTTAGTCAAAATAGCCGCCGGCGAAAATCCGGCTAAACAACTGCGCCAGCTTTGGCTGATCATGGGTGTGCCCATCATTGCTTTTGTACTTTTTCTTGGCTTCTGGAGCGTGACTGCGGCTCGCATCAACACCAGCCTGGGGGCGATTCCCGGCCCGGTGGCGGTCTGGAGCGAAGTCGACGGTCTGGTCGCTGAGCATTTCGCCGAAAAAACCAAAATGGCCGAGTTCTACCAACGTCAGGAACTACGCAACAAAGAAAAACTGGCCGAGGACCCCAAAACCGAAATCAAGCAACGTCCTTATACCGGCAAACCGACTTACCTGGATCAAATTTTCACCAGCTTGCGTACCGTATTCGCCGGTTTCATCGTCGCCACGCTGTTTGCAGTACCGCTGGGTATCCTGTGCGGCATGAGTCCGGTATTGAATACCGCTTTTAACCCTTTGATTCAGATTTTCAAACCGGTATCGCCGCTGGCTTGGCTGCCTATCGTCACGCTGGTGGTCAGCGCGGTCTATGTCACCACCGACGACTCCTGGTTCGCCAAATCCTTCGTCACTTCGGCGATTACCGTGACCTTGTGTTCGCTGTGGCCAACGCTGATCAATACCGCCGTCGGCGTATCGTCGATAGACCGCGATCTGGTCAACGTCGGCAAAGTGCTGCGCCTGGATTGGATGACCCAGATCAAACGCATCATTCTGCCGTCCGCCCTGCCCTACATCTTTACCGGCATGCGCCTATCGCTGGGCGTGGGTTGGATGGTGCTGATCGCTGCGGAAATGCTGGCGCAAAACCCTGGGCTAGGCAAATTCGTCTGGGACGAGTTTCAAAACGGCAGCTCCAATTCGCTGAGCCGGATCATGGTCGCGGTATTTACCATCGGCATCATCGGCTTCATCTTGGACCGAGTCATGCACTCGCTACAAAACCTGTTCTCGTTCCAAAAAATCTGAGGATGCCGTCATGAGCGCCGCCCAAGCAAAAATTATCGAGCTTTCCATGCACAAACAATCAGCAACCGCTGCCGTTCCAGCCAACGATGCCTACAAGCCCTTGGTGGAATTGAAAAACGTCTGTAAATCCTACGGCGAAGGCCGGGATAAAACCTCCATCCTGAAAGACATCAATCTGGATATTCGCGAAGGCGAATTCATCGCCATCGTCGGCTTTTCCGGCAGCGGCAAAACCACCTTGGTATCGATGATCGCCGGTTTGATCCATGCCGATAGCGGCGAGTTGCTGAAGCAAGGCCAGCCTATAAAAGAACCTGGCCCGGATCGGGGTGTGGTGTTTCAAAACTATTCTCTGATGCCCTGGCTGACAGTTTATGAAAACGTGGCGCTGGCGGTGGATGCGATCTTCAAGAACTGGACGGCCGAGCAACGCCGCGCCCATACCGAAAAATACGTGAAGATGGTCAATCTGGGCCGGGCCATGGATAAAAAGCCGGGCGAGTTGTCCGGCGGTATGCGCCAACGGGTCAATGTCGCCCGCGCCTTGGCCGCCAACCCCGACATTTTGTTGCTGGACGAACCGCTTAGCGCGCTGGATGCCTTGACGCGCGGCAATCTGCAAGACGAAATTCTGCAAATCTGGGAGCAGGACAAAAAGACGGTGATTCTGATCACCAACGACGTCGACGAAGCCATTTATATGGCCGACCGGGTGATTCCGCTCAATCCCGGCCCGGACGCCAGTTTCGGGCCGGCGTTTCATATCGATCTGGAACGGCCCCGCGACCGCACCGCGCTGAATCATAACGAGGAGTTCAAGCGCTTGCGCGCCGAAATCACCCGTTATCTGATGAATATCGGCATAGAAAAAACCCAAACCGTGAGCAGCGACAAAATCAAACTGCCGGACGTACGCCCCAATACCAGTAACGACTGGAAACTGGATACTTCCGCGTTAAAACCTAATGCGCGCGACCTGGGCAAGGCCCGCTATCTGGAATTCGCCAACCTCTCGAAAATCTACCCGACACCGGACGGCAACAGCAGCGTCAAGGTGGTAGACGGTTTTGATATGAAAATGAAAAAAGGCGAATTCATTTCCATCATCGGCCACTCAGGTTGCGGCAAATCCACAGTGTTGTCGATGACCGCCGGCCTCAACGAAATTTCCGAAGGCGGCATTATCCTGGATAACCGGGAAATCAACGGCGCCGGCCCGGATCGCGGCGTGGTGTTTCAAGCCCCTAGCCTATTCCCTTGGTTGACCGCGTTCCAAAACGTCATGCTCGGCGTCGATAAAGTCTATCCGCACGCCAGCCAAGACGAACGCGACGATATCGTCGAATACTATTTAACCCGCGTCGGTCTGGCCGACTCCATGTTCAAGAAAGCCGCCGACCTTTCCAACGGCATGCGCCAACGGGTCGGTATCGCCCGTGCTTTCGCGTTATCGCCCAAATTGCTGCTGCTCGACGAACCGTTTGGCATGCTGGATTCCTTGACGCGCTGGGAATTGCAGGAAGTGTTGATGGAAGTTTGGGAACGCACTCACGTCACCGCCATCGTCGTCACCCACGATGTCGACGAAGCCATTCTATTGGCTGATCGGGTGGTGATGATGACCAACGGTCCCCACGCCAAGATCGGCAAGATTCTGGAGATCGATTTGCCGCGACCGCGTAGCCGCAAGGCGCTGCTGGAGCACCCCGATTACTACAAATACCGGGAAAGCCTGCTGACCTTCCTGTCCGAATGTGACCACACTCATTGATTTCATGTTTATCCATCCAGCCAAAGGGGGCTTTATGCCACTGCAAAAAACCAAACTGCCGAGCGTCACCTTGCCGGCAACACTGTTGTCGATGACCATCGCCAGTTTGCCGGCGTCGGCCGACATTACCAAGGAGGTAGAAGACGCATTGAATTTTTACCATTACGGCAGCAACGGCGCGGTAAAAATGGATTTGAACTACCGTTGGGAGAATGTGGATCAGGACAAGGGCTCCGGCGGCCCGAAAACTGCAAATGCCAATACTGCCCGCTTGCGCTTGGGCTTCCTGACGCCGACCTTTCACGATTTTCAAGCCTATGCGGAATACGAAGGCCTTTATGCCTTGCAGGAAGATTACAACAGCACTGTCAACCGCCGCACTCAATATTCGACCATCGTCGACCCGGACCAAAGCGAGCTCAATCAGTTCTGGCTCAGCTACAAAGGCATCGCCGATACGCTGATTAAAGTCGGCCGGCAACGCATCAAATTCGACGATGATCGTTTCATCGGTAACGTCGGCTGGCGGCAAATGGAGCAAACTTTCGATTCCATTTTGATCACCCATAACAATCAAACGCTGTTCGGTCTGACCATCAACGCCGGTTATATCGATCATGTACAAAATATCGCCGGCAGAACCGAGGACATGAATTCGCCGATTTTGAATTTGAATTATAAGGTCGGCGATTGGGGCAATCTGATCGGCTACGGCTACTGGCTTGATTATCGGGAAGTGGAAAACTACAGTAAATCGTCGCAAACCTATGGTTTGCGCTTCGACGGCAAATCGCCGCAGTTCTTCGATACCGTCAATTTCGTATATACCGCCGAATGGAGCAAACAGTCCGACTACGCGGACAACCCTAATCATTACCAAGCCGACCGTATCAATCTGATGAGTGGCTTGAGTGCCTATAACCTGACCTTGCAAGGCGCCGTCGAACAACTCAACGGTTACGGCAACAACCGGGTTTTCCAAACCCCGCTGGGCACTAACCATGCCTTCCAAGGTTGGGCCGATTTATTCCTGGTGACACCGGCTAACGGTATACGCGACGTATTCGCCACCGCCAGCTACAAAACCATGAACGATAGCCTGATCTTCACCGGCGTGTATCACGATTTTTACGACGATACCGGCGGTGTCGAATACGGCAGCGAATGGGATTTTTCGATACTGAAAAAATTCGGCAAGCACTATTCCTTGCTAGCCAAATACGCCAATTTCAATACCGAAAATGCAGCGTTTACCGATACCCAAAAAATCTGGTTGCAAGCCAACGTCAGTTTTTAAGCGGTCGGGGCGAATGCAGTTATTCGCCCCGGATCATCCACACTATTCATTCGACAACATCATGAAACCAAAATTGGTAGTGATCGGCAACGGCATGGCCGGCATGCGTACCGTTGACGAATTGATTCAAACCGCGCCGGGTCGCTACGACATCACCGTCTTCGGTGCCGAACCGCACGGCAATTACAACCGCATCATGCTGACGCCGGTGTTGTTCGGTGCGAAAAGCATCGCCGACATCATGATTCACGATTTCGAATGGTATCGAAAAAACCGGATTACCCTGCATTGCGGACCGGATAAGGCGGTCGTCGATGTGGACCGCGAACGTCGGTGCGTGATCGCCAAGGACGGCACTTGCGCGTTCTACGATAAGCTATTGATCGCCACCGGCTCGTTACCGTTGATGTTGGATATTCCCGGCCGAGATGTCGACGGGGTGCTAGGGTTTCGCGACATCGCCGATGTGGAAACGATGATCGAAAAAGCCACCAGCAAACGCCACGCGGTGATTCTGGGCGGCGGCCTGCTGGGTCTGGAAGCCGCCAACGGCCTGCTACAACGCGGCATGCAAGTCAGCGTGATCAATCGCGCGGACCATTTACTGAACCGGCAACTGGATCGCAAGGCCGCCGCCTTTTTACAGCGGCAACTGGCCGATAAAGGCATCCGCTTTTATCTGGGCACCACCATCGAACGCATAGATCAGCGAGATGGCCATATCAGTGCGGTGCGACTCGATGACGGCAGCGTATTGCCGGCCGATTTACTGGTGATGTCCACCGGTATCAAGCCCAATATCAGCCTGGCCAAGCGCATTGGTCTGGAATGCCAACATGGCATCGTGGTCGACGACGGCATGCGCAGCAGCGACCCGGCAATTTATTCGGTCGGCGAATGCGTGCAACATCGCGGCGAGCTGTTCGGCTTGGTCGCACCGGTCTACGAGCAGGCGAAGGTCTGCGCCCGGCAATTGTCCGGACTCACTTCAAGCCAATATAAAACCTTGTCGTCGGCGACCATGTTGAAAGTCACCGGCATCGATTTATTTTCGGTGGGCGATTTCGAAGGCGATAGCGAATGTCATATTTTGCAATTGATCGACCACGATTTGGGCGTCTATAAAAAAATCGTGCTACGCAGCAATATAGTCGTCGGCGTAATACTCTATGGCGACACCAGCGACAGCGCCTGGTACTTGAATCTGGTCAAGGATAGAACCTCGATAGCGGCGATCCGCCATCGGCTAATGTTTGGCCAAACGCCGCTGGCTAACGCGGCATAAACGGATTTACAGATGAACACCATTAAAACCACTTGCCCCTATTGCGGCGTCGGTTGCGGCATCGAAGCGACGGTGGAAGACATTGCCGGACACCGGGTGACCATCAAGGGCGACAGCGAGCATCCGTCCAATTTCGGTAAACTCTGCTCGAAAGGCGCGACGCTGGGCGACACGGTGTCGCTGGAAAACCGCCTGCTCTATCCCAGCATCCATGGACAACGCGTCGACTGGGACGACGCCTTGAACCATGTTGCAGAACGTTTTAATGCCATTATCGAGCGTCACGGCCCCGCAGCCGTGGCGTTTTATGTGTCAGGGCAGTTGCTGACCGAGGACTATTACGTTGCCAATAAATTGATGAAAGGCTTTATCGGCACGGCCAATATCGATACCAATTCCAGGCTGTGCATGTCATCGGCGGTAGTCGGTTACAAGCGCGCTTTCGGCGCCGATGCTGTACCTTGCAATTATGAAGATCTGGAGCTGGCCGAGTTGATATTGCTGGTCGGCTCCAATGCCGCCTGGTGCCACCCAATCAGTTTTCAACGGATACGCCGGGCCAAGGAAAACAATCCGAATCTGAAGATTGTGGTGATCGATCCGCGCGCCACGGCCAGTTGCGACATCGCCGATCTGCATCTGGCCGTCAAACCCGGTATGGACGCGCTGTTGTTCAACGGCATCCTGGCGCATCTGCAACAAAGCGGCCGGCTCGATCAGGCTTATATCGATAGTCATACCGAAGGTTTCGAAGCCGCGTTGGCCGAGGCGCAACGCAGCGCCGGCAGCATCGAACAAGTCGCGGCCGACTGCGGTTTAAGTAACGAGGCGGTCGGTACGTTGTTCGACTGGTTTGCCAACACCGAAAAAACCGTCACGGTCTATTCGCAAGGCATCAATCAATCCAGCTCCGGCTCGGATAAATGCAACGCCATCATCAACTGCCATCTGGCCACTGGCCGTATCGGCAAGCCGGGCATGGGGCCGTTTTCCTTCACAGGCCAACCCAACGCGATGGGCGGCCGCGAAGTGGGCGGCTTGGCGAATACACTGGCCGCACACATGGATCTGGAAAACCCGGAACATGTCGATAGAGTCGGCCGTTTCTGGGGCAGCGCCAGTGTCGCCGACAAACAAGGCTTGAAAGCCGTGGCGATGTTCGACGCGATCGCCGCCGGCCAGATCAAGGCGGTGTGGATCATGGCTACCAATCCGGTGGTGTCGATGCCGGATGCGGACAAGATCAAACGCGCCTTGCAACAATGCGAACTGGTAGTAGTCTCCGATTGCATCGCCAATACCGACACCGCCGAACTGGCGCATGTGCTGCTGCCGGCCACTGGCTGGAGCGAAAAAGACGGCACCGTCACCAATCTGGAGCGGCGCATCTCCCGGCAAAGGCCTTTGTTTCCGGCATCCGGCGAGGCCCAACACGATTGGTGGATCGTCAGCCAGGTGGCGCAACGCATGGGTTTCAGGGATGCCTTTAACTACCAATCCAGCGCCGATATTTTTCGCGAGCATGCGGCCCTGTCGGCGTTTGAAAACGATGCCGAGCATCAGCTGCGCGATTTCAATCTGAGTGCATTCGCCGACATCGATCAAAGGACTTTCAATGCGTTGCAACCGGTTCAGTGGCCAGTCACCCGCGCCCAGCCCCAGGGAACCGCCCGGCTATTTGCCGACGGCCAATATTTCACGGCCAATCGCAAAGCCCGTTTCATTCCGATCACGCCGCGTCCACCCGTCAATACGCCGGACAACGACTATCCGTTTACCTTGAATACCGGCCGCTTGCGCGACCAATGGCACACGATGACCCGCACCGGCCTGGCCGCCAAGCTGAACTCGCATCGGCCCGAACCGTTCGTGGAGATTCATCCGGCCGATGCCGAACGTCTTGGTTTGAGTGCGCGCAGCCTGGCGCAATTACAAAGCCGTTGGGGTGGCATGCTGGCGAGGGTCGAGATAAGCGATGCGCAACAACCCGGCAGTCTGTTCGTACCGATGCATTGGACTGGCCAACTCAGCAGTCGCGGCCGGATGGGCGCGCTGGTCAATCCGGTGGTCGATTCTGATTCCGGGCAGCCGGAAAGCAAACAAACCCCAGTTACTGTCCAGGCTTGGCCGGCAAGCTGGTATGCCACGATATTGTCTCGCCAGCAACTGCAAATCGATGGCTGTGAGTACCAAGTCAAAATTCGCGGCGACCGGTATTTTCGTTACGAACTGGCCGCTACCGAGGCCGGCCAGGATTGGCGAGCGTGGAGCCGGACATTGCTAGCCGATGCCGCGCATCGCCAGGACGACAGGTATTGGCTGGAATACAGCGACAGCCAAGCGGGCTACTTCCGCACTGCATATTTGCCGGATCGGCAATTGCAAGCTTGCCTGTTTGTCGGCCCGGACTGGGAATTGCCCGAGCCTGGCTGGCTGGGCAGTTTATTCGCTAAAGACGAACTCAACCGATCCGAGCGCCTCAGCCTGTTGAGCGGCTTGCCGCCGAAAGGCGAAGCCGATATTGGCCGAATCGTCTGTTCGTGTTTCAATGTCGGCGAAAAGACCATTAAGCAAGCGGTTCAATCCCAGCAACTTCAAAGCGTCGCCGAAATCAGCGCCTGTTTAAGCGCCGGTAGCGGTTGCGGTTCCTGTATCCCGGAACTGCGGGGGTTGTTACCGAAATCCAATTAACTTGATAGACCAAGGCACGATGCAAGCCAAAACCCCGTTATTTCCGTATTTTCAACCCATTATCTCGGTAGCCAGCGGCAAGATCGTCGGCTACGAAGCCCTGGCCCGCCAATACGACAGCAAAGGCAAAGTGGTTTCCGCCGGCGCCCTCTTCTCTTCCGCCGAACTGGATGCCAAGCAACGCACCGAACTGGATAGGCAGGTACGTTGGCAGGCGCTGGAAAAGTTTTCGCAATTGGCCGATACCCGCAGCTATCTGGCATTGAACATTTCCGCTGCCTGGATCGATAATCTGCGCCAACTGAACGCGTTGCCGACATTGCGCATGCTAGACGAATTCAATATCGATCGGCGCCGTATCATCGTCGAAATTTCCAATGCCCACGTCGATCCGCATAAATTGAAGCAGATCGTACAGCGCTATCGCAAACACGGTTTGAGCGTGGCCATCGGCGATTTCGGCGCCGGTTCGTCGCAACTGGAACGCGTGATCGCCATTCAGCCCGACATCATCAAAATCGATATGCGCTTGTTCAAATTGGCGACCAAAGGCGGTATCGCCGGTGACATCATTCATATGATTTCGCGCTTGGGTAAACGCACCGGTTGCCGGATCATTTGCGAAGGCGTGGAATCCGACGAAGCCTTTTTATTCGGGCTCAATTGCGGCGCGCAATTCATGCAGGGTTTTTTGTTTGCCCAGGCCGAAGCCGACTTCCAACCGGCCGATCTGTACGAGCAGCACATCGCCTCGCTGCGCAGTAAATTTTTGAAAAACACCTTGGCCAAGGTGCAAAAGAAAGTCAGCGCGATCAACACCACCAAAACCCTGATTTACAAACTGGCGGAAACCTTACAGGACGACTTCAACCTCAACGAACTGGTCAGTTGGAATTTCACCGAAAGCGGCGTGATTCGTTTTTATCTGTGCAACAACCACGGCGACCAGATTTCACCGGATTTTAATTTCAAGGAAAACCAATGGTTTACCGATCCGCGCAAAATCGGTTTCAATTGGTCGTGGCGGCCGTATTTCTTTCAACTACTGGCGCTGGAAAATTGCGGCGATCGCGAACGTATCGTCACTTCCGAACGCTACCGCGACTTTGAAACCAGTCTGCTCTGCAAAACCCTGTCGCTGCGCCTGGATAGCGAACGGATTTTACTGGTCGACACCGTGGCCGGCGATTGAGAACTTGGCTTAATCCTGGAGTTCCAGACTGACATGCCGTTGCCAGCCAGATTATGAACAACGCTTAACTTACTCCCGGTTGCTCATGCTTGCTTTCCCGGCGCAGTAGTTCAGCTTTGCGTTTGATGCCCCACCGATAACCCGAGAGATTGCCGTCCGATCGCACTACCCTATGGCAAGGAATCACCACCGCCAAAGGATTCGCCGCGCAAGCCACGGCCCGCAAGGCTTTCGGCGAGCCTGTGCGCTGAGCAAGTTCGGTATGGCTGATGGGTTCTCCGACCGGTATTTGCCTTAGCGCCTGTCATACTCGGTGCTGAAAAACCGTACAGCGAATATCCAGCGACAATGCCAATCCCGGCGCCGGCGCTTCGACAAAATCGATCAACTGTGCAACCCCACTGTTCAAACTCGGCGTCGCTGCTTATCAATTCGGCTTGCGGGAAACGACCTCGTATATCGTGGGCCAGTTCATCAGGATCATCGCCCAACGCAATAGCACCCGCTGTTTTCGCTGAGCGCCGCCAGAATCGCCCCTAGCGCGCGCACCGGTATTAACAATAGGTCTTGATGAAATTAGTCGATGCTGAAAAAAGAATTCTCTGCTATTGCGTCATAACACCTTCGCTGAAAATCTTGGAAACGGAGCGCGAGCGAAGTGAAGATTTTTAGTCCCCGATAGCCGTAGCGCCGGGCAGGTTTTCGCAGCGAAGCGGAGAAAACCTGCAAGGCATCGCGAAATGGCGTTAAGTCATGCGAGAGCCGATGTTCCGACCCCTTGTTGGGTCGGAACGAGGTGACGCGGACAAATCGGGGCCGCCGGAGGCATAAGCGGTCGCGTAATTTTTGCCGCTTGATTGGGCTGGGATGCCCAAAACAAGCTTTCGCAAAAATAGCGACTCCCCGATCGTGACTCTTAGATGCTAAAAAGCAAAGCCTCAGATCCGTTGCGAAAAGGCCGATCTCAATCCTCGTTGGTAGTTGCTTAATATACTGGCGCCATATGGATCATTCCAAGCGTTTGCGTTGGCTGACACCAATCAGGCCAACTATGGCACTCCCGAAGAGCCAAACTGCGCCGGGCACAGGCACCGGGGAAGCTGAGCCTGTTATATCCCATTTAAAACTACCACCATTAGTGCATGTTTGATCAAAACAACTACCGCCCGCAGCAATAAGATAGTAACCGGACTTCAAGCCCATCACCGTCAACAATGCATAATCCAAACCGTCCGTATTTGTAGAGACCCAGCTTGAAGCCGCCGAATTGGTAACCCAGGGGGTTGAGTTATTAACACCACCCGCACCCACAAAATTGCCATCGTCATTAGTAAATGTGGCGCCAGAATTTATATAGCCGATAAAATCTGTGACACCCAGCTGGGTGAGCGCATAGTTCCAAGATGTCTCCAAGCCCGGCCCAGCAACTTGGTTATATAGATGCCAGCCGATTTTGCTGACATTAGTTACCTCAAAATCGCTCGCGCCGCTGGTCCAAATGGAAAACCCTGGATTGTCCATGCTTGATATTCCGGGTATCCCAGTCGCAGTCATTTTAAATCCCACATCATAAGTCACGCCATTTGCTATATCGGCATCAGTGCCCACTTGTAGTTTTGCTAAACTGGAGCCCGTGTGCACCCATCCAAACCCACCGCTTCTCGCAATGGAATCCGCCCAAGATTTCTTGGCCGCGCTCCGCCCTTCCGATGTGATGATATCGCCAGCAAACATTCCCAAAGCCACTTCCTCCATCGCGTAAGCTTGCGATGAAATGCAACTCAGTGCAGCCATGATAAAAATACCGGCAAGGTGTTTTTTTTGATTTTGCGTTTTCATGTTGTTTGTCCAAGACCTCAATTTATTAGGCTTAACCACGCAGCTTTGTGTTAAAGCTGCGAATTCGATGATAAAAGCGCTATCCCAGTGGTCATGTGGCTCAATATGCGATGTGATCACGAAATACCTGAAGATCGTCAGAAAGATCACCTTCAGGTTCAGCAACAAACGCCAGTTCTGGATATAGCGCAAGTCATAGGCAACGCGTCGCTCCATTTTCTATATCGTATCGGTTTCGCCCCGGCAACCGCTGACTTGCGCCAGGCCTGTAATGCTGGACTTGACCTTGTGTCTGAGCAGGTATCGCGATATTTCTTTACCGGTACAGTTCATTATGCACACCGCATGCGGCTGGGGGCCGAACCCATATCCTTTCCATAAGGGCTTACTCATTCGTAATAACTGAACAGGTCGCTTGCACCAATTCATCTTAGGAATATCCCCAATGCCTGGTTCCACATTGTCAGATTTAAAACCCGCCGTCATGCGGGCTTCCAGTGTCATGGATGGCATGTGTTCGCCCAATATCAATTCTGCGAACCTGTAAAAAATCCCCGAGTACCGAGGAACGGCGCTCGGGACTTATCACCTACCTGTGCTAGCGCATCTAGCGCCTTATCCTGAAAGCACTGACAACCAAAATCGATCTGCCGGTTCATCCTGATTTAGCGCAGACTGGCTTCATAAAAGCTCATCCGGACTTAGCGAACCGATCAGCCTTGCAGATCCTGGGGCTTTCGCCCAATAGATCTTGGCGTCAATGCCTAGTCAAATTGCCCTATTAGGCAGGCAAAACGTTTTTACGCCGGTTAACACCGAATAGGCCCAGCAAGGCGCTACCGAACAACCAGGCAGCCGCCGGTACAGGTACTTCAGATACGGGGGCGCCTTGTATAATCTCAATTGATTTAGCCGTTCCCAACATCATTGAGCTACCGGTGGGTTCGCCTGCCATACACATGTCGTTTCCGGAACCCATTAAACTCCCGACAGTACAATCGCCGTAGATCATCGCATTTACAAGGGTAGCGTTAGTTGCAAGTGTTTGCAGACCGAGGCTGGTGATGTTGCCCGAGCCGTCGTGGGTGAATGCCAATGTGAAGTAGGCATTCTCATTGGCTGGCAAAAACTTCATACCATTCATGGAGGTGGCATAGTTATAGCCGCCGCCGGTATAAACATCAGTTGTATTTTCTTTAAAGATACTGGCAGTCACCAGCGAACCATTATTGGTTTGCTGCAACTGTTTATCCAATGCCAACATATACGTGCCATTATTTTCGATATCTTGCAGGCTTTGACCGTTTACATAATTACCTTGACCAGCTACCCAAGCGCCTTGCATGGATTCGTTCATGGTACCTGTGAAGTTTGAAACGGTGGTACCGTTCCAATTGAACGTACCATGAAATTCAGTGTCGCCAGCTGTGCCTGGAATCATTGGCTCGTTAAATTTACCGACAACACTGTAGGTAAAAGTAGACGCTTGAGCCAGGGAAGCGCTTGCGGCCAACAGTGCTGCTACGGCCAATTTGGTTTTCAGATTCATAGTTACTCCTTGATAATTGATTTAAAGTTTGGGCAATACAACCTGTACACCCGGTATTGCACCTGGCGCATTGGCTCTCCATCACCCAAGGAGGCGGCCCGGCCATCTGATTTCCCGTCAGACCCGTAGACTTTCCGACCCCGCCTCACGGCGGCTGTGGCAAATTGGGTGGTCAGGGCTTCTTGCCCACCCGCGGCCTATATCATCCAACCGCAGCACGCGTCTTCCCTGTCATTCAGCCTGAATTTATCCCCGAATCCCGAGATGCTACGACCTAGCGGCATTCCTCATTGCACAGCCCATCCATTAAGTTTTCAACATCTGACACATTCACGGCCAAATATTGTATGCACTTATCGAGCCAATAATATTTATATACAAATCAATAACTTATATAGATGCAAGAATTCGACTATTCGCCATTTCCCGTAGTTTATTGTGGAAATTCATTAGAAATGCGTCATATCCCGCAATTAGGGAATTTGCACTGCCGTTAGCGTCGGTCTCATCTGACCGGATCCCCGACCGCGGCAGCCAATATCCAGGGAATGAGCGTAAAACCGATTGAATTGAGTGAAATCGAGCGAGAGCAACTGCTAGGTCTGTGACTGGCGGGAGGGAGAACGTGCGCTGACCATTTTATCCGAAGGCCAGACAGTGTTTGCGGTTGCGAATCAGCAAAGTGCTAATCCAGAAACGATTCGTGAACGGCGCCGAAGATGGCTAAAAAGGGGTTATTATCCAGTTTGCCAGATCAACCACGTTTTGGAATAAAAGGGGCGAGGTATATGCCATTACCGTCAAACGCGCCTTTCAAGATATTTATGGGATGAGCCTGAGCAGGCCATTGATGAAATTGGCGCCGAATTTGGCTCAAAATACACATTGACTTTTTGCTAGCTGCTTAAAACCTAGCTGTGAACTGGCCCAAGACCGGTGCATGATGTCATGCACCGATGGCTTCACGGAGTGAATTCGATTCAAGAAGTACAGTGACTGCAACCATTGACCAGTTTGAAACTTTCTTGGGCTTTTTTCACCGCGCTGGCAGCGCTGGCAATCGATCCTAAGTAACGCAAAGCGTCTTTGGCGGGCAGCAAAGAGCAATTGGATTTGTGAACCACGTGTTCGCCGTTGTCTTGCGCGTTGATCTCTACAAAAAATTCAGCCATGGTGGATACCTCTTCGACTAGGGTTAAGGACAACGGCTCGAAAATTCGAACCCCGCTCTTGCTGCTGTCGGCCATCGTACATTCTGCATGAGAAAATGTTGCGAAAGTCACAGAAACTGCGCCGAATCCGGGATTTTCGAGCTCGTACCACCAAGTAGGCAACATCCATACCAGCAATGACGGCATTGCGCCAATATGCTTAAGTTCGCCGTGTAGTTTGTTTTTGGGGCAAATGACCGCTAAGCACTTGAGAACGACAAGGTCTTCGTAGGCCACTTATCGATGCCGTCGCCTATCACGACAACGGGACTCGTTCAATAACGATAATTCAAATTACATTCCCCGACAAAACGGCTGCGTAGCGAATTATCCTCGCTAGGGAAATGATTAACATCGACACCGCAACCGAGATCGACGGGTTTGGCTTTAAGCTTTGCGCCGCTACGAGCATCAAACAAACTGCCGGCGTTGCTGCGCATACTATCGTTAGCGTCGCTGGCCTGCCATTGATCCGATAAGGTCAAAATCAGTTCGGCTGTAGATTGCTGGCTGTATGGCTCGGTTGAACCGGCCAAAACATTTGTCGCGCAAAAGATCAGCACTCCCGTCGCGGCAAGCAGTATTTTCAAAACATTCAGAAACCAAAAATCAGTGATTTTCATGATTTTCTCCTGTTCCAAAGTGAAGGACACGAGCCCTACGAACAGTTATTTAACACCCGAGCCTGCCCAAGAACCCGATAGAAATCATGGATTGATAGTAGCTATATTTTATTTATTATCAACCCGATAAGCTCTATTGTTAAAGCGTTCAACCCGCAATAACTGTCAAGTGTTTGACGTGCTGAAGCTTTATGCTTCTAGCAGCATAAACAATGCCAAGGCATTGCTGTGTTGTGACGCCGAATCGCCCCCAAAAACGCCCTTATCCGTCTGATCACGCATGCAAGTAGCTGAACAGCGACCGGATTTTGGTTGACATACAAACATATAAAAAAGTAAAGCTCGCTATATATTTGTAGAATAAGAACAACATTAATGTCTAACCCTTGGTTGATCCTAATTGCCAGCCTACCCGCTCATAACGCCAGCAGCCGGATATGCGCATCTGGCATGGCCTCAAGGTCATGGGTTACGCGACCTTGCGCGATGGCGTGTTACCCCAACGAACGCGCATAGATTGTCTAGCCAGTGCTTGGCTGATCCTCCGTTTTATTGACGCCAAACTGCGCTTAATCTGGTTGGCTAATATTGCCGATTGTCCGGTCGATGCTACGGGTTTCTATTTCGACGATGCGGCCTTTACCCATATCGATGCGCTAATGTGACTTTCGAAGGGTTGCAAGCCAGTTTCGGCGGGTATCTTCGACCCTGAAGCGGCCGGAATAGACACTTTGATCACCGCCATGTGGTGGACTTGGGACGATGACGACCATTTGTTGGCCGAAGCCGAAACGATATTCGACTTGTTTTATCAAGCATTTACAGGACCAGCCGCATGAGCAACGAGCAAGCCACAACTCCGCCGTCCGTGAGTTTGAAACAGGCCTTTTGGTATTGGCTGAAGCTGGGGTTTATCAGCTTCGGCGGCCCGGCCGGGCAGATTGCCATCATGCATCAAGACTTGGTCGAGAATAAGCGTTGGATTTCCGAACGTCGTTACCTGCATGCTTTGAATTACTGCATGCTGCTCCCAGGCCCGGAAGCCCAGCAACTGGCGACCTATATCGGCTGGCT
Source organism: Methylomonas montana (assembly GCF_030490285.1). Taxonomy (NCBI): domain Bacteria; kingdom Pseudomonadati; phylum Pseudomonadota; class Gammaproteobacteria; order Methylococcales; family Methylococcaceae; genus Methylomonas; species Methylomonas montana. Next base: position 2,223,425 of record NZ_CP129884.1, on the reverse strand, counting down.
GATGCATCGCGGCTGGGGCGGCATATTGGCTGGCAGCCTGTTTGTGTTGCCGTCCTTATTGATTTTGATCGGTTTGGGCTGGATTTATCTGGCTTACGGACATTTACCCGCCGTGGCTGGTGCGCTTTATGGCATTAAACCGGCCGTAACCGCAATAGTGTTGTTCGCAGCATATCGGATCGGCTCGCGGGCGCTAAAAAACGCCTGGCTGTGGGCGATGGCGGCACTAGCGTTTTTGGCGATTTTTGCATTACATGCCCCGTTTCCCTTAATCGTATTCAGCGCCGGCGTGCTTGGCGCTGTCGGCGGCAAACTGGCTCCCAAATACTTCAATTTGGGTGGCGGTCACGGCAAAGCCAAACAGCATTTCGGACCGGCATTGATAGACGACGATACGCCGACGCCGGAGCACGCCCGCTTCAACGGTAAGAAGCTGGCTAAGTTGGCTTTAATTGGCCTGGCATTATGGGGCGGCGCACTCGGCTGGCTCTGCGCCAAATACGGCTGGGACGGCGCGCTGACGCAGATGGGCTGGTTCTTCACCAAGGCCGCCCTGCTCACTTTCGGCGGCGCTTATGCGGTACTACCCTATGTGTATCAAGGCGCGGTGGAACATTATCATTGGCTGACGCCGACGCAGATGATTGACGGCCTGGCCTTGGGCGAAACCACACCCGGCCCGCTGATCATGGTCGTCACGTTCGTCGGTTTTGTCGCCGGCTGGAGCCAGGCACTGTTCGGCGGCGAGCATCTGTTTTTGGCTGGTGCGGTGGCAGCAACCGTGGTCACTTACTTCACCTTCCTGCCCAGTTTTTTGTTCATTTTGGCCGGCGGACCGTTGGTGGAATCGACTCATAACAATCTGAAGTTCACCGCGCCGTTGACCGGCATTACCGCTGCCGTGGTCGGCGTGATTCTAAATCTGGCCGCATTCTTTGCCTTTCACGTGTTCTGGCCCAAGGGATTTAGCGGCGGGCTGGATAGCTTCGCGCTGCTGATCGGCCTGGCTGCCATTCTGGCTTTGTTTCGCTACAAAGCCGGCGTTATCCCGGTCATCATCTGCAGCGGCGCGGCCGGGCTGTTATTGACCTTTCTAAGCCCTGGCTAAGCCAACATGGCGTGAACTTATGACAAACGATTATACCCGGAGAGATTTTTAGCCACCGCGTATTCAATGGGAAGTTGTCGCCAGCCGCTTTCGAAAAGCCTTCAAAGTCCGGGCGATTTTTGGGGCTGGCTAATTACTGACATGTTTAGGAGGGACTTTTGAGTCGTTCATTTGCGCTATAAAAACTTAAACGTCCTAAGTCAATTAATTAAGAACTCCGAAAAAAACACATCCCTGAAACCGTCGCTATTCTGTATTTTGGTCAATAAATCAGTGATCAATTGCTTGGTTTTCAAGCGCAAGGCTTCGCGCTGTTCCATAGTTTGCAGATCGGTAGAACGCATGCCACTGAGCATCATAATCATCTCGTGACGCAAAACCGGCATGTGTTTTTTGACTTTTTCGACATGCTCGGCCCCTTCCATCAATAGTTGCACATTCAACACGAGGTATTTTCTCGGCTCGGCCAGATTGACGGTAAACTTGGGCTTCATCTCTACATATTCGATGACCGGCCCGGCGCTTTCATCGGCTTTCTTTTCGCCAGAATTGGCCCAAGCCGCGATTGGCAACATCATCAAACTGATCAACAAAACAAATGTTCGCACGGTTTCCTCATATAATGTGATGGTTAGACTAAAAGTATATTCCATATTTGACATTTACCACCATGAAACCACTCGCTATCGGCCCTGTCATGATCGACATCGAGGGCTACAGCCTTACCGCCCTTGATAAAGAAAAAATCGCTCATCCCAATACCGGCGCTTTAATCCTGTTTGCCCGAAACTACGATAATCCCCGGCAGATCGCCGCGTTGATCCAAGAGATCCGCACTGCACGCAACGGCGATATTTTAATTGCCGTCGATCAGGAAGGCGGACGCGTGCAACGCTTTCAAAACGGCTTCACCCGTTTGCCGGCCGCCGCACTATACGTGGAGCAACCCGATCTGGCCGAAGCGGCTGGCTGGTTGATGGCAACCGAACTGCTGGCAGTGGGCGTGGATTTTAGTTTCGCGCCGGTATTGGACGTCGATTGCGGCGTCAGCGAAATCATTGGCAACCGTTCCTTCTCCACAGACGCCGAACAAGCCGGACGGTTGGCGAGCACGTTCCGACAAGGCATGCGCAGCGCCGGCATGGCCGCGACCGGTAAGCATTTTCCCGGCCACGGCGCGGTGGCGCTGGATTCGCATCTGGCATTGCCGGTCGACGAACGCGACTTGGAGACTATCCGTTACCAGGATTTGCTGCCGTTTAAACAATTGATCGAGCAAGGCTTGGAAGCGGTGATGCCGGCTCACGTGGTTTATCCGCAAATCGACCGCTACCCCGCCGGTTTTTCCAGCACCTGGTTGCAGACCATTTTGCGCGGCGAATTGGGTTTCGACGGCGCGATCTTCAGCGACGACTTAAGCATGGCCGGCGCAGCGGCTATCGGCGACTTTACTGAACGGGCCGGCCTCGCGCAGCAAGCTGGCTGCGACATGCTGCTGGTTTGCAACAATTCGGCGGCCGCCGAACAAGTGCTGGACAAGCTACCGATCAAGCAGAACAGCAAGCGCGAACAACGCCTGCAAGCGATGCGCGGCCAATGCTTGATCGATAGCGATGCCCTGCCCCGCAGCGAAAAATGGCAAACACTTTCCAAACAAATCTCTGAATTTTATGAATCCCATGCTTGAAGAAATCGGCATCGTTAAACAACAGGCTCTGCAACTGTATTCCGCGGATGAAGTGGAAACAGCGCTGGACGCCATGGCCGTAGCGATTAGTGCCCAATTGCACGACAGTAATCCCTTGGTGCTGTGCGTGATCAACGGCGGCATCATCGCCACCGGCAAACTGTTGCCGCGTTTGGACTTTCCGTTGACTTTGGACAGTATCCACGCCACTCGTTATCGCAATGCCACCTCCGGCAGCGATATACATTGGCTGTTCAAACCCACGACCCCCATTGCCGGCCGCGCCGTGCTGGTGGTCGACGATATTCTTGACGAAGGCCATACGCTACATGCGATTGTCGAATATTGCCAGGAGCAAGGCGCGACGGCCGTTTACACCGCCGCCTTATTTGACAAACAACTCGACATCGATAAACCGGTCAAACCGGATTTCGTCGGCCTGACGGTCGCCAACCATTATTTGTTCGGTTACGGCATGGATTACAAAGGCTATCTTAGAAATGCGCCAGGCGTATATGCCTGCAAGGAAGTGTTATGACTTTGGCTATTATCGGCGGCACCGGTCTCACCCAGATCGATGAGTTAATCATCACCGGCGAGGAACGCGTAACAACGCCATTCGGCGAACCGTCCGCGCCTTATTTAATGGGAGAGCTAAACGGCCAGAAACTTGTTTTCCTGGCCAGACACGGCAATCCGCATCGAATTCCGCCGCATAAGATCAATTACCGGGCCAATATCTGGGGCTTGAAACAGCTCGGCGTCAGCGAGATTATCGGCGTGGCGGCGGTAGGCGGGATCGGCGCCGAGATGGCTCCCGCGCATATTGCCATCCCCGACCAACTGATCGACTACAGCTATGGCCGGGAACATACTTTTTTCGCCGACGATCTGGAACATGTCACCCATATCGACTTCACCGAGCCGTATTCGCCGCCGTTACGCAAGCGTATTATCCAAGCGGCGCAACAGGCGCAAATCAAGATCAGCGCCACCGGCACTTATGGCTGCACCCAAGGCCCCAGATTGGAAACCGTCGCCGAAATCAAGCGCATGGCCCAGGACGGATGCGATTTGGTAGGCATGACCGGCATGCCCGAAGCGGCACTGGCCCGCGAACTGGGCTTGGCTTATGCCAATATATCGGTAGTCGCCAATTGGGCGGCCGGCATCGTGGACGGCGAAATCACCATGGAGGAAATCGAAAAGAATTTAGACGTCGGCATGAGTCGAGCGATCGCGCTACTGAAAGCGACGGTGTTGTTCGCTGAAAGTTAAATCTTAAGATTGAATCAAGGAGGGTTTTGACGAAGCCCGGATGCTCCGCCAAAACCCGAGGAGAAGAAACCGAAGTTTCCTTTTCTTGCGGGACTTAGATAATCGTCCTTGTCAAAGCCGGAATGGGATAACACGTGAAGAAGATTGCTATTCCGGTGTCCTGAAATCGTTATTACTTGGCCAAACCGTTTTTATGCAGTACGTCGGAACGATAAGCTGAATTGCTGGAGTCTTCGGCGATATTTTTAGCGGCAGTGGCGTACTTATCGTGCTCGGCATTTTTGACCATCAATACGGCGCCAGCGGCTAATACCACAGCCAGACCAATGTAGAGCCAAAAATTGTCTTTTTCTTGTGCTTCACTCATTTTGAACCTTCCTGTTTATTGTGTTGTTGTGGTGGTGCTGAAATAAATTCAACGGCACAAAAGATAACAAACGGAAGGCTGAATTTTTTGATATACATCAACTAATATGTGGTTAATAAAACCGATGCCCAGCTCTCGCCGCTTATTCCTGAAAAAAACCGGCACATTAGCCGCCGGCGCACTGCTTGCCGGCGTTTCCGCCAAAGCCTTGGCTATCGAACACACCCAATATTTTGCCGCCGGCGACTTCGCCGCAAGCTATGCCAGGCTATTCGCCGGCCAAACCGTCATCGATAGCGATTTGCTGGAAATGGGCTTACCCGACATCGCCGAAGACGGGGCGGTGGTGCCGATTACCATCAGCAGCGATTTGGACGATGTCGAACGACTGTATCTGTTCGCGGATAAAAACCCGACGCCGCTGGTCGCGGAGTTTGAGCTGACGCCGTTGGTGAGCACTTACCTCACCGCTCGCATCAAGCTGGCCGAATCCTGTAATGTGATTTTGATTGCCCGGCGCGGCGATCAACTGCTGCGGCGCAGCCGTTGGGTCAAGGTCGTCCATGGCGGCTGTGGAGTCGGTTGATGAGCATCAAAATCAGAAGCCGGCGCCTGGACGGCTATATCGAAGTTAAAGTATTGATCAGTCATCCGATGGAAAATGGCCGCAATCGCGATGCCAACGGTGAATTGATTCCGGCGCATTTTATCGAGCAGTTGGTCGTCAAACTCAATGGTCAAACCATATTGACCAGCCATATGGCCGGTAGCGTCTCGAAGAATCCGTTTTTTACCTTCAGATTAAAAAGCGGCGAAGCCGGCGATAAAATCGCCGTAACTTGGATGGACAATCGCCAGATCAGCGATAGCGCCGAGCATCTGCTCGACGAATAGACTTAAGTTAGAATTAATTCCGCGGGCTGATTTCTGGCACTGACCACCAAAAAGCTTAACGGCGAAGCGGCAAATTGCCGTTCCAATTGCGCCACCAGCTCGGCGGCGCGCTGCGGGTTGGCCAGCGCACAAAACCCGGTCGGTCCCCAAGACGTCTGTCCGATAGCCACCGCGCCTTGCTCGGCTAGCCTAGCCATAGCCGAGGCCACCTCGGGACTGGTAAACACGCCGCCCTGCACCGGCGCGAAATGTTCGCCCACCGCTTGTTGCAGCAAGGTAATCACCTCGCCGAATCGGTCAAGATCGTGTTCCGCCAATGCCGGCAAACCTTGCATCAGCAACCGATAACACAAGTGCTCGGCTTGGGCCTGCGGGAACAGCGGCAATTGCTGAAACGCGCTGACTTCCTGTTCGCCGTGCAAACCCTGCCCGCGCTGATCGAATACCAATACAAAACGCCAGTCATCCGGCACGCTCATTTGCGCGATTAATGGCGGGGTCTTGGTATCCGGCCCACGGCCGCCATCCACCACCAAGCCGCCTTTTTCAAAGATACCAATGCCGATACCCGAGCGAGCGCCGCGATCCGAGAGCTGAGCGATGTCCCGAACCGACAGCCCCAATCCATAAAATGCGTTCAAGGCGGTGCCAACGGCCAAAGCCATTTGTGTACCCGAGCCCAGACCGATATGCTCGGGAATCGCAGTATCAATGCGAATCTGCAACTGCTCGGGCACATTCAACAACTGGCAGAATTGCCGGACGCATTTCAACGCACGACTGGCGGAAGGGCCGGTCACACACAGGCTATCGGCGGCACTAATGGTCAATCGAGTATTGATTTCGTTCAGCGCCAAGCCGATACTGCCGAAATGCCGTCCCAATGCCCCGCTTAAATCGATAAACCCCATGTGCAATCTGGCCGGAGCAACGACCGTGACCTTTTCGAACTGCGCTTTCACCACCTGGATTCCATCAGAGAAAAATGAGCCGGCATTATAGCGGATGATCTGGCCGAGCCGAGATAAAATCGGCCACTTGCCCCAGATCGTCCATCAAATAATCGGCATGCTCGGCGGCCCAGGCATCGACCGGCCTTAGCGAAGGCACCAAAATACACGGTGCCCCGGCGGCAAGTGCCGCGGCGACGCCGGTTGGCGAATCCTCCAGCACCAGACATTCCTGTATCGGGCAAGCCAATTCGGCGGCAGCCCGCCAGAAAATATCCGGCGCGGGCTTAGCGGCCGCAACTGCGTCGCCGGCCACGATATGCGGAAAAGTTTGCTGTAATCCGGCCAACGCCAAACAGCGTTGCGCCGCCGCTAAGCGGCTGTTAGTCGCCAAGCAATACGGCAAGCTGCGCTCAAGCAGCACAGCCATCAACGCGAAAAAACCGGGTTTTACCGCTATGCCGTATTTTTCGACATATGCCGTCCAATAACTGCCGCTTAAGTGTTGGAAACGGTCGATATCAAAGTCGTTGCCGCAATAGGCCTGTATCCGCTGACTGACTTGTTGGCCGGGAATGCCGGACAGGGATAGGCAAAAATCGTCGGCAAGTTCGCAATCCATTTCCGCTGCCGCCCGCCGCCAGGCATGAACATAGCCAATCTCGCTATCGAGCACCAAGCCGTCCATGTCAAAGATAACGGCGCTAATCCGGCATTCGGTCACCGTATTACCTTGATGAATTCGCCGATGGCCTCGCGGTTGGAACCCACCACAATCCGCCGTCGACCGTTCTGATCGATCTCCAACTGCCCCGCCACCGTCACCCATTCGCCGGCTTTAGCCTGGCCGCAATAAGTCGCGGTAAAACAGACGATGCTGTCAATGTCCGGATGCTTGAGCGAAAACCGGGCCGGGTAATCGAAGCCGTATTCATCGTCCTCGACCTCGACCTCGATTTTTATCTGGCCTAGTTTGCGATAGCACTGTTCCGCCTGATCGGGAGCTGCAATCGTTAACGATAGATCGAACTTGCGCTGGTTAATCATGGCCTTGTTATATTTGCGCTGCTCATGCCAGATATAGTCGTCCAAGGCAAAATCACAGGCGCGCCGCTGATAAGCAGATAGCCAATCGTCGTCGTTCAGGGCCTGGCAGCGGTCTTCGGCGATCAAGCCTTGCACGATGTTGCGGGCGTGGTGGAACTGGCTACGGTCGTAACAAACCAGATCGATATCGGAAGCATGATTTTGCAAACCGACCAGTAGCGAGCCTGTCACCCCTACCTGATCCAACTCCAGACCCTTGCCACTCAGCAAACCGCATAAATGCTGTAAATCCGTCAACACGGCATCGCTGGCCTCCCCTTCCAACAAGCCCCGTAAGACTTTTCTAGGCTGGTAATGGCATTCAATATCGGCGACCGGCACCGCATGCAAATGCGCGTCGAGTACGGTGGAAAAATGTCGGTATTGCGGATAATGCAGACCAAGAAAATCGTTAGCCTGCTCGGTATCGACCTTGTGCCAGCGCCCTTCCGTGTGGACATAACGCAGAAAACATAAGGCCTTGTCTTCCTCCAGGCCGTTCGCCACCACCGCGAAAATCAAACCATCCCTGGTTTCGATGAAATCTTTGGCTTGATACATCGCTAATCGATTTCCACCCGGTTACGGCCGTTCTGCTTGGCCTTATACAACGCGGCATCGGCGGCCTCGATCAGCAGTTGCGCCGTCTTATATTGGCCGACATAAGTCGCTACCCCCAGGCTCAAGCTCACCCGTCCCGTTTCAGTGTAGGTGCTGGAAATGTCTTTATCGGACACCGCTTGGCGAATTTTTTCGGCCAAGGCGCGGGCCTCATTTAACGGCGTCTCCGGCAAAATCGCGATAAATTCCTCACCGCCGTACCGGCAAATCAGATCACTGGTGCGCGCCAGCTGTTCGTTGATGGTTTTAGCCACCTCCACCAGGCAAGCGTCGCCTTGCTGATGGCCATAGGTATCGTTATAGGTTTTGAAATGGTCTACATCGCAAATGATCAGCGACAAGGGCGCCTTATTGCGCCTTGACAAGGCAAACTGCATGGTCAAATGACTATCGAAATGACGACGGTTGCCCAGCCCGGTTAATTGATCGCGTAGGGACAGGCGTTCCAGTTCTCGATTGGCCGATTGCAACTCCTGTTGGGTGTTTTGCAGTTTTTGCCGCATCACGTATATCCGTTCCATCGCGATGACGGTGAATTGCAGCCTCAGCGGATTGATCGGTTTCGGCAAATAAGCGTCGCCGCCCGCCAATATACCGTTAACAAACGATTCATCGTCGTCATAGACCGTCAGGAAAATGATCGGAAACCAATCGGCCTTTTTCAACTCGCGTATCGCCTTGGTGGCCTCAATCCCGCTTAAATAGGGCATTTCGACATCCATCAGGATTAAATCGACATCATTATCCGCAACATATTGCAACGATTCGGCGCCGTTTTCCGCATAAGCCACGTCATGCCCCAACTGCGTCAAGCATCCGGTCACTAGCTGTCTTATTGCAGCGCTATCGTCAACTACCAAAATTTTCATTCTTTATATTCTATACATAAGCCGTTGTAAGGATTTTAACGTAATTGACCAGCGCCACAGAAAACAATTGATAAAACCGATTCAATCCCCTATTCTCGGCCGCGAGTTTTTCGCACCGACGAACAATTCAGAATAAAAACAATTCGCTCATTGCTCCAAACCATAGGAGAAATCATGAAAATCGGTGTTCCGAAGGAAATTCACGACGGCGAAAAACGCGTCGCCACCACGCCCGAAGCGGCGGAAAAAATCATCAAACTCGGTTTTGAAGTCTGCGTGGAAACCGGTGCCGGCGATGCCGCCAACATATCCGACGACGCTTACCGCGAGGTGGGCGTCACCATCGTCGATTCGGCCAGAACTTTATGGCAGGAAGCCGACATCGTCATGAAGGTCCGAGTTCCGGAGAGTCATCCGGAACTGGCGATCGACGAAATAGAATTAATGAAGCCCGGCCAGCATCTGATCAGTTTTATCTGGCCGGCGCAAAACGAAGCCCTGATGCAGCAACTGGCCGCCAAACAAGCCACGGTACTGGCGATGGACAGCGTGCCGCGCATGTCGCGGGCGCAAAAAATGGACGCGCTGAGCTCGATGGCCAATATCGCCGGCTACCGGGCGATCGTGGAAGCCGCGCAACATTTCGGCCGCTTCTTCACCGGCCAAATCACCGCTGCCGGTAAAGTGCCGCCTGCCAAGGTGTTGGTGATCGGTGCCGGGGTCGCCGGTCTGGCCGCGATCGGCGCGGCAAAAAGCATGGGCGCCATTGTCCGCGCCTTCGATACCCGTCCGGAAGTCAAAGAACAAATCGAAAGTATGGACGCCGAATTCCTGATGCTGGACTTCCAGGAAGACGGCTCCGGCAGCGGCGGTTATGCCAAGACCATGTCCAAGGAATTCATCGAAGCCGAGATGGCCTTATTCGCCCGCCAAGCGATGGAAGTCGACATCATCGTCACCACCGCGCTGATTCCCGGCAAACCCGCGCCAGAGCTGATCACCGCCGGCATGGTGAAATCGATGAAGCCCGGCAGCGTGATCGTCGACCTGGCCGCCGAGCAAGGCGGCAACTGCGCGTTGACCGAAAAAGACCAGATCGTCGTCAAACACGACGTCACCATCATTGGCTACACCAACCTCCCCAGCCGTCTGGCCAACCAGTCCAGCCAGCTTTACGCCACCAACCTTCGCCATCTGCTGACCGACTTGTGCCCAAATAAGGACGGCACATTGAACGTCAATATGGACGACGAAGTGATTCGCGGCGCGACGGTAGTCAAGGAAGGCAAGATCACCTGGCCGCCTCCCCCGCCCAAACTGACCGGTAGCCACAAGCCGCTGACCGAGGCGCCGGCCATGGGCCCCAGCAAGGAAAAACCCAAATCCGCGCTGTCGCAATGGCTGCCCATCCTGCTGGCCGGCGGGGCATTATTTGGCATGGGTGCGGTCGCTCCAGCCTCGTTTTTGGAGCATTTCACCGTCTTTGTCTTGGCCTGCTTCGTCGGCTATCAGGTGATCTGGAACGTCTCGGCCTCGCTGCATACCCCCTTGATGAGCGTCACCAACGCGATCAGCGGCATTATCGTCATCGGCGCGCTGGTGCAAATTTCGGTGCCAGACAATCAAATCGTCACGGTCTTGTCCGGACTGGCGATTCTGATTGCCGCCATTAACATCGCCGGCGGCTTTCTGGTCACTCGGCGCATGCTCGAAATGTTCAGAAAATAAGGGGAATATTCATGTCACAAGGTTTAGTCACAATGTCGTATATCGCGGCATCGATTCTGTTCATTTTGAGTTTAAGCGGCCTCAGCCAGCAAGAAACCGCCCGGCGCGGCAACTACTTCGGCATGGTCGGCATGGCGATTGCCATCATCGCCACCGTGTTCAGCGGCAACGTCACCGCTTACGCGATCCTGGCCGCCGCATTACTAATCGGCGGTTCGATAGGCGCTTTCGCCGCCGCCAAGGTGGAAATGACGCAAATGCCGGAACTGGTGGCGCTGATGCATAGCCTGGTCGGTATGGCTGCAGTACTGGTCGGTTACGCCAATTTTATGGACCACACCTCGACCTTGATTGGCGCCGAAAAGACCATCCACGAACTGGAAATCTACATTGGCGTGTTCATCGGCGCGGTGACCTTTTCCGGCTCGGTGATCGCCTTCGGCAAACTGTGCGGCAAGATCACCGGCAAACCCGTACTGTTGCCGGCTAGGCACTGGTTCAACCTGCTGATGTTGGTCGTCACCATTATCCTAGGTAACCGCTTCCTGGCCGGGGCCGAATCCGGCGATGCCTTGCTGCCACTGCTGATCATGACCGGTATCGCGCTGGTGTTCGGCATCCATATGGTGATGGCGATCGGCGGCGCCGACATGCCGGTCGTGGTGTCGATGCTGAACAGCTATTCGGGATGGGCGGCAGCGGCGACCGGCTTCATGCTCAGCAACGATTTGTTGATCGTCACCGGTGCCTTGGTCGGTAGCAGCGGCGCGATTCTGAGTTACATCATGTGCCGGGCGATGAACCGGCACTTCCTGAGCGTGATCGCTGGCGGATTCGGCAGCACCGGCGGCGGTGTAGCGGCGGAAATCGAAGGCGAGGTGCAACCGATCGAAGCCGAGGAAACCGCGCAACTGCTGCGTGACTCGAAAAACATCGTCATCATCCCTGGTTACGGCATGGCCGTGGCCCAAGCCCAGCACACCGTTAACGAGATCACCAAGCTGTTAACCGGCCAAGGCAAGAAAGTGCGCTTCGCGATCCACCCAGTCGCCGGACGGATGCCTGGCCATATGAACGTGCTGCTGGCGGAAGCCAAAGTCCCTTACGACATCGTCTTCGAGATGGACGAAATTAATGAGGACTTTGCCGATACCGACGTCTCCATCGTGATCGGCGCCAACGACATCGTCAATCCCTCGGCCCTGGACGATCCCAACAGCCCGATCGCCGGCATGCCGGTACTGGAATGCTGGAAAAGTGGCACCACCATCGTCTTGAAACGCAGCATGGCCTCGGGTTATGCCGGCGTCGGCAATCCGCTGTTTGTCCACGAAAACACCCGGATGCTGTTCGGCGACGCCAACGACAGGCTGCAAGCCTTGTTGAAAGCCTTGCAAGGCTGAGTGCGGTTTTAACATCGTTCCGGAGCCTGCCGCCACTTGGCGGCAGGCCAGACTTCGTTGCAAATCGCAGGGCGTTTTTCGCCACTCCGCATTTGCATACAAGCTATCGCCGGCGACGGCATGACTCAGTTGACGCGATGCTTTCGTAACAGATAAGGCAAATTTCGTGGGTCTATGCCCAGCAAAGTCGCGGTGTCTTTTTTCACACCCCTGGTTTGACGCAAGGTATCCAGAATAATCTGCTTTTCCAGCGCATTGAGTTTTTCCCGCAATCCGTTCAGGGCGCCGCCGTTTGCATCGTCTTTGGAAAGACTGGATTTGGTGACGCTGTTCGGCAAACTTTCCGGCAGTATCAGCGCACTCTTCTCGACGATCGCGGCGTGTTCCACGACATTTTCCAGCTCCCGGATATTGCCCGGCCAATCGTACTGCATCAACAAGGCGTGTGTACCGGGATCGATACTCTTTATCGATTTACCCAGGTTCGCATTATTTTGATCAAGAAAGTGCTGAACCAGTAAATAAATATCCTCTTTCCGCTCCCTTAGTGGCGGAAGCGGTATCGAGAACACGTTTAGCCGGTAATAAAGATCTTCGCGGAACTTGCCCTGCTGCACGGCCTCGGCAAGATCGACATTGGTCGCCGCCAGCACCCTGACATCGACCGGCACGGTCATCGAGCTGCCGACGGGTTCGAATTCGTGTTCCTGCAACACGCGCAGTAGTTTGGCTTGTCCGGCCAGAGACATGCAGCCGATCTCGTCGAGCAGTATCGTGCCGCCATTAGCCTGCTTAAAACGGCCGCAACGGTCACGGATCGCGCCAGTAAATGCACCTCTGACATGGCCGAATAATTCGCTTTCGAGCAGGGTCTCGGAAAGCGCCGCGCAATTCACTTTCACGAAGGGATGTTTGGCGCGCAGACTGTGTACATGAATTGCGTTGGCGACCACCTCCTTGCCAGTGCCGCTTTCTCCCTGAATCAAAACCGTGGCATCGGTTTTGGCCACCGATCCGATCAGGCGGCAGACTTCGCGGACTTTTTCACTCTGACCGATAATGTTTGGAAAGTCCTTCAACTCGGACCAGCCATGATCAACATCCTCCGCATGAGGACATGTCCACGTCGGCGTATCGCCGGAGTCGCGCGACACCAGGACCAGATACCTCCCGGTAGCACAATCGATGGGTAAAGTCTCGAAACAGCTGCTGATGGTGCCGCCGGCTTTGGCGACCGAACAACATGCGCAAGTCGGCCAGTTCTGGCAGGTGGGGAGCCACCTTTCCGGGAACTGGAAAAATGTCTTGCAGCTTAGGGTTTTTAATTGCTCCGCTTGCAAACCAGTCAAACGTAAAGCCTGTGTATTCGCATCGAGAATACGATCGGACTCGACGTCGACAATAAAGATACACTCGCGGAATGCGTTAAAGAGCGTCTGGTAAAGATCGGTTCCACTACTCATGCTACCCTCCCCTGAGTTCGAGGTGCCTGGTGGTTGATACTTGCACTCGGCTCGGCAGACATGCCAGAGAGGGTTTGAAGCGCCGCGATCGGTTCGCTCGAAGCTTCAAAAATTTACCGAGGCTCCCCTGTTCCTTTCGCCAAATCTCGGCCGATTTATCACGGGTTTCAAACCCTGGCGCTACATAGGTAAACAGCGAATGCTCAGACTCAACCCTGATTCACGTTAAAATTAATTCATTTCAACAGACGCGTCAGTGCTCTTCAAGTGAGGTACTGCATTGGGATCATTGATAATTTTTCACACCTGGACCCGCTGTTTCGACGTCCAACGGCAACCTATCGCCTGAGTTGTCATGTGAAGCCGCACTATATATCAACGCAAAACGCTGCGGAACAACTTTGTAGTCTGGGCTTTGGAACGCGAGGATTTGTACAGCGCACCTCGGAACTTACAGCAACTCCAACAAATTGGAATACATGTATTCCTTGAGAATGACTCCGTCCGGTACATCGATGAAACTGGGCTGATCGCTGGCGGCGACCAGCAGGAAGATTTTTGCCGCCGGCTGGCGGTATTGCGCTACTCTCGCCAAACGTCGAACGGCCGGTATCGGCGGCGATGCGCCCAGCAAGATCACGTCCAGCCGCTCCTGACGCAACTTGAGCAATGCCGATCGGATCGACATTATGACGTGGACACGCGTATATCCTGACGTCAGCAAGAAATTTCTCAGACCTTCGCGTAATTGGCGATCCCGATCAAAAACCAGGATATTTAGCGTCTTCTCAAAAACAACGGCCATTTTTTATCCCCATCGTTTGAGAAAGAAAATAGCCCTCGGCAATTAGACCGGCGCCATGATTGAAATCACTTACACAACGCGCTAACGCAACCTTATTTTATTTATTTTCATGCATAGAGCGCTGCCTTGATTTTTCAACTTGTACAAGTCAAGAAAGTTGATATTCAGCAGTCTGACTATATCCGTTGCCAGAGCCGAATGACCGAGAAAATAGGCCTGCGCCACTCGATCATGGCCACAAAGACGCACCAAATGTTTCGCGCATTTTAATTGTTCGGCATAAGCATCCGATCCGGAAAGACCTTGCTCAAGCAAGACAAGATTTGTGAAATAGTGGGTTACGCCCTCATTTAGAAATTTACCGAAGGTATTTAAAATCCTGGCGAGGCAAATTTATGAACGGCCTCATGCAGCGCATGACCCACATTGGCGTTAGGTCGCATATGGATTGTTCGCGTCGGCGCATGATAAAAACCGTAAATTGCTTTTAATTCCTTTTCTGCGAGCGACCCCATCGGGTTTATTATTTTATGCAGAGTAACGAATCTATGTTCGAAAACTTTATCAATTTCGTGATGTATAAAATTTTTCGGGATTCTAATACTGGTTAATTTCTTTTCAATATAGGGTCTCAATATTCGGCTGCGTTCCAAAACACTCTGCAGAAGAGCAGGAGTTGATCGATTAATTCTGCTCTCGGTAGTCAATCCGGCCCTTTTTAATACCTCAAGAGGAAAAACCCCAAGCGGCGGTGGCGCCAGTCGTTTTTGATGTTCGGTTTTGGCGATGTCGAAACGCTGTTTTTCCTCTTCAAAATCCCTCAAACTTTCTGGAGATTGGCCTGGTTTTTCAGATGCGGAAAGATACATGCTCATTCTCCCTACATTGCTATCGGTTGCTCAGGGACGCTGTAGCAACAACTTGCGCCAAGTATCTGTGTCCGCAATTCCATTTGGCGTTAGTCCGTTGGCGTTTTGGAATGTCCGCACCGCGTTTTCGGTAGCTTGATCGAAAATCTGGTTTACGACGAGCAGTGGTGGTTTATCGGTCAAATCCATCGTGACCACCGAGGGTTGTATCCATCGGTTGAGTAACTTCTGAAGCTTACTCACTTCAATACCCCTAGAGCCTCGACGCAGCATCGAAGCACAGGCTTTTTCCGTTTCAGGATACAAATTCAGTCCATTCATCTCGGATACAAAGCGCTGATAGCAATAGGCGTTGCCGTACCGCCCTTCGTGACTTCGTCCGATAACTGAAGAGTAATAGATGTGGAGCGCTTCATGCAGCAAGGTCATCGCCATGTAGGCATCGGCATTGGCGCCGCTCAAATTCTCCCAGAATCCTTTGCCGAGCCCGAGAACATAGCTACCGATGGGATAATTGCAGGCTTCATAGCTGCTTGGCGCACGATCGCCACCGGGGCATCCCCAGCAGTGGTATTGAAGCTGGCCAGTGGCCAGAAGGCCTGCGGCGCGCTTAAGTCGGAATGCCACCAGTGCCCCGCGATCTTTCCAGACCGCGTCGGATGTCCGCCATTCCGGAACAAATTCCGGGAATGTTCCAAATATTTCACGAAATAGCGTTTTGGTCAGAACGGACCGGGTCGATTTTTCCAGGGCACGGACGGCCTTGGACGTTAAGGCAATCGCCTTGCCGACAGCATCTTTCACCGCTGTCTGCAATACAGCCACCGAAACGGGCTTGCCGACGATCGCTTCTATTTTTTTTCGGTCTTGCTCGCTGCAGGCAAAATGCTTGACTGGACTCGCTGCAACGGGCGACTGTGCAAGTCCGGTTTGATAAGGCGCCGGCGAGTCTATACGGGGTTTGTCTAACTGTTCAACAGTGTTGGTCGACCATAGATACATGTCTTCCCCCTATTTCAATAACGGCGCCGGATTAACGCGCACCTGCATCGATTTGGGCTTTGGAAAACAGCATGTAAGCCGCCAGCGAGACATCGATAACACGCCAGGTATCATCCGATCCGCGATAGACAAACGCACCCAATATCCGCATAGGGGCGTTATTCGGATAATTTAGGTCGCGAATCTCCTGATGCCATTTGCTTAGCTTTGCTGCTATTTTTTCCATTAATTCCCGAGCACGCGCCTGAGTCATCCACCGGCTCAAAGCCTTTTCCACTTCGCGGCGAAAATCCACGATAGAGGCTCGGTATCTAACCCTAAACTCTATATCGCAGCGACGCTGCCGAGCGCCCTCGCGCTGGCATTCCGACCAAGCCTTGCGAACATGTCCGCTCTTGACTATATCCTTGCCCAATGCTGTGCCTAGCTCGCCTATCGATATATACATAGTGTTTCTCCTTGCTGAATCATCGAATCCAGGGGGCCATTACTTTTGATACAGCGTCGCCTGGGATAATGTGATCGGGGCTGCGGATTTGGCATCGACAATAAGTTCGTATCGGGCGCCTAATTCGCTTGCAGCGATTTTTCTGATGCCGCCAAACCCCGTCAGCGGATCATTAGCCCATAACTGGCCCCGTGGTGATCTTAGAACCAATACCCAATGCCAACCGCCTTCGAGGTCGACGATGATCGGTGCCCCCTGTTTCAACGCGGCGAATGCTTCGGCTCGCGACGCGCTACGGACTATCGTGTTTTTGATTCCATACCTCTCGGCAAGATCCTGATTGAATTGTTTAACGCTCCCAGGATCATGTAAATGACTGACGATACGGCTGATGATTAATTTGGCCTCGGTTTCGGTGTCGCCGGCTGCCTTGGCTGCTTGAATTTTCTTCTTTAAATCGCTGAGTATCGTTCGATTACTGGGCTTATCCGGACCGAAGAGCGTTCTGAACGCCATCGCCCTTGAGGTACCCAGGCAGAAACTACCATTCGCCTCACCTTCGCTGAAAACCTGACGTTTGCCACTACGCCGCCAAGGGCTGTCTTTACCAGCGGCACCGGTAGCAGGATCGGCTTTGGTAACCGGATAGTTTCTATAGTTCAACGGCACGCCGGCCTGGGTTTCGTAAACCGCCTTCAATCTTTCGAGAAAACCAAGTTCGGAAGACCATTCCCAATATTTGGCAATCTCCTTGCGCGCAGCTGTACCGTCGTTGGTCGTGCCAGCACCGGCAGCGTATTTTCTTTGGCGATCGTAATGAATCTGCATCTGCCTTTTAGCAGCCCTGATTGCCTGGTCAATTTCACCGTCTCCCAATTCCCCCAGACCTGGCTGGAACGGGAGCTGTTGTTGTGCATATAAGTACATGTGTCCCTCGATCAAATCTTCAATCAGTAAACAATCCGATGCCCAATCATTTTTTCAAACAGGCCCTGTCTCATCGCCGCCTTGTCCGAAACACGTGGGTTTGCCGGCCGCGGAGCGCCATTCGTACCGTACTAACCATTACCGTATGCGGCGTTGAACCAGGTCCGCCCCAAAAGCCTGCCGCCAACCTTTTTGATCAGAGATTGGTCGTTGTCGACCTTGCGAACCGTAAACTCCAGCCGGCAGCCCTCCTCCAGGCGCAGATATATCGGAAATCCCGACAGCCCCCAGGGATTGATGATGTGGGAAAACGTCAAATAGGGGTCGCGCGGCTGTCCGTTGCAGCGGATCTGCCACTGCAAGCCCGGCGTTTGCACCTGTACCGGATTGGCCGCATAGGCATCGGTGAACTGGGCGAAATACATCAACATGCCGCTGTAATTCCGGTGCAATTCGTAGTGGGCCAGAACGATTTCCTCACCAAAACCCGGTGCATCTTGAACCGACGATTCGTCGAAATAAGTGGCGTCCAGAGGGATATCGCATATTTGGCAAGTACTCATCGTCAGGTTCCGTAGCCCAGGATTTTGTAGCCGTGCAGGACGAAGAAAAGGTCCGCGCCGCTGTATACCGATCCCACCGAAATCTCTTCGATTTCGATACGTATCGTCGAGCGCGGCATGAACATCATCGGTTTCGCCAGCGGTCGAAACGGCCGTTCGCCGTTCGCTTCGCCCAGACCGGCGATATTGTGTATCGGCTGATTCTGCAATTCCCGGCCGCTGCCGCTGTCGACGATGCTGTATTTGAAGTTGATGCCGCATAGCCTGACGAATAGCGACTGGCTTAGCGTGAGCTGGTCTTTTTCCGTCAACTGAGCGATTAGCCCATCCACGCTATCGGCGCCCAGGATGATGGGTGGCGGTTGCCGGATTTCCAGCGCGGCGGGGATGAAGCTGTAGCCAACCGCCACCGCGACGAATACGCCATCGGTACTGATGTTGATGACATCCTGTACCCGATTGCCGGCAGCGCCCTGCAATTTGAATCGGGCTACATAATCGTAAGGTATTTCCTTGGTGGTAGGCGTCGCGGCGCTGACTGGTCCGCCGTCCGCTGCCGGCCTCGGCATCCCCTGATCCTGGCCTAGCTGAAGTCCTGCTCTCATAATCGTGATCTCCCCTGGTCTGGACAGTTGCGTCCATCATGCCGGCCAGAATCGACCGGCGACATGACTGGCCCGCGTAACTGCATCTGGAATGACGGTCTGCATATCACCATAGCGGTTTCCAAATATCGGGCGGATTCGACGGCGGCACATGCCAGCGGGTTTGCGGTGGCTGTTCCGGCTCGTAACGTTCCAGACCATTCATGCCATCCTGTCTGACATAGCCCTCGACGCCCTGGCTTTCCGGGTCTTCGGCAAAACCTTGTAGTTCGTCCTCGCCGTCATAGCCGGCAAAGTCCGTACCCACGCCGATTCCCTGGAGTTCCTCGTCTTCGGCCAATCCGTACAAATCGCCATCCGCGTAGCCTTGCAACTCTTCGTCCTGATCGATGCCTTGCAACTCGTCGTCGCCTTGCATGGTTTGGGCGCCCCCCGGACCTTGGCAGTTGTATCCGGCTAGCCCGGCTTGTTTGAGCATCGGCGCCGCCGCGGTGAGCGCCGCCCCGCCGCCGGGTATTGCCGAGGCGACCTGTCTGACCACCGGTAGCGCCTGTTTTAGATAAGGACTCACCGATTTCAGAGCCAGTCTGGCCGGCTGAAATTTGAGGGCCCGTTTACCAAACTTGCGCAGTTTGCTCCAGAAGCCGCCGACATTGCCCAGGCCGTCCATACCCTGAGTGTACTGATACAGGTTGCCATCCGGCCCCTGGCGTATTTCGCCGATGTAGCCTATGCCCATCACCTGATCCAGGTCTTCTTCGCCTATGCCGTAGAACTGCTCGTCATCCGCCAGTCCTTGAACTTGATAGACATTGCCGTCCGGCGCCTCATACAAACCACCTATCCCTTCATAGCCTTGAATGCCGGCTCGACGCAGAAATGGCGTGGCGGCCGTCAATACCGCGGAACCGCCCGGAACGAAGGGCGCGAGCGTTCTGGCAATCGGCAGCGCCCGTTTCAGACCACGCTTGATTCGACTCCAGAATCCGCCGATCGGATTGCCGAGACCATCCACTCCCTGTACAAACTGGTACAAATGCCCGTCCGGCCCCTGGCGCACCTCGCCCAGATAACCGATTCCCATCATTTGCGGCACATCGCTTTCGCTTAAATATCTCATCGCATTTCTCCTATGGGTAACGGGGCTTACTGAACATCGCGCGTTAGGTAGCCATCCAGCACCACCCAAATCCGCAGCGGACCGAAGATATTGGCCAGGCGCTTTTCGGGCGAGTCTGCCGCTAATTCCGAACCCGGCACCCCCTGGGGAAAGGCAATTTCCACCCGAAAATTCTGCTGTGGCTCGATGAATACTGGCTCGGCGAAACGGAAGGTGGCAGTGGGGTCGGGTTCGCCATGATTGCTGACCGTCGGAAAACCGGGACTGATACCGGCGCCGGACGGAAACCAGAAGGTAGGCATCTCTATCATGGTTTTTTCGCCGACGATCAGCGAAGTGACCGAGTTATAGATCAGGTCTGCCAGGATTTCGCTTTCGCTGACCAGGGCCTGATTTTCAATTTCGACCGGGGCGCCGGCGCCCTTGGGTGTCACCCTTTTCTTTTCGGCTATCCGCAGATTCGAGACTATCACCCGTAGCGCGCGGGCCTCGAAGGTATTCAGACTCGGCAACACCCCGGCAGCCTGCATATTGGTTTCCAAACGGGTCTTGCCTTGAACATCGACAAAAAACCGAATCACGCGCGGATCGGTCATGAATTCCTTAAAAGCCTTTTTCGGCTCTTTGTCCGACACATGAAACGCGTCATACAGGGGGGCGTGCAGTTTTTCTTTCACGCCTTGCATCTTGGCCATATCAATCTCCTCAACTATTGGTTATCAATTCAATCAGTCCGCAATTTGCGTCGTGACAAGGTTTAATCCGGATTTCAGCTAACCCGTTCGTACAGCCGGCCATCCTCACCGAGAAAAAAGCGGCCGGTCATCTGTTTGTCGGTATCCGTGGCCGCCTCCGGGACGCCAATCCCCGTCGGATTGTCGCCTTCGGCAACATCGGCCTGATACAGCCGGCCGTTTTCGCCTAGATAGAACCGTTCTACTTCCGACGTAGCTCCGGCCTCGGCATAGCCCTGCAGTTGATAGACGACGCCATCCTCCCCGAGGAACAGGCTGCGTGCGCCCAATGTACCTGGGTTGACGATCATCAATTCATCCAGACCCAATTGTTTGTCGTCAGTCATCGTGTCCTCCGCATGCGCCGTTAACCTTCGATACCTTGGGCAGTGACCCGATAACTACCACCGATTATGTACAGTTGCGTGCCTTCACTGTTGCAGACCAGCCGCGGCGGGTCTTCCATGCGATGGATATAGGTAAACGGCTGTCCGGGCTGCCCTTTGTCCGAGCGGTATATCAGGCCGACCAATTCACCAAGCTCGACGACGACGGGCGGTATCGTTCGGCAGTGTCTGACTTTCATCACGCCGGTTGCACTAAAACTGTTGAAACTCCGATACAAGTCCTCGCCTTGCTCCAGTATTTCCAGCTTGACTGCATCGAAAACGCATCCACCAGACGCGTTTTTGCCAGCAGATGAATAAGGCGGACGGCGGCTGGTCATTTCTCTGACTTCCGTAAGGCTGGCGGTTGCAGTTCCACCGGGCGCAACGTTTGCATGTTCACCGGACGAACTGAACCGACTGGTTTCAACGCCACCGGACGCAATGCCTGCATGCCTTCAGCCGGCCCGACTCGTTGGGTTGAAACATGTGCAGCCGGTTTCGGCATCAACATGCCCCAGGTGCGCAATTGCTGCTCGAGCCGACTGACCAGGCGCGGACGTGGTTTCGGCGCCAGCCCCCGCCGCCATATCCTTTGCAGAACAGCTTTTAACCAGGGACTTTGAATTAGCAGGCGGCGCTGATGCAGCAATTCCCACAGCGACTTGATGCGCGGATCGTACGGGTGTATGGCCTGGTCGCGGATGGTATCGAGCAAATCCGCCAGCAGTTTTGGCACATCAGCCGCCGTATCGATGCCATGCAAGGTGATGCTCTCCGATCTTGCCGGGTTAGTTTCCAACGGGATGATTTTTTTAACCGGAGCCTGCGCCGACCAGCCCATCGGATGCGGCATCGTGGCGTCAAGCGGAATCCAACGGCCATGGTGCAGGACTTCGAGATAGATATGACTGAACAGCTCCGGCCGTGCCGGATTCGCGCCGCTCAACACCAGTCTGACCGGATGCCCGATGGCTTCCAGCATCGCGCCGAGCAGTATCGTCATGTCATCGCAATCGCCGGCGCGCAACTCCAGCATGCGTTTCGCCGAATGGAGCTCCTCGACCCGAAAAGTATCCTTGGTATAGCGAATGTTGTACTGAACCCACTCGAACAAGGCCTTGATCTCGCCCAGATAATCCTTGGGCCTTACCGCGCGCTGCTTAAGAATATCGATGGCCGACTGGCGCACCGTAAAATTCTTGGCGCCGCTTTTGATCAGGTCGCGAACCTGACTGGCCGTGTCGAGTGTTCCCAGGTAACCGCTGGGAATTTGTTTGATCTGGATTGTGGGCTGAGTGTGCATCGTTATCGGGTTCCAGGTTTTTCTCTATTTGGCGCTCGCGCCTCTCGAAAATCTCTGAAACTCTATGGCAAGTCCCGTACCAAAACTGGCCATGCTGCCTTATGTCAAACTAACACATTGTTATATCTAGATTATTTTGATAGGCCTCTAAAAAATCCTTTCAGGCAGGCAGCGTCGAAATCATAAAAATTATGTCTCGAAAAAGTCGCGTCACGAATGGAGAAGTCACTCCATGCGCGTCGCTCGACTGGTCATAAATTTTATGAATAAGATCGTTAGATTTATGAGCAAGGGCGAGTCCGCTTGTCCGGCAAGCGGCAAGCGTAGCGAGTTCTCGGTGTTCTCGGAGACATCCCCCGGACACAAAAGCGAGGTACTACCCGGCAGCGCGGGTGCAACCAAGCCGTGGTCAGGCCACGTTGAACTGCGCCACCAGGCGATACAGATTGTCGCTGACGAGTCAACAAGAATGCCGGCATACCGGTACTGGAATGCTGGAAAAGCGGCACCACCATTGTGCTAAAACGCAGCATGGCCTCGGGTTATGCCGGCGTCGGCAATCCTTTGTTCGTCCACGAAAACACCCGGATGCTGTTCGGCGACACCAACGACAGGCTACAAGCCTTGTTGAAAGCCTTGCAAGGATAAGATAAGCGTGGTTTTTAACTGATGAAGGAGCCGGGCTTGCCGAGAAACGGCGAGCCCGGTTACCTATTGAGTCGGGATGGCCGACCGCTATTGCTCGTCTATCTCTTTTCCGCACAGACCCTGTTGCGTCCTTCATGCTTGGCCTGATACAGGGCTTGATCTGCACGATTAAGGAGCGACTCGATGCAGGTATCGCTGGCTGCCAAACTGGCCACACCTATCGAAGTTGTGAAGCGCAGCGCGGTTTGTGACGGCACGGGGATTTCTACTGCTTCGACAGCCAGACATAAACGCTGGGCAATCTCCAAAGCGCGTTGACTATCCGTTTCCGGCAACATGATGGCAAACTCTTCGCCGCCCAAGCGGCCTATCATATCCACCTCGCGTAACAGCATCAGGCAAACCTCCACCAACTTTTTCAACGCCAAATCGCCTACCGCGTGACCATATTGATCGTTAATGGTCTTGAAATGATCCAGATCGAGCATCAACATCGATAGCTCGCCGCCGTAGCGGCGAAGACGGGAAATTTCCTGACCGGCGTGTTCCAGAAAGTGACGGCGGCAGGCACAGCCTGTCAAAAAATCGATATTGGCTTGCTGCTCCAGCTGCCACTCCAGCTTCTTACGTTCGGTAATATCCTGAATGACACCTACCATGGTGATTTGATCATGCTGCGAAAGAGGCTGGACGGTTCCGAGTATTTTTGGTTGCCGGTCTCCACCCAAGTTTACGGCTTGCCCCTTGCCATGAATGACTCGAATCTCTCCGTTGGGTAGAACAATCCGATATTCCATTTCACACCAGTCTTGGTCCGATAAACGGCCCAGGCAGCAGGCCACACGTTCCCTATCATCGGGATGTATAGCTTGCAAAAAAGATTCGTGGGTTGCAGGACATGTTTGCGGCTCCAAACCGAAGATGCGGCAGGCTTCTTCGGACCAATAGAAGTGCCCCGCTTGGGCATCCCACTCCCAATGCCCCAGATGAGCGATAGCCTGTGCCATTTTCAAGCTGGCTTCGCTCTTACGCAATGATTCGGCAACACTTTTCAATTCCCGCAGCGACTGATTCAGCGCCACATGGGTTCTGACTCTGGCAATCACTTCTTCCCGTTGAAATGGCTTGACGATGTAGTCGATGCCACCCGTCTGAAACGCTTTTACTTTGTCTTCCAGATCGACCGCAGCACTGATGAATATCACGGGGATGTCCTTTAATTTTTCGCTGCCCTTGAGTCGTCGGCATACCTCAAAGCCATCCATGCCCGGCATTCGAATGTCTAGCAGAATCAATTCCGGAATTTCGGCTTCAACGGAACGCAACGCCAGTTCGCCATTATTAAAAGGACGCACCCGAAAACCTTCCGTACTCAAAATATCTTTTAGTAACTTCAATGCGGTGGGTTCGTCGTCGACGATGAGAATATTGCTGATCATGGTGGAGGTTGAGTCATGTCGGCATTCAAGGATTCCAGGACATTCAGAATTGGCAAGTAATTGAAGGATTGTAGATAGACGTTGAGTCCTTTAGCCAATCCGGCATCCAGCCGTTCGATGCGTTGCAACAGTCCGGCAAGCTGTTCGGTGTTACCGACGATCAACGCGTTTGTCAGCTCCCGGCGCAGTTCGTCCGGAAGTTTTGCGGCCGCCTCCGCCGAAAAGACTGTTTCGGCTTCGATAGGCGCCTGGCGCCGGCAAGTGAATTTGACGCCCAACAGCCTCGCCATGCAATCGAATATTTCTGCGGTCCGATAAGGTTTGCGAACGAAATCGTCCATGCCCACCGCCAACATTTCTTCGCGTTGCTCGGAAAAAGCCGAAGCGGTGACGGCGGCGATTTTAACGGCTTTGCCCTCGGCCAGCGCCCGAATCCGCTGGGTCGCCTCCAGTCCGTCCATCACCGGCATACGTCTATCCATCCAGATAAAATGCGGCCGAAAGGATTGAAACATCTCCACGCCTTCCGCGCCGTTTTTGGCGACTTCGGCGACAAATCCCGCTTCTTCCAATAAATGTCGCAGAAGTAGCCAGTTTTCCTGCTGATCTTCGACGATCAGCACTCGATATTCCGGCTGTCCAGCCGCCAACGCGACGCCGCCGTCGTTTGCCAGCTCATCGTTGGGCGCTTCGGCTGCCTCGGCGATCTGAACAGGCAGATTTAGCCGAAACAGAGTGCCTCTGTTCGGTTCGCTTTCTACATCAATGCTGCCGCCCATCAGATCCAGATATTCCCGGACAATGGGCAAGCCCAATCCGGTGCCTTTTTGCGTTGCCGATTTACCAACCTGAACGAAAGGCTGAAAGATACGTGTCAAATTCTCCTTGTCGATGCCGACGCCGCTATCCTCAACCTCAATCTGTAATCGGGGTATATCGTTAGCGTGTTGAAGACTTACTCGCAGACTCACGCCGCCCTGCTGGGTGAATTTGATGGCATTACCGACCAGATTGATGATGATCTGCCGCAGTTTATCGCTATCGGCGGTGACAAATTGAGGCAGCGTTGCCGACTGTTCCAATAAAACTTTCAGGCCTTTTTCTTCGGCACGAACTCGCATCATCGCGGCGACTTCTCTGAGCAGCGCCGCCAGGTCGAAAGACTTGGCATCCAAGACGATGCGGCCGGCTTCAATTTTGGCCATATCCAGCACATCGTTGATTAAATTGAGCAAATGCTCGCCGCTGCGATTGATGATGTCCAAATTTTCGCGCTGTTCTTTGGTAATGGCCGGGTCGTTACGCATCAAATTGGAAAAGCCAAGGATGGCATTGAGAGGCGTGCGTAATTCATGGCTCATGCTGGCTAGGAAAACGCTTTTGGCTGTATTGGCCGCTTCCGCCAGTTCCTGGGCGGCTTTCGCGCGGGCCTGCGCACGACGCATCGCTTCGGCGACGCCGGAAATCATCGTGCAATTGACCACAAAAACCGCCATGCCCAACCAATCGCCGGCATCGGAAATGAACGGGTGCCCGGTGGGAGACCAAAGCAAAATCACACTGGCGGACAAGGCCGTGGTCAGCAAACCTACCGGCAGTCCGCCACAGAGCGCGGCAATCATCACTGCCGGGTAGAATGTCACATAAGGAATGCGCAGCCCCAGCCCTTGCAAGGGCCATATCCGCAAAGCTGCCGCCGATAAAACAAGCAGCAAGGCAACCAGATAAGGCCACCCATCAGGAAGGCGAATGGTTTGTCGAGTTTCGCGGCTTTTATGCATAGCAGCAGACATACTGGCTATCCCTTTTCTCGGGCATTGAGGCTTCTCTGCAAATAATAGTTTTTCAGCAGAGTAAGTATTTACTGATAAGTATGTAATCATTGACTTACGAACGCAATGACCAATGGTCTTAATCACATAGCAAACTCTGTATAATCCTTAGGTAATTGATCTTAAAGCTCAGTGGCGACACCAGTATGCAAACCTTCAGAATCCTGATCTATCTTTTCTTAGTCGTCATCGCTCACGGCAGTTTCGATTGTTTTACCAATAGGCCTCAAGATGCCGGCACCGATGTGCCGTCCGGCAAATTGCGAAGCTTATCGTTTGCGCCTTTTCGGGACGGTTTTAGCCCGATAGAAGAAAAATTTCCGTTACCCGAGCATATCGACGAAGACTTAGGGTTGCTGGCGGATAAAACCTACAGTATTCGCACTTACTCGACACTCGGCGGCATGCAGCCTACTGCGGATTTCGCCCGCAAACATGGCGTGGAGATGCTGCAAGGCGGCTGGCTGGGTAACCACCAGGGCAGCAATCAAACCGAAATCGCGGCCTTGATCGAATCGGTCAACGCCAACCCGGACGTAGTGAAACGGATAATCGTCGGCAATGAGGTACTGCTACGCCGCGATATGGATGTCGACACCCTGATTGGCTATATTCGTCAGGTCAAACAAGCAGTCTCCCAACCGGTGTCCTATGCCGATGTCTGGTCGATTTACATGAAGTATCCTCAATTGATGCAGGAAGTGGATTTTATTACCATCCACATTCTGCCCTATTGGGAAGACGAGCCGGTGGCGATTGAACATGCGGCCGCGCATGTCGAGAAAATCGTCAAACAAGTCGCAGACAAAGCTCACAGCATGGGTCTGAACAAGCCTATCCTGATCGGCGAATCAGGCTGGCCGGCCGCCGGCCGCCAACGAGGTAACGCGGTACCCAGCGTAGTCAACGAGACTCGCTTTGTCCGTAGTCTGATCGAGGTTGCCAACCGTAACGGCATGGACTACAACATCGTCGAAGCCTTTAACCAACCCTGGAAAAGCAATCACGAAGGCGTAGTCGGCGCCAATTGGGGTTTAATGTCGATCGATCGGCAACCGATTTTTCCATTGACCGGGCGGGTTCATGAAAATCCGGATTGGTATTGGGAGTTTGCCTGGGCGACTGCCTTAATCATCTTGATAACGACGGCCTACATCAAAAAGCTGCGGTCTGTTTCTACGCCGCGTCTGCTGATCTTTTTAGTGCTGACACAAGTGTTGAGCGTTTGCCTGGTCACCTTGGCCGAGTTTCTGTGGCGCACCAGTTACAGTGATTGGCAACACGCTTATGCGGTGTTTATGGTGGCGGCTAATACGCTGTTGAGCGGCTTGCTGATCCAGCGTTTTTACAATCTTTTGAGCGGCAGCCCCGCTGCGCCGCCACTCGCCAGCTGGCTAAAATACAGTTACCTGTTCTTTATTCTGTTGGCGCTGTATAAAACTTATCATTTGGCTTTTAACGGCCGTTATCTGAGTTTTCCGGTCGAACAATTTACCATTCCTGCCGTAGGGGTCTTGGGATTGATTATTTGCCTGTGGATCGGCCGGCACCGGCTGGATACTCGCGCCTTGGCATTCGAGCGTTTGGTCGGTGGAGAAAACAGCAAACGCTACCATCGTAGCCTGGCCAGTCTATTAGGTTTCGGCATCGCCGGCGTGATCATCGGCGAAACCCACGAATTCATGGCCGCATACGACTTCATTCAAGCGCATCCGGATTTCAGCGAAGGCCTGCCCGTGGCATTGGGCTATACGCTCAATAATCAGCAACTGGTCAGTTGGCTGCTTTGTATCTTTGCGCTGTCCATCCCTTTCTGGAGCAACGGCACCGATGACGCCAGAGCTTAAACGATGCGCTTAGGCCCCGCTTTCTAGTCGTTCACGCCACCAGCAAACAATCGATAAGCCGGATTTTCGGTCTCCCGTCGATAAACCAGCCCCAATGCATTTAAGCCGTGTTCGAAAGCCTGGCATTTGGCTTCGGGAATTTGCAAACCGATCAGTACCTTGCCGAATGCAGCACCGTGATTGCGGTAATGAAACAGACTGATATTCCACTGGCTACCTAGCGACATCAAAAACTTCAGTAGCGCGCCTGGGCGTTCCGGAAATTGCAGGCTGTAAACCTGTTCCTTTAATTCGAACGGCGCGTGGCCGCCAACCATGTAGCGAATATGGTCCTTGGCCAATTCGTTGGCGGTCATATCGGTCACCGGAAAGCCTTCCTCAACTAAATGCTCGATCAGTTGCTGCCGATCGTTTTCCACCCCGCTGCTGCTGATGCCGACAAACACTTGCGCCATCTGGCTATCAAAATAGCGGTAATTGAATTCGGTGATGCTGCGCTTGCCGAGCATTTTGCAAAATTTCAAAAAGCTGCCCGGCACTTCGGGTATTGCCACCGCCAGCAAAATTTCGCGGTGCTCGCCGACCTGGGTGCGTTCGGCGACATAGCGTAAACGGTCGAAATTGATGTTGGCGCCGCTGTCGATCGCGATCAGCGTTTGTTGATGCAAGCCTTGCTGTTCGACATATTTCTTTAAACCCGCCACCGATAATGCGCCGGCCGGTTCGGCTACCGAGCGGGTATCGTCGAAAATATCCTTGATCGCCGAACAAATCTCGTCGGTGCTGACGGTGATCACCTGATCGACATATTGCCGGGCAATCCGAAACGGTTCCGCACCAATCTGCTTGACCGCGACACCGTCGGCGAACAAGCCGACCTGCTCCAAGATCACCCGCTGGTCGGCTTTCAGTGCCTGATTCAGACAGTCGGCATCATCCGGCTCGACGGCAATGATTTTGATTTCCGGTCTGACGAATTTGACGTAGGCCGCAATGCCTGCCACCAATCCGCCGCCACCGACCGGGACAAAGATCGCGTGAATATCGCCGTTATGCTGGCGCAAAATTTCCATCGCCACGGTGCCTTGACCGGCGATGACTTCTGGATCGTCATAAGGATGGATGAAGGTCATGCCTTTTTCGGCGACCAGTTCCATCGCATGGCTGTATGCCTCATCGTAGGAATCGCCGTGCAGCACAATTTTGGCGCCGCGCGCCTTGACCGATTTGACTTTAATTTCCGGGGTGGTTTTCGGCATCACGATCAAGGCTTTGATACCCAGCTTCTTGGCCGCCAAAGCCACGCCCTGGGCGTGATTGCCGGCCGACGCGGCAATCACGCCGGCAGCGGTTTGTTCGGCGGTCAACGAAGCGATCTTGTTGTAAGCGCCGCGTAGTTTGAAGGAAAAAACCGGCTGTAAATCCTCGCGCTTCAGATAGACTCGGTTGTTGACCCGTTCGGATAAGGTTGGGGCAAAATCCAACGGCGTTTCCTCGGCCACGTCGTAAACTTTTGCCCGTAATATTTTTTCTATGTATTTTTGCATGATTGTCCTCGGCAACTTGCTGAAGGACGGGATGGACTGTATACAGCTTGTTTATCGTCCCTGCGTTGCCTTTTATGCCTTGTAGCGTGGTCCGCCTAAGCCCTTGCCGTCTTAAAAACTGCTGAGAGATTAGCCTTAATCGGTTATTATCCCACACAATGACGGGTTCATCGCCGTGTCAGATTCATAAGAGCAAACCACCAGGACAACCAACAATGACTCAAGACGAATTAAAAAAACAAGTCGCCGAAGCTGCCCTCAAATATCTGAAAAATGTTCCCATCATCGGCATGGGTACCGGTTCCACCGTTACGCATTTGATCAATTTACTGGCCGATTGCGATTTTAAACGCGATATCGAAGGCGCGGTGTCCAGTTCCATCAAAACCACCGAACACTTGCAAAAAATCGGCATTCCAGTGCTGGATCTGAACCAAACCGGCGATCTTGAAGTGTATGTCGACGGTGCGGACGAAGTGACGCCGCACAAAAAAATGCTGAAAGGCGGCGGCGGCGCATTGACCCGAGAAAAAATCATCGGTGGTGCCAGCAAAAAATTCGTTTGCATCGTCGACGAAACCAAATGCGTGGATGTGATGGGCAAATTCCCGTTGCCTGTTGAAGTATTGCCGTTGGCGCGCAGCTATGTCGCCAGACAACTGGTCAAATTGGGCGGCCAACCCATCCTGCGCGAAAACTACATCACCGACAACCACTGCGAAATTCTGGATGTGCACAATCTGAGCATCATCGACCCAATCGCACTGGAAAAAACCATTAACAATATTCCAGGCGTGGTCACCAACGGCTTGTTCGCATTGCGCGGCGCCGACGTGGTATTGGTCGGCAAAGGCACGGAAGTCATTACCTTGTAAGTCACGCGTCCCAGTGCGACAGCAGCGGGTTAAGCCCGTCCGGACAACCGGTCGGCTTAACCCGTTTCTATTTCAGCCGGCATTCACTATTTCCGGTAAAACCCCTTGAAATTTCTGGCTGCTCAAGCCGTTGATCTCTACAATATTCGGCTATTTCGCGGCCACCGGCTGCGCCAGCATCATTGCAACGCCTAACCGAGAGTACTTTAGGAACTTACACCATGTCTGACATTGAAATTGCCCAACAGGCAAACATGCGCCCGATTATCGATTTAGCCGGCGAAACATTCGGCATTCCGGCCGAGCAGCTGGACCCGTTCGGCCACTACAAAGCTAAAATTTCGCTGGAATACGTCAATAGCCTGACCGATAAAACCGACGGCAAATTGATTTTAGTCACCGCGATCAGCCCGACCCCGGCCGGCGAAGGTAAAACCACCACCACGGTCGGCTTGGGCGATGCGCTGAACCGGATCGGTAAAAAAACCATAATCTGCCTACGCGAGCCTTCCTTGGGCCCCTGCTTCGGCGTCAAGGGCGGCGCGGCCGGCGGCGGTTATGCGCAAGTGGTGCCGATGGAAGACATCAATCTGCATTTCACCGGCGATTTCCATGCCATCGGCGTCGCCCACAACCTGCTGTCGGCCTTGATCGATAACCATATCAACCACGGAAACGCGCTGGACATAGACCCGCGCCGCATCCAGTGGAAACGGGTGGTGGACATGAACGACCGCGCCTTACGCAAGATCACGGTCGGCATGGGCGGACCGGCCAACGGTTATCTGCGCGAAGACGGTTTCGACATCGTCGTCGCCTCGGAAGTCATGGCGATCTTGTGTCTGGCCACCAGCCGCGCCGATTTGAAGGCGCGCCTGGGTCGCATCGTCATCGGCTACAAGTCCGATAAGGTCACACCGGTTTACGCCAGCGACCTGAAAGCTCATGGTGCGATGGCCGCTTTGCTGAAAGACGCTATCAAACCCAATCTGGTGCAAACCCTGGAAAACAATCTGGCGATCATCCACGGCGGCCCGTTCGCCAACATCGCTCACGGCTGCAACACCGTCACCGCCACCAAAACCGCGTTGAAACTGGCCGATTATGCGGTCACCGAAGCAGGATTCGGCGCCGATTTGGGCGCGGAGAAATTCCTGGACATTAAATGCCGAATGTCCGGACTGAAACCGTCGGCGGTCGTCTTGGTCGCCACGGTACGGGCGCTGAAATTCCATGGTGGTGTCGCCAAGGACGATTTGAACCAGGAAAACCTGGCAGCCCTGGAAAAAGGTTTTGCCAATCTAGAACGCCATCTGCATAACATCACCCATCACTACGGTCTACCCTGCGTAGTGAGTGTCAACCATTTCACCTTCGACACAGACGCCGAAATCAATCTGCTGAAATCCAAATGCGAAGCCTTGGGTGCGAAATGCGTGATCGCCAAACATTGGGCGCATGGTGGAGCCGGTGCCGAGGATCTGGCCCGCGAGGTGCTGAATATCGTCGATCACCGCGAACCGGGTTTCAGCTATGTTTACGATGACGAGCTACCGCTCTGGAACAAGATCGAAGCCATCACTACCAAGTTGTACGGTGCCGGCAGCGTCAGCGCCAGTCCGAAAGTCATGGGCGAAATCAAGGCCCTGCAAGCCAACTACGGGCATTTTCCGATCTGCATGGCCAAAACCCAGATGTCGTTCTCGACCAACGCCAATACCAAGGGCGCACCATCGGGCCATAATGTGGAAATCAGCGAAGTGCGGCTTGCGAACGGCGCCGGCTTCATCGTCGCCATCGCCGGCGATATGATGACCATGCCGGGTTTGCCGAAAGTGCCTGCCGCCGAACGCATCGACATCAGCGACGACGGCGTGATCAGCGGCTTGTTTTAAGCCTAACGGTAGGCGCCCAGCAAGGTCTGCCTACCGGTACAGAAAGGTTATTCCGCCTGCAACGAATAGACCAGCGCCGCGCAGGAACAATTGACGGGCTCCGGAACATAACCACGAAAACGCCGAGATGACCGAAAGATTGCGGCCAAGGCCGGCGAGCATGGCGGCGGCTTTTCGGTGCTCGCGGCCGAAGTACGTAAATTGGCCATACGCAGACTTATGGGAACTTCTAAACATGCCTGCATCATCAGCGGGGACTTAGGAAAACGATATATTCAGCCTCGAGATACCTAAAGATAATGTGATTAGGAACCGGCCGTTTCCAGCTGTTCTTGAGATTGCGTCAGATTGTTCAGCTGAGACAATTCTTCCAGCGACAACACCCGATTGATAGCCAGCAGGATAATAAACACATCATCGACGCGCGCCATCGCTTGAATGAAATCGGTGCGAATATCGGCGCCAAAATCCGGTGCCGGTTGAATGTTGGCGGAAGGAATTTCCAGAATCTCCCGAACTTCATCGACCAGCATGCCGATCAGTTGCGAGCCTTCGATAGCTTCGATCGCCACCAGCACGATACAACTGCGTTTGCTGATTTCGGCGCGGCGATTTTTCAGCCGCGCCGACAAGTCGATCACCGGCACCACATTGCCGCGCAAATTAATCACGCCGTAAATGAAATCCGGCGTTAACGGCACATGAGTGACATTCGTGATTTCGATAATTTCCTTGACGTCCAATATGCTGACAGCAAAACTTTCGTCGCCTACTAGAAAAGTCAAATACTGCCCGGCCTGTTCTTGTACGGCCAGGTTGGTATTGCCGGTTTGTTTTTGCATCAGATTGGCCATGGCCTGTTCTCCATCAACTAGAAACGCTCGAAATCCTGGTCGTTAAAATCCAAGGCAGCATCGCCCGCCACATTACTTCCTGCTGGTTTATTGGCGCGGATCGGTTTGGCTGGCGCTCGCGTTTGCCGAGAGCCCGGAGGCGTATTTCTACTGGAAGCGGGCGACCGATTACCGCTGTTATCAAGCTTAAAGAACGCGACCGCATGTTGCAATTGCGTCGCCTGACCATTCAACTCCTCGGAGGTGGCAGCCAATTCTTCGGCGCTGGCGGCGTTTTGCTGAGTGGCTTTATCCAATTGCCGCATTGCATCGTTGATTTGATTGATGCCGCTGGATTGCTCCATTGACGCCGCGTTGATCTCCTGTACCAAATCGGCGGTCTTGACGATATTGGGGACCACGGTGGCAATCAGGTTGCCAGCTTTTTCGGCTATCGCCACGCTATTGGTCGCCAGTTCGTTGATCTCCTCGGCAGTCACGCGGCTACTTTCGGCGAGTTTGCGTACCTCGGCGGCCACCACAGCAAAACCCTTGCCGTGCTCGCCGGCGGACGCCGCTTCGATGGCGGCATTCAGCGACAATAGATTAGTCTTGTAAGCAATATCCTCGATCTGGCCGATTTTCTTGGCGATATTTTTCATCGCCTTGACGGTTTCATTGACTGCGTCGCCGCCATCGCGGGCCTCGCCGGCCGACTTGGTCGCCATTTGCTCGGTGACATGGGCATTTTCGGTGTTTTGCTGAACCGAGGCGTTGAGTTGCTCGATCGACGAGGTGGTTTCTTCGACGCTGGAAGCTTGCTCGGTAGCCATCTGGCTCATCGATTGGGCGGTGGCGCTGACTTGTTGGGAGGCGCTGGCCAATGTATCGGAGTTAGAGCGTACTTGAGCAACGACCTGGCTGAGCTTATCGCGCATGTCACGCAATGCTTGCGCCAGTTGGCCAATTTCGTCTTTGCCGTTGACATCCAATTTCGCTGTCAAATCGCCTTCCGCTAGCGATTTGGCAAACTGAACGCCGACGGTGATCGGCATGGTGATCATATTTGCCAAGAACATTGCGATGATAATACCCAAGATCAATGCGGCAACAATGGTACCGACGATGATTTTGTTGGCGTCGCTGACCAAAGTTTCTGCTTGAGTGCGAGCCACGCCTAACTGCGTATAACCGGCTTCTTCGGCAGTTTGCGCCTGTTTGATGACGTTGGCACCAAGATCGGCCATGTCTTTGAGTATGGTTTTAAGTTGATCGTCATTGGCGATCCAGGTCTGAGCCGCTTGCTGATATTCACGAGCCAAATCGAGCGTTTCGGCAATATTCTTTTTGCTCTCTTCACTGTTGGCTAGCTTTGCCTGCTCATCGAACATGGCAATCAATTCAGGCAGCCAGACCTGCATTTGTTTCCAGGCCACCCTATCCTTGTAATTGACCTCTTCCTTCTCGGCGCGCATGATCTCCATGGCTTTGATATAGGCCTGAGTGGAACCGATATAGCGCTGAACATAATGATCCAGCTCCTGTTGATTGGCTCCTCCCTTCGCCATTACCTCCTTATAACGATTCACCTGCTTTTTCAGATCGGAATCGACCGCTTTGGCCACGGCATTGCCTTTTTCCACCATAGTTTCGACCGCCTTTTTATTGGCTTTCAATGCTGCGACACCGGCGCGGTACTTATCGGCATATTTTGCCGTGCCTTCACGAGCTGTTTTGGATTGGGTTAGCAATTCGTTATTGTTATATTGCTTAGCAACTTGGTCGACCTTATCCAAATACTCATTCAGTTTTTTGACATTATCCTCGGCTCGCTGGTGAATTTCGTCTTCTTCAAACAGCAGGTAGTTTTTCTCTTCCATGATGGTTGCCAAGGCCATCCTTTCCACGCCGGTCGCATATTCCACCGACTTGCCGTTATTGTCGGTAATACCAAATAACGCACCGGACACATCGCCGATATAGATTTTGGCCAAAAGTCCGAAACCAATGGTAATCGTCACTAACAGCATCGCACCCGTTAAGATTTTTGTTTTTATTTTCAGGTCGTTAATATTCATGAACTTTTCCTCTGTTATGAAATTGAACTCGCAATGCTATTGCAAGCGTTGAGAACTGGGCCTTGGCATTGCGCGTCCCTTGTCTTTGATCGCCGCCTGAATCAAGCCTTGTACATCCAGGATCAGCGCAACGTTACCATCGCCCAATACCGTGGCCCCGCTGATACCTTTCAGTTGTTCGAAAACTTTGCCGAGCGGCTTGATGACGGTTTGATGTTCGCCATGCAATTCATCCACCACGAATCCGGCTTTATCCTGCCCGGACCTGACCACCACGATGCTTTCCCGTTTTTTGCTGGTATGGTTGCGGCGATTATGGAAATAGTCGCCCAAACGCAGATACGGTAACACTTGGCCACGCAGATTGATGTAATGCTGAACCTCATCGATGTCGCATTCGCTGGGATCCATCTCGATGCATTCATCGACCATGCTCAGCGGAATGATGTAACGTTCCTGATCGGTTGCAACCATGAATCCATCGATAATCGCCAAGGTAAGCGGCAGCTCGATACTGATGGTGGTACCCTGCCCTTCCACGCTGTCGATACTGACTGTGCCGCGCAAGGCTTCGATATTTTTCCTGACCACATCCATGCCGACGCCGCGACCGGACAGATTGGTCGCCTGCTCCTTGGTGCTGAGTCCGGCGGCAAAAATCAGATCGTGGATTTCTGGTTGCGACAAACCATGGTTGGCTTTGATCAGGCCACCGGCGATGGCCTTGGCGACGATTTTCTCGCTGTTGAGGCCGGCGCCGTCATCGGCAATCTGAATCACGATGTGCCCAGATTGATGGAAAGCATTGAGTTGCACACTGCCTTGGGCCGGTTTACCGGCGGCGATGCGCTGCTCGGGGCTTTCGATACCATGGTCCAGTGCATTGCGAATCAAATGGGTCAGCGGATCGTTGATTTTTTCCACGACGGTCTTGTCCAGTTCGGTGTCACCG
The DNA here is from genome assembly GCF_030490285.1 of Methylomonas montana. NCBI lineage: Bacteria > Pseudomonadati > Pseudomonadota > Gammaproteobacteria > Methylococcales > Methylococcaceae > Methylomonas > Methylomonas montana. Next base: position 2,187,260 of record NZ_CP129884.1, on the reverse strand, counting down.
CCGCTGATATACAGCTCGATGTCCTTGTTCAATTCCTTGCTAACATCGCGCACCACCCGGCGAAAGCGCGAAAAGGTTTCGCCGATCTGCACCATACGCAGTTCCAACGCGGTATCGCGAATACTGCTGACCAGCGCATTCATACTGGCCGCGACATCGCCGGCATCGCTCATGCCATGGCGCTCGACGATCAAATTCATCGCCGCGCTGGAAATCACCAGCTCGCCGACCAGGTTAATCAGCTGACCAAGCTTGGTGGCATCGACCCGGATATAGTTGGCTTCGGCGGCCAGTTTTTGCTTGGTCTGCGCCTGCTTTTTAAGTGCCTGTTCAACTAGCGGCTGTTGCACGACCTGTTGTTCCACCAAGATTTCGCCGAGCGGCTTACCACTGGCTTCTGTTTCGGCTGCTTCGACCTGACTCTGCAACGCACGAGCGACATCGCGTTGGGTCAAGGCACCCACCTGAACCAGCATATCCCCCAGCCGATTAACGTAACTTTCATCCTGGGCGTCCAGCAGCTTCAGATACTCATCAATTTTGGCATTGGGTGGCAATATTTTGATATCGCAATCGTCGGCTGCGAATTCGAATACCGCTTCTATCGTTTGCTTGCTAGCATCGCTTTGAAAGGCAATTCTGAAATGCAAATAACAGCTTTCCGGGTCCATCGCCTCGCCGGCCGGCATCTCCGGCGCCACGGTCAGGATCTGTTTGATCTCGCCCAGAGTTTTCAGATAACGGATAAACGACAAAGGATCCATGCCATTACGGAACGCATCCTGTTGAAAATCTAATGAAATCAGCCAATTATCATCGACCGATATTTCACCGCCCCCTTCGCTTTGCAGGTTGGCGTCGTCAACGTCGCTAGGCTGCATGCCGGTAACCTGCCGACCGGTCAGTTGCTTGATCAATCGTTCACTGGCAATAGTCAACTCGTCAGGTAATGGCTCGTCATTATGGGTCAAACAATGCTCGACCAGCTTGCTGGTGTGGTCCTTACTTTCCAGTAAGACCGAAATCAATTCGGCATCGATTGCTCGCTCGCCGTTGCGCACCTTGTCCAACACCGATTCGGCCTCATGGGTGAAGCTAACGATCGAATTGAAACCGAACAGTCCCGACGAACCCTTGATGGTGTGCATAGCCCGAAACAGACTGTTGATGGTTTCATTGTCGTCAGGCATGGTTTCCAATGCCAGCAACGCGTTTTCCATGTCCGTCAGCAGCTCTTCCGCTTCTTGGGCAAAGATGGTTAGGGCAGCATCTAATTCGTTCATGATGATTTCCAGTCAGCGGAAATAACGATGGGATCGCCGAAATGTTTGCTAAGGTTAAGCAGTTCCAACACTTCCACGACCGCTTGACTATGTTGTGTCAGGCTTAACTTGATATTCTGGCTAACTGCCTCGCGCTTCAAAAACATCAACAATTGCACACCGGCACTGTCGATCTCGGTGACACCGCCCAGATCGATTTGCGCCTCTTTAGCGGTTTTCAGATAGGCCGATAGCTGCAGTTTTTGTTCCTGCACCGAATAGATGGTCATTTCATCCCGGATGGCTAGATGAATAACACCTTTTTTTTGCTGTTTTAATTCAATAGCCACACCCATCTCCGATGGTTACAACGGTTGATTAAGGCAATACCAATTTGGACACCGCATCCAGTAAGGTAGGCGCTTGAAAAGGTTTGGTCAGCCAGGCTTTGGCGCCGGCAGCCTTACCGGCCTGTTTTTTGTCGTCGGCCGCTTCGGTGGTCAACATCATCATCGGCGTGAATTTGTATGCAGCCAATTTCTTGGCCTCCACCACAAAGGTAATGCCATCCATATTGGGCATATTGACATCGGTGATAATCAGATTGATTTTTTGCCCGGTCAATTTGTTTAACGCGTCCTTACCGTCGCAGGCTTCGATCACGTCGTAACCCGCGCCTTTTAAGGCAATAGTGACGACTTGGCGGATGGACGCCGAATCGTCAACAATCATGATGGTTTTAGCCATTGCTTAATCCTTACCGTAAATTTAGAAAAATGTAATATCGTCGTTTTTCGAAACGTTCTGATGACTGCTTGCCACGTTAGACGAGTGATTAATCAATTCTTCCGGCATCGTATAGCTAAGCTCCATTTTCGCCAGGGTGGCACCGACATCGAGACTATTGGCATGCCGTTCGTCCTTGCTACGGGCGGCGTCGACCGCATTCTGTAAGCCGTTCAGATTATTTTCGACATGCGAGAGCATTTGGCTGACTCGATCCTGAAACTGGAACGCGGTGAGCACCGAAAAAATTTCATCGCGAATCTGCACACTATTAGCGCGCAACTGATCGGCATCGTTTTTGAACACATCCAACGCAGCTCGTAAATCATCCAATGCGGTGTGAATGGATTGTTCGGCATCACGTATCGCCTTGTCGTCGGTGGAGCCGGATACTTCGGACATTTTCAAGGTTGAAGCCATTGCCTTATTAATACCCTCGATAGCATGACTGATCTTTTCACCGGTGGAAGATGAAAAACCGGCCAGTTTTCGCACTTCATCGGCCACCACCGCAAAACCGCGACCGTTTTCGCCGGCACGAGCCGCTTCAATAGCCGCATTCAAAGCCAACAGATTGATTTGCTCGGCAACCTTGCGCACTTCTTGTGCCATTGAATCCAATTGCTGAGTATGAGTCGATAGCTTACGCACCTCCTCGACCACGGCATGTTCGACATCCTGAATTTGGCTCAAAATTTTCAATACCGCCGTCAAGGCAACACGGCTTTCGCTAAACAGCATATCGACACTACGCCCCTGCCGGGCTGATCCGCCACCGGAAATAATCCGCTCAAGTTGATCGACCATTGCTCCGAAACGGTTAGTCAATACGGTAATTTCCTGTTCGGTGTGCGTGCGAGAGGTATGCACCTGACGAAGCAAAATAGGCACGACTTGTAGAAACAGACGTTCCAACTCAAAGGCATAGCCCTCCAAATCCTGGAGTTTGACGTCTTCGTCGCCACGCCAGGCACGATTGACTTCGTTCAGGATAGCTTGGTGCCTATTGAATAGCGTCGAGCCGACGAAAATACCGCCAAAACCCAGCGCGACGGTTGCGCCAAGACTAATCAAGCTGAAACCGGTTTGCACACAAGCCACTAAACCGCCAAGCACTCCCAAACCAACCGTTAACGCATAAAAAATGACAGGGCTTGGATTTTTAGCGATCGGATCGCTAGCTATACGAGGCATAATGTTTCCATTAGAGTATTGAGTTAAGTCTTCGATAGTAGAGAGTTTTACCCGATCATTCAACCCAGTAACACATTGGGTCTTTCAAGATTGTTAAACGTCGTTCATTTCCAGAAAATATTACCCGGCATATGTGACTATCGAACCATAAATAAAGGAATTTTGTTATTAGTATTTCGCCGATTACCCACGAAGAGTTCGAACGTTTCAGAAGCCTGATATACAACCATGCCGGCATCGCTTTGGCACCGGAAAAAGAAGTGATGGTTGCCAGCCGTTTGGCTAAGCGCCTGGAATATTACGGCCTGACGAGCTATAGCGAGTATTACAAGCTCGCCACCAGCAGCCCGGACTATCCGCACGAATTTCAAATGTTGGTCAACATTCTCACCACCAATGAAACCTATTTCTTCCGCGAGCCCAAGCATTTTGAGTTTTTCCGCGATACGGTACTCAAATCCTGGCATGGCGAACATTTGCGAGTGTGGAGCGCGGCCAGTTCCTCCGGCGAGGAAGCCTACACCTTGGCGATGGTCATGGCGGAAAACCTGGGAATGCGTAGCTGGGAAGTTTTCGGTTCCGACTTAAGCACCCGCGTATTGGCGGCTGCCCGGAACGGCGTTTATTTGATGGATAGACTCGAGCACATGGATACGCGTTTATTAGAAAAATACTGTTTGAAAGGCGTTCGCAGCCAGCAAGGTTTTTTTCGGGTTGACGCCAAATTACGTCATCGGGTGAAATTCGAACAAGTCAATCTGATGAGCAGCTTGCCAGCCGGCATTGGCAAGTTCGAGGTTATTTTTCTACGCAACGTGCTGATTTATTTCGATCAGGATACCAAGAAACACGTGGTCGAACGGCTGCTCACCGCTTTAAAACCCGGCGGCTATTTCTTTATCAGTCATTCGGAGAGTTTGCATCGTGTCACGGACCAGCTGCAAATGATCAAACCATCCATTTATCGCAAGCCATGAAAGCGCTGCCGTTTAAAAATACCCGACGCATCATCATCGAGCCCGGCGAATTCTATGCCTCTCGCCAAGCGGAAGTAATTTCGACCCTGCTGGGTTCCTGCGTGGCCGCCTGCTTATTCGACCCCATCAATCGAGTGTTCGGCATGAACCATTTTTTACTGGCTTATCGACATCAGGCTCATAACACGCCTATTATCGAATCCAATGAAGGCCGTTACGGCATCTATGCGATGGAACTACTGATTAATGAAATGATGAAACTAGGCGCTAACCGGCTTAACCTCAAGGCCAAATGTTTTGGCGGCGGTAATGTCCTGAAACTGCGCGAAGACGGTGATAACAAGAAAACGATTGGCGATGTGAATGTGTTGTTCATCAAAGAGTTTTTAAAAAAAGAAAACATTCCCATGCTTAGCGCCTGTCTTGGCGGCACCATCGGCAGAAACGTTCATTTTGTCGGCAGTGATTATTCGGTTTTCGTCAAAAAAATCGATAGCAGTCAACAACAACTACTTGAAAACGAAGAGCGTCGTTACTGGAAGAAAAATATCGACGAACATGAAAAATCCGGCGGCACAGCCGAATTCTGGTAAACACATTCAATTCATCACGGTTCTATGGCAGACACAAAAGTATTTATCGTCGACGATTCCGCAGTGGTTAGACAGGTCTTAACTGGCTTGCTGGATAGTCTGCCCGGCATCAAGGTCATCGGTGCCGCACCCGATCCGCTCTTTGCGCTGCCTCGCATGGAAAAGGAATGGCCGGATGTGATCGTGCTGGATATCGAGATGCCGCGCATGGACGGCATCACCTTCCTGAAAAAATTGATGCTGGAACGTCCGACGCCGGTAGTCATCTGTTCGACGCTGACGGCCAAGGGCGCGGAAGTGACGATGCAGGCCATGAGCGCCGGCGCGGTAGACATCATCACCAAACCCACCGTCAACCTGAAAGGTTTTCTGCAGGACTCCAAAACCCTGCTGGCCGATGCGATCAAAGGCGCCGCACATGCCAGACTCAAAAAAACGGTGTCGCCTTTAGTCAAGCCGCCGCTTGATAACGCCCCAAAATTGAACGCGGATGTGATGCTGGCGCCTAGTCATTCGACCGCAATGGCCGAAACCACCGACCGCGTAGTGGCAATCGGCACCTCGACCGGCGGCACCCAGGCGCTGGAATATGTATTGACCCGCCTGCCCCGCACCACGCCCGGCATCGTCGTGGTACAACACATGCCGGAAGCTTTCACCGCGGCATTCGCCAAACGTCTCGACAGCCTCTGCCAGATTACCGTCAAGGAAGCCGAACAGAACGACCGGGTCATTCCCGGCCTGGCGCTGATAGCGCCTGGCGGCAAACACATGTTGTTGCGCCGCAGCGGTGCGCAATACCGGGTGGAGATCAAGGACGGTCCGCTGGTGACTCGCCACCGACCTTCCGTCGATGTGCTGTTCCGTTCCACCGCCCAGGCCGCCGGCAAGAATGCGCTAGGCATCATCATGACCGGCATGGGCGACGATGGCGCCCATGGTTTGAAGGAATTGCACGACACCGGCGCGCTGACAGTGGCGCAGGACGAAGCCAGTTGTGTGGTCTACGGCATGCCCAAGGAAGCGGTGAAACTGGGCGGTACCGATGGTGAACTGTCGTTATCGGCAATTCCGAATTTGATTATTCAGTCGCCCAGCCGGACTAAATTCCTGAAAGGCTGAAATGTTGCGTTCTGATCACAGCCGGATACAACGGTAGCCGTAAAAAGCGATGTATAGATAACACAGCAAAGGCACAAAAAAGGCGTACTGAATGCCAATATGATCGGCAAATGCGCCCTGAACCACCGGCAAGATCGCGCCACCGACGATGGCGGCGCAGAGAATGCCGGAACCCTGGCCGGTGTGCTTGCCCAGTCTGGTCAACGCCAGCGAGAAAATGGTCGGGAACATGATGGAATTGCACAACCCCACCGCCAGAATGGTAGCCATCGCCAAATAGCCGCTACCCAGCATGGTCGCCAACACTAAACAAACCGCCGACAACGCATTAAAAATCAACACTTTGGCCGGATGGATTTTTTGCATCACCGCCGACCCGACAAAACGGCCAACCATCGCCCCGCCCCAGTAAAACGACACATAATTGCCGGCGTCCATTTCCGCCAGCCCGGCGATGTTCGGTTCGCCCAGAAAATTGACCAGAAAGCTACCAATAGAGACTTCCCCGCCGACATAGACAAAAATCGCCAGTGCGCCCAATACCAGGTGCGGGTACTGCCAGGCGCTCCCGCGATCGTCTTCGGCTGCCATTGCAGTGTGTCGAGTTTCGTTTTCGATTTTCGGCAGATTCAACATCGCAAACACCGCCGCCATCAAAAACAGCACTGCGGCTAAAAATAGATAAGGATTTTGCACCGCCGCTGCTTCTACCGCCTGATAGGCGGATAAATCTTCGGGATTAAGCAGTTTGATCTCATCGGCGCTTTTTACCGCGGTAGACAATATAAATAGCGTGCCGAAGCGCGGTGCCAAGGTGGTGCCCAGGGAGTTGAAGGCCTGCGTCAAGGTCAGTCGGCTGGATGCGGTTTCCGGCGGCCCCAGTACGGTCACGTAAGGGTTGGCCGCCACCTGCAATAAGGTAATGCCAGAGGCCAGAACGAAAAATGCCGTCAAAAACAAGGGATACGAATGCAAGCCAGCGGCCGGGTAAAACAGCAAACAGCCGCTACCGGCGATGGCCAAGCCGATGACGATGCCGCTTTTATAGCCGATCTTTTCCACCAGATAGCCGCTCGGCATTGACACTACGAAATACGCAGTGAAGAAGCAAAACTGCACCAGCATGGCCTGGGTATAGTTCAGCGTGAATACCGCTTTCAAGTGTGGAATCAGGATGTCGTTCAAGCAAGTAATGAAACCCCAGATGAAAAACAGCGAGGTCAAAATGGCCAAGGAACCCAAATGTGACGGCTGTCCGGTGTTTTGCTGATGATTCATCTTAAATCCTCTGCTTGGCTCAGTTTTTCACGACGTTGAAATGCACGGCCTCATTGCCGACCATCACCTTGAACTCGCCCGGCTCTACGATGCGCTTCATGTCCAAGCCGATGAAGGACATATCCTGCGCCGTCAATGTGAAATGCAGAGTTTCCTGCTGTCCGGGTTTCAGTTCGACTTTCTTGAACGCTTTTAATTGTTTGACCGGCCGAGTCACCGAAGCAGCTACGTCGTTCAGATACACCAGCACGGCTTCCTTTCCGGCTCTTGCACCGGTATTTTTCACGTTAACCGTCACTTCGATCTCGTCGCCCACGGCAATTTGCTCTTTGTTCAGATGTAAACCGCTGGTTTCGAAACTGGTATAACTCAAACCGTGTCCGAAGGGATACAAAGGCCGATACTGGTTGTCCTCGTATGCCTCCAGCGGCTTGTGGTCGTAAGGCACCACCTCGTTAGCGTGGCGCGGATAGGAGATCGGCAATTTGCCGCTGGGATTGACGTCGCCGAACAGAATATCGGCCATCGCCGGCCCGCCTTCCATGCCCGGCAACAGACCCAGCACCACTGCCTGCGCTTTGTCGGCAATTTCGGTAATGATGCGCGGCCGGCCGCCGAAAGTGACCAGGATCACCGGTTTGCCGATCGCAAAAATGGCTCTGGCCAGTTGCAACTGCACCGGATCGAGCTCCAGCGACACGATGTTGCCCATGGTTTCGGTATACGGCTTCTCGCCCAAGGCCAGAACCACCACGTCGTGCTGACGCGCGTCGTTGACGGCCTGTTCGATATTGATCTCGTCACTAAAACGCTCACCGCCGACATAAGTCACTTTGCCGCTGGTCTTTTGGCGGATGGCTTCCAGCAACGTCAGTTTGTCTTGCGGATACAGTTCCTCTTTATCGCCTTGCCAGGTAATGGTCCAGCCGCCGTTCATCACGCTGAGCAGATTAGCGGTCGGCCCGGTCACCAGAATGCTGGTCTGCTTGCTCAAGGGCAGAATATGCTGGTCGTTTTTAGCCAAGACGATGGCTTCGCGCGCCGCTTGCCGGTTCACCGCCACGGCTTCCTCGCTGACGAAATTACCCTCGACCGCCAAGGCAGGTTCGGTTGTTTCGAACAGACCGCTTTGATATTTGACACGCAGGATTCGCGATACCGCTTCGTCGATGCGGGTCATCGGCACTTCGCCGGTTTTCGCCAAATCCAGCAGCAAGTCGTAAAAAGAAAAATTGAACGGCACCATGCTCATATCGACGCCGGCCATCACCGCGATTTTGACCGCTTCGCGCGGCGAAGCCGCCAGCTTGTCGCGGCTATATAAACGGATGATGTCTTCCCAATCGGAGACGGTAAAACCTTTAAAGCCCAGCTCGCCGCGCAGGATTTCGGTCAGATAATGATAATTGGCATGACCGGGGATACCGTCGACTTCGGCGGAATTGATCATCACCGTCGGCGCACCGGCCTTGACACCGGCTTCGAAGCCAGGCAAAAACCATTCGCGCAAGGCCCGTTCGCCGATCCAGGCCGGACTGCGGTCCTTGCCGTTCAAGGGGTAGCTGTAGCCGACATAATGTTTCAAACAGGTCGGGACTTTGTCGGCTTTGGCGAAGTTGTCGCCTTGATGCCCCTTGATATAAGCACTGCCCATCGCGCTGGATAAATGCACGTCCTCGCCGTAGGTTTCCCACAATCGCGGCCATAGCGGCTGACGGCCGATGTCCATCACCGGCGAAAAATTCCAGTCCAGACCGGAGGCTTTGACCTCGCGGGCGGTAATCTCGCCTGCCTTGAAGGATAAATCGGTATTGAAAGTCGCGGCCATGCTGATCGCTTGCGGAAACAACACCGAGTTTTGCGTGTAGGTGGCGCCGTGAATCGCGTCGATGCCGTAGATCACCGGGATTTTCAGCCGGGTTTTGGCGGCCGTTTCCCGTATGGTTTGCGTCATCTGCCGCCATTTAGCTATCGGTTGGGCCTTATTGTTGGGCGTAGTCGGCGTATTCAGAATGGAGCCGACGTGATGATTGAATATCGCATCTTCCAACTTGCCCTGGTCCACCGGATTATCGGCATCCTGGCCGTTGACCACCGAAACCACGCTAAAGTCGATCTGCGTCATCTGCCCGACTTTTTCTTCCAAGGTCATTTGCGCCAGCAATGCCTGGACTTGCTTTTCAATGGCCTCGTTTGCTTCTTGTGCACTCACGCTGGACTCCAACACGGCGAAAAGGGAGAAAATCAATAAATATGTTTTTAGTTTCAAGGTTCTATGCTTAGGTTTTACAAGTAATGCTCACTCAAACGATCTGTAAGCTCATCCGGTTTAAGCGGTTGGAAACCCTCGCCGGTTTACGGCCAAGGGTATTGTTTTTCAATACCGAAACGGCATCCGAATCGGCGATTTTACGGATGAAAACATGCCTGCGTGCAATTTTTTAATGGCCAGAAAATCATCACGCTTTTAGGTCTGGCTTATTGCATGGCCTCCAGCTCGTCCCAGCGCTGATACGCTTGGGCCAGCTCTGCTTCGGCAGATTTCAATTGTTCCAGCGTTACGGCCACCGCTTCCGGGCTTTGTTTGTAAAACTCGGCACTATTGATGGTGGCGGTCAACTCGCCTTGCAGCGATTCCAGTTGTTCGATGCGTACCGGCAATTGCTCCAGTTCTCTTTGTTCCTTGAAGCTGAGCTTCTTGGCTGGCGTAGTTTTCGGCTTTTCTTTTTTCAGCGCCTGCTCGGCGATCTTGACCGCTTCGGCCTCGGCTTTTTTATTGCGTTCTGTTAGTGCGAACCAGTCGGCGTAACCGCCGATGTATTCCTCGACCCTGCCCTCGCCTTCGAACACCAACACGCTGGTAACGACGTTATCCAGAAATTCCCGGTCATGACTGACCAATAACAAGGTGCCCTGGTACTCGACCAGCTTTTCTTCCAGAATTTCCAGGGTCTCCAAATCCAGATCGTTGGTCGGTTCGTCCATCACGATCAGGTTGGCGGTCTTGGTAAACAAACGGGCCAATAACAGGCGGTTTTTCTCGCCGCCGGACAGGCTTTTCACCGGCGAACGGGCCCGGGCCGGGGCGAACAGGAAGTCGGCCAGATAGGACATCACATGGCGCTTGCCGTCCGGCGTATCCACAAACTCGCCGCCGTCGAGGACGCTGTCGGCTACCGAGAGTTCCGGATCGAGTTGCTCGCGCAATTGGTCGAAGTAAGCGATTTGCAGATTGGTGCCCAGCTCGATGGTGCCGGTGGTCGGTTGCAACTGCCCAAGCAATAGTTTCAACAAGGTCGATTTGCCGGCGCCGTTGTTACCGATCAAGCCGATCTTGTCGCCGCGTTCGATACGCAGCGAAAAATCCTGGATGATAGGCTTATCCTGATATTGAAAACTGACATCGATCGCCTCGATGACTTTCTTGCCGGAAGCCTCGCCTTTGTTCAAACTGAGTTTGGCGGTACCCTGGGTGTTGCGGCGTTCGGAGCGTTCGTCGCGCAACCTTTTCAAGGCTCTGACCCGGCCTTCGTTACGGGTGCGTCTAGCCTTGACACCCTGCCGGATCCAGGCTTCTTCCTTAGCCAGCTTCTTGTCGAATTCGGCATTTTGATTGGCTTCGTCTTCCAAGGCCGCCGCCTTGCGCGCCAGATAATCCTGATAATTGCCGGCCCAGGAAGTCAACTGGCCGCGGTCCAGATCGATGATCCGCGTCGCCAGTTTTTGCAGAAAAGCCCGGTCGTGGGTGACGAACATCACCGCGCCCTGGAAAGCCAGAATCTGCTCTTCCAGCCAGGCAATGCTTTCGAAATCCAGATGATTGGTCGGTTCGTCCAGCAATAACACTTCCGGCTCGATCACCAAGGCCCGCGCCAAGGCTACCCGCCGTTTCCAGCCGCCCGACAAACTGCCGACCTGCACATCGGCCGGCAATTGCAGTTTGCTCAATATCGCTTCGACCCGGGTTTGAAACTCCCAGCCGTTGTCGGCTTCCAGCTTATGTTGCACGTCGCCCAAGGCTTGCAGTGACTGTTCGCTGCCGTCCATATGGCTCAACAATTCGTGATAGCGGGCGATCAAGCGGCCCAACTCACCCAGTCCGCCGGCCACTGCTTCGTAAATCGTGTCGTGTTCATCCAGATTGGGCGATTGCTCCAGCCAGGCTAAACGCAATTCCGGCTGTTTCCAAATCTCGCCGTGATCGGCATGAATATCGCCGGCGATAATTTTCATCAAGGTCGATTTGCCCTCGCCGTTGCGGCCCAGCAGGCCGACCCGCTCGCCGGCATCGAGCTGAAAAGCAGAATTATCGAGCAGTGCATGGGTGCCGAAGGCGATGGAAACATTGGTTAAGCGGATTAAAGGCATTTGTTTTGTAGGTAACGTCTAAGTAAGTCCAGCGCCAGCAAAGCGGCCTGGTTTTGTTTGTGTTTAAGGGTGCCGTGGGCATTCAGCTGCGTCGCGACCACACCTTTGGGTGTTGCCATGGCATTATAAAGGACTAGCGGTTTATCCTTGTCCTGGTAATCGTTTGTGCTACTGCTGTAGAGCTGCACCAAGGCAAAATCGGTTTGCGATTGGGCTTTCAGTTGCTCGGCCCAGACTCTGGCGATTTGCAAACAATCACCGGCGCCCGGACCGGCTTGCCAAGAACCGGCCGTGCGTCCCCAGTCGAGATTGATTTCCACCCGAGTCAGCCAGTCGCGTCCCAAGCATTTAGCGGCTAACTGGCCCTGGCTGGCAGTTTCCAGCAGCGCCAGGGAATAGCGTTTTTCGCTCATCGCGGCAGCTACCACCTCCAGCAGATCGCCTTGTTTTTCATTTAAGCCGTCGATAGCAAACACATAATCGCCGATCCGCGCCGCGACATCAGCCACGCAAGCTTGTTTGCGCGCTTCCGGAAAACCGCTGGGAAATAACAGTTTGGTCTGCACCTCGTCCGGCGCGGCGCGAAAACCCAGTTGCACATCGTCCGGCAGTGGCATATCGTCCAGACTTTGCTGAATTGCCGATTCGCCGATGCCAATACTGCGTAAAGTGACCAGACCATCGGGCTGCAAAGGAAAATGTTGCTGCAATTGCTGTCGCACCAGCGCGTCGAACATCTGCTTCATTTCCGACGGTACGCCCGGCAGAAACACAAACCAGCAACGTTTGAATGGCAGCGCAAAACCGGGCGCGGTGCCGTAGGCGTTATCGATACGCAGCGAACTATGCGGCAGCATCGCTTGTTTGCGGTTAGCCGGCGGCATCATCCGATTGCGGCAGGCATAATACTGCTGGATATGAGCGAAAGCCTGCTCGTCGAATTGCAAAGGCAAACCGCTGGCAGCGCTGACCGCCTCGGCGGTGAGATCGTCAACGGTCGGCCCCAGGCCGCCGGTGCAGATACAGCAATCGGCACGTTCGGCGATTTCCGAGAACAGCGCAATCAAGTCATGCAGATTATCGCCCACCACCGTATGGCGTTTCAGCGTAAAACCCAGTTCGACCAGTTGTTGGGATAGCCAGGCGGCGTTGCTGTCCACGGTCTGCCCGCAAACGATTTCCTCGCCTTGGGAAAATATTTCGGCAATCGGTTTCATAAGACTCGGAACCACAGCGGTAAACTCAACAGACTCAGTGCGGTGGTCAGCGTCACGGCCATCGCATACAGACCGCTATCCAGTTTATAACGGTCGCATAAGACGATACCCAGCACCATGCTAGGCATGGCGATATCCATCACCGCGGCCGCTTTAAACTGGCCCGTCAGATTCAAGTGCCCCGCCAACCACAAGGCAAACAACGGCATCAGCAGCAACTTGATTGCCACTATCGGAATGACGAACGGCAGATTGCGGACATGGACCTCACGCCAACTCAGCGCCAGACCTAAGGAAAAAATCATCAACGGCGCCACCGCGCCGGCACAAGTTTTCAACAAGCCCGCCAACCAGAACGGTATCGGCACTTGGCTCAGATTCAATGCCACCGCTAAAAACGCCGCCCAAAACGGCGGCGCATTGAAAAACCCTAACACCGATTTAGGTTTGGCTTCGGCGGTTTGGCCGTAATGGCGGGCCGACATGATGCCGATAGTGAACACCAAAGGCGCCACGGCAAATAAGTCGATCTGAATCACCACCGATCGCGCCCAACTACCAAAGGCTTGCTCCAACACCGGCAGGCCGAGATAGGTAACGTTAGGAAACGCCGCCGCTAATAGCACCGTGCCGGTTTGCGGATTTTGGAAACGGCATGCTTTAACCGTCAGCCAGCTCAGCGTCAGCGCTAACAAGACGCTGGCGCCGGCCAAGGCGCTAAATTGCAGCGACTGCCAACCGATATTGGCTTGCCACAATACATCCAGAACCATCACCGGCAGGAAAAAATAGTAAACCACGCTAGTCAACACCAGCCGCGTCTGATCCGCCGACAAGCGATTCGGGGTCAAAACTCGCCAACCGGCGCCGCACAGCATCAGCACGGTCATTTGCAACAAAGTCGTATTCATGCCGCGTATTTTATCAGGCTGGCGGCGAGGATAGCGGGCTAAAGCCACTCAAGCGTCTCTTAGGCCGTCGCAAAACCACGGCAAACGGGTCTCCGAGTCTTGTGGCAATAGCCAGCCTAGCGAAAGTTAGCGTGTCTCGAGGTCAGACGGCACGGTTAGGCGTCTGGTCGAATAGTGCCTCGAACTGATCGGCGGGAACCGGCTGCGAAATTAAATAGCCTTGACCGTAATCGCAGCCCATCCGCTGCAACAGATCGTATTGTGTCTGGGTTTCTATGCCCTCCGCCACCACTTCGATACCCAACTTGTGGGCCATCACCACAATCGCTTCGCATAAGGCCATATCGCTGGAATCGGTTGCCAGATTCCGCACGAAGGATTGGTCTATTTTGATGTAATCGATGTCGAATTTCTTCAAATAGGCGAGAGACGAATAACCGGTGCCGAAATCGTCCAAGGCCACCTGTATCCCGGCATCGCGGAAGCCCAGCAAGTGTTCGCGGATTGCGACGCCGGCATCCAATAACAAGCCTTCGGTAATCTCGACAATCACGCTCTGCCCCGGTAACTCCAGCTCCGCCAATAAATCCAGCCATTGGCTCTGCGTCGCGGTTTGTTTACGAAATTGCGCCGGCGACTTGTTAATGCTGATCTGAAAATCCGGATTAAAAGCGTGCCGCCATTGCTTGGCTTGCCGCGCGGCGCTGTCGAACACCCAATCGCCGATATCGACGATCATCCCGGTATCCTCGGCGACCGGAATAAATTCCGCCGGACTGACCATGCCTAGCGTCGGATGCTGCCAACGCAGCAAGGCTTCCGCTTTGACTATGCTGCCGGTGGCAAACGCGACAATCGGCTGGTAATACAGTAAAAACTGCTGCCTGGCCAGCGCGACATGCAAATCGTTGGCTAGACGCATGCGCTGCTGAGCGTTTTGCTGCATCAAAGACGTGAAATAATGGTAACGGTCGCGGCCTTCATTTTTAGCCGCATACATCGCTTGATCGGCATTTTTAAACAAGGCATCGGAGTCCATCGCATCGTCGGGATAGACGGCGATGCCGATACTCGCGGAAATGTAAGCGGTTTCGTTGCCTAGCCGGAAAGGTTCCGCGATCTTCTGCAGGATATTGCCGGCAATCCGGTCCACGCCTTCGGTATGGTCCAGTTCGCCGAGGATAATGGTGAATTCGTCGCCCCCCAATCTGGCTATGCTATCGGAATCTCGAACGCATTCGTGGAGCCGGCGCGCCGTTTCTTTCAACAGAATGTCGCCCATGAAATGCCCCAGGCTATCGTTAACATCCTTGAAACGATCCAAATCCAGAAACATCAACGCGACGCGGTGGTTCTTGCGGAAAGCTTTCTTGATTTCCTGATGCAGCCGGTCCATAAACATATTCCGATTCGGCAAACCGGTGAGCGGATCGAAATTTGCTTGCCGCCAAATCAATTCCTCGGATTTCTTGCGATCGGTGATATCGGCAATCAAAGCCACTCGGCGATGCACGCCACCGGCTTCGTTGAGGATGGAATTAATGGTCACCCACTGTATGCAATCCTCGCCGTTCTTGCGGCGGCCGCAAATTTCGCCGGCCCATTGTCCGGTGGTATTGATCACGCGTAACACGGTTTTATAGAAGGCTTGATCGTGATGATCCGAGGTCAAGCTCGCGAATACCTTGCCGATCACTTCTTCGGCCAAATAACCGGTGACTCTGGTGAAAGCCGGGTTGACAGTAATGATGGTGCCCTTGGCATCGGTCACCATCATCGCTTCGCTGCTGTTCATATACACCAGCGCCGCTAACTGTATTTCCTCTTCGGCATGCTTACGGGCGGAAATATCGTCGTAAACGCCTAACACCCCAATCAGCTGTTGCTGTAAATTTCGCAAGGGTACTTTTGAGGTTCTCAACCAAATGGTTTCGCCTTGCAGACCGCTCAAACTTTCTTCGTAATCCAATTTGGCGGTATTGCTGTCGATGACTTGTTTGTCGTCGGCCAAATACGAGGGCGCGCAATCCCGCCAGACTAGCTCGCTATCCAGTTTGCCGATCAATTCGGCCGGCCCAGCCAGCCCGGCATCACGGCAAAAGGCTCGATTAGCGCCCAAATAACGGAAATTTAGATCTTTCCAGAACACACGACTGGGGATGGTATTAATGACGGTTTCCAGCATATTCACCGAATCGGCCAGCTTGCGCATCGCTTCCACCCGGTCGGAAATATCGTGCAAAATCAGTAAATGATTACCCGACAAGGCATTGTCGAGCAGGACAATATTAACCAATACCGTATGGCAATTGCCGTCCTTGCCGCATACTTTTAACTCTTGCGGCGCAGAGGCTCGGTCGGTAGCACCGCTATGCAAGCGTTGATGCTCATGCCAGCCGCTGATGACTTGCTGGCGATATTCGATATCGGGATGCGCCAGCCACCACCACTCTGCCAAGCTGGGGACATCCTCCAGTGTATAACCGAAGGTCTTGACGAAAGCCGGATTCAAATAGGTGATATTGCCTTGCGTATCGTGCAGGACGTAAGCAATCGGCGATTCATCGATGATGGCATGAAATTTAGCTTCGCTGACCGACAAGGCCTGATGCGCTCGATACAACTGCTGGTAAGGCAGCTGAATGCTATTCAGAAAAACCGAACGGTAAATCAAGGCGTAGGCAATAACCTTGTATAAATGGCCAAGCAGGATGAATAAATCGTGGAAGTTGACGTAAAACGTCACAAACAGCTCGCTCATCGCCATCACAACCGCCGCTGCGGCTAAACCGCCGGCATCGTGGGATTGCCCGTGCCGGGTCTGCCATAAATAACCTAGCGCGGCAAAACCGTAGATCCCGGCCAGCAGATATT
Organism: Methylomonas montana; assembly: GCF_030490285.1. Lineage (NCBI taxonomy): Bacteria > Pseudomonadati > Pseudomonadota > Gammaproteobacteria > Methylococcales > Methylococcaceae > Methylomonas > Methylomonas montana. Next base: position 2,170,678 of record NZ_CP129884.1, on the reverse strand, counting down.
CGCAGTTCTTTTTAAAAGGTGTCAGACCGTCGTTCGGGTCGAAGGTATGCGGTAGCCAGGCTTGATGGTAAAACACCAGCCAACAGATCGCCGCGCTAGCAAGCAACACTGCGCTCAATATCAACCAGCGTGTCATTGCAATCAAGCGCCAGGCCGGCGACAACAGCCCCGCCAACAGACCGACCGCCGCAAACAGACGGGCCGTTAACCAAAAAGCGATGGCTTTTTCCGAATCGCTTTCGGTGATGAACGCCGGCATGCCCTCAAAAGACAAGGTGTGCATGAAATCGAGGATGGCCACCCCTAAGAAGCAACAGGCCAGTATCATGAAGTTGGCAGAATTTTCCTTGTGATAGACGCTCCAGCCCACCGCAAACACCAAAGCGGATATGACGATGGAAACGCCTTCCATCAGGTTATGCACCGCCAGAGTCTGGGTGACGGGTTGCAGCCAGCCGTCCGAAAATCCTAGATAAGCGCTAAGCAGCTGAATCAGCAGCAACCCCAACACAACCCAAAGCAACCACCTTGCGTGGTTTTGTTCGCTGTGCTGTCCTGCTGTCATCTCATGCCCTTTGCTCGTCGAACCGAATTATTAAAGACTGGGCGCCGCCAGCCGATGTGTCAAATCAAAGATAATAGTCGTCAAAAAAAGTGCTGCGGCCAGGTGGGCCAGAAAAGTATCAGACGCGGCCGAGCGGGTAATCGTCAAGCGGCCAAGGCCCGCCAATGCACTCTAAGCGCGTCGATTTGCGCGACATCCAGTTGCGCGGTGCGGCAGTGCCGCATGCATAAGGCACCTCGAAATCCTAAATAATCCGGCGCTAAGGGCAATAAATGAGTAATGTCTTCGGCGCGTAACGACCCGGCCAAACCGCTTAGCAAACCTCGACTATCCGCCATATCGACAAAGGTTTGCAACTGTTCGATGCTCATCAGTTGGGTCAGCGAGCCGCATTGCTTGTCCATCGTATCCAACATCACGCCATGAAATCCGGCCCTTGCCAAGGCGTCAATAATCGTAAAATCAGGATGGGTATCGGCAAACAATACCGCCACCAATGCCTGCCCTTGATCGGCGACGGTTTGCAGAGCGTCGATGCAAGCTTGCCAGTCGCCGCCCGGAAAAAAACCGATCTTCACATAATCCACGCCAGTAGCCGCCATGGCTTGCGTGGCCGGCAACACCAAATCGGGCAACATCGGCAAATCACCGATGGTCGCACTAACACGGGTCGCCAGCTGTAAATGGCCGATAATCTCAATCACCGTGGCCACATCCAGCGCTCCCAAGGCGCCCTGTGCCGGTTGTTTCAAATCGATGATATCAACAGCGGCGGCTTCAACCAATAAAGCTTCCGCCAGACTATTCACGCTGGCCAGCATTGCGGTCATGCTGCAACTCCCTGGCGATGTTGCTCGATAGCCTCCATCAACCAACCCCAGGCTTCGCGCTCGCGCTCGCCGGCGGTTTTGTCCAGGCCGACGCGCAAATAATCCAATTCGGCTTGAACCTTCTCCCACGGTAAGCGGTCCAGCCGGCTGATTAAAATCGCCGCTTCGAGCACCGAATATTGCGCCCGATTGAAGCCTTGGAACGGGCTATGATTAGCTTCGTACACAGCCTGACAGAACAACTTCGGACGAGTGTCGTCGTCTTCCAATCTCACTACCTTCAGTTCGGCATGCGCCAAAGTATCGGCCAAATAATAACCCTCGATTTGCCGAGTCGGCAATAAGGGCCAATCACGGCGACCGGTCAGACAGCCGGCAAAAATTCGCACGTCATCGCAATAATTGATGACCGCTGTTTTGGTTTTCAGCATATTATCCAAGGTGGTCGATGGCCGAAACGGCAAGATAATGCACTGATCTTTGTTAACATGCACCCCCATCGGCGCGATGTGAACTTCGCCCTGAAGATTGACGGTGGTAATGAGGGTTTCTTGAATCATGTCTGTTTGGGTCTATCCTGAAGCGTGAAATGTCGCCTGCCTATCGGCGAATCAACGCGCAATTTTAATCTCGCCGGCTACACCATGGGGATTTTTTTTCCACAGCCGGATACTTGACGCCATTCCGAATAACAATAACCAGGCCATTTCATTATGCATGCCATCAATATCGCTGACCTGTCGATCCTGCTGATTGAACCGTCGACGACTCAACTGAAAGTCATCGTCCAGCATCTGCGCAACGAAGGGGTTGCCCAAATCGAAGGGGTCGCCAATGCGGCGGCAGCCCTGGAAACTTTGCGAAATCATCGCCCGGACTTGATTATCAGTAGCCTTTATTTGCCGGATATGATGGCCACCGAACTGGTCGAATATCTGCGGGAAGACGAAGCCTTGAGCCATATCCCCTTTATGCTGATTTCCAGCGAGTCCAGCTTCGCGGTACTGGATAGCATCCGCCAGGCCGGCGTCGTGGCTATATTGCCTAAACCCTTCGCCCACGAAGACTTAAAAAATGCCTTGCGCGCCACTATCGAGTTCATCGATCCGCAAGAAATCAGCCTGGCACATTACGATGTCGAAAACGTGCGGGTCCTGGTGGTAGACGACAGCGCGCTGGCCCGCAAGCATATCAACCGCGTCCTGAACAATATGGGTATCGTCAAGATTACCCAAGCCCAGGACGGCAAGGAAGGCGTGGACCTGTTCAGCCAGGATCAGAATGCCTTCGATCTGATCGTCACCGATTACAATATGCCGGTGATGGACGGCCAACAATTGATTAAAACCATCCGCCAGGACTTAGGCAATTCCATCGTGCCGATCTTGATGGTGACCAGCGAAGATAACGAAACCCGCCTCAGCAACATTCACAAGGCCGGCGTGTCGGCAATTTGCGACAAACCCTTCGACCCGCAGACCGTTAAGGAAATGTTGTTTCGGGTGTTGGAACCGGATTGAGATTTTTAAAATCCGCCATCTATCTCTCTGCATTTTCCTCTAAACACTTGGGTTAACTGGGCATTTGCCTACCTTTGTTCCTTTGCTGTTACGCTCGGACACCTTCTGGCACACGCTCAACCTCAGGCCATTAGTAGCCACCACTGCCAAGACTCTAAAAAATCGACGATAAGCTAGTTGCAGCGATCGTGCTGACGGCACTATACTGCTCATAAAAGCAGTAACTATAAAAGCCGTATGAAACCACTCACCGACCGCCAACAAGAAATTCTGAACTTCATCGAGCGTACCTTGCAACAGGAAGGCTTTCCGCCGACTATTGCCGAAATCGCCGACGCCTTTGGCGTGCGTTCCACCAACAGCATCCGCGGCCACTTGCAGGCCTTGGCACGTAAAGGGGCGATCGAGCTGGTACCGGCTGCATCGCGCGGCATCCGCCTGTTGAAACCGACTCCCGATCAAGGCCTACCGTTGGTCGGCCGGGTGGCGGCGGGACAGCCGATTCTGGCCGAAGAACATATCGAACGCTATTGTCGACTGGGGCCGGAGTTGTTCGATAACCGCGCCGATTACTTGCTGCGGGTACAAGGCATGAGCATGCGCGATGCCGGCATTCTCGACGGCGACCTACTGGCCGTTCAGCGCACGCCGGAAGCGCGCGACGGTCAAATCGTCATCGCCCGGATTCACGATGAAGCGACAGTGAAACGGCTACGGCTAGACGGCGCTAAAGCCTTTCTGGAACCGGCCAACCCGGATTTTTCGGTGATCGAAGTCGATTTGGAGCGCGAGCCTCTGGCGATAGAAGGCGTGGTGGTTGGCGTGATCCGTGGCGGGCTATGAACGCAAACGCATTGGACCAACTCTTGCGTTCCCAAACCGGAATCTGGCGCGGATTGCGTTCGGAAAACCAAGCCTGGCCGGTCGTTGCCACCGGCTTTCCTGAACTGGATGCCATACTACCCGGCGGCGGCTGGCCTTTGGGCGGCGTGCTGGAAATCTTATCTCCCTGCCTGGGTAGCGGCGAATTACGCTTACTGCTACCGGCCATGTCCTGCATGACACAAGCCAAACGCTGGATAGCCTGGATCGCACCGCCGCAGCAAGTCTATGCACCCGCCTTGCTACAGGCCGGCATCGATTTAGCCTATGTTTTGGTAGTGGACTGCCGGCAAGAGGCCGACATTCCTTGGAGCGTGGAAAAATTGCTGCGTAGCGGCCGCTGCGGCATGACCTTGGCTTGGCCACGCCGGCTCAGCGACCACCAGATCCGGCGCTTGCAATTGGCGGCCGAGGTCGGATCAGCACTGGCGGTGCTATTTCCGAAGCAACGTACCGGTGCCGGCTACACGGCATTGCGTCTGGAAGTCAGGCCCGCAGAGACCGGCCTGGCCTTACACATTATGAAGGCGCGTGGCAGTTTGCAGTGCGCGTCTTTAACTCTGCCGCTATAAGGCATGGCCATGGCCGCGACTGCCAGAAGAATATCGCCCACACCGGCGGACCGATTCGATGCCGCCGCCAAACCCAACGCGGCCAATAGCCAACTTTGGCTATGCACCTATTTTCCCGATTTGGCTTTGGCAGCACTGCATCTGGATTTAGATCAGGCCGTCGCCAGTTCGATGCAGCACAAAGGCCAAACTCGCTTGCATGCAGTCTCGGACCCGGCTAGACAAGCAGGCGTCGAACCGGGCATGGCCCCCGCCGCCGCATTAGCCCTGTGTCCGGGCTTGATCATCCGCAACCGAGATCCGCTAGCCGAACGCCAGGCATTACAACAATTAGCCGACATTGCCCTGGATTTCAGCCCCTGGGTCAGCCTGGATCAAGCGGACTGCTTACTGTTGGAAATTGGTTCCTGCCTGACCCTGTTCGGCGGTGCGGAGAGCTTGCGAGATAAGCTGAGACTCGTGCTACAAACCAGCGGGCATCGTCCCCTCATTGCCATTAGCCCTTCCCCAACCGCCAGTACCTTACTGGCCAAACTTAGCCTGGAAAACATCGTCATCGACCGCCTGGCCTTACGCTCGACACTGGGGCCGCTATCTATCGCCGCCCTGGATCTGGACGATAAAATCTTACGCAGGCTATTTCGCACCGGCATCCGTCAACTCACCGACCTGTGGCGCTTACCGCGCGACGGCCTGACCAAATGCTATGGCGCCGGCTTGCTGCAACAACTGGACAGGCTGGCCGGCCGGCAAACCCAAGTTTTACAAGCCTTTCATAGTCCGCCGCGTTTTCAGGCCAGCCGCGAGATGCCGATAGAACTGGAACGTATCGAACATTTCTTTCCGGCCATCGAACAACTGGCCGACGAATTTGCGGCGTTTCTGAAAACCCGCGACGCCACGACATTAGGCATCGTCCTGGAACTGCACCATCACGGCCGCCCGGCCACTCGGCTGGCATTGGATTTTCGCGCCGGCAACCGCGACCCAAGACATTGGTGCAGCTTGCTATACGAAAAACTGGCACGTTCGCCATTACCGGCACCGGTGCTGGCCGTCAGTCTGATCAGCCAGGCCATAGCCCCGTTTCAACCAGAGCGCTTCAGCTTGTTCGATGACCACGAACAGCCCAACGGCGAAGCCGAATGGCAGGCGACCTTGGATCAATTGCAGGCCAGACTGGGACACCAGTCCTTGAAATTCCTAGCCACGCAAAACGATCATCGGCCTGAACGAGCGATGACTACACAGTCACCCATATCAACTTCAAACTCCCACTTACCGCCGCGCCCTTTGTGGCTGCTGCCGTATCCCGAACCAGTGCGGCTCGGCGATATTCGCCTGCTATCCGCGGCGGAACGCATCGAATCAGGCTGGTGGGACGATCAACCGGTACGCCGCGACTATCACATCGCCAAGGATAAGCGCGGCCGCAAACTGTGGGTTTATCGAGACTTAAACGCCAAACAACAGTGGTTTCTGCATGGCCTGTTCGGATGATGCCGGCGCGCTGGACATTGGTTTCGCCGAGTTGCACTGTCTGTCCAACTTTAGCTTCCTGCGCGGCGCCTCGCACCCGGAAGAACTGGTCGCGGAAGCCGCTCGGCTAGGTTACCAGGCGCTGGCGCTGACCGACGAATGCTCGCTGGCCGGCGTGGTACGCGCGCATCTGGCAGCCCGAAAGCACAATATTCAACTGATCATCGGCAGCGAATTTGTCTTAGAAGATGGTCTGAAACTGGTATTGCTGGCGACCGATAGAATCAGCTACGGCAACCTGTCCGCCTTGATCACCCTAGCTCGCCGCCAAGCCGCAAAAGGCAGCTATCGGCTAACCAGGACCGATTTAGCCGGACATTTTCCGCAAGGCTGTCTGGCAATCTGGTTAGCCAACGATCAACACCGGGAAGACGATGGCCTCTGGCTGAAACAGTTATTTGCCGACGATCTGTGGCTGGGGATCGGCAGATTTTTATCGGGCCGAGACGCAATCTGTTTAAAACAGGCCGAAGCCATAACCATGCAATTGGACATCCCGATAGTCGCCTGCAATAACGTGCATATGCATCGCCGTTCGCGCCGGGCTTTGCAAGATACGCTCACCGCGATTCGCCTCGGCCAACCCCTATCGCAATTGGGCTATGCCTTGTTTGCCAATGGTGAACGGCATCTCCGCCCCCGGCCTCGCTTGGCCCAGCTCTATCCGCCGGAATGGCTGCAACAAACCTTGGCTATTGCCGAACGCTGCCACTTTTCATTAGATGAATTGCGTTACGAGTATCCGCAGGAACTGGTGCCCAACGGCCATACCCCCACATCCTGGCTGCGGCATTTAACCGAAGCCGGCATAAGCAAGCGCTGGCCGGCTGGCGAGCCCAGCAAAGTGCGCCAGCAGATCGAGCACGAACTAAGCTTGATCGCCGACCTGGTCTACGAGCCTTATTTTCTGACCGTACACGACATCGTCAGATACGCTCGCGAACAAGGCATCCTCTGCCAAGGCCGCGGCTCGGCGGCTAATTCGGCGGTGTGTTTTTGTTTAGGCATCACCGAAGTCGACCCGAGCCGAATGAACCTGCTGTTCGAGCGCTTCCTGTCTCGAGAACGTAACGAACCGCCGGACATCGATGTAGATTTCGAACACGAGCGCCGCGAACAAGTCATTCAATACATTTATCGAAAATACGGCCGCCACCGTGCCGCGTTGGCCGCCACGGTGAGCACTTACCGGACTCGCAGCGCGGTACGCGATGTCGGCAAAGCCTTGGGTTTGAACCTGGCGCAAATCGAGCGTCTGGCCGATAGTGTGGATCGTTGGGACGGCTATCGGCTAATGCCGGAGTCTTTAAAAGAATGTGGCTTCGCCCCGGATAGTCCCCCCGTGCAACGCTTGGCTATGCTGGTCGAGCAAATCAAAGGCTTTCCGCGCCACCTGTCGCAACACGTCGGCGGCTTCGTGATCGCTCGCGATGAACTCTCGCGCTTGGTGCCGGTGGAAAATGCCGCGATGGCCGAGCGCACCGTGATTCAATGGGAAAAAGACGACCTGGAAGCGATGGGCTTGTTGAAGGTAGACGTACTGGCGCTGGGCATGCTTAGCGCGATTCGCAAGGCTTTGGTCTATCTCGGCGAATACACTGGCCGAGCTTGGACCTTGGCCGATATTCCCGCCGAAGACCCGGCCGTTTACGCCATGCTGCAACAAGCCGACAGCATAGGCGTGTTCCAAGTCGAATCGCGGGCGCAGATGACCATGCTGCCGCGCCTGAAGCCGGCCAATTATTACGATCTGGTCATTGAAATCGCCATCGTCCGCCCCGGCCCGATTCAGGGCGAGATGGTGCATCCTTATCTGGCCCGCCGCAAGGGATTGGAGGAAGTCGAATATCCCAGCCCGGAAGTCCAAGCCGTGCTGGAACGCACGCTGGGCATACCGATTTTTCAGGAACAAGTCATGCAACTAGCCATGGTCGCGGCCGGCTTTACCGCCGATGAGGCCGATCAACTGCGCCGAGCCATGGCAGCCTGGAAACGCAAGGGCGGGCTGGAGCCGTTCGAACGTAAATTGCTGGACGGTATGCGGGCGCGCGGCTACATCGCCGAATTCGCCCAGCGGATTTTTCAACAGATTAAAGGCTTTGGCGATTACGGCTTTCCGGAGTCGCATTCCGCCAGCTTTGCCTTGCTGGCTTACGTGTCAGCCTGGCTGAAACGCCATCATCCGGCGGCGTTTTGCTGCGCCTTGCTGAACAGCCAGCCGATGGGATTCTACGGCCCATCGCAACTGGTACAGGATGCCCGCCGCCACGGCGTGGAAGTGCGGCCGGTGGATGTGCAGAGCAGTTTGTCTCAATGTTCATTGGAGTTTCCCGCAAACGCCGCGCCAGCCTTACGTTTGGGTTTTAATCAAGTAAAAGGTTTATCGGCAATAGCGGCGACCAAGATTGTCCAATTCCGAGGCCAGCAACCATTTACCAGCGTCACCGATCTAGCGGCTCGCGCCGATTTGGGCCGACAGGATTTAGAATACTTGGCGGCGGCCGATGCGTTGAAAAATCTAGCCGGCAACCGGCATCGCGCCTTTTGGGCCGCCGGCGGCGTGGAAGCATCCACACCGGTATTTGGCGTGCCCATCATCGCCGAAGCCGCTCCACTGTTAAAACCACCCAAGCCGGGCCAGGAAGTACTAGCCGACTATGCCAGCACCCGGCTCAGTCTGCGCGAGCATCCTTTGGGCCTGCTGCGCGAACGTTTGCGCCGCCGAGGCGTCACCACCGCCGCCTCCTTATGGCAACGACGCAACGGCAGCATCGCCCAGGTTGCCGGTCTGGTGATCTGCCGGCAACGGCCAATGACCGCCTCCGGCGTGACCTTTGTCACCCTGGAAGACGAAACCGGCCAAGTCAACCTGGTGGTCTGGCCCGCCACCGCCCTGGCCCAGCGCAAACCCTTGCTGAAAGCCCGCCTGCTGTCGGTGGTAACCGGCACCATCCAGCAAGAAGACGGCGTGCTACATCTGGTGGCCGGCAAATTGGAGGATTGGAGTAACTGGATCGGCGATTTGGAGAGTAAATCGCGGGACTTTCATTGAAACACCAAAATTTTAAGAGAATGGTTTTTATCCCTTAACCCAACTCGACTACTCGCAGTCCAAGTCCGCAATATCCGCAGCCAAGGCACACCCCCAATTGGCGGGATAAAACCCTGCATCTACGAAACGTTGAAACGAACTGTGCGGCCATTCCGCGGGAGACAAAGCCAAACCATGTTTGACTGGGTTGTAATGGATGTAATCCAAATGCTTATTAAAGTCCGATTCGTCACGGATGCAATGCTCGAAAAAACGTGGTTGCCAAATGGTTTTTGCACCGTCTTTTTTCACACTCGCCGAAACTCTTCGAGAAAAAGCAGTTTTAATCATTTGCCACCGGGTTGAATAATCGAAATCGCCCTCCGGCAATAGCCAGAGACAATGCAAATGATCAGGCAAAATGACGGCAGCGGTTATGTCGAAGGGTCGTTTGCATTTAACCTCTTGAAACGCCTGCCGAAGCAACGCAACCCGCTGAATATAGGCGAAAATCGGTTGGCGACGATATGCCACCACAGTAAAAAAATACAAACCGCCAGGAATATACAACCGCCTATAATTGCTCATAATCCCATTAGTTACCCGGTGTAAGATTATTTTTCAGCCTAGTCCAAGGCAGACATTTCCGACAAAAACTACCGTCCTAGTGTAGGCCAGAATAAGCCGATAGGCGTTTCTGGCAATTACACGTTTGCCGGAAACGCTAACGCTTATTCCGGCCTACATGGCTGAACAAGCTGGGTTTCCGTTATCGCTCCTACCCAACCCACACAAAGTTGGCGTTAAAAATTCGCGATGGGTTGGGTTTTCCCCGTATGCCGCGCCGAGTACCGGAGCTTTTGATAGGAATAGCCCGCAAGGGGTGCGGCAGGGACGCCGCACGTTGCCGAAGGGGCAGGATGCCCCTTTCGGCAACCCCTAGCAAAAGTGAGGAACGCAGGAAACAAGCGGCATTCGGGCCGCCTTTTCTTTGGGTACTTTCTTTTGGCGGAACAAAAGAAAGTATCTCGCCTGCCGGTGCGAGAACCGGCATTCAATCAAGCTTCGCGATAGCGAATCATTGTTTATGCAAACAAAAAAGTCCGTGTGGACACGAGTGTAACAGCATGCCCCTCCATTTAGAGTTTAGATTCGTCTATCAATTCTTAACAGCTCCATCTTCGTTCAAGCCCTGACTTTCGCAAACCAAATCTAAGCTACAACCCCACAAACTCCATCAACCCCTGCAATTCCTTAGCCTCCAACTCGTAAAACGAATGCGCCCTAACCCGCTCCGGCAAGCCGACATCGCCGTAGCGAACCCGGATCAAGCGGCTGACCTTAACGCCTTGCGATTCCCACAAGCGCCGCACCAAACGATTGCGGCCCTGCTTCACCGTGGCATAAAACCATTTGTTGGCACCTTCGCCGGCGTAGAAGCTGACGTCTTCGAAATGGGCCGGACCGTCGTCGAGTTGTACGCCTTGTTTCAGGCGTGCCAGCATCGCGTCGTCGACTTCGCCTAATATCCGCACCGCGTATTCGCGTTCGACTTCGCGAGACGGGTGCATCAAACGGTTAGCCAGTTCGCCGTTGTTGGTGACCAGGATCAAGCCGGAGGTGTTGATATCCAGCCGGCCGACCGCAATCCAACGGCCGACTTGCAAGCGCGGCAACTGGGTAAAAATCACCGGCCGGCCTTCCGGGTCGCGGCGGGTGACTAGTTCGCCGACCGGCTTGTGGTAGACCAGCACGCGGGTCGGCTGCTCGGCGTATTTTTCCCATTTGACGATCCGACCGTTGATTTGCAAATGGTCTTCAGGCTTTAAATGGTAGCCCGGTTGCACCGGATTACCGTTGACGGTGAGTTTGCCTTCTTCTATCCAGCGTTCGATTTCCCGTCGAGAACCAAGCCCGGCCCGCGCCAGTAATTTCTGGATACGTTCGCCGCCCTCTACGGGCGCATTAGTGGAGGGTGAGGTTTTCGGCGCCGCTGCCGGCTTCGGTTTGGGCGCCGAACTCGGTTTCCGAGATTGCGGTTTCTGGGTCCGTTTGTCCTGCGGGGCTGACGGGTTGTTCGATCTCGGCGGTTTGCGGTCTTTCACTGTGGTCCTGCTCGGGTTGCGGTTGAGGCGAATTGCCGAAATCGAAATTGACGATTTCTTCCAGGGTCGGTAATTCGCTCAAGGAGGTTAAATTGAAATAATCCAGAAATTGTTTGGTGGTGCCGAATAAGGCCGGCCGGCCCGGTACTTCCTTATGGGCGATGACGCGAATCCACTCGCGTTCCAACAGGGTTTGCACAATGGAACTGCTGACGCTGACACCACGAATGTCTTCGATTTCGCCGCGCGTCACCGGCTGGCGATAGGCGATGATGGCCAAAGTTTCGAGTAGCGCGCGCGAATAACGCGCGGGCTTTTCCTCGAATAAGCGCGTTACATAAGGCGACAGACCTTCGCGCACCTGAAACCGGTAACCACTGGCCAATTGCCGGAGTCCGATCGGCCGATCGGCATAGTCGCGGGCGATGTCGTCCAAGGCCATTTGCACCGACAAGGTATCGGGCTGTTCCAGTTCCGGAAAGGTTTCCTGAATCTGTTTGATGGTCATCGGTCGATTGGCGGCAAACAAAATGGCTTCTACGATGCGCTTGGTGTTCATGTCGCACTCTTTAATTATGTCGGGCTGTAGTCGGTGGCGTTCGACCAGGATGGGTTGGTAAGTGCTGGCGCGAATAATCTCTGCCCAACGCTGCGGTAAACGGCTTGCGCGCCGAGACTCGCTAACGGCCGCAGCCTCCGGCATGGGCGATTGCCAGTTACTCCGCCAAACCGGCAGCAAGCGCACTGCTCGCCGATGGGGCTCAGGCAAAACGACGAGGCCGCGCGGATCGAGGGCTTGAAAAACCGGAACGCGCGGCTCGCTCGACCAGATAGCCGGAAAACGCACGGCTCGCCGTTTGACCGGAACAAATATCGTAACCGGCTCGGGTTTGATGCGAGGCTTGCGGGGCGCTCTGGGTTTGGCTGCGGGAATAACATCGACGACAGTTTCGGCTAGCTGTGGATCAGTCCCCGGAGCCGCTATCGACGCGGATTCTGACTTGGATGCCGGCGTAAGGTTCGGACTGGAAGATGTCGATGATTCCTTCTTTGCTGAGTTCAAGGACGGCAAGAAACGCGACAACCACTCCGTTTTTTCCTTCACTTCGGGCAAAACATGCTGCGAAAGAGAGGTGGTTATCCGATTGGTTAAGTTTTTCCAAAATGGCTGCCATTCGTTCACGGACTGATAGGGGTTCTTTGGTTATGTGATGGTGACTAAGCCTCTCGGCACGCTTCAATATGTCCTGGAAGGCCAGCAGGAGTTCCTTGAGTTGCACATCCGGCAGAATTTGCTGGACGTCCACGGTCGAGGTATCGACGCCAAATTCGAAAGTATCGCGCTCGTTTCTGGGCAGCAAATCGATTTCTTCCGCGACTTTTTTGATCGCTTCGTATTCCTGTAGTTTGCGGATCAAAAATGCTCTGGGGTCCTCTTCTTCCTCTTCGCTTTCCGGCTGTCTGGGCAACAGCATCCGCGATTTAATCTCCGCCAGCAGCGCGGCCATCACCAGATATTCGGCAGCCAGCTCTAGCCGCAGATGATCCATCATCTCGATGTAAGCGATATATTGCCGGGTAATCTGGGCGATGGGAATGTCGAGAATATCCAGATTCTGGCGGCGAATCAAATACAACAGCAAATCCAAAGGCCCTTCGAAAGCGTCCAGAAATACTTCCAGCGCATCCGGTGGAATGTACAGATCGTCCGGCAAATCCTGGTAGGGCTGGCCTTGCACCAGCGCCAGAGGCGGCGACGCGATTTCGACCGGTAAAGCAGCTTCGTTCAAAACTACATTCCCGCCAGGCTAAAAAACCATTGTTGAGCGTAATACATCGGATAGGCCAAAATGTATTGCAACACATCGGTGGCCAGTAATATCAGCAAAAAGATAAAACCAAAACGCTCCAAGCGATTGTATTGCCAAGCCCAATACTCCGGCAGCAGTCCGGATAAAATCCGGCTGCCGTCCAAGGGCGGAATCGGCAACAGATTGATCAAAGCCAATACCAAATTGATGCTGATGCCCGCCACCCCGCTATAGATCAACGGCAAGGAAATAAACTCGATTTCCAGCATCACGCCTAATCTGGCCAGCAAGGCCCAAGCCGCTGCCATCAACAGGTTGGACAAAGGTCCGGCTATGGCCACCAAAGCCATGCCTTGTCTGGGATTTTTAAACCTTCTGGGATCAACCGGCACTGGCTTGGCCCAACCGAAAACAAAGCCGGTGAAGGTCAGCAATAACAAGCCCGGAATAATCAAGGTACCCAATATATCGATATGTTTCAGCGGGTTTAGTGTCAAGCGGCCTTGGTCGGCGGCGGTGTTATCGCCCAACGATTTCGCTACCCAACCGTGCGCCACTTCATGGCCGGTAATCGCAAACACTACCGGCAAAATCCACACCACGATCCGCTGTATCAGCGTTAATTCATCCATCATCGCTTTTTACTCCAACATCGGCGCAATACCGATACCTTGTCTGACAATTTCGATGGTCTTGTCGCCGCAGGCGATCACGGTAGTCGGTTGATATTTGATAACGCCGGCATCGATCACCAGGCCCAACTCTTTTTCCAATCTTTTTCTGATTTCATAAGGGTCGGCCAACGCTTCAGTTTCGCCTGGCATCATCAACGTGGAAGTCAGCAAGGGTTCGCCGAGTTGTTCCACCAAGGCCTGGGCGACCGGATGTTCGGTAATCCTGACGCCTATGGTTTTCTTTTTCGGGTGTTGTAAACGCCGCGGCACTTCCCGCGTCGCATCCAATAAAAAAGTGAACGGCCCTGGCGTCAGCTTTTTAATCAAACGGTGGGCGTCGTTACCCATTTTGGTAAAAGTCGACACCTGAGATAAGTCGTTGCACAACAGGGTAAAGTTATGATTATCATCGAGACGGCGGATGCTGCGGATTTGATCCATCGCTTGCTTATCGCCGATCTGGCAACCCAGCGCGTATGAAGCATCGGTCGGATACACAATCACCCCGCCGTTCCGCAGGATATTGACCGCTTGTTGAATCAAACGCGGCTGCGGGTTCTTCGGGTGAATTTCAAAAAATTGCGCCATTGGCTAAAAGTGACCGCTCAAATAAAAAAGCATTGTACCTTAGAAGGGATTTAAAAAGGTCGCGGGTACTTTTTAATAGGCGTGGCGGCTAGCTTGTCATCTTTCCGATTGCTTTTTGGCGACTTTATCGCGCAAATAGACCGGCATGGCCTGTTCGACCGCCACCGCCTGGCCGTTGGCAAAGCCATAGGCACCCAATTGAGCGACGCAAGCGGCACGAGGCCAAACATCGACATGCGTTTCCAGCACACGCTCGCCTAAGCGCTGCACTAACTGGTCGGCATAAACGCCCCAACCGGAACCAACCCCAAAGCCTATTCTATCGGGAAATATCACCTCGCCAGCCGGCGTCACCGCTTCCGCGCCGATCAATTCCGCCAAGCCCAAGGAATTACGTTGATAAACGCCCCAAAAGATTTCGTCCATCCGTGCGTCCATCGCGGTAAAACTCAATTCGACATCAGGCTGATGGTTGAAAACATCCTGGGCAATGGCCGCCAGCGTCGAAACCGGCACCACCGGCAAATCGGCGCCATAAGCGATGCCTTGCACCACGCCGCCGGCAATCCGCACCCCGGTAAACGAACCGGGTCCGCGACTCAAGCCAATCGCGTCCAGTTGTTGCGGCTTGAGCTGGGCGTCGGCCATCAATTGGTCGATCATCGGCAAGATCAGCTTGGTATGTTCGCGCGGCGCGACCGCAAATTTTTCCCGAATCTCGCCATCGATAAACAAAGCCGCCGAACAGGCATCGGTGGAGGTTTCTACTGCCAGTAATTTCAAGTGGTTTCCTCGGTTGCAAAAAACTGCCGCACATCCTCGATTTCGCGGCTACGTTTCATCGCCGGCACGCTGTCCAGAAACATCTGCCCGTAGGAACGCTTTAATAATCTGGGATCGCAAACCATTAATACGCCACGGTCGTTGACGTCGCGAATCAAGCGGCCCACCCCTTGGCGCAGCATGATGATGGCGCTGGGCAGTTGATGTTCGAAAAACGGATTGCGGCCCTGCTTTTCCATCGCGTTCATCCGCGCCTTCAATACCGGATCGCCCGGCGAGGCAAACGGCAGTTTATCGATGATCACGCAAGATAAGGCGTCGCCGCGCACGTCGACGCCTTCCCAGAAACTGGCCGTCGCCAGCAATACCGCATTGCCCAGTTCCTTGAACTGATCCAACAACACGCCTTTCGAGCGAGTCCCTTGCACCAATATCGGGTGATCGATCTTGCCTTCCAGCAATTGCGCGGCGCGTTGCAAGGCCCGGTGACTGGTAAACAGGAAAAACGCCCTGCCCCGGCTGGCTTCCAGCACAGGCAATGCAAAGTCGATAATTTTATCGGTAAATTCCGGATCGCTGGGCTGCGGCAAACCTTTGGGATGATAAAACAAGGCTTGATTCGGATAATCGAACGGACTCTCCCAACTCTGGCTGAGCGCGCCGCTCAAACCCAGATTCTTGGAAAAATGCACGAAGTTATTGGCCACACTCAAGGTTGCCGAGGTAAAAATCCAGGTAGCTTTATGCCGGGCCATGAAACCGCGAAACTCCTTGGCAATATCCAGCGGCGTGCGGCTGAGGGTAAAGGATTTACTATAGGTTTCATACCATTTGATCCACTGGCCGTCCTTGTCGCTTATCAGGGTTTCCAGTTGCGCATCCAGCGCTTCGGCGCGATCGAAGCAAGATTCCAGACCTTTACTGCGCACCGAGGCGCGTTCCAATTGATCGGTCAAGCGGGCCAGTTGCTTTTGCAAGGACTCCAAGGCGCCGGCAATTTTTGGGTTGGTTTCGATGTCTTGCCAGTCGCCGCGGCGTAGTTCCAGGCCAAACGCCAAGCGTAAATCCTTGACTTCATGTTGCAAGTCCTCGCAAGCGGTGCGCAAATCCGGCATATCCTTGGCATCGGTAAAATATTCGGCCAAGCTGTCGTCGGCCAGATCGGTCAATTGCTTGCCGCTGATCGTCACCCCCAAAAAATTGGAAGCAGTGTCGGCCAGTTGATGCGCTTCGTCGATCACCACCACTTCGGCATCCGGCAATAGCTCGCCGAAACCGGTTTCGCGGATCGACCAGTCGGCACACAGTAGATGATGATTGACCACCACAATCTCGGCTTCCTGAGCCTGCTTGCGGGCCTTGGTCAAAAAGCAGTCGGCGTAGTCGGGACAGTTTTGGCCCAAGCAGTTGTCGGTGGTGGAGGTCGCGTGAAACCAAACCGGATCGCCGTCGTGCACATCGGCGACTTCCGAGACGTCGCCGGCCTTGGTGCGTTTCGACCAGGCCTTGATCTGCGCCAGTGCTGCCGCGTCTTCCTGACTGTAACCGAAAGCGGAATTTAGTGCCTGTTCCAGCCGGTAGGTGCATAAATAATTGGCGCGGCCTTTCAACAAGCTGGCCTTGAACGGCCGTTTGCTCAAGGCTTTGCGGATTACCGGCAAATCCTTGTTGAACAATTGGTCTTGCAGGTTTTTGGTACCGGTGGAAACGATGACTTTCTTGCCGGACAGAATGGCGGGAATCAGATAGGCAAAGGTTTTACCGGTGCCGGTGCCGGCCTCGGCAATCAGGTTTTGCTGCGACCCGATGGCATAGGCGATTTTTTCGGCCATTTCGATCTGCGCGGCGCGCGGCGAATAGCCGGCGATCACCCCAGCCAAGGCACCGCCGTCGCCAAAAATTTCGGCCAGTTTTGTGACCGCGCCGGAAACCGCCGGCTGTGTACTATCAGCCACTAGCGCCCGAAAAAGCTGTCCGCCTTGGCTTTAGCTTCTTTGGCACCTTGAGTGTTTTGCTGCATTTGCCGGGCTTCGGCGATTAGCAACCAGCTTTTACGTTTTAGATCGAGATCGCTACCGGCCAGCAAAGCGGCTTTGCCGGCCAGCTCTTCCGCCAATTGCGGCTTATTTTGTTTGATCCTGAGTTGCGCCAATTTATAGGTCAAAGTCGGATTGCGCGAATCGATACGCAACGCTCGTTCCATTACTACCACAGCCGCATCCAGATCGCCGCCGTTACGATTGCGATCCGACTCGCTAACCAAAGCGATCACCGCCGGCGAGGTACCGCTGGGCACAGCCGCATCTTCGATCACGAATTTGGGCGCTGGCGCCGTTGCTGTAACCGCAGGAGCAGCCGGAGCAATCGGTGCGGAGGGAGCGGGAATATCCGCAGGCGGCATTAACGGCTCCGCCCGAAAAGCCGGCAGATTGGGTTCATCCTTAAAATTATTGGCAACACCTTCTATCGGATAAGTCGCTGTATTGGCGGACTGTTTCTTGGCTGTAACCACTGGTGGCGCCTTGCTGGCCACCGCTTTTTTTGATGGCGCTTTTTTAACCGGCTTGCTGCTCACCGCCGGCGGAGGCTCGGAGCCGGAAAAGCTGCTACAAGCCGTCAATATCAACAACAGAGGGAACACAACTAATAGAGATTTATTATTCATCTACGCTTTAAAAACCACATCAAAAAATTAAAACAGTTCGATTTCCGCTTCATCGCTTTGCTGACTGGCTTGTTCAAACAAGGCCAACGCTTCGTCGATACTTTTGCCTTGGTGAATGGCATCGAACATGACTTTTTCAGCTTCCATAGTGTACTGACTACGAATACTTTCCTGAAATTTATGCCATTCGGCGGGATTATATAACCTGTGCGGCGTATCGATGATAGCCGACAAGCCTTTTAGATTGTCGGAAACATGCTGCAGGCATTGCTGCAAGCGATCGTAAAACTGAAAGGCCACAATCGCTGCATTCATCGTTCCTTGGGTTGCCTCGCAACGCATCAAGGCATGATCCCGGCTTTCGCTAGACTGCAATTCGCTGAGTATTTCATAGATGGCTGTCATGTCGCCGACCATGTTGGTGAAGGAACTGGCCAAGGCATTCACCGATTCGTCGCCGACTTTCATACTACCCTCAACCTGGGCAACCGACACCGTCAATAATTTGATCGTTTCCCGGATTTGACTCCAACCCAAATCCGGCTGGCTCGATGCTGAAAAAGTCATAAATGGCAATCCTAAAAATACATAGACAAATAAGAGGAGCGACAAATTGGTTCTATTGTAACCGACTATGCAACACAATTGACGACGCGGTCATTATAGTGAAACCAGACAGTATGCAGATGGGACCAGCCTTTTAAAAACCGGCAACGCCAATGCATTTAAAAACTTAATTTAGCAACCACATCGCGTTCCGCAGTTTAGCCCCTAGGACGGTCACAGGCAGCCAAGTCATCAGTCATAGCCCAGTTGACGATAACTCGACGGATAGAGTAGAAAGGCATAGACAGTACCCGGTTTTTCACCACGATCTATATAAGGAAAATATGAATATTCAATCCGCCGGCAAAAAATTGTTCGTATTGGACACCAACGTATTGATGCACGACCCCACCTCTATCTTCCGCTTCCAAGAGCACAATATCTTCATTCCGATGGTGGTGCTGGAAGAACTCGACCATGCTAAAAAAGGCTTATCCGACGTCTCGCGCAATGTCCGCCAGGTCAGCCGTTTCCTGGACGAATTAATCCGCGACGCCGACCAAAAAACCATCAACGAAGGCTTGCCGCTTTCGCGTATCGAACACGGTTTAGCCAGCGAACGCGAGTTCGACGGCCGATTGTATTTTCAAACCCGGCAGTTGTCGCATTTACTGCCCGACGACCTGCCCGGCCAAATTGCCGATAATTCCATCCTGAGCATCGTGCTGGCCTTGGGCAAAGAATACCCTGATGTCAGTGTGATCCTGGTCTCCAAAGACATCAATATGCGCATCAAGGCCGCAGCGCTGCAAATCAATGCCGAGGATTATCACAACGATCAGACCATCGAAGACATCGACCTGCTCTACAACGGTACCATGGCGCTGGACAGCGACTTTTGGGAAGAGCACGGCGGCAAAATGGAGTCTTGGCAGGAAAATAACAATACCTACTACAGGGTCAACGGGCCATTAGTGGCGGAATGGTATCCCAACCAGTATCTATACATGGAAGGCGAAGACAATTTCGAAGCGATCGTCAAAAGCCGGGAAGGCGATACTTCGGTGCTGCAACTGGCGCGCGATTATCGGACCAAACACAATAGCATCTGGGGCATTTCCGCGAAAAACCGCGAGCAGAACTTTGCGTTGAACGCCTTGCTTGACCCTAACATCGATTTCGTCACGCTGATCGGCTCGGCAGGCACCGGCAAGACCTTGTTGGCGCTGGCGGCAGGCCTGTCGCTGACGCTGGAAAGCAAGCTCTATCTGGAAATCATCATGACCCGCGAAACCATGCCGGTCGGCGAGGACATCGGTTTTTTGCCCGGCACCGAAGAAGAAAAAATGGCGCCGTGGATGGGGGCCTTGATGGACAATCTGGAATTGCTCGGCAGCCGCTCAGGCACTACCGAATGGGAACAGGGCGCATCGCAAAACGTGATGATGAACCGGGTTAAAATCCGCTCGCTGAACTTCATGCGCGGCCGGACTTTCCTGAATCGCTATTTGATTATCGACGAGGCGCAAAATTTGACGCCGAAACAGATGAAGACCTTGATCACCCGAGCAGGCCCAGGCACCAAAATTATTTGTATCGGCAACTTGGCGCAAATCGATACGCCTTATTTGACCGCTACTAGCTCGGGCTTGACCTATGTGGTCGACCGCTTCAAGAGCTGGCCCAATAGCGCGCATATCACATTACGTCGGGGCGAACGTTCGCGTTTGGCGGACTTTGCTTCCGACAATTTGTAAACGCGATCAAGCTGTTACGCTATCGCTCTCCCACTTTGGCCACGCCATCAAAACCGCTTTAACCAGCGTGGCCAAAGGGATAGCGAAAAATACGCCCCAAAACCCCCAGATACCGCCGAAAAACAAGATGGCGACGATGATGGCAATCGGATGCAGATTCACCGCTTCCGAAAACAATAAGGGTACCAATATCACCCCATCCAAGGCTTGAATCACCGAATAGGCAATAAAAACATACATGAACTGATCGCCGCCACCAACGCCCCACTGCACGTAGGCGACGGCCAATACCGGAAACGTCACCAAGGTAGCGCCCACGTACGGTATCATCACGGACAAACCCATCAGCACAGCCAACAGCATGGCGTAATTGAGACCCAACAGCCAAAACACCAGATAACTGACGACCCATAAGATGAAGACTTCCAGAAACTTGCCACGCACATAATTGGCAATTTGCCTATCGACCTCTTGCCAGACTCTCAAGCTCAGCGTGGTATCTTTCGGCAAAAACTGCACGAACCACCCCAACAGTAACTGCTTGTCCTTCAGGAAAAAAAATACCATCAGCGGCACCAAAAACAAATACACAATCACCGCCACCAGTCCTACGAACGATTGTGCGGAACCGGAAATCAAATCCTGGCCGTACTTGAGCAAATCTTGCTGAATCGAAAACATGATTTCCCGAATCCTGGCTTCCGAAATCAATTCCGGATGGCGTTCAGGGAAGCGCATGATTTCGGCTTGGGTGCTGGATACTATTTCGGGTATGCGCTGCACCAACTGCACCATCTGTTCCGACACGATAGGCACCAGCACAACTAACACAAAGCCCAATGCAGCCATGAAGGCGAAAAATACCAGATGCACGGCAATTAAGCGCCCCAGTTGCCGTTGCTCCAGCTTGACGACCAAACCTTCCAATAGATAAGCCAGCACGATCGCCACAAAAACGGGCATCAAGAGTCCGAGCAGGCCATAAATCAACAGAAAGCCACCTAGCAAAATAATCGCCAGGGAAACCACTTGCGAATTTGGCAAAAATCGCTGAACGAAATTTCTGATGAAATCAGAGCGAGAAAAGTCTGTCTGTTGGGTCATAAAGGTCTGACGGTTATCCGGCATGGTGTCGGCTTGCTCGCCACAGGGAAGAATGAAAAGGAGGTTTGATCGAATCAAGCGGAGAAAGCGATTTTATTCGCACTCGCTTAGGATAGGGTGAATAATTTATCGAAACTGGCAATTTCCAAAATTTTTTTTACTTCAGCGCGCGCATTTTTAATCCTTATCGCCGATTTATCGCCCGCCACCTTGTCACGCAAAACCAACAACATACCCAAAGCGGAACTATCCATATAGTCGGTGCCGCTCAGATCAACATCTATCAGTTTTATGCCGCTTTCCAGCAATTTGGTGGCTTCCCGAAACTCATTGTGCACACCAAAATCAAACCGTCCTCTCACCCTGATGGATAACACACCAGACTCCACCCTTGCATCAATGCTCATACTTTATTGCTCCAATCTTATGTTTGTCGGCATAATTTTCAGTTAAAACAAATCCACATCACCTTCCTCCATGGAAGACTGCGAAACGATATTGGACTTCCTGACCCGCCATTGCTGTTGCATATCCCGCAGGCGATCGGCACCTTGGACTAACTGGTCCTGCCAGCTTGATCTATTCCCGGTTTTAAACACACCTAAACCTACTCCTATTTCGTCTTGCAAGGAATTGAAATGCTGTAAATTAAATTGCAGATATTCAATTAGTTGTCGGGCCATATCCTCAAATTGCAAACCTCTCACCGCATTGCCGACGCTGGTTTCAATCCTGTTAGTTAATCGCGAAACTTCACCGACATTGCGGGTAATATTGGCGTTGATGACCGTAATATCCTCCATCATCTTGTCGATACTGGCCTTAGAACTAATTGCAACATTCATATCCTTGGAGGCCATGACTTCAATCATGGTTTGCGCGTCGTGAATATTATCCTTGGAGGCTTTAACCACCAGCTTAATTTCTTCGCTGAACTTATCCGAGTTTTTCGATAAATTACGCACTTCGCCGGCAACGACCGCAAATCCGCGGCCCGCATCACCGGCTCTGGCCGCTTCGATAGCCGCATTCAGCGCCAACAGGTTGGTTTGGTCGGCAATTTTTTGGACATCACCCAACAATTTTTCGACATGCGCCATGTGCTCGCCCACATCATTGATCACCGCCACCATTTCCATGCTCTGCTTGCTGATTTGCAAAATATGATCGATGAAAAACTGTAAGACATTGTCGGTTTCTTGCGTGAACTGACTGAAATTAAGGCTGTTACTGCCATTATCCACGGCGCCCTCCAGATCGGAGACCAGAGAATGCACGACGGCCGACTGTCCGGATGTCAAACTGTGCAAACTGTTAAAGCTGTCCGACATGGTATTGACCGCATCCGCGAGCATGGATTTCAGTTGTTCCAATTCCGCGCGAAAGCAATTGGCTTCCTGCTCGATACAAGCGCTCAAATGCTCGATATAACTATCAATGGCGTTCGCTAAACCCGCTTCACTCCTATCCTCATCGCGAGACGCATCCTGTTGCGCTATTTGCTGCGTACGAAAGCATTTGAACATCCAAAGCGCAATCACCAGCGGTGCAGCGAGTTCATAAATGACAGGCGAAGGTACCAAAAACGGCAAAAAACATACGCACAGCGTGAATACCGTCAGTACCGCGTTGTTTCTCAAGAATTGCATCATAAAAGTTTAATCCACCAGCGCCAGAATTTTTTCGGCTATTTTTTCCAAGGATAACACATGATGAGCGGCACCCAGTTTATAGGCCTCGCCAGGCATACCCCAAACCACGCTGGAGGCTTCGTCTTGAACAATGTTGATTGCCCCGGCATCGCGCATTTCCTTCATGGCTATCGCTCCATCTGCACCCATCCCGGTCAGCATGACACCGATGGCATTGCTGCCGACATTTTCGGCAACCGATCGAAATAAGACTTCTACGGAAGGTTTGTGCCTGTTGACGGGCGGACCATTATCCAAGCGGCAAGCATAACGAGCACCATCCCTTACCACCCGTAAATGTTGATCGCCTGGCGCGATGTAAATGTGACCGGGCAAAATCAATTGGCCATCGCTGGCCACGCACGCGGTCATCTCTGAAGCATCGTCCACATGTTTGGCAAACGACGCGCTGAAAGCAACAGGTAAATGTTGAGAAATCACAATGGCTGGCGCTGATTTGGGTAGGTTTCTCACTAATTGTTTTACCGCTTCCGTGCCTCCCGTCGATGAACCGAGCGCCACCACTTTGTGAGTCGTTTTGAAATGTTTTTTAACTCCCAAACTCGTTACGTCAGTAGAACCGTACATCATGCCTTTCGCCTGATTAACTGCCAATGTATTCACTTTTGCCTGAGACGCCATCCTGATTTTCTCGACAATCTCATCTGCATACGCGAGCAAACCTTGCGTGACATCGACTTTAGGCTTGGCGACGAAATCAACCGCGCCCAGAGAGAGTGCCTCCAGCGTGACTTCGGCGCCTTTTTCGGTCAATGTCGAAATCATCACCACCGGCATCGGCCGCAGACGCATCAAATTGCGTAAAAATGTCAACCCGTCCATGCGCGGCATTTCCACGTCCAGTGTTAACACATCCGGATTCAAGGCTTTGATCTTTTCTCTAGCAATAATGGGATCGCTAGCTGTCCCCACCACTTCAATGTCGCCTGATTCATTGAAAATATGGGTCAGCATTTGCCGGATTAACGCGGAATCGTCGACGATTAGTAGCTTAATTTTTGCCATCTTGCGCCCTAAAATAGCTCTACGCTGCCTTCAACCGGCGCATTCTTAATACTCGAACTGTATTGTTTCTCGCGCATAAAGATCGTTTGATTGTGCAGATCCTTGATTCTTTTCATTCTGACCCGCCCCGTCATTGGAAAAAAATTGACTTTCCGCGGGTAAATATCGCCCAAATCTTGCGAAACCAGTTTCAATGCTTCTGTATCCACATAGTCCAACACAAACTTGATATTTCTGGCACCGACATCGCCCAAGGTCGCAATAATTTTGCCGCCCCCAAACAATTTAACTTCCAAGTTTTTACGTTTGCCGCCGTTTTTCAATATGCTGTTAATCAAATGTTCCATCGCGTAATTACCGTAACGCGAGGCATTGCCGACCACCGCTTCGTCCCGTGCGTTCAAGCGGTTTTCAGTGGTCTCCGGTAACATGAAATGGTTCATGCCGCCCACACCGGTTATTACATCGCGTATACAAGCGGCCACACAAGAACCGAGCACGGTAGTAATCATTTCATCTTGATTGGTAACGTAATATTCGCCGGGCATCAGTTTTGCCGCCACTATCTGATTTTCCTGATCCCAGTAGCGGTTGACGTTTTCGAAACCGGAGATAAGTGATTTTTCGACGTTATGTAGCTGGCTCACTTGCGCAGTTTCCTATAAATAGTATTCCCAACCAGACTAAATCCGGTATCGAGCTGATGCAATGATTCGGAGTGGCCTATGAATAGGTACGCCCCCTCCTCAAGCAAACTGCAATAGCGGTTGGCCAGTATGGCTTTGGTTTCTCTGTCAAAATAGATCAGTACATTCCGACAAAAAATAAAATCAAAATGCCCCTTAAAAGGCCACTGCTGCATCAAATTCAATTGTTTAAACTCAATCAATTCCCGCAGCTCCGACTTAATCCGTACTTTATTCGATTGACTGCCAGCACCTTTTTGAAACCAGCGTTTCAGACGCTGCTCCGCGATGCCGGACACCCGATCAACCGGATAAATGCCGGCGGCGGCGGTCGCTAGCACATTGGTATCAAGATCGGTCGCCAAGATGGTTATTGCCCAATCAGCAGGTATATTTTCCTTTAAAGTCATCGCCAAGGAATAAGGCTCTTCGCCGGTTGAACAGCCGGCGGACCAAATTTTAATTTGCTTGCTGGCGGCCTTTTTTTTCAACAGCTCCGGAATAACTGTCCGGCTCAAAAATTCGAAGTGGTGATTTTCGCGAAAAAACGAGGTGAGATTCGTGGTAACGGCATTGATAAATTCGGTAAATTCATCGTCCGGATTATTTTGCAAATAGTGGCAATATTGCTTAAAGGTAGTAAACCCCAACATCCTAACGCGTTTCGACAGCCTGGAATAAAACATGTCAAACTTATCGTCCGGCACCAAAATACCGGAATATTGGTTGGATATTGTTCTTAAAACATCAAAATCGGCCTTTGTATATTCAAATTCGCGCGGCTTTTCTCTCATTAGTCCCTTTTGAAAATCGGTTGTAACGATAGCGGGCTAGTTAGTTGCCGATTCAGAAAAATCCGGATGCGGCTTGATCGACTTCGAGCATTTCGGCAATACCCAACAATTCGGCGGCTTCGATAAATCTATCGGACGGAAAATCAATCGATATCGACTTCTGCAAACTTACTGCCGCTTGTTTCAATACCAATAGCAGCTGCAAGCTTGAGGTGTCTATCATCGTCACCGCCGATGCATCGATGTCGATAGCGTCGTGATGATTCAACATCTGCATCAACTGCTGATGTAACACGGTGACATTTTGAATATTAAGCACTGGTTCCAAGACCAGCACAGCCTTTTCAGCGTTCTCTGCCAAAGTGCCATCGGTTGCTTGCGGTGGCGTTTGAAAATTCGCTGTTTCTGGAATTATAGCCAAGGTGTCTATTAAACCGACGAATTCTTGAGTTTCGCGATATTCGGAACCATCCGATTCGGCTACCGGTTCGCTTCGTTGGTCGGATGCTTTAAGCATCCATGCCAAAGGATCGTATCCGATCAAACTATTTTCGTCTTTTTCCGCCATCACATCACTCTCCCTTCCAAAAAGTCTTTAGCAAGTGCCGTAAAATCTCTTGCTGATCGACAGCCAGGACGATATTCAAAAATAGTCTTACCAAAACTCGGACATTCGGCAAGTAGCGCGGTCTCTCGAATAGCGGTCGCCAGAATTTTACCGGGAAAATATTTTTGCAAGACGCCTAACACCTCTTTTGAAATTCGCCGAGTAGGTACATAGCGAGACATTACCAAGGAAAATTTATATTGTTTTTTTAAGGCGCTTTCGAACTTTTTTATCGTGCCCATTAAATGTGACAGACCTTGCAAAGCCAGATAATCACTAGTCATCGGCACCAATATTTCGTCGGCCGCGAACAAGACATTGGCGACTAACACCCCCGACGAAGGCGGGCAATCTATAAAGATAAAATCTTGCTCGATGTTACTGTCGTGTAAAGCTTTGCGCAGTAGATCGCCACACTGCGCGCCACCTTCCAGCAATTGCTCGACTTCCTGCAAGCGGGGACCGGCAACCACCAAATTGAGATTTTTTCTGACTGGAATTAATTGCCGCTCCAGGCTGCAATGATCCAGCATCACTTCATCGATACCACTCTTCTGCGACTCAACAACCCCCAAGGAAACGGCTAAGTGGCATTGCGGATCAAAATCTATCACCGTGATTTTTTTACCCAGCTTAGCTAATGCATGGGTCAAGTTAACCGAGGTTGTCGTCTTGCCAACCCCGCCTTTCTGGTTAAGGACTGCGACAATCCTAGCGCTCATTTACCCTCTACGGCAGAAGATAAACCGATCATTTCGCCAAATTCTTCCGGATTCAGTAGTTTGTCGACATCCAATAACATCACCATGTTCTTCTTACCGACATACAAGCCTTTCATATATTGAGTATTGATTTTAGATCCCAAATTAGGTGACTTTTTAATGTCGGAAGGATTAATATCCAGCACATCGGATACGGCATCGGCAACAATCCCCATTACCGTAAGGCCCGCTGCGGTATTGATGCTCATCACTATCACCACCGTAACGGGGGTGTAATCCACTTTTTCCATCTGAAAGCGCTCGCGCAGATCGATAATCGGCACGATGGAGCCGCGCAAATTTAATGCACCTTTGACGAAATCGGGGGTGTTGGGAATTTTTCTGATCGGCTCCCAACCCCTGATCTCCTGCACTTTCAAAATTTCAATGCCATATGCTTCGCCGGCTAACTCGAAAGTTAGAAATTGTTCCACCTGTTTATTGGATACTGTGTCGGCTGTCATGGCTATATACCCTAAGCAATCAGATAAAAATCAAATATCGCAATTAAAAATCCTGCCATTCGTCATCGGACTCAGTGGATTGATAATTGCTTTGTCTGATCGGCTGCGGCTTGGGCGCTCGGCTCGGCTCCGACCGGGTAACACCGCTGTTCGCCGCGTGATGAACAATCTGTTGCTGACTGGCTTTTTTTTCCGTTTTGAAGAATGACAACATTTCAACCATGTTGGTTGACAAATCGCTCATCGAAACGCTGGCCGCCGAAGCTTCTTCAGCCAGTGCGGCGTTTTGTTGGGTAATTTCATCCATTTGCGCAACGGCCTGATTGACTTGACCGATCCCGGCAGACTGTTCAACACTGGCATCGGCAATTTGAGCAACGATATCGCCCACTTTTTTTACACCGGCCACAATTTCAGTCAGCGCTTTCCCTGTTTCATTGACAAACTCGGTGCCGGCCCTGACTTTTTGCACACTGGTTTGGATTAACTCCTTACTTTCCCGAGCGGCGGTGGCACTTCGTTGGGCCAGATTTCTGACCTCGGTGGCAACCACGGAAAACCCCCGACCTTGCTCGCCGGCTCTAGCGGCCTCGACCGATGCATTCAATGCCAACAAATTGGTCTGAAAAGCAATTTCATCGATCACGCCAATAATATCGGCAATTTTATTGCTGCTTTCGTTAATCTCCTGCATGGCGGACACCGCAGCCTTCACAACATTGCCGCCCTTTTCAGCCAGTTCCTTGGCGTTATTGGCCACCAAATTCGCTTGTTGGGCATTATCCGCGTTGTTTTTAACGGTACTTGTCAGCTCTTCCATGCTCGCGGCGGTCTCTTGGAGATTTGCCGCCTGCTGCTCCGCGCGTTGCGACAAGTTGTTGTTGCCACTAGCAATTTCCTGAGACGAATTATTGATGAAATTCGCCGACTCGCTGACCTGCCCGAAAATTTCGTTCAGCTTATCAATAGTGGTGTTGATATCGTTCTTGCAACTGAGGTACACCCCTTGAGAATCGCTGGTAATGCGATTAGTCAAATCGCCCTCCGCCATGCTCTGCATGGTACTACCGACTTCACTGAACACATTTTCAATAACATCGGTTAATTCATTTATGCCTTTACTAAGCGTTTCAAAAAAGCCTTGTTTATCGGCAAGCTGAATCCGACTAGTCAATTCGCCAACCTTAACAGCCTCGACGATACTGGCAATCTCCTGCTCGATTTTGACTTCGTGCGTCCTATCCAGCCATTCAACGACGATGCCGATACGCTCGGCGTCGTCGTTCATCACCGGATTCGCGACGATATTCATATGCCTATCGCCAATCACCAACGCAGAACTAAACGTGCTGGATAGGTTTGCTAATATGCCGCGTTGATGTGCCGGTTTTTTATGGAACTGGTCGATATTGGCGCCCATTAGCTTGTTCGCATCGAATGCCGGCAATTGTTTGCGAATGTCGGTTTCCGCATTTTTGAACATATCCGCAACGGTTTTGTTCATATAAATGATCTCCAGATCATTATTGGCTACCATCACGCAAGATTGCACATTATCCAAAGCCTGTTTGATGCGCATCGCCTCTGATCCGATCTGCTTGGAATAAGCCAAATCGGAATTTAGTTTGACTTGCATGCCATATAAGGCACGTTTGAAATCGCCAATTTCATCGCCGCGATTCAGATCGATGGTATTTCTGAAATGTTCGTCCGACAGCCTATAACAAATGTTGATCGAACTCTCGAAGGTTTGAACGATATTTCTGATCAAGCCATATCCGATGAGCGTGCCTATCGCAACCAACGCCGATAACCAGGATACATCAACCACGTTTTGCGCTAAATAGGCTGAATATATCGAATATAGAGCGGGTAGCAGCAAGGTCAGATAGACAATGCCGGCTTTTTTCCACAAACCTATATCCGACAGTTTTTTAATCGCCGCCGCAAAACCTGTCGGACGCAGCGTCGCTTTATCGGCATTTAATTTTTCATACAAGGATTCGGCCTGCGCAATTTGTTCGCGCGACGGGGCGTAACGCACGGAAAGATATTCATGCACCTTGCCATTTTTAAATACCGGCGTGACATTCGCTTCCACCCAGTAATAATCACCGGATTTGGTTCTATTTTTAACCGGTGCTGTCCATGGCAACCCGGCTTTCAAACACATCCATAAATCCTTGAAAGCCGCTGGCGGCATATCAGGGTGTCTAACCACATTGTGATTAGCGCCTATCAGTTCGTCTTTACTAAATCCGCTGATTTCGATGAAAGCATCGTTCGCGTAAATAATGATGCCTTTCGGATTAGTGCGCGTGACCAAAATGGTACCGGGCTTCATCAAGACTTCGCGATCGGTCACCGGGTGATTGACTCTCATTGCATATCCTCCATCAGGACACAGCCAGACACTGCTCTTGTTTCAACTTTCATCTTCATCATCCACGCCATCAAGTTTTAATAATTTATCGACATCCAATAGCATCACCATCCGGTCGTTTACAGACGCCAGACCGTTGATAAATTCGGTGCTGACTTTGGCGCCAAAATTGGGCGCGCTTTGAATGCTTTTTTTATTGATATCCACGACATCGGAAACCGAATCGACTACAACACCCATCACGCGGGTCTTATCCGCCATTCGGGCTTGCAAAACCACTACCACCGTCAAAGGCGTATAAGCACTATGGCCTAGCTGAAAACGCTCCCGTAAGTCGATAATCGGCACAATCGCGCCCCGCAAATTGACCACGCCTTTTTCATACGCCGGCACATTGGGTATCCGCGATACCGGCTCCCAACTGCGAATTTCCTGTACGCGCAGAATGTCCACACCGTACTCTTCCTGACCCAAGGTAAAGCTGAGGAATTGCAAACTGCTTTCCTGCTTTTTCGCCTCTTGCGGCGCTGTATCATTGACTTCGATAAGTTCCGACATGATATGTTTAATCCGGTTATTGATTGGCCAAACGCACTAAACCGGGAATATCCAGAATCAGCGCCACCGAACCGTCTCCTAAAATGGTTGCCGCGGATATACCTTCGATTCGACGATAATTCGCTTCCAAAGACTTGATCACCACTTGTTGTTGGCCGAGTAAATCATCCACGAATAAGCCGCAACGCAACCCTTGGCCCTCGACGACCACGATCAAACCTTCGGTCAGCTTAGTGGTTTTGGCGCTGGGGACATTGAAAATCTCATGCATCCTGACAATCGGCAGGTATTGGCCACGCAACAGGAAGGTTTCGCCCTTGCCGGCCACCCGGTTGAGCCTATCTTCCTTAACATGCAACGATTCGATGATGGAACCCAGCGGCAAGATATAAATTTCGTCGCCGACGGCAATCGACTGGCCATCGAGTATGGCCAGAGTCAGCGGCAAATGTATCGAAATCGTCGAGCCCTTTCCCAATTCGGACAGGATTTCAATATTGCCGCCCAAGGCCTGAATATTGCGACGGACCACATCCATGCCGACGCCGCGACCGGAAATATCGGTGAGTTTTTCGGCAGTGGAAAATCCCGGCATGAAGATCAGTTCGTAGGTTTGCTTATCGGTCAGGATGGCATCTGCATCGATCAAGCCTTTCTCGATGGCTTTGGCCCGCAGTTTGTCTTTATCTAAACCTTTACCGTCATCGCTGACTTCGATGACGATATTGCCGCCACGGTGATAAGCCTCCAGCGTCACCGTACCGGTTTCGGGCTTGCCGGCAGCCAACCGAACGTCCGGCATTTCGATGCCGTGGTCGAGACTATTCCTGACCAGATGCACTAAAGGATCGCTGAGCAGTTCGACGACTGTCTTATCGACTTCGGTATGCTCGCCTACCAATTTAAGTTCGATTTTTTTGCCCAACTTACTGCTGATGTCATGTGCAAGCCGAGGAAAGCGGCTAAACACAAAACTGATAGGCAGCATGCGAATATTCATCACGCTTTCCTGCAGCTCGCGGGTATGCCGTTCTAACTGAGACAGGCCGTTTTTCAACTGATCCAGTTTATTCAACTCAAAATGTTCACCCAGTAAACTCAGCATGGATTGAGTTATCACCAACTCGCCGACCATATTGATCAGCGTATCGATTTTGCTGGTATCGACCCGAATAGAACTGGAACCTTTTGCGGCAGTTTTTGCTTCTTCCTTGTTGCCGGCTTTTTCAACACTTGCCAATTTAGGTTCGGTAGTCTTTGAGAATTCAAAGCTTGCTGGCTCGATGCTCGAATTTACAGCGGGTACGGGCGAAGCTTGTTGCGATACGGCTAATGCCGATGACCCCTCCCCATAAATGGCTAGTTTAGCTAGATCGCAATCGTCTTCGACCCAATCGAAAATCTCGTCGATTTCCGCCACGGACGCATTGCCTATCAACTCCAGCTTCCAGGATAAATGACATTCTTCCGGATCAAGATCGTAAAAATCCGGTACACCCTGCAAATCGACCGTCGTCTTTAATTGACCAAGAGTAGCCAATTCCCTAAACATCCTGACCGGCTCGTTACCGGTTTTTAGTAAATGCAAATGCGGACTAAAGGCGATTTTCCAGCCAATAATCTCTTGCTCAACACCGGATAAAGGAACATTGTTTGCCATGGAGCCAACTGCTGGTTGCTCTGAAAAATCGGCCGCGCCGAGATTATTCAGTTCGTTATCCAACGCTTGCTTATGCTCGGCAACATCAGTCCGGTCAATTTCGCCGTCTGTCTGTATCGCTTGCAGCATGTCCCGCAAACAATCAACGGATCCCAATAATACATTGACAGCCGGTTGCGTGACTTTCCGACGCCCATCGCGCATCTCGTCCAACAAGGTTTCCATCACATGGGTGAAATCGGAAACCGCCGTAAAGCCAAAAGTGCCGCTACCGCCCTTTATCGAATGCGCAGCCCGGAAAATGGTATTGATATCATCGACATTGACATCGCCCATATCGAGATTGAGCAATCCGGATTCCATTGCATCAAGGCCTTCGAAGCTTTCCTCGAAAAACACTTGATGGAATTGCGCCATATCGATAGCCATAGAATTACCGAATCCTTTGTAGCGTTGAGAATATCAGAAACTAACCCATCACCTTTTTGATGGTTTTCAACAACTGATCAGGATTAAACGGCTTAACAATCCAGCCCGTAGCGCCGGCATCCTTACCTTGCTGTTTTTTATCCATACCGGCTTCGGTCGTCAGCATCAACATGGGCGTAAACTTATAATTGGGCAATGCCCTTAAATCTCTAATCAACTCAATCCCATCTTTATTAGGCATGTTGACGTCGGTCACAATGCAATCGAAAGCCTGCGCCTTGGCTTTGTTCAAGGCATCCAAACCGTCAACCGCTTCCACCACGTTGTAACCGGCGCCTTTCAATGTGAAAGACACCATCTGTCTCATCGATGCAGAATCGTCTACTGCGAGAATTGTTGCCACAATTTTTCCTCCAAAATTTATCGAATTTATATTTGAAATCTACCTGAACATGCCATTGATGGATTGTGTTCAGGTAGGCAGGCGATCTTTGTGCCCCATTAAAGTGCGACTAAGCTACAACAAGATTGTAGTTACTCAAAATTGAATTACCGAAAATGCGTACTGCGACATGCGGCCGGCCGGCATCAACCGAGACAGCAACAGATAGGAAAAGATGAGCGAACCTTGATGGCGCTCATTTGAGCGTCATGACATTAATTTATGCGGATCCCCGATCTTCGACGATCTCTTTTTCTTTTATCGGTTTTCAGGCCTTTTGCGGGAAGCTCATTCCTTTGTCGCCTATCATTTTGCCAATTTCTCACTTCATATTCATGGACATTAAGCAACGCCCCAAAGGCTGATTTTCCATTCAATGAATGGATGACTCGCATCGCCACGTCATCCGGTGTCACAAACGCCACACCGTGATATTCAAAAGGCTTTTCGTCATAACTCACTTCTATTATTTTTACCGACTTAAGAGAACCGCTTTTTTGCCAAAACTGCCCTTCAAGCGAAGGTTTAATCAGCTTCTCCAAATCATACTTATTGATGGTGGACGGTATATTTTTTATGATTAAAAACATTGCTACTTATCTACTTCAATACGAACGCGATATGGGGGACGAGTTATTAAGCTCGTTGCCCCTCCATTTTGACAATGAGCTCAACTTAGCTCTACTTCCCCCAACATTCCTGCACATCTGCATCTGTCGTTTGCGAAGCCGAGGTCGTTTTACCATCTTGATTGACAGCAAAAACATTGCACTTCGTGTCCGTAAAGTCACTAGGCGTAGCTGTAAATTTATAGGTTGTATTATTTGGCGTACCTGAAATTGCAATGGTGTAATGTCCATTTGGCGAATTGTTCGGAAGATTAATTTTTAAATCTGAACAACTAAATGTAGCCGGTGAAATCGGATATCCAGGTGTAATTGTTGTGGCGTATTGTGGACAATTAGCCCGATATTTTTCCTGGGCCAATTGCGCTTGCAACAAAGCGGCCTTACCATCTGAACGTTTAGAGCGAACAACATATTCTCTATAAGAAGGATACCCAACCGCCGCCAAAATACCGATCACCACTATCACAATCATCAGCTCAACCAACGTAAAACCAAAAATCTTTTCTCTCACTCTGTGTTTCATTTCAAATACCTTTTATTTAGCGGGGTGTATAAGGAAAGTGAGCTAGTCACCTATACTAACTATATTCGAAGACGTACCAAAATTATCGAGACTTAGCCCGAGAAAAGCAAACCTATACAAACAACCACGGCATTACTGCAATTGACGATGAGGATTGTTTCCGAATACGGAAACCGTATGGCAACCACTCTCATACAGCAGGAAAACGTGTGTGACTGATGCTTTCTCCATAATGCGTTAAACTGGAGGCCAAGAATGTTATCCGGTGTAGCAACAAACAACCGACGGTCGGCAAAACAAGCATACCTAAGCTTAGACACAATGACTCATATTTCACGAACGCAAAAAAGATATTTGGTTGAAAAAACCGAACTGGCAAGAAAGCGCAAGCAGCAATATGGATTAACACTGATTGAGCTATTGGTGGTGATTGTCATCGTCGCCGTGTTAGCCGGACTTGCCGTCCCTTCTTTCCAAGATCAAATGCGGCAGCAACGCGTGGAAGGCGCGGCAGAAGGTTTGGTTGCGGCATTGCAAAACGCAAAAGCGGAAGCGGTGACTAGCAACGCTGCAATCACTGTGGGCAAAAGCATCGTATTTACATCGTCCGGCTCAGTCTGTACCGGCGCTGCCTGCGCTAGCGCCAGCAATGCTTATAGCGATTGGTGCTATGGCATGACAAAAGCAGGCGCTACGACTTGCGATTGCTCGACCGCCAATAGCTGTGCTGCGGGCAGCGTAGTTAGCAACACCGATTACACAGGGATAACCGTTACCTTTAATACCGCAAAATCGCGAACATTCGAATCACTGAGAGGCACAGCAACTTCCGGCACCATCCGGTTTTTTGCAGCCGGTGGAAAATCGCTCGGCGTCACCACCTCCTCAACCGGCAGAATCAGAATTTGTAAGGATAGCGCTTCCACGCTAACCAGCTATATCGACAGCGGAGCCTGCCCATAATGAAACCTTCAACTATTTTAAACACCAAGCAACAAAGACTAACCGGATTTACCTTGGTTGAATTATTGGTTTCGGTTTTAATCGGCCTAATCATTCTTGGCGCAGTATTGGGTATCTTTGTGTCGATGATAAAATCGGACAATGAAAACTTAAAATCCATTCGGCTCAATCAGGAGCTTAGAGCGGCCATGAGCCTGATGACCCGAGATATTCGCCGTGCCGGCGCAAACCGCAATGCTGCAACCAATGCCGCAACTCTGCCTCCAACCAACCCGTTCTCGTCGACCAGTACGGCCAACACCGCCTCTACAGCAACACGCTTGGTGATTAGCGGTGGTGGTAACACCATCTCCTACTCCTTCGATGAGGCTACTGGCGGCACCACCGAATTATATGGCTTCCGCCTAAACACTACGGCTGGCACTGAACGGATCGAACAATGCAACGGTTCAACCAGCGTTGCCGCAGGTTGCGGCACCTGGCAACCCGTGACAGACGAATCGCTGGTACGTATCACTGGTCTCACTTTCACCGATACCACCGTAGTCGAGGCCGGCATCAACGTTCGGCAAATTAGGATCAGTCTGTCCGGCGTCTTGCGCAGAGACACCACGGTAAGTCGAACCATTACCGAAACCGTAAAAATCCGTAACGATGAATTTTAGCGTTTCATCAAAACGACTGAATAGGATGGTGAAGTTATGAAATCACTAATAAAACACTCGTATCAACGCGGAATGGCTACCTTGGTCGTCACCATTGCAGTGCTTGTGACCGCGACTCTGATGGTCATTTTCGCCACCAAGGTCGGCATGTTCGACCAACGCATGGCCGGCAACGAAACACGCCACAAGGAGGCGTTTGCGATTGCCGAGGCCGGACTGGATTATTCCACCGAGCGTTTCATTACCGAGTTTAAACGGCTCTACGATGGCACAAGCCCAACCACCACCACAAACACACTTGCCACCATTCTGGCCAATGCCCAGGCGACCGATCTCAGAGCCGATGGCACTGCCGCCAGTGCCGGTCAAGCCAAGTTTAGTGTAACCGTCGTCAATAGCGGCGCAAGCCTTGGCACTATTCCGATATTTACTTTCACCAGCACGGGCACCAGTGCCGACGGCTCCGGCTCGGCAAACGTCATTCGCCAAATCAGCATGGCCAACGCACTGGGCGGCAGCACCCCCGATGTTCCCTTGATCGTTGGCGGATCGGTTGGCACCGGCGGCAATTTCAATATTGTCGGCAACCCCAACGGTTCTGGGCCAGGCGTGCCGGTATCAATTTGGTCAGGCCCCCCCAGCAACCCACCTAAAGTCATCGAACTGACTAGCGGCTCCGCAGCCACCTGCCACAGACAATATTTTGGTGGCAATAATCCCCAATGCGGTCCGTCTTATCTATCGCACGCGGAGATGGGCGGCGTAACACTAACTTCATACAGCCAAAGCTACCCGGACTTGCTCCCCAACGATGCCAATTTTCCCACCGATCTGTTCCGGTTTCTGTTTGGCATCAACAAAGCCGATTGGACTACAAAAAAAGCGGAAGCCGATAGTTATGGTCATGTCGTGTCCAGTTGCAGCGGCTTGAACGCCAGTTCAGGCAATACTTATCCGCTATGGTGGATCACCGGCGAGTGTCAGTTGGGTCCGGGTCAGGTAATTGGCTCTACAACCAAACCGGTAATTCTGGTACTGGATAACCAAGCCCTGACTATGAATAGTGGGACTTCCGTTATTTATGGGATTGTTTATATTTTCGATAATCCCACTATTGCTAACACCACCGGCAACCCGCCGACGCCAGGCATGAAGCTGGGAGGCAGCCCAATGATTCAAGGCTCGTTGATTTCCGACGTGGGCGGTGATCAGATGCAAGGTAGCTATTCAGTCGTTTACGACCCCGACTTACTGAGTAACCTTGGCGGAAAAAATGGCAGTAGCTACACCGCCGCGTATATTCCCGGCAGTTGGCGCGACTTTTGATAAATACCAACCACAGCAAACTTCAGGTAACTCATATGAAATCCGCTAGACGACAACGAGGCGTAGGCCTAATCGAAGCATTGGTTGCCGGCTTGGTATTTGCCGTGGGCATCGCCGCGGTCATCCAGTTGCAAGGCAAGTTTTTCAAAAACAGCAGTTCGGCCAATGCCCGATCCATAGCGATGAGTATCGCTCAGGAAAAACTGGAAGATTTGCGTGCTTTCCAAAAGGTTGACTCGACGGATACCACGATCGTTGACTTCACCGGCATTGGCACCAATACCGGCGGTCGGTTAACCAACCCGGTATTGAGCGCCACCGGCTTCGACACTAATAGCCCTCCACAGCCTCTAAAAACCCTATCGATAGGTAATATCTCATTTTCCAGAAACTGGACGGTCACCGATTATTATTACAACAACGGCACGCTGACCACTCCGGTTCCTGGCGGCACTATCCCCGATCAAAAAAGAGTCGTCGTCACCGTCACTTGGAGCGATGTTGGCGACGCCGCAGATCAGACTCTTGCCCTGGAAGGTTTAATAAACAACAATGGCCCTGCGGCTCTGGCAGCGTTGTCTCATAATAGTGGCGGCAGCGGCGAGAAACCTACGGTTTATTATTCCCCTAGCCTGGATCAAGACGTCGTGGCGGTCGGGGTAGGCAGCACCACCAAACGGGAAACGCTGGTACCCACCGCAGATAGCAGTAGTCAGGTCAAGTTTACCGCCTACACCTACACCTCGACAGGCCAATTGCTACGTCAGGAAGATTTTTTAACCGTATCCTGTAACTGCGCATTTACCACATCCGGCCAGGCGCGAACGGCTTCCTATGCAAAATGGGAGGGCAATAGCTACAAAGACCAGGCAGGTGATTTAGTCGACAAGGACAAAGGTTGCGCTACCAATGGCAATAACGGCAACTGTCTTAGCAATCCAGACGAATTTTGCAGCGTCTGCTGTGGCGACCATCATGATCCTGGCGCTTCCACCGTAGACGGCTCTGACAACAAATACTGCAATCCCACCGCTTCAACCGATGACGTCCGCGATCGCTGCTACGATCCGTTCAGGGGCGCATCGGATTTCAGTAGCGGCAAGCACAAACACTATTCCAGCTCTGGTACGCTCGCCAGCGCCTCGGGCGATCAGTATTTGGAATCCTGCCGGATGAAAAGAATCGATGGCTTTTGGCGAGTATATCAGGATTGGCATCGAGTCGAAATCAGTGCCTTCCCGCTCAGTGAATTGGCCCTGGTATCGGGTCAGACCAGTACTGCCGAGACTACCTATGCCAACTATGTTAAAGGTATTGTCGATGCGATCCTGGACGACAACACCATTTCAAAATTTTACGGCCAATCGTTTACATTACCGACCAAACCGGACGTCGCCAACCGTACCGCTTCCAACCCGGTATCCGTTTCAGTTGGTGGTCAGCAAACCCTGACAGCGCGCGCCGTTTATGTCGATTATCTCAGTCCGTCTGTACTAACCGAGATTAAGGCAAAAAAATCGGCAAACGCAGACTACTTAATTCATGTTCCATTTTATGAAGTGGATGTGACCAATCGCGGCCCCAAATGTAACGCCGCAACGCAAGCGGCCTATGGAGGCTGGTGCCCACCCAATACACATGAAGTCGACGTAGGTGCGGGTGACATTGCCGATCAAAATGGAAACGGTTTAGCCTCCGGCGTAATTGAGGGCGTTTCAGCCACAACCGGCTCGGTCAATGTTACTTACAGCATGCGCCGCAGTAATAGCGGTTTAATGGGCCTCAGCGAACCTGTCGATAGGGCAAATGTAGACAATAGCGACATACTCCGCGGTGCTAACTCGACGACAAGTCCACGCGATATTGCTCAGGTAGCGGTGTCGGTGACAACCGGCGCTGTCAGTACCACGCATACCCTGTCGGTGACCTTGAGCGGTGGTAGCCCAAGTTCTGGAACCCTGTCGATCACGCCAAACAGCGGTACCGCCAGTTGTACGGGCAGCGGTACGTCTTACAGCTGTACCGTACCTAACAGTGTAGCCGGTAGCTTAAGCTTTAGCGGCTTGGCCGGCACCGATACTTGCACAGGATCGAGCAGCTACAGCGACAGCTCGACAAATCAATCGGTTACATTACCCATAAGCTGTGCGGCAGCCGGTACTCTCCATACACTAACTGTCACACTGACTGGAGGCACACCTTTGACTGGCACCTTCAGCTCTGACTTAGCAAGCAATTGCAACGGTAGCGGCACATCCTATACCTGTAGCGAATCGAATACGGCCACCGGCACCGCCACGTGGAGTTATTCAGGCGCAACCAGCTCAGGCAGCAGTTGTTCGGGCACAGGCACTTATGCGACAAGCACTACGGCTCAAAGTATTAGTGTGGCTATCAGCTGTGTTGCCACCAGAACGCTGAATGTCTGCTTGACCGGCGATAATTTCACCGCCGGTACGCTCCAAGCCACACCGGCCTCCGGTGGGTCGCAAACGACTTGCTCCACACCCAGCGGCAACTGCGGATCTGGGAACAGTGCGGGCAAAAGCTCAAACTGTACGGTTCCGAGCGGTGCAGGTGGAACACTAAGCTTTACCGGCAACACCAATAGTCAAACATGCGATGGCCCTACCAGCCCCGCATCGGCCTACACCTACGGAGTAAACGACACCACCTTCAGTATGTCTATTGACTGCCATAACTAGAGCCACTTGCGGCGATTCCACTGGAGACAGGAATCGCCGCAAACTCTATTCGGTGAATTATGCATCGTGAAAGCCGGCAATATCTCTACCGGATAATTTACATGCGACTGAAGGAAGCCAGCCCGGCAAGCCTGCGTAGATAACTATCGGTGAAACGAATTTCGGCTTTACATAGGGCGGCCGCCCGGCTACCCCAGGAGTGCTTAAAGTTAGATAACAATCATCGCGTCGCCATAACTGAAAAACCGGTAGCGTTGCTCGATGGCATAACGGTAGGCATTCATTACCGCGTCGTAGCCGGCAAATGCCGACACCAGCATCAACAGAGTCGATTCCGGCAAATGAAAGTTGGTTAGCAGTGCATCGACCGATTTGAACGCATAGCCCGGCGTGATGAATAGATTGGTATCGCCGAATCCGGCTTGCAATGCACCGCTAATCGAAGCCGACTCCAATGCTCTAACCGCCGTGGTGCCGATCGCTACCACCCGGCCGCCTTTTTCCCGAGTTTGGCTTACGGCGTCGACGCAAGCTTGCGAGACGCTATAAAATTCTTTATGCATCACATGCTCCGATAAATTCTCGACGCGCACCGGCCGAAACGTGCCGCTGCCGACATGCAAGGTCACAAAGCTGCGCGGCACGCCTTTTTTGTCCAAGCGTTCCAAAGTTGCTTGATCGAAATGCAACCCAGCCGTCGGTGCCGCCACCGCACCAAGCTGATCGGCAAATACGGTTTGATAACGGTCCAGGTCGCTGACCTCATCGGAACGACTAATGTAAGGCGGCAATGGGATATGCCCTACTTCAGCCAATAATCCCAACAAGCCGGCCTCTGCTTCAAATTCCAGCCGGAATAGATCCTCTTCTCTACCCAGCACCCGGCAGATCACACCATTTTCCAATATCAACAATGAGTCGGCCTTGGGTGATTTGCTGGCCTTGACATGGGCCAAGGCGCGACGTGTATCCTCAATGCGTTCGATCAAAATCTCGACTTTACCGCCGCTCGCCTTACGCGCGAACAAGCGCGCCGGCATCACTTTGGTATTGTTAAACACCAGCAAATCATCACTGGTTAACATATCGACAAAATCGGCAAACTGGCAGTCTGTAATAGTTGCAGTCTGTTTATCCAAGCGCAATAAACGACTGGCGCTCCTTTCCGGTAGCGGATATTGGGCAATAAGCTGGTCGGGCAACTGATAATTAAAGTCGCTCTTTTTCATGACAGATGTTTTTGAGTCAATTTTAGATAACTGTGCTGTGATCTTAGTCAACCGCAGTACAGGCAATAGGGGATTATTTTATTCGAGATTACTTGAAGTTTATTCAGCTAACAAAAGCGCAGCACCTGTTTAGTACTCTTATCGCAGCCGGCATCGAGATTACACACTTTAAGCAGGCAAGGCCCTCATCAATGCGACAAGATCCGCCAAATCGGCATCGGCTGGAGATTGTTCGCCCATCAAATACCTCATCAAATCGCTGTCTTCCAGATCAAGCAGTTCTAAAAATGTCTGTTGTTCCCGGCTGTCGGCCGTCAGATAGCGATTATCCAGATACCTGAGCAATATCAGATCAAGCTCCAGCGTACCGCGCCGGCAACGCCAGCGCAGTTTATTGATGTTTTCACTCACAGATGATGATCGCGCTCTACCAACAGTTTTTTGATTTCGGCGATAGCCTTGGCCGGATTGAGGCCCTTCGGACACGTGTCGGTGCAGTTCATGATGGTGTGGCAACGATACAATTTGAACGACTCGTCGAGTTCGTCCAGGCGTTCCTTATCGTTTTCATCGCGGCTATCGGCCAGCCAGCGATAAGCTTGCAGCAAAATGGCCGGACCGAGATATTTATCACTGTTCCACCAATAGCTTGGACAGCTGGTCGAACAACAAGCGCATAGCACGCACTCATACAGTCCGTCCAGTTTGGCACGCTCTTCCTTGCTTTGCAGGCGTTCGGCATCGGGCGCTTCGGATTCAGTGGTTAACCAGGGTTTGATTGAAGCGTATTGCTCGAAAAAGTGGCTCATATCCGCCACCAAATCTTTGACCACCGACATATGCGGCAACGGGAAGATTTTAATGGTCCCTGAGTAATCGCCGATCGCCTTGGTACACGCCAGCGTATTTTTACCGTTGATGTTCATCGCGCAAGAGCCACACACCCCTTCGCGGCAGGATCGGCGAAAGGTTAGGCTACTGTCGATTTCGTTCTTGATCTTCAAGATCGCATCCAGCACCATTGGCCCGCATTTATCCATATCAATCTCGTAAGAATCGATGCGCGGGTTTTCGCCGGAATCGGGATCCCAGCGATAGACTTCGACCAGACGAATGTTAGTCGCGCCTTGGGCAGCCTTATATATCTTGCCTTTTTTGACAACCGAGTTTTTGGGGAGTGTAAATTCAACCATTAGTAAACCCTCTCTTTAGGCGCAACGACTTCGACCTCGTCGGTGAGCGTGTACAGGTGAACGGGGCGATAATCGATCTTGACCTTATTGTCCTGCCGCCAAGTCAAAGTATGCTTCAGCCAGTTTTTGTCGTCGCGTTTCGGGAAGTCTTCACGAGCATGGCCACCACGGCTTTCCTGGCGATTGCCGGCCGCAGTGATGCTCACTTGCGCCTGACCCAACAGATTATCCAGTTCCAGGGTTTCGACCAGATCGGTATTCCAGATCAGTGACTTATCGCCGACTTTAACGTCATTGAACGACTCGGCGATTTCGCCGATGCGTTGAATGCCTTCCTGCAAGGTGGATTCGGTTCTAAATACCGCTGCCTTGGCCTGCATCGTGGTTTGCATCTCCAGACGAATCTCGGCGGTTGAACGACTGCCGTTGGCGTGACGGATTTTGTCGAAACGCGACAACGCGTGATCGCAAGCGTCTTTCGCCAATGGTTTATGCGCGGCGCCCGGTTTGACCAATTCGGTGCAACGGATTGCCGCCGCACGGCCAAACACCACCAAATCCAGCAAGGAGTTAGAACCCAATCGGTTGGCGCCGTGCACCGAAACGCAGGCGGTTTCGCCGATCGCCATCAGTCCGGGCACCACATAATCCGGGTTGCCATCCTTTAAAGTCACTACCTCGGCTTTGTAGTTGGTGGGAATGCCGCCCATGTTGTAATGCACTGTCGGTAGTACCGGAATCGGTTGTTTGGTAACGTCAACGCCCGCAAAAATCCGCGAAGTTTCGGCGATACCCGGCAAACGCTCATGAATCACGGCCGGATCGAGATGTTCCAGATGCAAATGCACATGATCTTTTTTCGGACCGATACCGCGACCTTCGTTGATTTCCACGGTAATCGCCCGGCTGACTACGTCGCGCGAGGCCAAGTCCTTGGCGGTCGGTGCGTAACGCGCCATGAAATGTTCACCTTCGGAGTTGGTCAGATAACCGCCCTCTCCGCGCGCGCCCTCGGTGATCAGACAGCCGGAACCGTAAATGCCGGTCGGATGAAATTGGATGAACTCCATGTCTTGCAAGGCCAAACCGGCCCGCAATGCCATGCCATTGCCGTCGCCGGTCACAGTGTGTGCCGAGGTGCAGGAGAAAAAGCTACGGCCGTACCCGCCGGTGGCCAGTACGGTTTGATGGCCGCGGAATAGATGGATGGAGCCGTCGTCCAGACACCAAGCCAACACCCCCTTGCATTCGCCGTCTTCCATGATCAAATCCAGCGCGATGTACTCGACGAAAAACTCGGCATGGTGTTTCAGGGCTTGCTGATACAAGGTATGCAGAATCGCGTGCCCGGTGACGTCGGCCGCCGCGCAAGTACGTTGCGCGAACTCCTTGCCATAGTGCGTGGTCATGCCACCGAAAGCGCGCTGATAAATCTTACCGTCCGCTGTGCGGGAAAACGGTACCCCGTAATGTTCCAGTTCGATGATGGCCGGAATCGCTTCGCGGCACATATATTCGATGGCGTCCTGATCGCCCAGCCAGTCCGAACCTTTCACGGTATCGTACATGTGGAAACGCCAGTCATCTTCGCCCATGTTGCCCAGCGCGGCGCTGATTCCGCCTTGCGCGGCGACGGTATGGCTGCGGGTCGGAAACACCTTGCTGATACAAGCGGTTTTCAGGCCTTTTTCCACCATGCCGAAAGTCGCCCGCAAACCGGCTCCGCCGGCGCCAACCACCACGACATCGTGTTGGTGTTCAATGATGTTATATGCTGAGGCCATGGTTTACCTTGCCAATAAAATAATGATAATCGCGAGCAGTGCCGCAATGCCCAGAACTAAAAAAATCAGATTGGTGGCGCGGATCGCCAGATGTCTGACAGGAATCGTCGAGACATAATCCTCGATCACCACTTGCACGCCCAACGCGGCGTGGTAGACCACCGCCACCGTCCAGGCAATGATCGCCATGGTATTAAACGGCGAAGATAACCAATCCACGGTTTCCGCATAAGGCGCGTTCAGTGCCTTGTTCAATAACACG
Source organism: Methylomonas montana (assembly GCF_030490285.1). Lineage (NCBI taxonomy): Bacteria > Pseudomonadati > Pseudomonadota > Gammaproteobacteria > Methylococcales > Methylococcaceae > Methylomonas > Methylomonas montana. The sequence goes on along the minus strand of NZ_CP129884.1, from coordinate 2,126,926 downwards.
ATCAACCAAAACGACAGCGGTACCAACGCGACGGCGGTAACACGCTGATACCAAAAATGCCCTGAGCCGCTATGCACCGAAAAAAAATCGGCGGCTTTTTCCAGTAATGCTTTGTAATCCATAATCAGCCCTCTTTTTAGGAAACCACAAAGGTAATCAGTGTCAGCGATGCGGACGCAATCAATTCGTAGACGGCAAATTTATCCAAAGTAACGCGGTCAAAAGTCTTACCTGTATCCCAGATCAAATGGCGAATACCGTGCACTAGATGAAAAAACAGCGCATAGATGAAGCCCCAATAGACTAATTTGAACAACCAGTACTTCATGAAATCCTGCATCGCGCCATAAACGCCCTCGCCAGCGGCAATCGCGAACAGCACATAGACAAACAGCACGAGGCCCATCGACAGAAACACGCCGGTCATGCGATGGGTGATGGAAACCAGGCCGGTCAAAGGCAAGCGATAGACTTGCAGGTGGGGCGAAAGGGGTCTGTTTGCTGACATGATGTTCCCTAAAGTTAAGTTTAAAAATAACGCTGGATCAAAAATCGACGCAACGTCCCTTGCGTTCCCAATCGCCGAAGCGCGTGGGTTCCGGCCCTTTCGGACCGTTGATTTCTTCGGGTAATGACGGTATCTGTTCAGCCACCTCTGCGGGTGTTGATTCAGATTCGGGATTGTCGATCTGTGCCTGCAAAGTTTGCTTGTCTTTCATGTCGGTATGATGACTCGATTAGCGATTGTTAATAGCCACAAAATCCCGGCGTGGCAAACCCACATACAATTGCCTTGGGCGGCTGATCGGCAATGTCGGCTCTTCCATCATTTCCAACCAATGCGATACCCAGCCTGCCGTCCTGGCAATCGCAAACATCACGGTGAACATATCCACCGGAATATGCAAGGCCTTGTAAATAATGCCGGAATAAAAATCGACATTGGGATAGAGCTTTTTCTCGATGAAATACTCGTCTTTCAACGCATATTCTTCTAATGCCAAGGCCAATTCAAACAGCGGATCGTTAGTGTGCGTTCTGCTTAATACCTCATAGCAGGTTTTGCGGATAATGGTAGCGCGCGGATCGAAATTTTTATAAACACGATGGCCGAAACCCATCAAACGGAACGGATCATTATGATCCTTGGCCTTGGCGATAAATTTAGGCACATTTTCGACAGTGCCTATTTGCGCCAGCATATTCAACACCGCTTCGTTAGCGCCGCCGTGCGCCGGCCCCCACAATGCGGCAATGCCGGCCGCAACGCAGGCATAGGGATTGGCGCCCGTACTACCGGCCATTCTCACCGTCGACGTGCTGGCATTTTGTTCATGGTCGGCGTGCAGAATAAACAACAGATTTAGCGCTTTGACCAGATTGGGATCGATGTAGTGTTCCTGATCGATATAGTTTTGCGAAGAGCGCGAGAACATCATGTTCAAAAAGTTTTCGCAGTAACTCAAATCCATGCGCGGGTAAACGAAAGGCCTACCGATCGAATGCCTATAGGAAGCGGCGGCGATGGTCGGCATCTTACCTATCATCCGCGTCGCACAAATGCGGCGGCTAGCGTGATCCTTAATGTTCAGGTCGCTGTGATAAAACGCAGACAAGGAACCCACCACGCCGACCAGCATCGCCATCGGATGTGCATCGTAATGAAAACCGTCGAAGAACTTCCGCAAGGCTTCGTGAATAATGGCCCGGTCGCTAATTTCTTCGTTAAAGTCGCGCAACTGCGTGGCATCCGGCAACTCACCATTCATCAGCAAATAGGCGACTTCGGTAAATTCGCAGTTTTCGGCCAGCTGTTCGATCGGATAACCGCGATACAACAAAATACCTTTATCGCCGTCGATATAAGTGATTTTGCTTTTGCAAGCGGCGGTAGCAATAAATCCCGGATCGTAAGTAAAACAACCCAGGTCTTTGTTCAAAGAGCGAATATCAACGGTATCTGCACCCAAAGACCCCTTCAACAACGGATATTCAACTTCTTTTCCGGTGGCGTTATGCCTGACCAGTAAAGTATCGTTCGACATGGTTTCCTCAGTTATCTGTTAGCAGAAGCTTAGCAGTCGGATTTGATTATCACACAGGCTACCCATTCGGCCAAACCCTTGTGTAATCCTGCCCACATTTTTCAGAAAACGTAGCTTCATACAGGAAAATATCCCTACACACCTGCGCCTAGGTCGCTGCAATAATGTATTTGACCAGTTGCGTCGGTATACTAAGCCGACCTGTAACAATTCCATATCTAAAAACCTGACTACAGGTTCTTAAAGTTCAATGATATGAGAGCACTGATTGCAATACCGCTGCCGGTACTGTTGACTGGGTGTTCTGGTATGGGAAGGGCTATTTCAGTTTATGGGGGACTCAGCCGTGCAGCGGTCCGAGCTTGATTTTCAAGACCACACTTTCCGCATGTTCGACAGGAAAGACCTGAACAGCATCATGGTTACGCCGTCATTCGGCGATTCGCTGAAAAGCGGGGCTATCAAAGGCGCAACTTTTGGCGGACTTAACATCCAAGACGACAAAGGCCGATTTACCGCTGTCACCCTATCCTATCTTGAGAAAGAACTGCCTAATGAAGTGTGCAATGTTGATAAAGCTGAAATCCTAATCGACCCGCAATGGGCGCTGTTTTATACCTGCAAGGTTAAGACAGGGAATTAAAGCCAAATAAAAAACAAGCGCACCAATGCCTTACGTGTTGATTACGATTGATTAAATCCGGTTACACTGGGGTTACACAAAACCATCACGCAACAAAAAAGGCCTAGGTCGTTAAACCTAAGCCTTTGATTTGTCTGGTAGCGGGGGCAGGATTTGAACCTACGACCTTCGGGTTATGAGCGCCAACCAATAACAGGCGAACACATCGGGACACGCTGAAACGTCCTTAGGATCAATAGGATAACAGAAACTGCCCGAAGGTCAAGCGCGTTTCAACGTGTTTAAATTTAGTTTCGATGTGCCCTAGATTGTGCCCTGTCTTGCGCCCTCGGGCAAAAAACCGATGGTCTATGGTGCCAAAAAACAAAAGCCGCCCGCATTGCTGCCAGGCGGCTTTTGATCCGGCTAACCGATCAAGTTACGGCATGCCTAGATACATAGCATGGGTAAACCCATAGCCCACATCCACATTCGACCGAACCGGCCCACGAGTTTTACTCGGAGCCACTCGCATCGTTGCGGGTGAATTGTCGAACCGGACATTGACATCAACCCCGCCTTTCACCGACCCAACAATATTTTTTTGGTAGCCCGGTGCCCGCATGCCTTCGCCGCTGGGTAATTGAACCCCCGAGAAATCAGGCAACAACGAGGCAACCGATTTACCTAAGAACATTGGCACACTGCCAACCAGCTTTAGCATAGAATTGTTCGAAACCCAGTTACCGATGTATTTGAACATGTCGATCAGCGGTTGGAAAAAATCCTTGATCCTGCTGAATCCTTCCTTAAGCCGGTTGACGATGCTATCCCAGTTATCAATGATCAACGGTGCCGCGACGATGGCCGCTTGTGCCAGCAACATCAGTGGGTTTAACTTCATGGCCGCCGTTATTGCGCCGATACCGCCAGCCAAACCCCAGGCCGCAACTTTCAAGCCGACAAAGGCGCCGGCCATCTTCGCCGCTGTCATCACCGCCGGCCCGTTTTGATCAATAAAGCCGGTTAGATTTTCTGATATACGGTTGACGGAATCGGCGGCCGCCTTGAGTTCCGGCGCGTACTGGCTGCCGAATTTCGCCATGAAATTTGACCAAGTACCGCCGGCTGTCTCCACCTTGTTAGTGAGCGTACCGGCGGAGTTGGCGATTTTGTCCAGCAGACTGCCTTGGTTGGCCATCGCCTGCACTTGCCGGTTATAGCTTTCCAGGGTGATCAGCGCGGCTTTGCTGGCGTGCTCCTTGCCGAACAGGTTTTCCAATTTCGCAAAGCGTAGCTTGCTCGGTAGGTGGTTTATTTTGTCCAGGTCGGCAATCAGCTTTGGAATGCCGGAGAATTTATTCAGCTTGGTGGCCTGGTTGATAATCTCACGAATGCCGGTACCGGCCTCTTCACCTGAAATACCCGTGCTGGTAAAGACCGAGACCAACGGCAGCATTTGGTTTGCCGCCTTTAGGCCTTCTTCACCAGCGACTTTCAACGGGCCAGAGACACGGGACATAGCATATTGCAATTCATCCAGCTTGGTGCCGTTGAACAACACCCTTTGGATAGAATCGGAAAACGGCACCATATCACTGTCGGCAATGTTAAACGCCCGGCTGAGCTTACCCATTGATTCCGCCGCACTGTCATAAGTCACATTGATGTCTTTGCCAACGACGCCAAGATACGCAGTGGCCCTCAATACGCCATTGGCGATAGAGTCCGCATTCACGCCAAAGGCTTTTAGTGTTGACGACATCGCGTTAAAGTCGGCTGTTGTTCCGGGTAACTGAGTTCCCAGCTTTATCGCTTCCTCGCTGATTTTCTGGAATACCGCCGGGATATTCCCGTTCTTATCCATCAAGGTGTTTTGCAGGTAGACTGCAGAATTCTCCAAATCCATAAACGCTTTGGCCGGTACCGCCATCGCCGCGACGAAACCAGCGCCAAGCATCGGCGCACCATTACCGACAACTCTTAACTGCCTATGTAATAGGTTTAGGTTTTTGGTGATGTGCTTCAAGCCTGGCGACATCCGGTCAACCATGCTTATCACGGCTTTTAAATCGAAATCTTTTGACATGGTTATTCTCCTGTCAACTATTGGACGGAATACAAGCCGCCGAAGCGCTCGTGTTGGGTTTTAAACCACGGTGGCGCATCGGTCGTTGCCGACCGGCAGAACGCTTTGCCTTGATCTTTAAATAACTCGACTGCCCAAAGCTTTACCTCGGGATGAGCGGCTTCAAGTTTCTGCTTAATTTCAGCTAACTGTTTTAGCTTTCGCACCGTTACGCTTTTCTCGACAGTCTTTTCAAATGTTGTGTCCAGATAGATGCCTTGGCCTTCCTGCTTAAGCTCGCAGCGTGTCAAAAAATGCCCTTCGGCGGTGGTAATGGAAAATCCCATTTTTTTCATAACATAATCCTCGGTTAACGCTTAACCATTAGCTATGGCGTGGCTGACATGCCCGCCCTTGCGCGCGATTTAGTGTCTTGCGCATTTGTCTGCTCAGCCAATAGTCGCCATAGGTAAAGAATCCGGCTCGTTGCCAGGGTGGCCTGTCAATAACGCCAAAGTGAATTACCTCGCCTTTGATATGATCGCCAGCGAGTTTGCTGGATTGGCGCATTTAGTTAAAAATCGCCTGGATGCGGCCGTCAATATCGGCAATACATGAAAGCAAGCGCTTGTCATCGACAACCAGGGGCAAGGTGCGCAATTCTTCAAATATGCCGTTGAGCAGACCCGTTTTGTTGGGCGTTAATGGGCCGGCAGACTGTACCCGTTCATGCAGATTATTGACGGCCTGCTGAATGATTAACGGTTTCAACTGCTGTAATTTTTGTTCCTCGGCTTGAATAGCTGACAACAATTTGCGCCGTCTGCCTTCGATCTCCGTGGCCAGCTCGCTATATTTGCGCTGCGCTTGCGCTAGCTTAAGCGTCGAGTCGGCAACCTCTTTCTCGGCTTGTGTAAGCTGATCGGTAGGCAGTTCACGCAACGCTTTGGACAAGCTATGGATTTTTTCAGCACAAGCCTGTCTGTCGTCCGAGCGTTCTTGCAAATCGTTCTGAAACAGCTCATCGATAATTCGCGATTTTTTCAGGATATTTTCTAAGAATTTCATACTAGCTCTCCATCCATTAATGGCCGGGCTACGACCTAAGCCATAACCCGGTTGCGAGTTGATTACGCTGGTGTTAAATCACCGCCGCGAATTGCCCCTGTTTGCTCGATAGCAAGCGCCAGGCGGCGCTCGGCTTTCACAGTAAGCAAGCCCTTGGTGAAGTTGTCGCCATCGCTATCTGACACTTCAATCCCTACATCCTGCCGATCAAAGATCGACGCGGCGGCTAAGGCATCGAGAACCACGAAGGTATCGATTGTCACCGAGCTTGTCTCGACGACCGGCACACCGAACAACATCTGCTGGAAGCCATTGGCGATATCACTTGAGCTGACAGCCGCCGGCGTGGAGGACAATAGATCTAAATCAAACGCTAACCAGTCCGCCGGATTAAGCAATATGGCGCTCGGCGTATAGCCCGCTGAGCGCAAATCTGCTATCACCTTGCGTATTAAGCGATGCTTTGGCAACGGCGTGCCAACCTGTGCGGCTGTGTAGCCGTGCGCGGTGAAATTCCCGGTTTGCAGCAACCCGTTCATATTCGGTGCCGTACCGTTACCGTTCACAATTTGTGCATCAACACGCCGTTGAACGCCGTACATCAGGCGGGCGTTGATGTACGCGGCCATGAGGGCGTTATCCGCCGCCAGTTGTTTGCTGACCTTCATAAAATGTGTGACGCTCGATACGGGTTGTTGAACCAGAGTGACAGTTAAGCTGGATTCACTCGCCGATCCCCCTTCGGTGGTCTCTGCGGCGGCATTGGTGAACACGTTCTCACGGCTGTATTCAATCAACGGCGAATCTGTCGGAAAATGCTGGAATAAATCCTCAACGCGCAGCGGCGCAAAGGCCCCCGGCACCATGCCGGGGCGACGGTCGACGCCGCCAATATTACCGCTACCGGTTAACGTATTATTCTGAATATCGAATTTCGCACGCGCCCGGCCCCCGCGCATCATCTCGTTAAAGGTAGCGTTGTTAACGATTTGACCACCCCAACCTTGAGAACGCCCGCTAAAACTGCCGCCATCGGCACTGGCTACGCCTTTTTGCTCTATCATTAACAGCCTGTCAGCAAACTCGCGCTGCCTCAACTGGACATCATCTAGTGCATTTTTAGTTTCGGTAGAGACCCGACCAGATTCCTGAAGCTCGCGCTGGGCTTTCATTTGGAAGTCAGCAATCGATTTTTCCACGCCGTCCAGCATTTTCATAACCGCGTCGGAGTTGCCGACCGTGCCCGCCATCAACAAGCCAGTGAATAACGGGCTATGATCCAGCGAGGCCAGTCCGGACAGTCCAGCGGCGACCTCATGAGGTGCGGCACCGACATTGAACGCCAGGATTAGCAATCCAAAGGAAGCCATGCAAAGGCCGATAAATTTAAAAGTCTTCATAAAATAATTCCTGTAAAAAATTTGTTTAGTTGAGGATCGATTTGGGTATTTTTAAATTTTCCAATCGCTCCACAATTTCGTCGTCGGCGTTGTCGACTGCTTGACGATTGACCACGTTTTTCAATCTGCTCACAAAGGCGGTTGCTTCACGCTTGGTGAAATGCAAGTCTCGAAGCAGTCGCTCAAAGTCTCGCTCATTCTCCACTTCATCGAAGTCCGGCTCACTCATGGGCGACATCTTGAAGCGGTGGTCAAAGGGCCGGGATTTGGCTGCCAAGCCAACACGACCTATAACCTCATCGCAGAAGCCTAACGTCTTAGCTTCTGTTGCTGATAACCAGCTCTCTTTGGCCATCATGTCAAGAATGGTCTGGCGGTCCAGGCCGGTACGCCGCACATAGATATCGGCGGCACTGCCCTGGAGCTTTTCCATTAATGCGGCCATGTCGCGCAGTTCCGCCGCGTCGCCGAAGGCACCGCCTTGGGCGTTGTGGATCATGAGGTAAGCATCTTCCGGCATGGTGATCCGGTCAGCGGCCATCAAAATAATTGAGGCCGCGCTGGCCGCCAGGCCATCGACATGGCCCAATATTTTGGCCGGATGGTTTTTCAGCGCGTTATACATCGCCAAGCCATCCAACAGGCTGCCGCCAGGGGAATGAATGTTAAGTTCTAGCGTGGTAACGTTACCCAGCGCCCGTAATTCGGCAATGAATTCTGCCGCTGTAATGCCACCAAGCCCAATCTCGTTAAAGATGCTGATTTTGGCGATAGCTGCCGTTAGGTTTTTAATTTGATACCAGTTTTTCATTGGTTGTCTCGCACAAAAGACGACAGAAATCCGTCGATTAAAATCGTGGTTTAAAAAATACGATTGACATGTGCTTTGCTGCATCTCGCAGCCGAGGGTTTGTCTGATCGCGGCCAGCATCTCACCGGGTCGCTAGTCTTGCCGGAATCACTCCGGAAAAGGTTGATGCCAACATAACATGACCCGCTGCCGTAAAAAGAAAGATAAATCGGAAAATTATCAAACTATCTTTCACTTTTAATATCAATCACATAGTGGGCTTTTTCTTTTCAAAAACTCCTAAATAAAAATTTAGCTGGCTAACGGGTCACGGGTAACGAACCACATGACTTTTCACCCCCATCCCCCATTGCTATACCCCCTCCCAAAACTCGCGCGGCTGCAAGAAACTAATCGCTATCGGTCTAGCCTGGGGTTGCGTTTGACTTTCCACCCGCCCCCTTGGACAGCAGCCCAAGATAACGGGACGGATCACCCGTATTTTTTCAACAAGGGGACGGCTACAAGCCGCGTCGTGCGTGGCTTTGGCGGCAATCCGTCCCCTTGTCCCCTGGTTTTTTTGATACTGCTTTCTTTCGTGTGTTTGCATAAGTGTCCTGTTATTACCGTTACTCTCTATATCTCTAACATGTGTGAAAAATAAGGGGACAAGGGGACACATAGCCCCTCAGCCCACGGATAGCAAGGTCTGAGCGCGTCCCGTTATCTGTCCCGTCGACAATAATAAATAGGGACACATGGTGACTAATCTCTTCGTGCGTCATACTCATCCAGCCACTTGATGGCCGACTGCTGCCGCCACTCCTCAACATCCCGCACCGCAAATAAGGCAACCTTCTCGCGTTTGCCGGTCGAGCGCTTACACATCATCGGCAAACACCCCAACTCAGCCATCACCACCCCGACAGATTTGGCGCTGTATTTATCGCGCATGGCTTTAGCCACATCGATAGACCGCACACAATCAACGTTGAACGGATAATCGCCCGCAGCAATCATGTCCTCAATCTGGTGTTTGAGCGGCGACTTACTGGTGCCAATCAGTTCCGATTTGAACCGAGTCAAAGGCGCTGGTTGTTTGGGATTGAAGTCGCTTAGGTCACGGTCCAGAAGCCAGCGCACCACCAAGCCATTGCCGCCGCCATCAAGCCACCGCGCCAAGTCGTTGTAATATTCCTTAGGTCTGGGTACCGCATCGGTCCAAACCGCAAAATAACGGCCGTCGCCCTCAGATATGTGCAGGGCATCTTTATAGTTGCTCATAAAAATGGCCTGAACAATATTCGGTGTTTCGTAAAATCCCCGCCCGAACAATCGCACCCGCAACATATCCGGCGGCGCGGCCAGCATCGGCTTCAGTTTGTTTTCCAGATTCAAGCCCTCGAAGGTTTGAATCTCCTGGAAAATGACCAGTTTTGAATGATGCAAATAATCGGTGAAGGATTCCTTCAACTCTCCCGCCGGCGGCTCACAAACATTGGCAGAGCCCAGACCGTAGCGCAGCGGATTAAGCAGCATGTCCTTGCCGACTCGCGAGGTTCCCGCAATCAACAAGGCATGATTGATTTTGCACTGTGGCCGCTGCAAGGTGCTGGCCATCCAGTTCAAGATATGGTCTTGCTCAGTCAGATTGGGATACAAATAAGCCAGATGCTCTAGCCACTGTTCCACATCCTCATGTGTCGCTTCATCAGGCAAACTGACGCAGGGATCGCGCCAGATATTCCACAGCACCGCACCGTCACGATGAACCGGGTTATCGGTTTCGCCAGGCAGATAAATCAGGCCATCAACTTTGATAGTGGCCTGATTTTTTAGAAAAATCGCCGAGGGTTTGTGATCAGGAAAGACATGCAGAAACGCACCATCAAAGCCGTCTCGACTCAACTCGTTGCGCGTCACGGTATCGAATATCCGATTGTGATTTTTCAGAAATACAAAGCGCTGAAACTGCTCAGTATTGCCGGATGGCGCCGCATTGGGTTTACGCTTTGATTTATTTGACTGCGCTGGTATTGATGTTTCAATCTGAGCGGCTTCAGCCTCGTAAACAGACAAAGGCGGTTCTGGCTGCCGAGTGACCTCCGGCGGTGAATAACCGTTGCCTCTGGCAATGCCAAACAAGGTCGCCAGGCTTACCCCACCACCCGGCTTGAAAGAATTCCAAACTCGCCGCTGATCAGCCAAGTTGAATTTATCCGACTGCTGCGACCATTCACCCCACAACCCAAAGGCCTGATCACCTGCCCCGGTTGAGTGTAACGCCATGCCTATGGTGCGCCATTGGTCCCGGCTGTCAAAGTCCGAAATAAACGCGAGTGCCGCCCGAATTTTCTTAACCTCGATCACCGGCAAAAGCTTGGCGTTTTCCGCCGGATGCTTCACCGCGTGTTTTTTATCGCGCAACTTTGCCAGCAAATTACGGGGCAACTCTGGCAATTTTGCACCGTCCAAAGGCGATGAACCGTCCCAAAAATAGTCGCCACCAGCGACATGATTTGATGGCTCTACGACAATAAAACCGCCATCGCCGCGCAGATCGATCCCTGGGTAAAAGTTGGTTGTCGATCGACATTCCGGGCCGGCGTATCTGAAGCAGATGTGGCTACCGCCCGAACCCGTGACTTGTACAACATCATCCGGAATTGCGCCTAGTTCGCTCTTCAACTGCTCCAGCGCATCATCACCCCCATGGCGAGGATCAACATCGAGTACAAAAATCCCGGATGCCGCGCCGGTTCGAATGCCGATATTTGCTCGCGGCCATTTGTTAAACCAGGCATTTAATGTCTTTGTATCCGTAGCGGCATCAAGCAGCCCTTTCTGCAATAGCGGATGTTTGCCAGCAGACCGGCAATCAGTTTTGCCACAGCTGCATATACCCCGCTCGGTAATCCAATGCAATGGCAACACTGGCCAGCCCAGCGCCGCATATTTCGACGCGTACTCAAGTCTGGATTCAATTGTTGGCACTGGACAACCTCTTGTAATGCGCGGTAACGAATGCCACCCGGTTACCCCGCAAACAAGTCGCGCAATATCCATCACGCATTAAGCGCTTTTTGCAGGTGCCGCCGCATCGCCGGCATTGCCACATCGGTTCCTGCTTTTTGTAACAGTTCTTAAACTTCATCATCAAAATCACCCATTCTCATTTGCCATCGGTCCGACTCGACCGCAATCCGCGCGGCCACGTTGATAAGTCGTCTGAAAGAGAATTAGGCTTTTTGACTAGCAAACCACTGCGTAAACAATGGCTCGTTGATGTAAAACTTTCTGGCCGACAAAATCACCGCGCCGGACTTCGACAATCCATTGCGTGCGCGATTACGCATGAACCAAGTCAATTGACCGGGCGTGAACTTGTCGGCGTGTTTTTCCTGGAATTTTTCGAGGATGAAGATGTTATCCAGCGCGAGCGCGGCTGGTTCGATTGGGTTTTGGTTCGTTTGCATAAATGCCCTGGTGATTTGTGAAAATCCGCCGCGTTTAGCGGCGTGTGTGCATTATGTGAACGATTGACGGCGATGTAAGAAAGATACAGCAACTGCTTTTAAGTATTATCTTTCTTATTATTTATCAATTAGTTGATAGAGTTGTTGGCGGTATTTATTGCCTTATTTTTGCGTTTATCTTCCTTTTTCTGCTTGCGTTCATATTCTTCAGCAGTTGTATCTATATCTTTCCGCCAATCCGAATCGACATATCTCTTAAATTCAACCACTGGAAAAGGAGGATTGAACAACCTATCGAAGTCAACCCGGCGGAGAGTTTTGATTTTCTCCGGCAACAGCCCATCATCAACCATACGGCTAAGCAACCCGAGAAAACCCCTGGCAAAAAATGCAGGGTTAAACTCCTTTCGTTTTGAAGCCTTCAGCGCATCCCGATAAGGCGAGTTACGACCAAAATCTTCAGCAACTTGTTGCCCATAGGCAAGCATCAAGCTTTCAAATGTCGGCATAGGAAAATCCGTGCCATAAAAAGCCCCAACATCACCACTAAATTTCTGGAATTTTTGCGCCAAGACTCCGTCTGATGCGTCATAAGCGACCCAATCTGCCCACTGTCGAATAGGCTCAGGCAGCGAGTTTGATTGAATATCGACCGCGCGTTGTAGCAATGCAGCATAAATCGAGGATTGAGGGCCACTAATCCAATGAACGCCACCAATTTCAGCCAAACCATTGACTAACCCAACAATTTCCTCCGTTTTTTGTTTGATTTGCCCCCTGATCTCATCAGCTTTTTTACTCCGTGAACAGCCCTTTGCTAGGGGTGATAAGCCTAATTCACACGCACTTTTTTCTTTTCCGATTCCCCAAATCATCCAAGCTCTATGTAAACAGAAACAAAAAATCATCATGTGTTCGTCACTTTCTAAAAGCTCACAAATCTTTCGCAACGACTCGACACAGTGATTTTTTGAGGCAATAAACTGACTGATTATTTCAAGGTGGCCACCTTCGTGCGCAGCATAAACAGTGAATGTACGAATGATATCGTGAGCTTTTTTGAAATCCTGAAAATCAGGATTTTCGAAACCAAGAAACGGATACCGAAACAAATGCCCCGCCCTAGGCGGCAAATTTTGGCTAGCGACCCATCTATCGATCTCGCGCTCAGTCATACTAACTATGACCACATCAACACCTCTCTAGTGTCATTCTCAAAAAAGATACCAAGCCAGGCGGGTGAGATTTCCGCATTTCGCCCCGTCGGGCTAGGCTTGGTAAAACAGGTTAAGCCGCCTCTGGTCGAGGTGCCGGCGTGACATTGGGGCGCGGTTTCTGGCGGGCCTGCCATAGGTCATACTCGGCCTGCATACGCACCCAGGTTTCCGCAGTCTGGCCACTGGTCCAGGCTTCCAATCGAATCGCCATTTCTGCGCTGATCGCCGCCTTGCCGTTGATGACCCGCGACAATGCCACGCGGGACACACCCAATTGCGCAGCCGCCTCGGTAACGCCAATCCCCAGTTCGGGCAAGATGTCCTCTTTCAAAATACTGCCCGGATGGGGCGGGTTAAATTGGGCGGTCATGCTGCCGCCTGCCGATGTACCGACAGTTTCAGCCCAACCGCCTTAGTAACGGCCAGCAGGGTTTTGATGGTGGGGTTACCTTTGGGGGACAAGGCCCGGTATAAGCTTTCGCGTTTAATACCTGCGCGCTCGGCAACCTCTGTCATACCTTGCGCTTCCGCAATCTGCCGTAGCGCCGCCAATAACGCTTCGCGGCCGCCAGGCTGGTCAACCTCTTCTAACGCTGCCGCTAGGTATTCATTGGCAAACTCAGGATCTTCGCGTAATAGCTCGATAACCGTTTGGTCGTGTGGTTTTGATGCTTCACTCATGGTCTGTTCTCTGCTTCCAGTCTTTCCAATAGGCAACGGCTTTGTCGATGTCGCCCTGCTGTTTGCGCTTGTCGCCACCGATCAGTAACAGCAGCAGCTTGGCCCCGGCCTGCGCGTAATACACGCGATAGCCGGGACCGTAATCAATGCGCAGTTCCCATACGCCGTCTTGTAAGGGCTTGCAGTCGCCAAGATTACCCGCAGCCATGCGTTGCACCCTGGTTAATACCCGTGCTTTCGCTTGTCTATCCGCCAAGGCTGACAACCAATCCTTGAAGGGTAGCCGCCCATCGGCGGCCTGGTAGTCTTCAACTTGATACATTGTGAATTATAAGTTACAGATAGGCAACTACAAGCGGTTTACTGTTACGCGCCGGCTTCGCCTGAGGGCCAGGCTTTGATGGTGCGATCGATAGCCGTCAATTCATCTATTACCACCCCAATTGCTGGTAATAATTCGCTGTTCTCTAACGGAACAAACAATAGCTCTAAAATGCAACGCGCCCGCTCGGTTTTAATCACTATTTCATCAAATAGCTCTATCAGGTCGCCCGCATTACTACCATTGTTGGTTTCACGATCTTGATTTTCTATATTCACGGTATTCTCCTAATTATTTTTGCCGAATGGCGGCGGTCATGACGCGTTCCACCAGCTTCGATTTGTGCTCGGTGGATAGGTGCGCGTAGCGTTTGGTGGTTTGGGTGGATTTGTGGCCTAGCACTTCGCCAACCTCATAAAGGGAAGCGCCGGACATGGCCAGCAAACTGGCAGCACTGTGGCGTAAATCGTGAAATCGGAAGTTTTCGACGCCCGCTTCTCGTAACGCCTTGTCCCAATGTTTTTTGAACTCGAACGGTCGTTCGGGCTTGTTCTCGCTGGCAAAGATAAGCGAGACACCGACTTGGCGCAGCGGCCGTAGCTGGTCCACAACAAAGTCAGGCAGAGGACACCAGCGGGGTTCGCCGTTTTTGCTGGTTGCCAACCTGGCCAGGTTGTTATCGAAGTCGATGTCACTCCAGCGGAGGTTAAGCACTTCGGCTTTACGCATGCCGGAAGTCAGCGCCATCAACACCAACAAATGCAGCTTATCCCAGTCTGATTTTTGACACGCCGCCAGCAGCCGTACCCGTTCGCCTTCATCCAGGAATCGATTAATCTGGTTGTTCACCTTGCGAGCGGCGACCCGGGCGACCGGGTTGGCAACAACATAGCCCTCGAAAATCGCATATCTGAAAATCGCCGACAGCACGGTACGATAACGATTGACCGTAGACGGCGAACGGTCTCGATTGATTGCTTTGGTCTTGCCGGCGCCATCGCCACGCAGCACCTTGCCCGCTTCAAAAGCTTTAAGCCTTTGGCGAATCATATCTGCGCTGATGTCGACCAACTTATAGTCGCCGAGGCAGTTTTGCCAATACTGGGCCCGCCTGGCTTGGTTGACCGCGTCCTTGCCTTGCCATTGCCGCATGTATTCGTCGACCAAATCAGCAAACCGCAAACCAGCACCGCGCGAGCCCAAAGCCTCCATCATTTCGTGGTCAGACTCGATGCGCTTTACCCAGGCTTGCGCATCACCTTTGCGGGTGAAGGTTTTGGATTTTATTGCAATGCCGCGCTGGGTGATGATCGCTTTATAGACGACACCCGACTGGCGTTCAATTTTTCGGATGGTGGCCATTAGGCTGGCCTCTCGTCGCTGAAAGCTGCCGAAAATTGCGGCAAAGCGTAGTCTCTCAGGTCGAGTGATAACGCAAGCTGCCGCAATGTTTCCGGATCAGAGTCTACCGGCAGCGATTCAAGCAATCGCTCATATACGTCTCGGCCCCGTGACAGGGAATAAAGTATGCGTTTTCGTGGATCGTCATCACCCTCGCCAACATAAAAGCAGCGCAGATCTTGAAGGCAATATCCTGTCAGGCCAAAAACGTTGCCAAAGCGCCGCGCCTCACCCTCTGTGGGAAAGCCGGGAGAGGCCAACAAATGATTGTCAGGATGATGAACAGTCCAAAGTCGAATGACTGGGTGGTCGTAGGCGCCGCATGTCGTGCACTGCACGCTGCCGCCGTCGGGAAAATACGGATAAACCTCAGCAGGCAAGAAAAACCCTTCAGGATCACCGCATGAAGGACAATGCGCAAACCGGTCAAATAAAAAATAATCTGAAATGACACAAGAAACGACCGGACCCGCGTTGTGTTGACTTTTAGGAATAGTGGTCATGTCATTCCACCCCGCGGCTAGTTAACGGCTCCACGACCTGTGGAAACCTATCGAAGACCAAGGGGCTGCTTTCCGAATAATTGCAGCCAACATCCTCAGCCAAACAATTGATGGTGTTCTGTGCATCACCGGCAATTGAGTGTATTGCCTGGAGCGCATTACGTAAAAGGCGTGGGTTGGTATGAAATTTTGAACTTTCAGACGCGCAAATAAGCAAATCTGAAAATAATTCGATTAAATCAAACGCTTCTTGCGAAGTTTGATCAATATGAGTGATGGTTTGTTTGAACGTTTGGACATCAGCACCAGGTTCTGGCCGTGATGTTGATGGGGTTTGTTTTGAATTTATTGCGGACATAAAAAAAGCCCTCGATGTAACACAGGTTCTCTGGAACCTTTTTGAAAAAATCCACATGTGCCCTAAACGGTGCCCTGTGGGGTTTTTTTCAACGTGTTAAACCGATGGCTTTATGATTCTTATCCTTAAGAGTCAATCAGTTATCTGGTAGCGGGGGCAGGATTTGAACCTACGACCTTCGGGTTATGAGCCCGACGAGCTACCAAGCTGCTCCACCCCGCGATTGATTTAGCTTATTATACAGACCAAAAAAAAATTAGCAAGCAATAAACATGCAATTTATCTCTTAGCGCACCAATTCCAGCATAAACAACACAAGAGCGAAAAAACTTGCCCTTGATTCAGTTTGCTTTTAAGGATTGCTACCGATAGGAGCAGTTAAAATAAGCGAGGCATTTTTAACGTCTTCGTCACCCAGGCATTTGGGATGGCCGAAACCGCTCTGATCAGCTTTTGGCTTATCAAGATCGAAAATAATATTGTCGCCAGCAACACCGGAAAGACCGCTTGGCACAAAATCAAGTTTCAAGGTATCGCGCACGCGCCATGCGATATTATGATCGGCGCATGAGGTGTCGCCGCTTACGCCGACCGCGCCAACCAATTTGCCGCTTTCGTTATAAAGCGCCAAGCCGCCGCCAAAGACATTGACGCCGCCGACTCTGCGACCGGTCATCGGATCATCGGCTCGACCGAATTTTTTAGAATTGCCGGCATATGCCCAGCTGGTATCGACGGGATTACTGTGCTGCAAACCAAACAGGCTGCCGCCAGGTTGAACCGCAGAATAAAGATTGGCTGTCGACAAAGCCAATCCATCCAACGCTCCAGCAGTTGGATTCGCGCCATCGGTCAAGCTGAACGCATTCGCGGTATAGGCTTTTTGCGCCGAAATGACGCGACTGCCCAACCATTGAGCATTTAAGCCATTGCCTGATTTAGCCACGGCGCAAACCACGCCGTTCGCATTCACCACGGACGCCCACATGTGAAAACCCAATCCGCCGTTAGCTTGAGCCTGCGCAGATTTAATGGCGCTTTCCAGAGCCGCGTGACCGACGGGGCAGGCATTATCGAGGTTATCGTCGCTACCATGTCTATCGTCTCTGTCCGCAAATGCAACGTTAGCCGTCGTCAGCGCTAAAATCGAAGCAAAAAATAATAGTTTTTTGTTCATAATTCCACCTAGTTATTGATTGTTATAGATACTGCGGGAAGGTTTGTTGGTAATGTCCGGGGTTGAAATAGTGCACGACAATAACCTACAAATCGCGGCGGATTTTAGCTGCCAGATCCAATTACGGTCAACTGAACGAAAGAAGTAAGCATTTCAACGACACAAGACGATGACGATAGGAAAAATTTTAATTAGCTTGACGATTTGCGGCACCGCGATTGTCTTCGGTTACCAAAGCCAGATCCATGCGTGGATTGTCCATGCTTATCGGCAATTTTCCCCGGAGGACACCACATCTGCGCCCGGCAACACGCCCGCGCAAATCAAAGGTCAAGTCGATCTGCTATTGCAGCAGCAAGCCCAAATGGTGTTGAGCCAACCGCCCTTGGAAGACGAATTAAGCGAGGACGAAAAACTGCAAAAACTGAACGACGCCTTACATCAATTAGATAGCGCCGAGGACGAATACGACCGGGAATTGGCGGTGATGGAATTGGGGGAATTGAAGGGCGCCGAAGCCCAACAAGGAATCCGCACCGCATTGCACGACGCCTCCAATTTGGTCGTCAGCCAAGCCATCCGCCAGATCAATAAGTGGCAAAACCCAGCGGAGAGGACCGCGCTACTGTTGATTGCTTTGCAAAACCAAAACGACGATATCGTCGAGCAAACCCTGCTGACCATCACGGAAGTCGAAGATAAAAAGCTGATCGCCCGCTTAAGGCAACTTGGCAATCACCCTAATCCCGACATTCGCAATGCCGCTAAATTGGCACTCAATCTGGCCCCATAGCGAAGACTTATTAAAACCAGAAACGCAAAACCATCGCCGCGAAAATGCCGGCCACCACATCGTCCAACATGATGCCAAAACCGCCTTCCACATGCCGGTCCAGCCATTTAATCGGCCAAGGCTTAACGATGTCGAACAGCCGAAACAACACGAAGCCGACCAATAAGCTTTGCCAGGAATAAGTGATCCCGAACATGGTAATCAAAAACCCGGCGATTTCATCCCAGACTATCCCTCCGAAGTCGTGGACATCCAGTTTTTTCGCGGCCCGATCGCAGATCGATATTCCGACGACGACAATGGCGAGGGTAATCAGTAAATAGACGATTTGTCCGGTTTGCAGCAAAGCGAGATAGACCGGAATCGCGGCAAGAGTGCCCATCGTGCCGGGCATGACTTTCGATAAACCCGATCCAAATCCAAATGCCAGAAACAGAATGGGATCTTTAACGATCTGCAACGCGCTTAATCGGCTGTTGCCGTAATGCTCTCTAAGAAAAATGCTCAAAACCCTTTGCCTCGAACGTTTCCACACGCCCTGCCTTATCAATCCGCAAACCTGGCGACGATTGAATCTCACCCACGCAATGACAACCGGCTGGCAATAGTCGAGAACAGTCTGCAGGGACGGTAAAACACAATTCGTAATCGTCGCCAGCCGTCAATGGCATGCGCCAATCACCGCTATGTTCGATGTAATCTTGCACTTGCCTAGATAGCGGCAGACTATCCCACTGCAGACAAGCGCCGACACCGCTGCTCTCCAAAATATGCCCTAAATCGGCGGCCAACCCATCGGATATGTCGATACAAGCATGGGCAAGGCCGCGTAGCGCCAAGCCCTCGGCAACACGTGGCTGCGGTTGATTAAAGCAACGTAGCACTGGTTCGGCATCGACACATGCGTAACCTTGGTGGATCTTCAACCCCAAACCGGCATTACCCAGCGGACCGGTGACGTAAATCAAATCCCCGACTTGTGCGGCAGAGCGCAATAGCGCTTTCCCGTGCGGCACCACACCCATCGCCTGCACCGTCAAGGTCAACGGTCCGGATGTCGTGTCTCCACCGATCAGGTCGACATGATGCTGATAAGCCAAACCAATAAAGCCTTCCGAAAAAGCTTGCAACCAACTTTCATCGACTTTCGGCAAGGTCAAGGCCAATGTGACGGCGAAAGGCTCGGCGCCCATCGCCGCCAGATCGCTGAGATTTACCGCCAATAGCTTATGACCGAGCAGTCGCGGATCGGCATCGGCAAAGAAATGCACGTTTTCGACCATGGTATCGGCGGTCACCGCCAATTGATGGCCCACCGGAATATTCAGCAACGCGCAATCGTCGCCGATACTTAATTGGTTGAATGGGTGTTGCGGCGCGTGCACCGCGAAATAACGCCGGATCAGATCGAATTCGGCAATGGCCATCAGTTTTGTGACTTAGCCTTTTTGGCGGCAATCTCCACGGCACGTTGTTTCTGCGCGACTTTATCGAGGATGCCGTTCACATATTTATGGCTGCCGTCCGCACCGAAATCCTTGGCCAGATTGACGCCTTCGTTGATGATGACTTTATAAGGTGTTTCCAAGCGATTGATGAGTTCGTAGGCACCGATACGCAGGATGGCGCGTTCGACTGGATCGATTTTTTCCACTGGCCGGTCGACGAATTCGGCTAGCGCCGCATCGATCACATCCAGTTGCTTGGGCACGCCATGAAAAAGCTCGCTGAAATAAGTTTTCTGCGCGCCTTTCAGATGCTCTTCTTCCAGAAAATAAGTTTCGATACGGGTCAGGCTATCGCCGGACATTTGCCACTGATATAACGCCTGTACCGCGCATTTTCTGGCATTGGTTTTTGCTTGACTCATTAATTGCCCTGGTTGTGGTCAACTAAGGCGTTGAACAGACTAACCATTTCGATCGCCGACAGTGCCGCTTCGGCGCCCTTATTGCCCGCCTTGGTGCCGGCCCGTTCGATGGCTTGTTCGATACTATCTACTGTCAATACTCCAAAGGCGACCGGTACGTCGTATTGCAGAGCAACCTGGGCGATACCTTTCACGCATTCGCCGGCTACATATTCAAAATGCGGGGTGCCGCCACGAATCACCGCGCCCAGCGCGATAATCGCATCGTACTTTTTGCTGGCGGCAATGCGTTGCACCACCATCGGCAGTTCGAAGGCTCCCGGCGCTTTTACCAGTGTAATGTTGCTCCGGTCAGCACCGTGGCGAACTAATGCGTCGATCGCACCGCCTTCCAACTGTTCAACGATGAAGCTGTTGAAGCGCGAAGAGACGATGCAAAATTTGCCGCCTTGCGCGGATAAATTGCCTTCTAGGGTAGTGACTATTGCCATATGTTTACCTGTTGTTGAATGATTGAAATTGTTTGAACCAAACTATCAATGCGCCGCATCGATATGCTCGACCACTTCCAGATCGAAGCCGGACAAGCCTATATATTTTTTCTGCGCGCCCATTACTTTCAGGCGCCGCACGCCCAGATCGGACAAGATTCGCGAACCGGTGCCGGTAGTGCGCCAATCGGCGTCGGCGGTCAGATCTTGGCCGTTCTTGATGCCGTTGTCCTGCATCTGGTAAGCATGAATCAACTCCACTAGCGATTTGTTATCTTCCTTCTGGCGAATGATCACCAACACGCCACGGCCGGCCTCGGCGATTTTCTTCAAGGCCTCGCGCACCGGCAGACTGCAATCGCTGCGTTGGGAAAAAAACAGGTCGTCGATCAGGTTGCGGGCATGCACCCGCACCAGCACAGGCTCGTCACCAGCCACGTCACCCATCACCAGAGCCAGATGCACGTTTTCGTCGTTGTGATCCTGATAAGCATATAACCTGAATTCGCCGAATTCGGTCGGATAAGCGCATTCGCTGATGCGTTCCAGGGTGTTTTCATGCTTGATGCGATAATGAATCAAGTCTGCGATGGTGCCTATTTTAAGGTTATGCTGCTGGGCCAAGATTTCCAGGTCCGGACGCCTTGCCATCGAGCCGTCGTCGTTGAGAATTTCTACGATCACCGCCGCCGGCTCCACGCCGGCCAAGCGCGCCAAGTCACAACCGGCCTCGGTGTGGCCTGCCCGGTTCAATACGCCGCCGGCCTGAGCCATCAAAGGAAAAATATGGCCGGGCTGCACCAGATCGCAAGGCTGAGCATCTTTTGCCACGGCTTTCTGTATCGTCAAGGCTCTATCGGCCGCGGAAATGCCGGTGGTGACGCCTTCGGCGGCCTCTATAGACACCGTGAAATTTGTGGTATGCGAGGCCTTGTTGTCGTTGACCATCAAGGGCAAACGCAATTGCTGGCAACGCTCGCGAGTCAGAGGCAGACAAATCAGGCCTCGGCCGTATTTGGTCATGAAATTGATGTCTTCCGGCCGGGCAAAGGCCGCCGCCATCAACAAATCGCCTTCGTTCTCCCGATCTTCATCGTCCATGATGATGACCATTTTGCCTTGGCGCAGATCGTCTATGATTTCTTCTATGCTATTCATTTAATAAAGCCCGCGTTTTTTAATAAGACCTCGGTAATATTACCGTGGCACTGCGCCGCCGCATCGCCTTTCATCAAGCGTTCCATGTAGCGGGCTAGTAGATCGACTTCCAGGTTCACCTCGCTGCCGACCCCGGTATTGCCCAAGGTCGTTTCTTGCAAGGTGTGCGGCACAATGTTCACGGAAAAATACGCACCGTCCACACTATTGACGGTGAGACTGATGCCGTTGATGCAGATCGAGCCTTTTTCGGCGATGTATTTGGCCAGCGTGTCCGGCGCCTTGAATTTAAACCGTATCGAACGGCCGTCCGCGTGCGTCTCGACCACCTTACCGATGCCATCGACATGGCCGCTGACGATATGCCCGCCCAAGCGGGTCGAAGGCGTCAGCGCCAGTTCCAGATTCACCGGCGTACCGGTCTTAACGGCGTTCAAGGTGGTGCGAGACAAAGTTTCGTTGGAGACGTCTGCGCAAAAATAATCATTGCCCAACTCGACGGCGGTCAGGCAAACGCCATTGACGGCGATGCTGTCGCCCAATGCGCAATCGGCCAGCGAAAGCTTGCCAGTATCGATGGTTAACCGGCAATCGCCCCCTTTAGCTTGGATCGCGGTAATGTTGCCGATGGCTAAAATAATTCCGGTAAACATGGTTGATAGCTTGATGGATGAAAAATGACCATTGCCATTAGCGTGGCGTTTGCTCGGTTGGCGGAGCTTGCTTGGCCGCTTCCGGCGATTTCTTTAGTGTTTTGTCCGGTTTGCGATAAACATCGACTGTCTGATAAGTACCGGTATGATAATCGTAGATTTCGATCTCCTGCTTTTCGCCGATCAATTGGCCGCCCTCAATCCTGATGGTACTAGTCACCGACTTGTCATCCTCATCTGCCGCCGCCCAGTCGGACAACAACAGCAAGGTAGCTAGAATGGCGATCGTGTTTTTCATCGTTTCAATCGGTTTTTGCTTGGTAACGTAATCTCAAATCCGGCCCTATTTGCCGGGATTCGACCAGATGCAGCAGCTTTTTATCCTGCATGTGTTGCAAACCCGGCAGATGAAACAATCCGCGCGCCTGATCGCCCAATATGCAAGGCGCCATATAAAGGAGCCATTCGTCAACCAAGCCGGCATCCAGCAACGCCCCGTTTAAGGTGGCGCCCGCTTCGACCCAGACGGTGTTTATTTGCAACTCGGCGAGTAATTTAAAGGTTTGCGGCAGATCGGCGCGACCTTCCCGCGCATCGACCCGAAACACTTTGCAGCCGGCATCCCGCAGCTTCTGCTGTTTCGCCGCATCGTCGCTACAGGTGATAATCCACACTTCCACCGCCGTTTGCAGCATTTTTGCCGACAGCGGCATCCGCAATTGGGAATCCAATACGACTTTGACCGGTTGCACCAAATCAAAATCCACCCGCGCATTCAGTTGCGGATCGTCGTACAGCACCGTGTCGATGCCGGTGACAATCGCGCTGCTTTGCGCCCGCCAGCGTTGTACGTCTTGTCTGGCATATTCCGAGGTAATCCATTGGCTCTCGCCGGACGCCATTGCAGTGCGGCCGTCCAGACTCATTGCCAACTTGCTGCGTATCCACGGCAAGCCTTGGGCCATGCGTTTGAAAAAGCCCTGATTCAATTTCTCGGCTTCCTGTTGCAACACCCCGGTCACCACCTCGATACCGGCATCGCGGAGTTTTTGCAGACCACGCCCAGCCACCAACGGATTGGGATCCTGCATTGCCACCACTGCCCGACGGATGCCGGCCGCGATTAAAGCGTCGCTGCAAGGTCCGGTTTTACCATGGTGGCTGCAAGGTTCCAGCGTCACATAAGCTGTCGCACCGCGAGCATCGACGGCTTTCGCTAGCGCGTCGATTTCCGCGTGGGCAAAACCGGCGCGTTGAGTCCAGCCCTCGGCAATGATCCTGTCGTCCTTAACCAACACGCAGCCAACATGCGGGTTAGGATCGGTGGTGTAAAGGCCATTTTCAGCCAGTTTAACGGCACGGGCCATATAGGCCGAATCTGAACTAAGCATCATGCTTTTGCAAATGCTCGATCATTTGGGTAAATTCGGAAACGTCTTGAAAACTGCGATACACCGAGGCGAAACGCACGAAAGCCACATGGTCCAGCGCTTGCAATTCCTGCATCACCAACTCGCCCAGTTCGCGGGCCGGAATCTCGCGCTCGCCTTTTGCAGTCAGGGCTTTCTTGATACGGCTGATGGCGGCCTCGACCGCGTCGACTTGCACCGGCCGTTTTTCCAAGGCCCGTTGGATACCGGCCCGCAGCTTGCTTTCGTCGAAGCTTTGCCGGGCGCCATTTCTTTTAATAATGCGCGGCAGCGTCAATTCGACGACTTCGAAAGTGGTAAAGCGCTCCTTACAGGCCACACACTCGCGGCGGCGCTTGACCTGATCGCCGTCGTCGGCCAAGCGGGTATCGATCACCCGGGTATCTTGTGCAGAGCAAAACGGACAACGCATATTAAAGAGCCAAGTCGGTGTTCAAAGGGCCGCTATTTTATTACAGAATGGCTTTATATTGAAATCGGCTAATAAACTATGTATCACTCGTTCAATATCTCCTTGGCGACCGAACGGATATGCACGTCGCGTTGCGGATAAGGAATTTCGATATGATGAGCCAGCAGAGCCTCGTATATTTGCGTATGTAAACGATGGGTGACGACTGCCCTATCGCTGAGTTCGCGGACAAATACATGAATTTTAAATTGCAGGGCACTGTCGCCAAAACCCACAAAAGTCACCACAGGTTCCGGGTCGCAGAGTACCTCCGCTATGCTTTTTACCGCATCGGTCAAAATCTGTTCGACCATTTCGACGTTGGTACCATAGGCCACGCTCACCGGCACCACCACCCGCGTCACGGTATCGGACAAGGTCCAGTTGATCAAGCGGTCGGTGATGAAGATTTTATTCGGCACCACCAATTCCTTTCTGTCCCAGTCGACGATATGCGTCGCTCGCATCTGAATCCGGCTAACCCGACCGGTGACATCGCCGACCGTGACCGTATCGCCAACCCGAATTGGCCGTTCGAACAACAAAATGATACCGGACACCATGTTGGCGAAGATTTCCTGCAAACCGAAACCCAAACCCACGGAGAGCGCGGCTACTAACCATTGCACTTGCGACCAACTGCCGCCCATCTCGTTGGCCACCGCCAGGAAGGCAACAGTCACCAAGGAATAACGCACCAATTGAATCAACGCGTAGCGGCTGCCGGCTGTCATCTCGAACTTGCCGACGGTGATCAAATCAACCAGCGCCGGAAAGTTGCTGGCAAACACGAACGCCAAACCGCTATATACCAGGCAAGCTAGCAGATTGATCAAGGTAATCGGTTGCAATATGTCCTTGCCATCGACAACTTGACTATGCTGCCACAGCACCACCTGATCGAATACCGTTAAGGCTGGTAAGATGTCGCTCCAGATCATCCAGCAACCCACCAGCAAGCTTACCATCACCATGGTCGTCAGCAACTTATGGCTTTGCTGGTTGATTTTGGAAATATCCAGCAACTCCTCTTCCAAGGGATAACTGCCTTCAATGCTTGCGCTGGCAACCGCCGCTTGTTCAACCTGTTTACGTTTTTGCCGAGCATTTTTTAGTGCCAATTTCCGCTCGGTGTTTCGTAACCAACGCAAAACCAAACCCTGGAATAATACGGTCAAGAAAAGCAAGCGTAGCGTCAGCACCAGTTTGCCTTGCAATTCCAACGCGCTTTGGTAATAACCGGTCACCGCAAAACCGATGATGACCACAGGCGTCAAAACAGCAATGGCGTACCAAACATAACGCAAACGACTGATCCAACCGGTCGATTGTAGATAAAAATTCTTCCCCAATCCCGACTGCGGCTGGGTTAGACGGTGAAACACATAAGCCAGCGTCGCCATCATCACAATCAATGCGGTTCTACCTAAGGCATAACTGTGTTCGGAAAACAGATCGCTAGCGGTCATTGAAATAATAAATACAGCGGGCACCAAGATGAAGCGCGCCCATTTCATTTGACTGTACAGCAACGCAATCGCGTGATCCGGCCAGTGAAACAGCGTATCCGCCACCCCATCGGGCTTAAACAAGCGATAAAAGAATTGAATCATGCATAATGACACGGCCGCGGCGATTAAACCTTCGGCAAACGAGTGACTAAAGAAATCCGCTCGGCTGTTCAATATCAGCACCCCGCCTATCCACGCCATCAGCAAGGCGCCGTAAAGAGACATCAGCAACAGATAAAGCAGACTGGCGACAATATCGCCGAAATCGTGACTAATCGCCTTTTTATTGAGCAGCATAGCCAGTTGCAGCTTGATTCGCGTCTTGAAACGCCAGTGTAATACCACAATGCCCAAGCCGACCAATACCAGCAAAGGGAAATGGCTAAGGCTATCCCAAAACCCGGTTGCCACGCCCAGCCAATTACTCGGACTCATCAGCCACAGTAATGACGAAAAAATATCCTTTAGATAATATTTGCCGATGACCGGCGCGCTCGGCACCCACAACAAACGTTGGTTCAGATAGGCGCTGAATTTGTCGGCTATCGTCAGCATTTGCTGCAAGCTGAAATCGACATCGCCCAAGATTCGGCCATATTCGTTATAGCCGCCGGCCAATCGCGTCACCAAATCCTTTTGGTCGTTCAACAACATCCGCAGTTCGGTGCGTATCCGCAGTTTCTCGGCTTCGTCGGTTTCGGCGGGCAGTTGGGCAACGCGTTTTAACAATACCTGATTGATATCGCTTAGATTTTTCTTCGCCTCGTCCAGTTTGAACATTTCCAGGCTAGCCAAGGCGATCTGGCTCTGAATTTCTTCGTTCAGGCCGTTGTAGGTTTTGCGTTGCGGGATGTTTCGACGTTGCTCGCGCAATAAATTACCCAAAGCCGGACTTAAACCGGCCAACGTGATTTTTTGCTCCGCACTTTGAAAATCTTTCTCGAGCTGTTTATAGCGGACATCAATTTCGTTTTTTTGCAGCAAATACTGCTCCGTATTTTTATTGATTTCCTGCAAGCTACGGTTGTATTGACTATTTTCCTTGGTGACCTGTCGAATCAATGGGTGCTTACCCTCTGCTTCTTTTTCCGCTTGCAACAGCTCGATCTGTTCCTTATCGATCTCTTGTTGCTTGCGGTCCAACAGAAAATTATCCAAATCGGCAATCAATAAACTTTGCTGCTCTCGTTGCAGCGTCAGCAAATGTATCCGGTCCTTGTGGGCTTGCAGCCGTAACGGATTACTGATGTTTTCCAACTCCAGCGTTTTCAAGGTACTGTTCAACAAACGGATCCGAGTCTCCAATTGAATCTGTTTGGCCTCTTTTTGATACAGGTTATCGCCGGCCCTGGATGCCAAGCTTTGTTGTTCCTGCTGGCTGGACGCCTGTTTACTCTTGATTTCCGAGACTTTCTCGCGAATCAATTGCGGCCTGTTGCTGAGATCGCCTATCTGGACTTCGATTCGGCTGATTTCGGCGTCCAAATCGCTGAGCCTGGTTTTTTCGGTAATCAGGCGTTGTTCCAACTCATCGGTCGGAAAAATCGCCAACTTCTCGGCTTTGCGGTTTTTTAAATTGTTCTCGGCTTCGGCTATCTGACGGGCCAGTTGTTTCGCTTCCAACGGCAAATCGTTCAAAGCCAGTTTGAACGATTCGGCTTGCGCCTCCTGGGCATCCAATTCGCTAAGGTTATCCTCGCTTTCGTAATATGCTGCCAGGATCCGGCTTTTCAGCTCGTCGGCCAGATTTTGCTTATCCTTGATCACTTGGACACGCTGCTGAATATCGGCACCGGAGACGAGTTTAATGGCTGGTTTTTGATTTGCGGAATGCGCTAGATTTAAACTGATCAGCAACACGAACAAACAAAAAGCGCTGCCGGATTTTAAGAAATTAGGTTTCATGCGTTGACTGGATAACAAAATAAATCTAAATAGGCGTTAAAGAATGGAAAACATGATCGGCGAACCAGAAGGTGTTATCAAATACCACCTTGATCATCAATATAGGGAACTGCCGACGGCCATCGATGTCCGCGAGCTTTGCGCTTGGCGCAGTATACTGTACCGCTTACGATTGATCGGCCAAATCGCCGAGAAATATCATGGCCTGGGTTTCGGCAATATCAGCCAGCGCCTGGTTCCCGGCGGCGGCGAATTTTTAATATCCGGCACCCAAACCGGCCACCTAGCCCGGCTCGGCAAATCGGATTTTGCCTTGGTAAACAGTGCGTCCCCGCGACGCAATTACCTGCAATCGTTCGGTTTGTCGCAACCGTCTTCGGAAGCCTTGACTCATGCCAGCGTCTATTCCCAAGACAAAACTATACAAGCCGTCATCCATGTCCATGCGCCGGAATTATGGCATAACACCTTGCCGCTGAATTTAGCCCATACCGCCGAAGATATACCTTACGGTACGCCGGCGATGGCACAGGCGGTCGCGCAATTGTTCGCGTCCGGCCAACTGCAAACCAAGGGTTTATTCAGCATGCTCGGCCACGAAGACGGGATTGTGGCGTTCGGCGCTAGTTTGACGCAAGCCGCCAGTTGCTTGATCGAGCAACTGGCCAACGCCATCGCTATTGAGCAAAACCGGCCTGACCGTTAAAATGCAGCCATTTATTAGCACTTATTAATTTTATCATGCCACAAATCATCATATACACCGCCAAGTTTTGCCCTTATTGCACCATGGCCAAAAAACTCTTCGAACGTAAGGGCGTGGGCTATACCGAAATCAATGTCGATGCGGAACCCGGATTGCGTGAGCAAATGGTAGAAAAGACCAAGCGCCGCACAGTGCCGCAAATCTATATCGGCGAACGCCATATCGGCGGTTTTGACGACCTGCATGCATTGGACGTGAGACAAGAGCTAGACCCGCTGCTGCAGGTTTAAGCGGCTTAATTTATTTGATGGTGAGCAACTGCAATCCGAAACGGGTGGCTAGTTCGTTACTTTCCACCCAAACCACCTTACCCAATGCACTCAAGCCAAGCTCGCCGACGTGCACTTTAACCGGTGTATTGGCTTTAATGGCCGGATGATTGCCTGTTAGCCTCAAGCACATGCCGTCCACCGAGCGATTGATACCTTCAGCGATCACTCGCTCTTTATCGATGAATACATCTGCGGTAAACGCTCCAACTTTGCGGTAACTGCGGCGTTTACGCCAGAGTTTCTGGGCATTATGCACTACATCGCGGAACTCCATGCCCATCATGATGCGATTGTGTTCCCGCTTGACCCAGACGATATCGACTTCGCCAGCCAACATCAGTTCTTCGACGAAAATTTCCGCCTGCCGGCCTTGGTTTAATAAGGCTTCGAAATCCTGGATGGTCGTCAACAACTCTCCCGGACTGATTTCCACCATTGCACCGTTTAAGGAGACATCATAGCAGTTCAACTGCAATACCTCGCCAGCCACATATAGCAGGCCTTCGGCGTTAAAGTTTTTTCGGTATTCTTTTCTATCCTGAAACATCATCGGAATCTCTCTATAACCTTGGTCAAAGATAGCTTATTTTTCGATTTGCGCTTACCGACCAATAGCTGCTCGCCACACCGAACGGTTCAATGTTACGCCAAACCGTTCAGTAAATCGGCTTTGATATCGTCGATATTTTCCAGCCCCACCGATATTCTGACCAAACTATCCTTAATTCCGGCTTCCGCACGCGCTTCCGGCGGCAGGCGGCCATGGGTAGTGGTGGCCGGATGAGTGATAGTAGTTTTCACATCGCCCAGATTTGCAGTGATCGACAGCATTTTAGTGGAATCGATCAATTGCCAAGCTTGGTCCTTGCCACCATGCAGCTCGAAACTGACGACCGCGCCGAAATGGCTTTGCTGGCGTTTTGCCAATTCGTGCTGGGCATGCGAAGCCAAGCCCGGATAATGCACTTTGGCTACCGCCGGTTGTTGCTCCAGCCACTTGGCCAGCTCGAAGGCGTTGTCGCAATGGGCCTTCATCCGAATCGCCAGCGTTTCCAATCCGCCCAGGAACACCCAGGCGTTGAAAGGACTCATCGTCGCGCCGCCGGTGCGCAAATACGGGTAAACGTATTTTTCGATCAACTCTTCGTTGGCAACTACCGCCCCACCGACGCAACGGCCTTGGCCGTCGATGTATTTGGTGGTGGAATGCACTACCAAATCGGCACCCAGCGTCAACGGCTGCTGCAAGATCGGCGTGCAGAACACATTATCGACCACCAGCAGCGCGCCGTGTTTATGGGCAATATCCGCCAGCGCCCGAATGTCGGCGATTTCGATCAACGGATTTGACGGGGTCTCCAGAAACAAAAATCGGGTATTGGGTTTGATCGCCGCTTCCCAAGCCGAAGGGTCGGTCAGACTGACAAAATCAGTCTCGACGCCAAATTTGCCGAAGTAATTTTGAAAGGTCAGCACGGTATTACCGAACACGCTACGCGAACACACGACATGGTCGCCGGCTTTCAGCAAGGCCATACCCACTGCCATGATCGCCGCCATGCCCGACGAAAACGCCAAACAGCGCTCGCCCTTTTCCAGATAGGCTAAGCGCTCCTGAAAAGCGCTGACGGTCGGATTGGTAAAGCGCGAATAGATATTGCCGGGCTGCTTGCCGGTAAAACGTAGCGCCGCTTCCTCCGCCGATTTGAACACATAGCTGGAAGTGGCGAAAATCGGCATGCTGTGTTCGTCTTCATGTGTGCGTTTATGCCCGGCGCGAATGGCCTGGGTTTCCGGAGCATAATCTTGCCAGTCGAAATCGTTCATCTGTCGTCCCTTTTATTTTGCTACCTGCATTTCGATAATAAAATTACTGCTGTTGCGCGTTTCCTGGGCATGATCGTTGCGCAAGGCTTCGATCCGCGCCAGATAAGCGTCGTCGATGTCGCCGGTGATGTAATCGTGACTGAAACAAGAGGTATCGAAATGCTTGATATTCGGATTACCCTTGCCAACCGCGTCGATCAAATCGTCCAGGTCTTGGTAAATCAGCTTGTCGGCACCCAAGGCCTGGCAAACTTCCGCCTCGGTACGATCATGCGCAATCAATTCGTGCGCGGCCGGCATGTCGATGCCATAGACGTTGGGATAACGCACCGGCGGCGCAGCCGACGCGAAATAGACTTTCTTGGCGCCGGCATCCCTAGCCATTTGAATGATTTGCTCGGAGGTGGTACCGCGCACGATGGAATCGTCAACCAATAACACGTTCTTGCCGTCGAATTCCAAGGCAATAGCATTCAACTTTTGCTTGACCGATTTCTTGCGCATCTTCTGGCCAGGCATGATGAAAGTCCGGCCGATATAGCGGTTTTTCATGAAACCTTCGCGGAACTTGACGCCCAGATCGTGGGCAATCTGCGAGGCGGCGGTGCGGCTGGTATCCGGAATCGGAATCACCACATCGATATCGTGGTTCGGCCATTCCCGTTGAATTTTTTCGGCCAGTTTTTTACCCATCCGCATCCGGGCTTTGTATACCGAAATATTGTCGATGATCGAATCCGGCCTAGCGAAATACACATATTCGAAAATGCACGGACAATGATCCACTTCCTCTGTACATTGCCGGGTATGCAATTGACCGTTGGCTTCGATAAACACCGCTTCGCCCGGCTCGATGTCGCGAATCAGATGAAAATCAAGTACGTCCAATGCCACGCTTTCCGAGGCAATCATATATTCGGTGCCCTCTTCGGACTTGCGCTCGCCGAATACAATGGGGCGAATACCGTGCGGATCACGAAAACCCAGCACGCCGAAACCGGCGATCATCACCACCACCGCGTAAGCGCCTCGGCAACGTTTATGGACCGCGCTGACCGCCTGAAACACGTCGTCGACAGTCAGTTTCAGCTTGCCGAATTGCGCCAATTCATGGGCAAATACATTCAACAACACTTCCGAGTCCGAATCGGTATTGATATGACGCTGGTCGTCCATGAACACCTGGTATTTCAGTTCTTCGGTGTTGGTCAGATTGCCGTTGTGCGCCAAGGTCAAACCGAACGGCGAGTTGACGTAAAACGGCTGCGCTTCCGCGGAACTGGTACAACCGGCCGTCGGATAACGCACATGGGCGATGCCCATATTGCCCGTCAATTTCATCATTTGTTTGCTGGAAAACACGTCGCGCGCCAAACCGTTATCCTTGCGCAGATGCAAACGCCCGCCGTCGCAGGTGACGATACCAGCGGCATCCTGGCCGCGATGCTGGAGTACCGTCAGGGCATCGTATAGATCCTGATTAACACTTTGATATGAAACAATTGCAGCAATACCACACATAGTTGACCCGAGTTATCGATAATGGATGTAATCCGCCAAACCGGCCGGCATATGGTTTTTCAGCCAAACCGCCAAGGCTTGAAACGGAGGAATGAGAAGGGATTGCTTCCACCAGGAGTCTTCCGGCAACGGCGTCAAGCCGGCCAGCATGACCAGTAGAGAAACCAGCACCGCCCCACGGGCGATACCGAACAACATGCCCAGCAGACGGTCGCTGCCGGTCAATCCGGTTTTTTCAATCAGCTGACTCAGCAAAAAACTGATCAAGCTGCCGAGAATTAGCGTAGCGAAGAACAGGATGGCGAATCCGGCGGCAATCCGCGCGGACGGATAGCTGATAGTCGATTGCAACAGCACCGACACATCGCGGCTATACTGCGTCGCCACCCAAACCGCGACGATCCACAAGACCAAGGCGAAGGCTTCCTTGATGAAACCGCGCAGCAAACCCATAACCGCCGAGATGGCAATAATGGCGATCACCAGATAATCGACCCATAACAACTTGGACCAAGGCAAAAAATCCAACATGACTTAGCCGGCTACTCCCGGCAACCCGTCTGCCCAGGATACTTATTCATCGGCGGACACAAAGCTGTTAACGTTGATTTGCGCGAGTTTAGCTTTAACGGCCTGGGCTTTGACTTTATCGACGATAGGGCCGATGCGCACCTTGAATACTGTGCCCTTATCGGTCGCCACTTCTCTTACCGAGGCGGCAAAACCTTGCTGTTTCAGATTATCCTGCAAGCTGATAGCGTTGGGCTTTTGGCTGAAGGTGCCAACTTGTAGATACCAGCGATTGGTTTCCTCGACGGCGGGCAAGGATTTAACCACCGCAGTCGGCGCGACCGATGCGGGTGCCGGTTCGGCTTTGACCACTGGCAATTTATTGCTGGGCTTCAAGGGTTTCGGTACCGGACTGGTTTGCAACGGCTGCACCGCCGGGGCAGGAGCCACAGCCGGCAGTTTACTAGGTTTGCTGATCACCGGCACATCCTCGGCTTCGGCGGGTTCCTCGTCGATCTGAGCCACGGCAGCCGACGGGTTAGCAGTCGGCAATTTACGCTGAATCGGCGCGGGCAACTTCGCTTGCGGCTGCGGCGCTGCCAATTCGGCTTCCGGTTCGCCTTCTTCGACCACTCTGGCCGGTGCTTTCACCGGCGTTTCGGCCGGCAGGTTTTCGGCGACGTCTTCGACCTTCTCCGGCAGCGGCATAATTTCCACATCCTGCGCCTTCGCCGGCAACTCGGGGATTTTCAACTCGTTGATACTCTTGCCGGTTTCGTCGATCGGATCGTCGAATAACATCGGTACGAAAATCGCCGCCAACGCGGTAATTACCGCCGCACCAATCAATCGTTGCTTTAACTCTTGATCCATTTTCATCACCTCTAGGAAAATTTTGATAAATATTCGGATACCAGAAAAAAAGAGCCAAAAATCAAGATTAGCTCGTCTGGCCGGGCATTTTGCTGCGCCGCGACAAATGCCTCGGCAAAGTCCGCGAATCCGCTCTGGAGATTCTGCATGCCTTGTTGCTGAAAATAAGTCTCCAACTGTTCCGGACTCGCCGCGCGCGGATTGTTAAGCGGCGCCAGATACCAAACGGCCACTCGATCGCGCATCATATTCAATACACCGGCGATATCCTTATCGCGCATCATCGCAAACACCGCATGAATTTTGACCTTCGGAAAATAATCACGCAAATAATCGATCAAGGTTTGCACGGCTTGCGGATTATGGCCAACATCCAGTAACACCGGGATGGCACCGTCAATCTGTTGAAAACGGCCTTGCAGCCGCGCCGACCGCAAGCCTTGCCGGATCGAATCGTCGGCGACTTTTAATAAAGGCTGCAAGGCTTGGACGGCCATGATCACCGCCGAGGCATTTTTATATTGATGTTCGCCTTTAAAGGCCGGCATCGGCAAATCGGTAATCCGGCTGTCGGCAGATTGCCAATCCCAACTATCCGCGTGCTTTTGATAGGTAAACGCCTTACCCATCTGCAAGGTCAGGGCGCCGATTTGCGTGGCGACTTCGGCTACCGAATCGGGAGCGTTACCATCGCCTATCACCGCCGCCACTCCCTTCCGAAAAATACCGGCTTTTTCCCGGCCGATGGCGGCTTCGGTATTGCCCAGCCAATCGACATGATCCAAGGCTATCGTCGTCACCAGCGCCACGTCCGGATCGACGATATTCACCGCATCTAATCTGCCGCCCAAGCCGACTTCCAATAACTGTATATCGAGATCGGCATCGGCAAAAATGCTCAATGCCGCCAAGGTGCCGAACTCGAAATAACTGAGACTGGTATCGCCGCGCGCGGCATCGATACGGGCGAAAGCCTCGCAAATCAGCGCATCGTCGACCGGCTGACCGTCGATGCGAATGCGCTCGTTATAGCGCAAAATATGCGGCGAAGTATACGCACCAACCTTATAGCCTTCGGCGCGGTAAATCGCTTCCAGAAACGCCACGCACGAACCTTTACCGTTGGTGCCGGCGACCGTGATGGTAGGCGGTTTCTTCCGATGAGGATCAAGTTGTCGATAGACACCGGCGACCCGACCCAACCCCAGGTCTATAGGCCGTGGGTGTAGTTGCTCCTGCCAATTCAGCCACGCTTGCAGCGAATCAAAACGCGCCATTTCGACCGGACTTAACCCTGTTCTTCCAAATCGACTGTCCCGCTCTGTTGATCGGCATCTTCGGCATTAACACTGGCTTCGACCACATTCGAATTGGCGCGCTCGGCGCATAATACCGCCAAAATGCTAGCCATTTTATCGCGCATCTCCCGGCGATCAACAATCATATCGATCGCGCCGTGCTCTTGCAAAAACTCGCTACGCTGAAAACCTTCCGGCAATTTTTCCCGCACAGTCTGCTCGATGACCCGCGGACCGGCGAAGCCAATCAAGGCATCGGGTTCGGCGACATTGATATCGCCCAGCATCGCCAAACTGGCAGAGACACCGCCCATGGTCGGATCGGTCATGAACGAAATATAAGGAATGCCGGCGGCGGCCAGTTTGGTCAACGCCGCGCTGGTTTTGGTCATTTGAAACAGCGAATACAAAGACTCTTGCATCCGCGCACCACCGCTGGCGGTAAACACGATGAAAGGCACACCCTGACGCAGGCTTTCGTTGACGCCGCGCACGAAGCGCTCGCCGACCACCGACCCCATAGAGCCACCCATGAAACCAAAATCGAACGCCGCGGCGACGATGCCGTGCCCGAGCAAGGTGCCGCTCATCACCACCAGTGCGTCGTTTTCGTTACTCTGCTTCTGGGCTTGAGTAATTCTGTCCTTGTAACGCTTGCTATCCTTGAATTTCAACGGATCATTCGGTTTCAGACCAGCGCCGATTTCCTGACGGCCTTCTTCATCCAAAAACATATTCAGCCGCTTGCGCGCCGAAATCCGCAGATGATGATCGCATTTTGGGCAGACGCTAAAATTTTTTTCCAGCTCCGCGTTGAATAAAATTGCGTCGCAGCGCGGACATTTATTCCACAAACCTTCCGGCACCGTGGTTTTCTTCTGACCGTTGTCCGTCCTGATCACGGACGGCACTAATTTTTCAAACCAACTCATTCGTTGTCTACTCCGCTGAAATTCTTAACTATCCATTGCCTGACGCATGGATTTTAACAAGGCAATTATCTCGCTTTTGGCCTGCGCGGGATCGTCGAGATTGGCTTCGATTTTACTGATCAGCGCACTGCCCACCACCACGCCATCGGCGATATTGGCGATGGTCTTGGCGGTTTCGGCATCCTTGACGCCAAAACCGACACCGACCGGCAAACCGGTATTGGCGCGAATCAGTTGCAATTTGTCCTCGACGTCGGCGGTATCGAGATGGCCGGCGCCGGTGACGCCTTTCAGCGATACGTAATACAAATAACCGCTACCCACCGCATCCATTTTCTGAATGCGTTCGGCGGTGGTATTCGGCGCCAGCAGGAAAATCTGATCGATGCCGCGCTCGCGCAACAATTCGACGCAGCCTTCGGCTTCTTCCGGCGGTAAATCCACGGTCAGCACACCATCGACATCGGCGCGCTGAGCGGCGTTGGCGAAGTCCTGGTAGCCCATGATTTCGATCGGATTCAAATAGCCCATCAATACCAGTGGCGTGGTTTGGTCGGTTTTCCTAAACTCCATCGCCATACTCAACACCTTGCGCAAGCCAACGTGATGAGACAAAGCCCGTTCGCTGGCGCGTTGAATCACCGGGCCATCGGCCATCGGGTCGGAAAACGGCACGCCCAGTTCGATCACGTCGGCGCCGGCCGCCACCATTTCATGCAACAGCGGCACGGTAAACTCCGGATACGGATCGCCGGCGGTGATGAACGGGATCAAGGCCTTACGGCCAGAAACTTTTAATTCGGCAAATTTGTCGGCTAAGCGGCTCATAAACTAATTCCTTCGCGCTGCATGATGGTGTGCATGTCCTTGTCGCCGCGGCCGGACAAGTTGACGATAATGATTTGATCTTTACGCATGGTCGGCGCCAGTTTTATCGCATAAGCCAGTGCATGGCTGGATTCCAGCGCCGGGATGATGCCTTCCATTCTGGTCAAGGCATGAAAACCTTGTAAGGCCTCGTCGTCGGTGATGCTGACATATTGAGCGCGGCCGGTATCTTTCAGCCAGGAATGTTCGGGACCAACGCCGGGATAATCCAGGCCGGCAGAAATCGAATGAGTCTCGATGATTTCGCCGTCGTCATCGGCCATCAGATAGGTGCGATTGCCGTGTAACACACCGGGACGCCCAGCGGACAACGGCGCGGAATGCCTTCCGGTTTCAATGCCATCGCCGGCGGCTTCAACGCCTATCATTTTTACCGATTTATCGTCGATGAACGGGTAAAACAAGCCGATGGCATTGGAACCTCCGCCGACGCAAGCAACCAGCGCATCCGGCAAGCGGCCGGCTTGATCGAGACATTGCTGGCGAGCTTCGCGGCCGATCACGGCCTGGAAGTCGCGAACCATGGCCGGATAAGGATGCGGACCGGCCACGGTGCCGATGATATAAAAAGTATTGTCGATGTTGGTCACCCAGTCGCGCATCGCTTCGTTCAGCGCATCTTTCAGGGTCTTCGAGCCGGATTCGACCGGCACCACCGTCGCGCCCAGCAATTTCATCCGGTAGACGTTCAAGGCCTGACGAGCGACGTCGACGGCGCCCATGTACACCACGCATTCCAAACCCAGACGCGCCGCGACAGTTGCGGTCGCCACGCCGTGTTGGCCAGCGCCGGTCTCGGCAATGATGCGGGTCTTACCCATCCGTTTAGCCAACAGCGCTTGCCCAACGGTGTTGTTGACCTTGTGCGCGCCAGTGTGGTTTAGGTCTTCGCGCTTCAGATAAATCTGCGCGCCGCCCAGTTCACGGCTCCAGCGTTGAGCGTGATACAGCGGCGACGGCCGGCCGACGTAGTGTTGCAAGTCGGCATCGAGTTCGGCGATAAATTCCGGATCTTTTAAATAGCGTTGGTAGGCTTCGTTGAGTTCGGTAATAGCCGGCATCAGCGTTTCCGCTACAAAAATACCGCCATAAGGCCCGAAATGGCCCCGAGCATCCGGCATATCGTAATTGTCAGTCATAATTCTCTATCGCTTGATTAGTTTTTCTTATAAACGCAGCCATTTTCTCCGCGTCCTTGATGCCTTTCCCAGCCTCGACACCGCTGCTGACGTCCAGCGCATACGGTTTTACGGCCTTTACCGCTTCCTCAGCGTTATCCGGGGTCAATCCCCCCGCCAATATGATCGGCAAGCGGCAATCTTTTGGAATTAAATCCCAATCGAAACCGCTGCCGGTACCGCCCTGCACGCCGGGATGATAGGCATCCAACAGCAAGCCGGCCGCGTCATGGTATTGCTGTTCCAGTGCGGCGATGTTCGTATCCGCCCGCATCCGAATCGCTTTAATATAGGTTTTATCGTAGAGCCGGCAACTTTCCGGCGTTTCGTCACCATGAAACTGCAAGCAATCGACTCTAACCTTATTTAATACGTCGCGGATCAGTGTCGGCTCGGCATCGACAAACAAGGCTACCACGCTAACGAAAGCCGGCAATGCCCTACTGATGCGCGCGGCTTGCTCTATATCGACGTTGCGCGGGCTGGGTGGATAAAACACCAAACCTATCGCATCGACACCCAATTCTGCGGCACGGAGCGCGTCTTCGACGCGAATAAAGCCGCAAATTTTAACGCGAGTACGCATCGACAGCCTCACAAAAAACGGCGGCGTAGGATAACACAGCTATCCGATATGTCGTGCCCGGACCAATAAAAAAAGGCTGACCGTCGTCAGCCTTTGTCCGCCGGCTTATCGCGACGATTCCGTCAGTGTGCATGCTGATGGTCGTGGTGGTGGTGGCCGGTCGCCTCGTGAACGCTTTCGTCATGATGACCTGGATGCTCGACGTCATCATGGTCGGATTCCGGATGATCCACCGTCGCGGGAGTATCGGATTCATCGTGTTCATGTGCGAGCGCCGCCGCTTGATTGAACTTATCGGCAGCCTCGACCGCAACGCCGTACTTATACACCATTAAGCCACCCAGATCGGCGGTAAACACCAACAGACCGCATAAAATCGCCGCCAACAGCAAATACAGGGTATTGGCAACGCCGACGATCACGCCCTTGCCGACTAAGCGCCAAGCGGACAACGCTGCGGACAAACTCAATACCGAAATTCCCAAGTGTTCGTGATGTTCCATAATTTCATGAACATCGCCACCGTGTACCACCGAATTGGCCGCCAGCAAACCGGCCGCCACGGTCATGCCGGCAAAAGCAGTGCCCAAATATAAAAACCAACTGGCAACCTGCCGCCATTCGGCGCGATCTGCGAAGCTGCCGACGGCATCTATTAAAAAAAACAAGGTCAATAAGACAATGGGAAAATGCACGAACAGCGGGTGCAAATTCTGCAACGCGGAAATGCCGGGCAACAAACTGGCGAAGGTTTCCGACGGCGTTTGCCGCACCAAACCTTCGATGAATGTCAATAAACCGGCCACACCGCTGGCTAAACCGTCGCCGCTATCGCCGCCGCCATGCACGGCAAACGTCAAATGATCACTAAGCCCCAACATAATCTCCCCCGATTCGTTTGTGCGCGGATACTACCACGAAACCACACTGGCTTAATTAATCGTCACCAGCGTCGAGGTGGTCAACGCCCTGGTCTTGCTTTCCACAAATTCGGTCCCTTGTTGCTGAATGAACATCGCCTGTAATTTTTCGGCGTCGGCGAGTTTCATACCTTCTTCCTGCCCCAAACACAACAAAGCGGTAGACCAGGCATCCGCGACCGTCGGGTCATCGTGAAAGACGCTGACAGCGACTAAATCGTGAGTCACCGGCCGGCCGGAGCGAGCATCGAGAATGTGACTGTAACGCTGGCCTTTGACGTCGAAATAATGCCGATAGGTGCCGGAGGTCATCACCGCCATGGGTGTTTCTTTCGGCATCGTCACCACTTTATGCATCGTCCGCTCGCCCGGTAATGGTTTCTCTACCGCAATCCGCCAGGCTTTGCCGTCCGGCTTGTGACCCAATGCTTTCAATTCGCCGCCGATTTCCACCATATAATTGACGACCCCCATTTGCTCCAGCAACTGACTGATTTTTCCGACGCTATAGCCTTGCGCAATCGAAGACAGATCGACCCTCACGTTGGGCAATGTCTTCATCATGTGGTTATCGTCGGCCAATAGCAGCTTGTTCATACCGACATTCGCCAGCGCGGCGTCGATCGTGGCCTGGTCGGGGATATTCAATTGATCGCCCTGAAACCCCCATAAATCGAACAAGGGTTTGATGGTCAAATCGTAACATCCGGAACTTAATTGACTGACCGACTGGGCAATTTTCACCAGCGAGACGATCTGAGGATCGATCGCCTGACTTTCTACCGTTTGATTGGCATTGAATTGTTCGATAACGGAATCGGGCCGATAGTTGGAGAGCAATTTATCCAGATCGGCGAAGGTTTTTTCCACTTCGGCTGCCAACTGTGTGCCGTCCACCGCTTGCGGCGACCAATAACTGATGTGGTAAGTCGTGCCTTGGGCGAAACCTTCGAATTTCTGCACCGGCAGCGGCGGCTCGCCGCAAGCCGCCAACAATAACGATCCCAGTAATGTCCCGGTCCATGCTTTCCGTATCATTTATCCCCCATAAATTTTTATTATTTAACGCAATAACGCCGAAATCGTCTTGAACTCGCCATGTCGCGCATCCCGCAACCACTCGAATAATACCGACTCGTGACAACTCAATGTCGCGCCTTGCTGTTGCATGCGTTGCAAGGCATAAGTCTTGTGCTCGGCCCGCCGCGAGCAGACCGCGTCGGTCAAAACATGGACTTGATAAGCTTGGTTTAATAGCTCCAATGCAGTTTGCAATACGCACACATGCGTTTCCTGACCGATCACCACCACTTGCTTGCGGCCGGTATTGGCCAAGGCTTGATTGAAACCATCGGCGGCGCAACAGGAAAATCCGGTCTTGGCGAATATCCTGCTGGCATCCGGCAAGCACTCGCTAATTTCCGGCTGGGTAGGTCCAAGACCTTGCGGATACTGCTCGGTCAACAATACCGGCACGCTGAGTAAACGGGCAGCCTCCAGCAATCGACGACCATGGATGAGCATCTGTTCGAGATCGGCCGCCGGCATCGCCGTCGACAAACGGCCTTGAATATCCACGACCAGCAATACGCTGTTATTTACGTCCAATAAATTCGGATGCGTAGTCATCGTCATTAACCGTGCTTCATGATCCGCGCTTTATCACGCTGCCAATCCTTATCCTTGGCGGCGGCGCGTTTGTCATGCAATTTTTTACCTTTCGCCAGACCGATTTTCAACTTGGCGCGGCCCTTGATCCAATACATCGATAACGGAATCAGGGTATAGCCCTTACGTTCGACGGAACCGATCAATTTATTCAGCTCGCGCCTATGCAGCAGCAGTTTTTTCTTGCGCACCGCGTCCGGGTTGACATGGGTCGATGCCGACAACAAAGCCGACACGTGCGCACCGCACAACCAGGCCTCGCCGCGCCGGATATCCACATAGCTTTCCTTAAGCTGAATCCGGCCGTCGCGCAAACTTTTTACTTCCCAACCTTCCAATACCAGACCGGCTTCGAATGTCTCGTCTATGGTGTATTCGTGAGAAGCCTGGCGATTAACCGCAATGGTGTTATCGGTGGCTTTGTTGTCCTTCTTGGATTTTTTAGCTGCCATTCTGTAGCGAAGATTTTTTAAACTGACTGAAAACGTGAATTTTGATATTTTACCCACACACCCGTTAAATAACGATATAAAAACACACAGGGCTCCCCAACATGACCGATAAAACCCCATCCATCCACGGCGAATGGTCTTCCCGCTTCGCCTTTATTCTGGCCGCCACCGGTTCGGCCGTCGGTTTGGGCAATATCTGGAAGTTTCCTTACATCGCCGGCCAAAACGGCGGCGGCGCCTTCGTGATGGTGTATTTGCTCTGTGTCGCCGCCATCGGCATACCGATCATGATCGCTGAAATCATGCTGGGCCGCCGCGGCCGGCAAAGCCCGATCAACACCATGCAAAGCCTGGCGGCGGAAGCCAAGGTCGATCCGCGCTGGGGCTATTTGGGCTGGATGGGCATGATCGCCGGTTTTTTAATCCTGGCCTACTATAGCGTGATCGCCGGTTGGGCAATGGCTTATATTTTCAAGGGCTTTTTCGGCGGCTTCATGAACAGCAGCGCCGAAGAAATCCAAAGACTATTCGACAATCTGATGGCCAGCCCCATCCAGCAGATTTTCTGGCACACCGTATTCATGGTTACCACGATGCTGGTAGTGATGCGCGGCGTCAAAGCCGGCCTGGAAAAAGCCGTGCGCTTCTTGATGCCGGCTCTGTTTTTTATCTTGATCATACTGATCGCTTACGCGATGGCTTCGGGCGCTTACGAACAAGGCATGCACTTTTTGTTCAGCCCCGATTTCAGCAAAATCGACGCCGATGCCGTGCTGACCGCGATGGGCCACGCCTTCTTTACCCTGAGCCTGGGCATGGGCGCGATAATGGTCTACGGCTCCTACTTACCCAGCCATGTCTCCATCGCTAAAACCACCTTCTTCATCGCCGGCGCCGATACCATCGTCGCACTGCTGGCCGGTATCGCCATTTTTCCGTTGGTGTTCGCCAATAACCTGGAAGCCAGCGCCGGGCCTGGTTTGATTTTTCAAACCCTGCCGCTGGCTTTCGGCCACATGAGCGGCGGCTGGTTATTCGGTTTGCTGTTTTTCCTGTTGCTGTTTTTCGCCGCCCTCACCTCATCCATTTCCTTGATAGAACCGGCGGTCGCCTGGCTGGTGGAAAACAAAAATATTGATCGGCAAAAAGCCTGCGTCTGGTCCGGCACCGCATGCTGGGGTTTGGGCATCGCCGTGGTGTTTTCATTCAACATCTGGTCCGGCTTTAAACTATTCGATAAAAACCTGTTCGAGTTGCTGGATTATCTGACCGCCAACCTGATGCTGCCTTTGGGCGGTTTATGCATCGCGGTGTTTGCCGGCTGGATGATGACCCAAACCCATGCCGAACAAGAACTGGAAATGCCGGCCGAAGGCTTTAAAGCCTGGCAGGTTTTAATCAAATATGTCGCCCCCGGTGCGGTATTTATCGTGTTCCTGCATGTGCTCGGAGTGCTGTAATGATCACCGTCGTCCAAAAAAGCGCTTTGGTTAAATTCTCCGCGAAGCAAATGTTTGATCTTGTAGACGACATCGAGTCGTATCCTAAATTTTTACCGTGGTGTTCCGGCAGCAAGATATTGAAGCGTGAAGGCGACATCGTCGAGGGTCAAATCGATATCGCCAAGGCCGGTTTTCATAAATCCTTCACCACCCGCAACCGCATCGATCGCGGCGGT
Source organism: Methylomonas montana (assembly GCF_030490285.1). NCBI lineage: Bacteria > Pseudomonadati > Pseudomonadota > Gammaproteobacteria > Methylococcales > Methylococcaceae > Methylomonas > Methylomonas montana. The sequence continues at coordinate 2,084,167 of NZ_CP129884.1, read as the reverse complement.
AAAATCCAGATCAGCTTGCTGGATGGGCCGTTTTCATCATTAGAAGGCTTTTGGAGCTTCATGCCCTTGCGCGAGGATGCCAGCAAAATCTCGCTGGACTTGGAATTCGAAATCTCCGGCATGCTGGCCAATCTAGCCTTCGGCCCAGTGTTCAATCAGATCTGCAACACCATGGTCAGCTCCTTCACCCAACGAGCCAAAGCCTTGTATGGCGGATGATTTGATCGCGGTGGAAGTGGCTTACGCTACGTCCGAGCGGCAAAGGCTTATTGCTGTCAGCTTGGCGGCGAATAGTACTGTCGAACATGCGATAGCAGCTTCCGGCATCTTGCGGGAATTTCCGGAAATTGATTTGAGCCAACAGAAGGTTGGGATTTTTGGGCTGGTTTGCAGTTTGGATAAAACCGTCAGTGCTGACGACCGTGTGGAGATTTACCGACCGTTACGGCAAAATCCGATGGATGCACGGCGGGGGCGATTACAGAAATAATCTGGGTAAACCGTTGACGGCCATCCAATTTGATTTAGTCTATGCCGAACAAATCCAAATAGCTGAAATAAAAAGATATTTCTATTATTAAAAAATTTAGTCATCCTAAATGACGCAAACGCGAGGAGGAATCATGGCAGAACTAAAGAAGGCGCGAAGCGTGTTGGCGGTAAGGGATCTACGAACCTCTGTTGCCTTCTATTGCGAAAATCTTGGTTTTGCAATCAACGCAGAATTCGATGGGTGGTGTTTTCTATCAAGAGATGGAATTCAGTTGATGTTGGGTCATTGCCCCGATGAAATTCCAGCTAGCCAGATCAACGACCACTCGTATTTCGCATACATTGAGGTCCAAGGGGTCGATGGCCTTCACAAAGAGTTTCTCGACCGTGGCCTGAAGTCATTCTCAGCTCCAGAAAGCAAGCCGTGGGGAATGCGGGAGTTTATGGTCACAACGCCTGATGGCCACCGAATCATGTTTGGCGAAGACGTTGATTCACCGCAAAGACGCAGATCCGATTAGCCCGCGTAGGTCCGATTTTAGCGTAGCGTAATCGGACGCATGTTATTCATCGCCATCAACCAAGGCATCACTATCGGCGCACCAATCGACCGGATAAATTCCTTTCGCGACATAACGATGAAAAGTGGAATAAGGCCAATCAACAACACGCTTGACGCACCCGTATTTCAAGGGATTACATGCACATAATCGACATGACGTTGATGTTCGGCATCGTCGCCAATAAAATGCTCCCAAAAATGCCGTTGCCATATACCACGCTCCCCAGCGGCTTTTCGTACCTCTGACCGCCGCTCGGTTTTGGGGAGCCCACGCGCCGATTCGAAATGGGTGGCGCTCCTGAACCACTCTCACCGTTTTGCGTAACAAGCTAATTTCTCGGACCAGCAAATCGTTGTTATGCCGTTGCAATAGATTGACAGTAAAAAACCAAGTCCCTCCAGGGATGAATGCGCGTCGAGAATTGGGCATGGCCAGTCCTGATTTCGATAAAGGAAAATCATTGGCACAAAGCTTACACAACATGCGTCCGATTACGCTACGCTAATCGGATCTACGCGTGTTAACCAAACGATTCACCATAGGCAATTCGCCGCAGCCTGCAATACAATACCGCTTTTAACCGCCAAACTGGCGACCTAAATTTTGTTTTTTCATTCAACCGCAAACCAGCATGAGCAAAGACATCCGCATCCAGCGCCTCAGCGGCGAAGCCTTGATTCAATACATTCCTGAACTGGCGCGGCTGCGCATCGAAGTATTCCGCGACTTTCCGTATTTATACGACGGCGATTACGAGTACGAGAAAAAATACCTGCAAACCTACATCAACTGCCCAGAAAGCGTGATCGTGTTGGCCTTCGACGGCGATGCCATCATCGGCGCCTCGACCGCCATCCCGTTGAAATATGAAACCGACGAAGTGAAAAAGCCGTTCGTCGAAAACGGCTACAACCCGGATGAAGTGTTTTATTGCGGCGAATCGGTGTTGAACAAAGCCTATCGCGGCCTGGGCATTGGCGTGCGATTCTTCGAACAGCGCGAAGCCCATGCCGAAGATTTAGGCGGCTTCAAACACATCACCTTCTGCTGCGTCGAGCGTCCGACTGATCATCCGCGCCGGCCAGCCGATTACGTGCCGCTGGATGCATTCTGGAACAAGCGCGGCTATGTCAAACATCCCGAGCTAAAAACCACTTACACCTGGAAAGACCTCGACGACGTCGCGGAAACCCCCAAACCCATGACTTTTTGGTTGAGAGAAGACCGTGCCTAAAATCGCCAGCGCCCAATACGACATCAGCTTCCTGGAAACCTGGGGAAACTTTGAAGCCAAAGCCCGCCGCTGGGTAAAAGAAGCGGCCGACAACAAAGCCGATATTCTGTTGTTTCCGGAATATGCCTGCATGGAATTGGCATCTTTGTTTCCGAAGGAGGTTTATTCCTCCTTGAACGGCCAGCTCGACGCACTGCAAACCTTGCTGCCGGATTATCTGGAGTTGTTCAAAACCCTGGCCGCCGAGCACCGGGTTTACATCCAGGCCGGCACTTATCCGGTCAAACACGACAACGGCGAATTCCGTAATCACGCCTATTTCTTTACGCCGCAAGGCGACGTGGATTATCAGGAAAAGCTGACGATGACCCGCTTCGAGAACGAGCAATGGCATATCAGCCGAGGCCTGGAGATCAAGTTATTCGACACCGTATTCGGCAAGGTGGCGATCAACATCTGCTACGACAGCGAATTTCCGCACTACGCCAGACAGCAAGCCGAACGTGGCGCGACCTTGATCTTGGTGCCAAGCTGTACCGATACCGAGGCCGGCTATTACCGGGTGCGGATCGGCTGTCAGGCTCGCGCCTTGGAAAATCAATGCTACGTGGTGCAAGCATCATTGGTGGGTATCGCGGAATGGTCGGAAGCGGTGGACGTCAACTGCGGCGCGGCGGCGATTTACACGCCGGTGGACAGAGGCTTTCCGAATAATGGCATATTGGCGATCGGCGAATACAACCGGGCGCAATGGGTTTATGCCGACTTGGACTTAGCTGCGGTCGATACCGTGCGCCAGGAAGGCCAGGTGTTCAATTACCGGGATTGGCCCAAGCAGTTCGATTGCAAGTAATCGCTGGAGAGCAATTTCGTAAGGTATCCGAAATTGTGGCGAATCTCGGGCGACTGGTTACAAAGGCAAATCCAAGTGAACGAGTCGGCGATACGAGGGGCTTTTGAGCGCCGGCATCCTCGACCGAATATAGGCTAAAGTGCGAAGCCCGTCTTTCCAAACCGATGGGCAGCTCATTGTTTGAGCCATCCGATTATTCGGCGCCATCGCCATCTCAGTTTCTAATCTTGTACCCGCTCTTGAACACCCACCAGACGAAAGTCAGACAGATCAGCAGAAAGCCGAAAGTCATGCCGATACTCAGGCCGACACGCACGTCGGCAATGCCGTAAAAGCTCCAACGAAAGCCGCTGATCAAGTACACCACCGGGTTGAACAAGGTGATCTTCTGCCATAACGGCGGCAACATATTGATCGAATAAAATGCACCGCCGAGGAAGGTGAGCGGAGTGACGACCAACATCGGCACCACTTGTAACTTCTGAAAACTATCGGCCCACAGGCCGATGATGAAGCCAAACAAACTAAAGGTAACGGCGGTCAGCAACAGAAAGGCGATCATCCACACCGGATGGGCGATCTCGTAAGGCACGAACAGGCGCGCGGTGCCAAGAATCAGCAGGCCCAACATCACCGACTTAGTCGCCGCCGCGCCGACATAACCGAGCAGAATTTCGATCCACGACACCGGCGCCGAGAGCAACTCGTAAATTGTACCCGCCCACTTGGGCATATAAATGCCGAACGAAGCGTTGGAGATGCTTTCGTTCAGTAGATTCAGCATGACCAGGCCGGGAATGATGAAGGCACCGTAACTGATGCTGTCGATGTCGCCCATTCGCGAGGCGATGGCCTTGCCGAACACGATGAAATACAGTGATGTGGTCAGCACCGGCGCGGCAATGCTTTGCGACAAGGTGCGAAAGGTGCGCGCCATTTCGAAATAGTAAATAGCGCGTATGCCGTAAATGTTCATGCCCGCGCCTCCTTAGGCCGGTGTACCAAACTGACGAAAATGTCTTCCAGCGAACTCTCGCTGGAGCGTAAATCCCTGAATTCGATGCCGTGTTCGCCAAGCGCGCGTAATAATTCAGCGATACCGGTTTCGTCCTCTTGGCTGTCGAAACTGTAGACCAAGGCGTGTCCGTTATCGGCAATCTCCAGCGGCCAGCCGCCGAGTTCGGCCGGAATAGCGGCGAGGGGCTGACGCAACGTCAGCGTGAGCTGCTTCTTGCCGAGCTTGCGCATCAAAACCTGTTTATCTTCGACTACAATCAATTCGCCTTTGCTGATCACGCCGATGCGGTCCGCCATGTCTTCGGCTTCCTCAATGTAATGCGTGGTCAGAATGATGGTGGTGCCCTGCTCTCGCAGTTCGCGGACCATCCGCCACATATCGTGCCGTAACTCCACATCCACGCCGGCGCTGGGCTCGTCGAGGAACAATATCGACGGTTCGTGTGCCAGTGCCTTGGCAATCAGCACGCGGCGCTTCATGCCGCCGGATAGCGTCATGATTTTTACGTCGCGCTTATCCCACAGAGACAGATCGCGCAACACTTTTTCCAAATAAGCAGGGTTGGGCGCCTTACCGAACAGTCCTCGGCTGAATTTTAGCGTGGCCCCTACCGACTCGAACGCGTCGGTATGCAATTCCTGCGGCACCAGGCCGATAGTGGCCCGCGCCGCGCGGTAGTCACGGGCAATGTCGTGGCCGTCGGCAATGATGGTACCGGAACTGGCCTTGACGATACCGCAGATTATACCGATCAATGTCGTCTTACCGGCGCCGTTGGGTCCGAGCAAGGCAAATATCTCGCCGCGATTGATGTCCAGGTTGACGTTTTTCAGCGCTTGAAATCCGCCGGCATAGGTTTTATTGACGCCACATACGGAGATGATAGGGCCGGATTGATCGGTGGGTGTGGTTGGGGAAATAAGCGATGTATTCATGAATAACGGCAAACTCCGGAGTTTATTTTTCAGAGTTTACAGAATTACCGCTGTAGATAGAAATTTGACGCCAAGCATTCGGTGAATGCTGACATTCTGTTTCCTGGTTACGATGATTCGCCGCCGTTAAACGAATCAAAGCAAAATTTAATCTGCCGTTATTTTGGAGTTTTTGATCGGCCACTTCTGGCCGATATTACTCGCCGACTTCAATGACCTGACAAATACTAGTCACCCTCGGCCGGCAAAGCTGTAACCGTCTCGGATTGTTTCCGCCGCCCTGCTTTCAGTTTTTTCGCCTGTTCGGTATCCGCTTTCGTCACTTGCCCCGCCGCATTGCCATCCAGATCGACTCTGACGGCATCTTCCGTCAGGCAATCCCAGTAACGATTACCCCAACACCAAGCTTTAATCGCCTTGCGCAAATCGTTCTTATCGGTGCCAAGCCGCTCGGCTTGCTCCAGAATGTCTTTATGGATGCCGATTTTAAGGGGTACTTTGGGAGCAGGCTTTTTAGGGAATGCCAGCGGAAAGGTCTTTTGTAGCAAGCCGATGATGGCCAGTAGCGCGTCGACTTTGCCACCCTTTTTTACAGATGCTTCCACCTTCTTTTGCCGAATAACGGATTTCTCGGCGGCCGCTTGTTTTGCGAGTTCATCTCTGAGGGACGCTAGTTGTTCAAATCCCATAATTTATCCACACTTTTTTCCAGGAATAAAAATAGATTGTACATCGGGAAACATCGGGCCAGTAAAACAATCGATTTGCCGACACTGGCGTTGCGATGATTTTCATAAATAAGGCTGCGAACCTAACTAATAAATTGGGGTAATCGAAACCATCACATCGCGTTCCGGTTTATAGGTGATGCTTAATCCCGGCTTGATGTTCACATTGGTTTTAATCGTGAAATTTCTGAGTATCGCTACAATGGTCATCATCATTTCCAGCTCGGCAAAATGCCGGCCAATGCAGTTGTGTATGCCGCCGCCGAATGGTAGAAACGCGTTTTTATGACGTTCGGTTGCCGCGCCATCTAAAAAATGTTCCGGATAAAACGCTTGGGGTCGCTGCCAAAGCCTGCCATCACGGTGTGTGGCAAATACACTCATGATAACCGTGGTGTTCTTGCCAATATTTTCGCCGCCTACGCTAATGTTGTCGGTGGCATCCCTGCTGAGAGCAATCGCTTGCGGATATAGTCTTAATGTTTCATAGAGGGCGGCCTTGGTATAACTCAACATTTCTATATTCTCCAGGCTTAACGATTCGGCGGCATATTGTTGAATTTCGTCGGTAATTCTTTGATGTATCGCTTCATGTTTTCCCAGCAGATAAAAGAACCAAATCAAGGTATTAACACTGGTGTCTTGGCCCGCTAGAAACAAGGTCACCGCTTCATCCTTTAACAGCTCTTTTGGCATGGCGTAACCGGTTCTGCCTTGTCTTTGAATCAGCATGGAAAGTAGACTCTGATTGACTGATTCGCTTGGGTTACGATTAATTTCCGCATCGACATAACCAGCAAAATGACGGATAGCCAGCTCCATTCGCCTATTTTGCAAAACAAATAGTTGCTTTAATTTTCCTTTCCCCAGCGTTTCCGTGACCAAGTGTGGAAACAATCCCTTCACAATGGTGTCGATGGCATTCATCAGTTGCTCGTCACCGCGCTCAGATTTTAACCGGCCAAACATGACCCGGATTAAAATTTTTTGAATGACCTCCTTCATTTCCCTTGAAATATTGATTTCAGAACTATTGCTATTTTTAAGCCGGCTGACAGTGCTATTGGCTTCTTCCAGCATGATGTCTTGCCATGCGCCGATGGCTTGCTTGGTAAATAATGGCTGCATCAGCCGACGCTGGTTTGTCCAGGTATCGACCTTGCTATTAAACAGACCATCGCCAAACATCGGTTTCTTGGCCTCATAAAGTGCGTCCCGGCTCACTAAGCCTCTGGCTTCTTGACTGAAAATTTCTTCAAAATGTTCGGGCTTGGAAACAAACAATAGTTTCTTATTGAAAAAACTGGCTTGAACAAAATCACCATGCTTGTTGTGGATGGCGGTTAATGCGGCCGTTGGATTAATGATTAATCGAAGTAGATTGAAAAACATTCATCGTTCCTGACATTAGAAAACCGCTTTAACTTGCGCCATGAAGCCCATTTCCTATCGATATGTTTTAGCCATTTCGGCCAATGGCATGGCTTTAATTTTACCGGCGTGCCCGGCAGAGCCGAATGCTTGGTAACGAGCCTGGCAAAGTGCCTGCATCGCATCTCTGACAGCTTGATAGGTCTTGCGCGCATCGAGCTCCGCGGCATTTTCGGGTTGGGCCAAAAATCGGCGCATCGCCCCGGTAGAGGCCATGCGTAAATCGGTATCGATATTGACTTTGCGGACGCCGTATTTAATGCCTTCGACAATTTCTTCGACTGGCACGCCATAGGTTTGCGGAATGTCGCCACCGTATTCGTTGATGACTTTCAACCAATCTTGGGATACGGAACTGGAACCGTGCATCACAAAATGCGTATTCGGCAAACGCTGTTGCAAGGCTTTTAATCGGCTGATCACCAACACTTCGCCAGTAGGCGGTTTGCTGAATTTATAAGCGCCATGGCTGGTGCCGATAGCCACCGCCAACGCGTCGATCTGGGTTTGCTTAACAAATTCCACCGCTTCATCGGGATCGGTCAGCAACTGGCTGTGATCGCCGTTCTGCTGGTTTTCCAACGAACCCAAGCAACCGATTTCACCTTCCACCGATACACCGCAGGCATGCGCCATCCTGACCACAGTGCGCGTCACCTCGACGTTGTAATCAAAAGACGCCGGGGTTTTCATGTCTGCCAGTAAAGAGCCATCCATCATCACCGAGCTGAAGCCGGATTGAATGGCTTGCGCGCAGATGTCCGGCGTGGGTCCGTGATCCCGATGCATGACGACCGGAATATGCGGATATTGTTCGACCGCCGCCAGAATCAAATGCCGTAAAAATACCTCGCCGGCATAACGATTCGCGCCGGCCGAGCCTTGCATAATCACCGGGCTATCGCAGGCGTCGGCCGCTTGCATGATGGCCTGCACTTGTTCCATGTTACTGATATTGAACGCAGGTACGGCAAAGCCATGCTCCGCCGCGTAATCCAAAAGTTGTCGTAATGATATTAAAGCCACTATCGGCTCTCCTTAGCTTGGTTTTATTTTAGGTTCAACCTTCTATTGCCAGACGCAACGATCATTTCTGGTGTGTGACTGAAGTAGAAGCAGTGTAATCGGTTTGCTTAGAAACGCCCCAGATCAAAGCTAACGCGATGAATTACAAAGCGATTTTTTTCAAATGGATTGCCAAGCCAGCATTTTATTTGAAATAACGAGTGTTATCACGACAGCCTCGCGTGATGGCATATCAAAAACCACAAAACGGCGGAATTAGGCGTCGCGACCGCATACCCACGCTAAACGACATAGAAAATCAATCATAAATTCAATTTTCTGCGTGCTAGCGAGGTTTTGTACTTTCATTCAACAACCAAGGATTGCCGCCAATGGCGGCGATATTGGTGGTCACGGTTTGTTCGGTCACAAACCGCTGCAAATAGTTGGGACCGCCCGCTTTAGGTCCGGTGCCCGACAAGTTCATACCGCCAAATGGCTGCACACCGACCACCGCGCCGATTATATTACGGTTGATATAGATATTGCCGACGCGGGCATGTTCTTGCACATATTGCATGGTGGCTTTGATGCGGCTGTGCACGCCCAGCGTCAAGCCGTAGCCGGTGGCATTCACTGCGTCGACAACGTTTGCCAAGTCACCCGATGCATAGCGGACGATATGCAGGATAGGGCCAAATACCTCCTGCTCAAGCAGCGATAAAGCAGGAATCTCAAACAAGGTGGGCGGAAAGAAATGCCCTTTAGCCAACTTGTCCTCCAAAGGCAGTTGATACAGGAGCTTGGCATGAGCTTGCAGTTTTTCGATGTGTGCCGACAAGGCGGCGATGGCACGTTGATCAATGACAGGGCCGATGTCGGTGGCCATGTATGCTGGCGAGCCTACTCGTAACAACTGCATGGCGCCAATCAGACGAACGATGACTTTATCCGCGCTTTCTTCGGGTAAAAATAACACCCGCAGCGCCGAACAGCGTTGTCCGGCACTGTTAAACGCCGAATGCAATGCGTCCGCGACCAATTGTTCTTCATGCGCCGAACTATCGGCGATCATCACATTTTGTCCGCCGGTCTCGGCGATCAAGCACGCGATGGCCCCGGAGCGATTCGCCAATTGCCGGTTGATCGTCTGCGCGGTGGCGCTGGAGCCGGTAAAGGCGACGCCGGCAACCCGTTCGTCGCTTAACAATAAGCGGCCAATATCGGCGCCTTCGCCCGGCAAAAAATGCAATACGTTTTCCGGGATACCGGCTTGATGCAGCAGGCGCAAGCATAGCATGGCCGTCAGCGATGTCTGTAAGGCTGGCTTGGCAATGACGGTATTACCCGTGACCAGTGCCGCGACGATTTGGCCCATGAAAATTGCGACCGGAAAATTCCAGGGACTGATGCAGACGAATACCCCGCGCCCATAATACAACAGGTGATTGCTCTCGCCGGTCGGACCAGGCAATACTTGCGGTTGGCCGAATAGCTCAACGGCGCAGGCGGCATAATAGCGGCATAGATCGACCGCTTCGCGGATTTCCGCCAAGGCATCGACCACGGTGCGGCCGCCTTCGCGGACAATCAAAGACACCAGTTCCAGTCTATGCTGCTCCAACAAGTCGGCTGCCTTGCAACAATAAGCGGCCCGGGTTTCCACCGGGCATAAGCGCCAATCTGCAAAGGCTCGCGAGGCATGTTGCAAGGCTCGTTCAATGGTTTCCGGCTGGCTGACAACCACGTGGCCGACAAGCAAGTTTCGATCGAACGGGCTGAATATCGGGTTTGAATGGCCAGTACCTATTTGGCCGCTGACCAAGGGAGACGCCTGCCACGTGCGTTCGTCAAGCACATCCAGGTCTGTTTGCAACTGCGTAATCAGTTCCAGGTCGTTTAAATTAAGCCCCTGAGCATTCTGGCGGCGACTGCCGAACAAGTCGGGCGGACGGGCGATGGGCTGCGAAAAATTCTGACGTAATTCATTCAAAGGATCGCGAATCAGCGATTCAACGCTGATGGCTGGGTTTTCGATTTGATGAACGAACGAGGTATTAGCGCCGTTTTCCAATAAGCGCCTGACCAGATAGGGCAACAAATCCCGATAGCTGCCGACCGGTGCATACACTCGGCAATTCAATGTCTGTGGATAGTGCGATAGCAATTGCTCATACAACGCCTCGCCCATGCCGTGCAAGCGCTGAAACTCAAAGCCTGGGTGTTGCTGTCCGAACCAACAAATGGCGGCGACGGTATGCGTATTGTGGGTGGCGAATTGCGGATAAAACCGTTCCGGATTCGCCAGGAGCAAGCGGGCACAAGCCAAGTAGGAAACATCGGTGGCGGCTTTACGGATGAAAACCGGATAATCGTCCCAACCGTTTTGCTGGGCGCGTTTGATTTCAGTATCCCAGTAAGCGCCTTTGACCAGGCGAATTGGAATCAACCGTTTTTGCTGCTCGGCTAAAGCCGCCAGCCAGTTTATCAGCGGGACGGCGCGCTTTTGATAGGCCTGCACCGCCAAACCCAGGCCCGGCCAGCCGGCCAACGCCGGGTCGCCCGCTACCTTGGTAAAAATATCCAGTGACATCTCCAGGCGTTCGGCTTCTTCCGCGTCGACGGTGACAGTGATATTGGCATCGCGGGCTCGCTTGGCGAGTGCCAATAATTTTACGCTCAACGCATCGATCACATCGCGATGCTGTAAGGCTTCATAACGCGGATACAAGGCGGACAATTTGATGGAAATGCCCGGATTGGCATACAAATCAGCCTGCGCGGCTTGGGCCAGGGTTTCGATGGCTTGAAAATAAGCTTGGTAATAGCGCCGCGCATCGTCTTCCGTCAGGGCCGACTCGCCCAACATATCGAAGGAATAACGATACTCAGCATGGCAAGCCGCTTGGGTCAGGGCTGCGTCGATAGTCTCGGCCATCACAAAATGATGTGCCAGTTGTTGAATGGCTTGGGTAATCGCGGAGCATATCAGCGGCTCCCCCAGTCGAACCAGCAAACCGTCTAAAATGCTTTGTCCGTGTTGTTGGGCATGACGGATTCTATCTTCTATTTTGGCGCCCACCAGCAAGGCGCTACTCGCCAAATTGACCAGCAATGAATCGCTATGCAACCCATGGCTCCGCCAGTTGCCATCAATCAACTTTTCCTGCAGAAAATGGTTGCGGGTCTGAATATCCGGTATCCGTAACAGCGCCTCGGCGATTCCCATCAATACGATACCTTCGTCGCTGTTCAGGCTATATTCCTGCAAAAACGCTGCAAATGGTGTCTTTGAACTACGCTGAGCGCGGATAGCCGCTATTAGTTGGCTGGAAAATTCGCCTATCCACTGCTGGTCATAATTGCCCAGGCATTTTTCCAGATCAATCAGACTGTCGGGTTCGGGCCGGATAAAGGCCCGGTTAATTTGGCTGCGGAGGTCGTACAAATGCGTTGCGTTGATCATTTCGGTCACCTGTAAGAGGTTTAGGGAAACGCACCCGCCCAAGCTATAAAACTGCGTTTTCCGGAATTTTCAGGTGACCAGGCGTATCAATGCAAGCGACTAATTCTTGATGGATGAATTGGATGCATCGTTAATCATGAGCATGACTTTTCAGGTCAATAATTTTCCCTTCAAATCAGCCGGCGTGAACGGACCCGGTTCGGCAATCAAGCTGCGCGCCGCATCTACTCTATCCCAAACGTTCCATAACAATACACCTCGCAGCCGATTCTGCTGAAGGTAATAGACCACGCCTTTTTGGTAGGGCTCGGCCCAATCCTCCAGCGTTTCCAGCCGGGAGTCGGTCTTGCCCACGGCTTCATACCCCAGTTCAAACAGATCGGAATAAAAATAAGGCAGATGATGATAAGGCTGCGAGTCGCCGGCCATATTCCGCCCGGCGCATTCGCCCATGGTCAGCGCATTGTCCTCGTGTTCCGCCCGCATGCGGACAGCTAAACTGGGGTTGTAGAAGTTGGCGACATCGCCGGCCGCGAAAATATCCGGGTCCTCGGTACGCAACAGTTCGTCGACGACGATGCCGTTATCGACAGCCAAACCGGCTTGTTCCAGCAAGCGGACATTGGGCTTGATGCCGATCCCGGCTACCACCGCATCTACGTCGATACTGCATTTATCAGTTCCATCGACAGCTCGGGCATCCAGGATTAAGCGGTCCTGGCTTCGTGCCAGTCCCGTGACCATCCGGCGGGGCAGGACGTCTACCCCTTTGCCGCGGTAATAGTCGTTCAGGAACTGATTCAAGTCGTGTGGAAACAGAGCCGCGCCTATACCTTCCTCCGGGAACAGCATCGTCACGTGTTTGCCGTTCATGGCCAGCGCCGCGGCGATTTCCGAGCCGATAAAGCCGCCGCCAATCACGGCAAAACGTTGTTGGTGTTCGCTAAGGTCGCGAAGTTTCAGATAGTCATCCAAGTCTCGGAAGTAAATGATCTCATCGCCGCCAAACGGCAGTTTTACGGGATTTCCGCCGGTTGCTATCAGCAGTTTTTCGTAGCAGTAACTATTTCCCTGATCATCGATGACGGTTTTATCGGCCGCAATCAAGGTTTGCGCGTGGCTACCCAAATGCAGCGATACCTTCTGCTCTTCTAGTGGATACCAGATTTTTTCCAATGGCTTGCCCTTCCATAAACCTTTGGAAAGAGGTGGGCGCTTATAAGGTGGATGGGATTCGGCGCTGATCAAGCCGATAGAGCCGATTGAATCGATGGCGCGAATGCCGTTGATAGCGGCATAAGCAGTCATGCCGCCGCCAATGATTAGGTATCGATAATTTAACATTTTCCCCTCCTCATTGATCAAAACCCGCTCACCCGAATCGGGTTTACAGAGATGCATTTGGACTGGGCAATTAACTAACAGTTCCTGAGGTTCTATTCCTCGATGCAATACCCCGAAAACAGAATCCAGCGCGTTGAAAGGGATCGGCTGCCGTTGATCGAGGTAGCGGAAATGCGTCGCCCCTCACAATCCCACCGGCAATGTTTTTTTCGCGTGAGACTCCATGAACGCCTGGCGGGGCGTCTCGCAACGGCGTATCGCAATCTAGCCAATGGTCATCAAAACTGTGGGAAAAACTTATCGATCGTAAAGTTGATCCACCAGATTCTTAAACCAGATTGGCCGGAAAATCATCACGTACAAAATTAGTATTTCTAAAATTGGCAGAGGTATGACGTGTAAAACAATCAATACTAGCAATACAAAAAAACAAACCACCAATTTAGAAAAAACAGAAATTTTATTCATATTGTTTATATGGATGGGTTTCTCGTTCGTTGAGTTTCATAGGACTGTTCAGTTTCAGAGATTACGCTCTTCGCGGGATGCCAGTGACATTTTGGCACGATCAGGTCCTCTTCCCCGGACTTTTCCTTACCACCCCGAATCGGGAGCAGACAAAAAAATCGATTTAAAGTGGGGAAAACGCCCCCGTTAACCGTCTTATGAATATCTTCACTTCATCATCAGATACTCGATATGAACAGCATCGCCGCAGCAGTTCCCGCCACTCCCAAGATGCAAAACCTGCAACGCCTAAAAACCCGCCGAAAATTTTGGCTAAAAGCGCATTTATGGCTGGGCTTGAGTCTAGGCCTGTTTCTGGCGGTCATCGGCCTGACCGGGTCTGTACTGGTGTTTTGGCATGAGATCGACGCAGTACTGAATCCTACTCTTTACCGGAATACGACACCATCTAACACGCAAAAATCCCTGGACGAAATTTTAGACGCCGCCAAACACGCCGCGCCACCGGGCTGGGCCTCGACCTGGACGCAGATCCCGGAAGAAGCCAACGGCAATTATGTGTTCGGTTTTTATTACCCCAACATCAGCCCGCCGCCGGAACAAGCACAATCCTTCATGTTAGGCGTCAACCCCTATACGGCCGAAGTGACCCACAAGCGAGTGTTTTATCACGGCAGCAATCCCTTGAAGCACAGCTTCGTCGGCTTTTTCTTCAAGCTGCATTATGCACTGCTGCTGGGCGAAACCGGCGGCACTTTGGTGGGCATCCTGGGCGTGCTGTTCCTGATTTCGGCATTGAGCGGCCTGATTTTATGGTGGCCGTTGACAGGAAAATGGCGGCGGGTGCTGACTATCAAACCTAGAGCCAGCATCGAACGCTTCAATCACGACCTGCATCAAACCGCCGGTTTTTACAGCCTGATCGTGTTGTTGGCTGTGTTGGTGTCCGGCATCTATTTCAATTTGCCCGATCAATTCCGCTGGCTGGTGGAACGTGTTTCGCCGCTGACGCCGGAAGCGGAAGCCCAAACGCCGACCGCAACCGCCTCGATAACGCTGGCAGCCGCGTTGCAACAAGCCCGACTCACCTATCCGGGCGGAGTACCGCGCAATTATGATTTTTCCGGCGGCGATTCCGGCCTGTTCAGCGCCTGTTTTGACGATGTTCCGGAATTGCGCCGCTATGTGCTTGCCAGCCGTTGCCTAGTGTTCAACCGTGCGGACGGTAAACTGCTGCAAATTAGGGATGCCGTTCACGGCAGTGGCGGCGATCTGTTCATGCAATGGCAGTGGCCGCTGCATTCCGGAAAGGCGTTCGGCTGGACCGGGCGGATATTGGTGTTTATTTCCGGCCTGATTTGCCCTTTGCTGTTTGTGACCGGCACAATCCGTTGGCTGCAAAAACGACGCGCGAAAAAATCTGTCGCAAGGTGTCGTTAATGCTGTGTGATATGCCGCGATATATTCCAGAAATACGCCATATCCCACAGTTAAACTTTTTCGTCTCACCAAGGACGAAACGCAGCCGGGCGAGCTATTGCGACAATCTCAAGCTAACAGCGAAATTCATCGCGCTGGCTTATTTATTGCTGGGTTAGCGAATTTAATCGCTGCAAAAGCTATCCTCATTTTCAATGTCCAAAGACTCGCCGGGATTCCTGCATAAGCTGTTTCTGCAACACGCTCACGAAATAGGCGCATTCGTGCGCGGCCGCTGGCCGAGAGAACCCGACGTAACCGACATCGTGCAGGAAACCTTTCTGCGGTTGTCGCAATATCCCTCGCCGCAATCCATTCAAAATCCCAGGGCCTTCCTGTTCCAGACCGCCGCGAATCTGACCGTGGATCGCCATCGCCGCCGCGAAACCCGCGAACGCTTTGCTGCGCCAAACGCAGAGATTGAGCAGGTTGCCGACCGAGATTTATCGCCGGAGCATTACTGGCAAGCCCATCAACAACTGGAAAAATTTTCGGCATGGCTGGATGAGTTACCAGAGCTGCGCCGCCATGCCTTCGTGCTGTACCGTATCGAAGGTTGTTCGCATGCCGAAATCGCCGCCCGACTGGGGATTTCGACGCGTTGCTCGGAGCGCTATGTGATGCTGGCGATGCAGCACATCAGTGCGCGGCTTAGCGCCGATCAGGATCAGGATTTGCGGTAATCTCAGTGTTACCCGTCTATGACGATGTCCGGTAAACTGTTTCAATCTTAAGCAAATTCCATCAACCCAGCGTGTCCGATAACCCATCCTGCAACCAAGCCCAACGAGACCAAGCGATAGCCTGGCTGCTGCGCTTGCGCGACGCGCCCGCCAACCCGAAAATCCAGCAGGACATTGCCGACTGGCTAGCCGCCGACCCTGCCCATCAACAGGCTTATCGGCAAGCGGAAGCGCAATGGGCGTGGATGGAACCGTTCAAGCAGCAATCGTATCGGGCCCGCGACAAAGCGTTGCGTTACCGCCCCCCTACCCGTCGGCCGGCTTGGCGACGCCGGGTCGATTATGGCGCGGCAGCGGCCGTGTTGCTCGGCATCGGTTTGGCTTTATTTTCACCGCAGGGTTGGTATGGCCTGTCGCGAAGCTATAGCGTCGGTAAGGGGCAACGGCAAACCATCGCTTTATCGGACGGCTCCACGTTGGAAATGAATACCGACACGGAAGTGCGGGTACATTTCAATCGGCGGCAACGCCATATCGATCTGGTGCGCGGCGAGGCGTTTTTTAATGTCAGCCATGACGCCGAGCGGCCATTCACCGTACATATCGGCAACGTCAGCCTGCATGACATCGGTACCGCCTTCGATGTCTACAAACAAGCCGAGCAAGTCAGCGTTGCCGTCCAGGAAGGCGTGGTGGCAATGGAAGGCCGGAGCGAACGCCGAGAATTGAGCGCCGGCCAACAACTAGCGTATAGTCATGATGGCCGTTTCGTCGCGGTGCCGCAATCGGATATAACCGCAGCCACCGCCTGGCGGCAAGGACAACTGGTATTTCGCGGCCGGCGCTTGATCGAAGTCATGGCCGAGATCGGCCGCTATCACGACGTCAACATCCGCCTGCCCGACCCGAAACTGGCGGAATTGCGCGTCAACGGCAGCTTCCGCACCGAGCAACTGGACAGCATGTTGAATGCGGTTGCCACGCTATTGCCGATTAAAGTCAAACATCTTGGCGAACGGGAAATCGTGCTGGAACCCTCGGACGGCCAGCGTTAGCGCTTTGTAGGGGCGGATTAAATCGCCCCTACAGTACCTAATTCCACGAAGAACCCTTGCGACAACACGACTGACCAATGCCGTGCCGAAAAAACTATTAAACCGTTGGCGGCTTTTTAAAACACCCGCGTCTATGCCCATGAACCCTTAAATAATGGAGACATGGAGTATGACATTTATGATGAAACGGTTGGCGGCCGTCGCCGTCGCGCTGATTTCGGCGCCAGCCTACGCCGAGGATGGCAAACATCACTTCAACATCCCGGCGCAAAGTTTGGCGTCGGCATTGCAACAACTGGCCAACCAATCCGGCGCGGCGATGCTCTATGCGGAGCAATCCGCCGCCGGCAAAACCAGCCCGGCGCTATCCGGCGATTACACCGTCGCGGAAGCCGTCCGCAAATTGCTAGCCGGCAGCGGTTTGACTTTCAGCATCAACGCCGACGGCACTGTGACGCTAAAACCAGCCGGCAGCGACAGCGGCGCATCGATGCTAAACGCCGTCACGGTGGTCGGCAAAGCCGCCTACGATGCCACCGATCCGTATAACCCGGATTACAACCGTCCCAATGACACGACGGCCACCAAGACCGATACGCCTATCATGGAAACGCCGATTTCGGTTCAGGTCGTGCCTAAGGCGGTGCTGGCCGACAAACAGGTGATGACCTTGCCCGATGCGGTCAACGGCCATGTCAGCGGCGTATTGGGCCGCACCGGCGGCGGTTTTCTGTACGACAATTTCATTATCCGCGGCCTGGCGGGCTCCGGTTTTGGCGATGCCTATCGCAACGGTTTGTTCAACCGCCAGGATATTTACGACATCGCCAACATTGAGCAGATTGAAATCCTCAAGGGACCGGCGGCGGTACTGTATGGCCGCATCGAGCCGGGCGGTTTGGTTAACTATGTCACCAAGAAACCGCGCGATACGCCTTACTATTCACTGCAACAGCAGTTCGGCTCTTACGACCAATACCGCACCTTGGTCGATGCCACCGGGCCGATTGACGACAACAAGACCCTGCTTTACCGAGTAAACGGCTCTTATACGGATAATCAATCGTTCAGGGAATTTGTCGGCAACGAGCGGTTCTTTGTCGCACCGGTGGTCACTTGGCGACCGAACGAAAAATTCGAGACCAATCTCGAGCTGGAATACAAGCATGATAACTTTAACGCCGATTTTGGCATTCCCGCCATTGGCGACCGCCCGGCACCTATTCCAATCACGCGCAGTCTAAAGGACGGCTTTCAGCGCCAAACCGTGGAAAGTACCCTGGTCGGTTTCGATTGGACATACCACTTTAACGATGATTGGAAAATCACCCAGCGCTACCTGTTTAAGGATTGGTCGCTAAGTGGTCCAGCCATTTTCAACGGCGGTTTACAGGCTAACAACCGCATACTTAATCGTTCGGCCTCGGTGGGCGTGCAAGATGTGATGACGCATTCCGGCAATATCGATTTGAACGGCAAATTCGAAATATTGGGCAGCAAGCATAATCTGTTGGTCGGCGTCGACGGCTTCCACGCCACGACCGAGGCACCGTCCGCAAACGGTTCAACAGCTTCTATCGATATATACAATCCGGTTTATGGGCGAGTAGATTTTGCCGCCTTGTCCACCTACGACAGATTCTTTTATCGCTCGGAATCCTGGGTGGGCGCGTACGCTCAGGATCAGATAACGCTGTTTGATAAGCTACATATTTTGTTGGGAGGCCGCTACGACAATGTCACTACCGGCGCTATCGCCTCGACTGCATCCATTGACGCAGCCAAAGCAGCGCGCGTGGAACGGGAAGACAATGCGTTTAGTCCGCGAACCGGTATTCTTTACCAAGTCCAGGATTGGCTGTCGGTTTACGGCAGTTACACCAAGTCTTTCAGCTCCAATAACGGCGTGAGTGTCGGAGGCACAAGTTTTGAGCCGCAGATAGGCAAGCAATACGAAATCGGCCTTAAGACAGAGTCGCAGGACAAACGCTTTTCATCGACCCTGGCGTTTTTCCATTTAACCAAAAGCAATCTGCTAACCGACGACCCCAACCAAGCCAATCCCGACTATCAAATTCTGGCCGGAAAAATCCGTAGCAAAGGCATCGAACTGGACCTGGCCGGGCAAATTACCGATCAACTGCATTTGTTGGGTACGTATGCCTATACCCAGGTTAATTATGTGCAAAGCTTCAGCGGGCTGAGAGGCAATCGGTTGGAGAATGTTCCCGAGCACCAAGGCAGTCTATGGGGCACCTGGCAATTTAACGATGCCTTTAAAGCGGGTTTAGGTGCGGTAGCCATCGGTAGCCGTCCATGCGATACCGCCAATACCTGCTCCTTGCCCGGGTATGCGCGGCTGGATGCGATGGCGGCTTACAGTCCCCGTATCGGTCAGCACAGGCTGACGCTGCAATTGAACATCAACAACCTGTTGGACAAGGACTATTACGCAAACACCTCCGGTGGACGCAACACCAGCATTCCCGGTTCACCCATCAGCGTATTGGGTTCGTTGAAATATGAGTTCTAAGGCTGCGCGACCGTACGGCGGATGAATTTTTCATCGTTTCCACGCGCCATGCGCGGAAACGATACCAACTTTGGGACGGGTCAAATAACTCGCTCCGCTTAGTTAAGCCCTTGATCCCAGCGGATTAAGCGGAGTGACTTGGAAACTACGGCAAATTCAAATGGTCGGATCCGCAATATTCCTATGTTGCCGGAGATGCCGCCATGTCAAGATTTCCCGCTAAGCTACTGTTAATGCTAATCGCAGTATTGACCGGTTCGCCGGTAAGCGCCGAAATCACGGTCCGCTTCGTGCCAACCGACCAATACACCGACCTCGCCATCGGCGGCTCTTCCACTGCCGCCGTTCAAGACGATCTGCTGAAACAGTTTGAAAAGCACTTTAAACAGCTAGCCGAACGCTATTTACCAGGGGGTGACAAGCTGGAAATCGTGGTTCAGGACATCGACATGGCCGGCGCAACTGAGCCTTGGCGCGCACCCAATTTGAACGATACCCGCTTCCTCCGCGATATTTATCCGCCACGGATTTCGCTACATTACCTCTGGTACGACAAAGCCGGCGGTCTGAAGGCCGACCAACAGGAAAAACTGTCCGATCTGAATTACCTGATGCTGCTGGATTCCGCCTATTACACTAATAACGACCCTTTGCGTTACGAAAAAGCGCTATTGGATCGCTGGTTTCGGCGGACATTTTCCAGCCCCGAACGACCAAAAAAATAACAAGCTTCGAGTTCGTCGCCAGCGCGCGGAAAGGCTTTATTAAAAACCAGCAGATTCGACAGACCAAGCTAAGCAATCGAAACGACGATCGAACACAGCGGCGTCATTCGCCTCAACGGGCGATTGAGCGACTTCTCCGCCCTCTTCTCAGGCTTATTTGCAAATATTGGCAAAGGCCGAACTAGCCTTCCCCCACATTAACTATCGCCGTTGTATTTTGAAAATTCGAGCTTGGCGTGGCCGGTTAATCGCGCAAGGTAAAAATAATCGGCACCAGCACGGTGCTCGCCAGCGGCGTATCGCCTTGCATGGCCGGGGTAAACTGCCATTGCTTCACGGCTGCCAGCGCCGACTCGTCGAGAATGTCGTAACTGCTGCTTTCATCGACCGTCACCGTTTCGCTAAGACCTTCGACCGACACCACCACCCGTAATAACACCTTGCCTTGCCAGCCTTGGTTTTGCGCCCTGGTCGGATAAACGGGCGCCGGATTCCGTGCATAGTGGGCGCGGTAATCGGGTTCGCTAACCGGTACTGGGTCGGTTTTGGCCTGGACTGAAATTTCGGCCGGCACGACGGCTGGCTGGGGCGACGCTTGGTTGACGACCTGTTCGGTCGGCGCAAACTCGGCTGGCGTTGGCACTATCCGGGGCGCTTTCAATTTAGGTTTGACTTGCGGCTTTTTCTGGGACGGCGGCTTGAGATTTGCCGGGGCCGGCGGAGGCGGCGGAATGAAAGGTTTGGGCGCGGTAACCTTGACCATGGTTATTTTCATTTCCAACGGTTTGGCCGGCGGTGCCGGTTCCGGGACGGAATGCAGCAACCATAGCGCGCCGCCGAGATGTAGCGTCAACACAAGCACGAACAACAGGGTCAGCATCCTGGCCGATCGTTCCTTGATGGGGCGCCGTTTGACGCCAGGCGCGACTGGCACGAGCGCAGGCCGACCGTTGCTCGCTGTCCCCACGAATGGCGCTTCAGATTGACCGAGCTGCGGAAAGTATTCTCTCATGCGTTTAACTTTTACCGGGACGGGGCATCATCGGCGCGCCGATGGTAGATAAAGAGGTTTTTTCGACAACCGCCATTCCTGACGGATAACCGGTATGGGATTAACGATCTGGCTCGAGTCAATTCGCATCTGGCATCCTGATGGTGAAGGCTTAAGTAAATTCCTGGCGGGGCGCCGAACCGACGGCTGGGATCATCATGGCATTCGCTGTATTGTTTTTTGGCTTGCTGAATGTTGGTCAGATACCAAGCCACGGTTTGGCCTCCTCGTTTGCCGATTCGGCGGCGATGGTGGCGCCAATGGTGCTTAAAGCCAATACGATATGAATCGCAACCATGGCTAGGACACCGTATTTAATATGCATTTTCATAGGCAATCTCTGCATTTAACAAACCTAAATCCGCGCTCGTCGGCTAACCAGACGAGGCGGCGCTAATCTAGCAAAAAGCCGGTAGCCAAAAAATGCGGTGAATTGCCGCGCGGCATTTTGCCTCATGGTGTCGGATCAATATCTTATTGCGCGCAAGCAGGCTTGCCTTACGCCAAGCTATCTCTCCTGCTGGCTACCGTCCTTGCAGATGCTCCGGTGCGGCAAATACCGCAGTTTTTTTTCGATCGGGGTGGGGATTTAACGATCTTGAACGTCTTATTTAACAGTTAATCACTATTCAACACATTCATTTATTGTTTCCCGCCATCCCGACTTAATGCCTGTCAAACCCGTTCGTTCGATGTTGTGGATTCTTTCAGCCTTATTGGCACTGTTGGCTATTGGCTGTGAATCGGCACCGCCGCGCGATGCCTCGGCCCTGGCGTTTCCGGCTCCGCAACACTGGACCAGCAACGGCCATTTCGCCGAACCGGCCACGACCGGCTGGCTGGAAGCCTTTAACGATGGACGCTTAACCGCGCTAGTCAAGGGGGGGCTGACCGACAACTTCGACCTAAAAACCGCCGCCGCCCGCGTCGATGCGGCGCGCGAGCAAGCGGTCATCGCCGGCGCCGGGCGCTGGCCGCAATTGTCGTTTACGCCGGGCTATCAACGTGAAACAAGCCGTTCGGGCGGCGAAACCAGCGAATACGGCGCGTTTACGGCGATGTTTAACCTGAGCTGGGAGCTGGATGTCTGGGGGCGGATCAAGGCCGGACAACAAGCGGCGGAAACCGAAGCCGAGGCCGCCGGCGACGATTACCGTGCTGCGCGACTGTCATTGGCGGCGCGGATTGCCCAAACTTATTTCGAATTCAGCGAAGCGCAGTTGCAGGCGGATGTAGCGGCGCAATCGGTCAAGGACAGAGGCGTGATCGTCGATCTGGTGCGGGGCCGCTTCAACAAAGGCTTGACCCGTGGCCTGGATTTACGGCTGGTACTCACCGACCTTGCCAATGCCGAAGCGCAATTGGCACAGGCTAGGAACGAGGTGCAATTAATCGGCAGGCGCTTGCAAGCCTTGCTGGGCCAGTATCCGGACAATCAACTGGCGCAATCCAGGTCGAATGAATTCGACACCGCATTATCATTGCCGCAGCCACCGTCAACCTTAGCCGCCGGCTTGCCGGCCGAGTTATTGGAACGTCGCCCCGACGTGATCGCCGCGTTCAAACGCTTGCAGGCGGCCGATTCACGTATGGAAAGTGCCGAAAAAGCCTTGCTGCCGCGCGTAACGTTGACCGGAGCCGGCGGTTCAAGTAGTGCGGCCTTGACCGAAATCATCGATCCGCGCGCGGCGGCCTGGAATCTGGCCGCCGGCCTGGCCCAGCCGCTGTTCACCGGTGGCCGGCTGCAAGGCGAAATCCGCTTCAACGAGGCTAAAGTTCAGGAAGCGTTTAACCAATATCAAAGCGTAGCGTTAAACGCATTCCGCGAGGTGGAACAGGCGCTGGCCGCCGAAGCTTGGCTACGCAATCAGGAACAGGCCTTGCGCGAAGCGGTACAGCAAACCGAAGCCAGCCGTAAATTGGCGGTGTATTCCTACCGGCAGGGCCTGATCGAAATCCTGACCCTGCTCGACAGCTACCGCAGCACTCTGAATGCCCAAAGCGCGCATCTGGCCGTACAGCGGCAACTATTAAACAACCGTATCAACCTCTACCTGGCATTAGGCGGTGGCGTTTGAATCCGCAAGCATTCAATTTAAAAACTCTGTTACCGATCCTGGTCTTGCTGGCTGCAGCCGGCACGGCCTGGGCGATTATCGCCGCCAAGCCGCAAACCGTTCAGCAAAGTGCCGAACCGGCTATTCCCAAGGTCAATGTGGTTCGCGTCGAACCGCAGAGCCTGCGGCTGAACGTGATGTCGCAGGGTGTGGTAACGCCGCGCGAGACCATCGATTTAGTCAGCGAAGTTGGCGGCAAGCTGGTGCAGGTGCATCCGGCCATGGTCGCCGGCGGTTTCTTCGCCGCCAACGAATTGCTGCTGACCATCGACCCGCGAGATTACGATTACGCCATCGTCGCCGCCGAAGCGCAGTTGGCCGAAGCCCAGCGGGTGCTGATCAACGAGCAGGCGCAAGTCGAGCAGGCGCAGAGCGAATGGCAGGCGCTGGGCGAAGGCGAACCTAGTCCGCTGGCACTACGCAAGCCGCAACTCGCGGAGGCGCAAGCCAAGCTCAAGGCCGCCGAAGCCGATCTGGCCAAGGCCAAACTCAATCGCAGCCGCTGCGAATTGCGGGCGCCGTTTGCCGGCCGGGTGCTGAGCAAGCAAGCTGGGTTGGGACAATACATCCCGTCCGGCGCGGTGGTGGCGCGCATTTATGCCAGCGATGTTGCCGAAATCCGCCTGCCGATCGGCACCGAGCAACTGGCGTTTCTGGAACTGCCTTTAGGACAAAATGGCAAGGCCGGTCGCTGGCCGACGGTGACGCTGCGCGCGGAACTGGCCGGCAAGCCGCAACGCTGGCAAGGCCGCATCGTCCGCAGCGAAGCGGCATTGGACGACAACAGCGGCCAACTGTATCTGGTCGCCCAAGTCGCCGAGCCGTTCCGGGAAACTCCGGATCGCCCGCCCTTGTTGAGCGGCTTGTTCGTGCAAGCCGAGATCGAAGGCGTGCGCCGCGACGGCTTGTTTACCTTGCCGCGCACCGCGCTGAGCAGCTTGCAACAAGCCAAGCTGGTCAATGCCGAGCAGCGCTTGGAAATCCGTCAGCTAGAAGTACTGCGCCAGGAAACCGAGGGCGTCATCATCAAGGCCGGTTTAAATCCCGGCGAGCGGGTGGTGGTTTCGGAAATGCCGGTGCCGGTAGCGGGAATGAAAGTCAACGCAGTCGAAGCTCAGTCTGAAGCCGTCCAATGATGCCCGCCAACCAGCGTTTAGGTGTACTGGCTTGGTTCGCCGGCAATCCGGTCGCGGCCAATTTATTGATGCTGCTGATTTTGACCGGTGGTGTGCTGGGCATCCTCGGTGTCGATAAGGAAGTATTTCCGCGCTTCAGCCCCAATAAAATCCAGATCGAAGCTGTATTTCCGGGCGCCGGACCGACGGAAGTCGAGGAATCGGTGTGCGTGCCGATCGAGGAAGCCATCCACGATGTACCGGGCGTCAAACATTTGCACGGCGAAATCAGGGGCGATAACTGCCAGATCGGCGTGGAAATTCTGCCTGATTATGACCGCAACCAGTTGCTGGCGACGCTGCAAAGCCGGGTGCAAGCCATTCCACGCCTGCCGAAACAACTGGAAAAAATCCAGGTGTTGCCGGCCGACCGCGAGGACGACGACGGCGTGATCTGGCTGGCCTTGCACGGCGCCACTGATGCTGCCACCTTGCAGCGCTACGGCGACCGGATTCAGGAACAATTGGCGGCGATTCCGGGTGTCAGCCGCGCCCGCAATTACGGCGAGCTGGCCTACGAAATCGACATCGAAGTGTTGCCGCAACAATTACGCAAATACCAACTGACGCTGGACGAGGTGGCGCAAGCGGTGCGCAAGGCCTCGGTCGATCTGTCGGGCGGCCTGATCAAGAATCCGGACGGCGAGCTGTTGCTGCGCGTCAGCGGCCGCGCCCGCGATGCGGATGCGGTCGGCGCGTTGATCGTCAAGACATTGCCGGACGGCAACCGAGTGCGCCTGGATCAGATCGCCACCATCAAGGACGGCCTGGAGGAACGGCTGTGGGCCTGGCATCACAACGGCCAGACCGCGCAGGGCTGGGAAATTCACGCCGAACAGGACAGCGTGGCGGTGGCGCGGCGGGTGAAGGCATATGTCGAAGAGATGCGCGCGCAATTGCCGGAAGGCTTGCGCCTGATTACCTGGTGGGACGATTCACAAGCTTACGACGAGCGCATCGGCACCTTGCTGGAAGACGGCTTGAGCGGTTTCGTGCTGGTCTGTCTGGTGCTGACCTTGTTCTTGCGGCTGCGGGTGGCGCTGTGGGCCGGCGTCGGCATTTTCACCTCGGTGCTGGGCGCGTTCTGGCTGATGCCGGCCCTGGATATTTCCCTGAACATGCTGTCATTGTTCGGCTTTCTACTGGCTATGGGTATCTTGGTGGACGATGCCATCATCATCGGCGAGAGCGTGCATAGCCGGCAGATCGAAGGCAAGCAATCGCCGCTGCAAGCCACGATAAGCGGCGTGCGGGAAGTGGCGCTGCCGGTCAGTTTGTCGGTATTGATCGTGCTGGTGGCGTTTTTGCCCGGCCTGTTTCTGCCCGGTTGGGCCGGACAGCTGATGCGGCCAATTTGCCTGGTGATGATATTGACACTGGTGTTTTCGCTGGTCGAAGCCTTGTTGATTCTGCCCTCGCATCTGGTCGGCGACATCGACACCGAAACAAGCCCGAGCCGCTTACAACGCGTGCGCGCACGCATGAATCGGGGATTGGACCGTTTCGTCGAACGCGTTTACAGGCCCTTGCTGGAAACCGCGCTGGCCTGGCGCTATTTGACCATCGCGCTATTCATCGCGCTGCTGGCGATCTGCGCGGCGCTGGTGCTTAGTGATCGGGTGCGGCAATCGGTTAATCCCGATGTGACCAAGGACAGTTTCTGGGTATCGATGCAGTTGCCGCAGAGCGCGCCGTACAACGAAACCCAGGCACTGGCGGCTCAGGTGGAAAAAGCCTTGTTTGCCTTGCGTGACGAGCTGGACGGCGTTACCGAAACCGGCCAACCCGCCGCCAACAGCATCGCCGCCGCCCACGCCAACGACCATAGCGTCATCGTCGGCGTGGAAACCCTGATCTGGGATCATGGCGCCGGCATCTGGCTGGAATTCTCGGCGGAAGGCCGCCGCCGCTTGAAAGTGGAAGAGTTCATCCGCGACTGGCGGCAGCGGATAGGCGACATCGGCCGCGGCAAGGTCGATTTTATTTATAAGGAAGGCGATGTACCTTACGACATCGAGCTGATGCTAAGCGCCGGCAATCCTAACATGCTGCCGCCCGCCGCCGAACATCTCAAAGCGTTGCTGAACGAATTTCCAGGCGTTTACGATGTGATCGACT
Organism: Methylomonas montana; assembly: GCF_030490285.1. NCBI lineage: Bacteria > Pseudomonadati > Pseudomonadota > Gammaproteobacteria > Methylococcales > Methylococcaceae > Methylomonas > Methylomonas montana. Next base: position 2,057,694 of record NZ_CP129884.1, on the reverse strand, counting down.
CGTCAGAACCCGGTAAACCGGAAGTGCGGCTGGCGCTGAAGTCGGAAGCCGAACGCCTGGGTCTGCGGCTGGAACAACTGGCCGAGCAAGTCCGCCAGGGTTATTACGGTGAGGAAGTGCATCGCTTCCTGCGCGGCCGCCGTGAAGTGAAAGTGATGGTGCGCTACCCGCTGGAACAACGGCAATCGCTGGATGCGTTGAAGGCTCAGCCGGTGCGCTTACCGAACGGCAGCAGCGTAGCGTTGAACGATCTGGCCGAGATCAAATTGGTGCAAGGCTATTCCCGGCTGAATCGCGAAGACCGGCATCGGGTTTTGAAGGTACAAGCCCGCGTCGATCCGACCAAGGCCGATGTCAACGGTATTTACGCGGCGCTGGAGAGCGGCGCCTTAGCGCATATGGAACAGGCGTTTCCCGGCTTGAACGTACAAATCGGTCAACAGCGCCAGGAGCAGGAGGCCATGCTGGCGACCTTCGGCAAAAACACCTTGATCGCACTGCTGGTGATCTATGCCTTGATCGCGGTGCCGTTTAAATCCTACAGCAAACCGCTGATCTTTCTGTTGGCGGCGCCGGTGGCCTGGAGCGGCGCGGTGCTGGCGCATTGGGCGGCCGGCCTGCCCTTGTCGATGGAATCGTTGGTGGGCATGATCGCCGCCAGCGGCGTGGTGGTGAACGATAGCTTGGTGCTGCTGGATTACATCCGCCAGCATGGCGACGAGGATACGCCGGTGGAAACTTTGATCAGCGCCGCCTGCACATCGCGCTTCCGGCCGATTTTATTGGCGTTTCTGACCAACTTCGCCGGTTTCCTGCCGACGCTACTCGAAACCAGCCCGCAAGCACAATTCCTGATCCCAATGACCTTGTCGCTCTCGGCCGGCTTGCTGATCGGCATGGCCGCCAGCCTGATCTTGACGCCGGTGTGTTATGCGATTTTGGGCAAATCGTAAATGCGTTAGAAAACCATGGCAAATGCCGCACATCACTGCGTTATTTAACACAGTTTCGTTTCCAAGTTCACAGGCTTTTATTATTCACTAATCGATAAAGTCAGGCGTAATAAGCTATAAGCTGAAATTGGCTTGATTTTTGTTGTGCTAACGGCTCAACCTACTAAGCCATTTCACGACTATGAACAATACCGCCCACATTGCCCAGATCATCAAAAACCATGATCAAGAATTACGGCGGGTAATGTTTAGGCGTTGCGGCTGTATCGAAACGGCTGCCGACATCGTTCAGGAAACCTATCACCGTATGTTTGCCGGCAATTTGTGGCTTCAGGCAGAGAATCCGCGAGCCTTGTTGCATCGCATCGCCGCCAATCTGGCCACCGATTACGACCGCCGCCGCAATATCCGCAATCAATATGCCGGCGACGATTCGGCCGAAGAGGTCGAACGAGTCAGCGACGGCATCGATCCGGAGCAGATTACCGTGGCCAAACAGCGATTGGACAGATTGGTCGCCGCGGTCGATACCTTATCGCCTAAGTGTCGAACGGTGTTTGTGCTGCGCAAGTTCGAAGACCTTAGTCACGCCGAAATCGCCGAACGCTTGGGCATTTCCCGCAATATGGTGGAAAAGCATTTGCGCAATGCCATGCAGGCGTTACAACAAATCGACGATCTGTAAACAGCAAGCTCCTGTTTTGACAGGGTCATACGTCCTATAATGACGTAGCCGAAACCCTGAAAACTTCCGATGAAAATCTTTGCCATTGTCAGCCCTACGCCCACCGGCAGAAAGCCGTCTCGCTACGAATCATTTCGACGCGCACAATCGAAATGAACACATCTGCCGCCGATACCGCCGCCATTAAAGCCGCCGCTTGCGACTGGTGGATCAGGCTGGATAGTGGCATGGCCAGCGTCGGCGATCACACAGAATTTGCCCGCTGGTTGGCCGCCGATGCCCGGCATAAACAAGCCTTCGATCAGTTGTGCACATTATGGGGCGAGCTGGAGGCCATCGAAACCAGAATCACCATACCAACGCCACCTGCACCCAAACAAAACGTTTGGCGCTGGCAATGGGCCGTGCCGACATTGGCGATGGGCTGCCTAGCCTTAGGCTTATTCAATCCGCTATCGGTGTTATTGCGCGCGGATTTTCATACCGGTTTCGGCGAGACGCGCGATATTCGCTTGAGCGACGGTTCTACCGCACATTTGAACAGCAATAGTGCCTTGGCGGTACGTATCGACGGTGACCGGCGGCAATTGACCTTGCTGCAAGGCGAAGCCTGGTTCGAGGTTAGCCCCGACAAATCCCGACCATTTCAAGTACATGCCGAGCAAGGTAGTGTCACGGCGCTAGGCACGGCCTTTAACGTCAGGCTGCACGATAACCGGACCGAAGTCAGCGTCACCCAGCATAGCGTGGCTGTCGATGTCCAGCAGTCTGGCGGCGAAACCTTGCACACCGTGGTCGGCGAAGGCAGGCAAATTGTCTACGGCTCGCAAACCGGCTTGAGCCATCCGCAAAACATAGACGCACAAAATGTGACGGCCTGGCAGCGCGGCAAGCTGGTGTTCGAAAACCGGCCGTTGGGCGAGGTGATCGCCGAGTTGAACCGTTATCATCGCGGCTATCTGTTGATCAATGACACCGAGATTGCCGAGCGCCGCGTCAACGGCGTATTCCGCACCGACCAACCCTTGGACGTGCTGTCCACGCTGGAAACCGCTCTGAAACTACATTCCACCCGTATCGGCGACTATCTGATCCTGCTGCATCGCTAGCCGCTCCAACAGCATCTGGTGGACTCAAGAATCAAGGTGCCGCATGCTGAGCAAGGAAGCTTCGTCATTGTACAAACCAGCTAACGATTACATTGTCACTCCCAGCATGCGTGCGATTTCCTGCATACATTCCAGCGCATCGTCAAACTCATACTCAGCTACCAGTTTTATCAGCTTTCTCGCCGACGGTCCTTGTCCCAATGCGTCCAATTGGGGGGAGAGTTTTTCCAGCATTGCGCCAGCGCTAGAATCGAGATCGGCCAGCAATGCAGCAAGTTGACGCAATTCAATCGCCAGTGCGTCTTTGTCGACTTCAATGGAGGTTGCGTCAGGCGATACTACCTTTGCTGTCTTCGACGCAGGCAATGCCGCCGAAATATGGGCCAACTGACCGGTGAGTTCTAGCTCCATCGCCTGAAGCGCATCAACAAGACCTTCTGTTTCACCGCCTTTTAACATGTCCTCGACCAACCCCGCCTGCAGCGCCATCTCGTTTGCACCAATATTGCCTGCCAAGCCTTTAAGGGTATGCGCCTCGCGCATGGCTGTTTCAACATCGTGGTTATCAAGCGCTGCTTTGATACGCGCCATCGCATCGGTCTGGGTTTCATGGAAACGTGAAAGCATTTTGCGCAGCATTTTGACGCTACCGCCCATTCGCGCCAGGGCATTGTCAATATCCAATCCCGGAATGGCAGGCAGACCTTCTACGGGCGATTCTTTTTTAAAGGATTCCGGCTGCACATCGGCTTGTTTGGGTTTGATCCATTGCGCCAAAGTGAGGAGCAGTTGTGCGACATCAATCGGCTTGGCGATGTGATCGTTCATGCCGCTTTCCTCGCATTTTTCCTTGTCACCCGCCATCGCGTTGGCGGTCATCGCCAGTATTGGCAGATCGGCGAAGCGCATATCCTGCCTGATCTTGCGTGTCGCATCAAAGCCGTCCATCACCGGCATTTGGCAATCCATCAGCACGCCGTCATAGTTGAACTGCGCCACTTTTTCCACTGCTTCTGCACCGTTGTTGGCAACATCCACCTTTAGCCCGGCATCCTGCAAAATCTCCAGCGCCAGTTCCTGATTCACCACATTGTCTTCCACCAGCAGCAAGTGCGCGCCTTTCACCAGTCGTGCGGCCTCTTGATAGCTGGCCTGTTTTTCATGTTTGCGTGTGCTCGATACCACTTCCTTGCCCAGCGCACTAAGAATGCTGTCCAGCAGGGTGGATGGACTCACTGGTTTAACCAGCACGCTGTCAATTCGCACTCCCTCCAGCTCTTGCAACAACTCTTCCCGACTGTAAGCGGTGACCATCACAAAGGCGGGCATTTCGGGCAAATAGGTATCGGCTTGAATGCGTTTGATCGTTTCCACCCCATCCATGCCCGGCATCATCCAATCCATCAATACCAGTCCGTAAGGACGGTGTTCCAGATGCCCTTGTTCCAGCTCGCCAATAGCTTGTGCGCCACCGTTCACGGCAGTGACATCAAAGTTGAGCGACACCAAAATAGTTTGCAAAATTTCCCGCGCGCTGGCGTTATCGTCCACCACCAGCACACGAGTGCCGCGCACGTCTTCCGCCTTGAGCGACAAGTGACGTTGCTCACTTTGCACGCCAAACTTTCCGGTGAAGTGGAAGGTACTGCCTTTTCCAGGGTCGCTTTCAACCCCGATTTCGCCGCCCATCATTTCCACCAGATTTTTGCAGATGGTCAGCCCCAGTCCTGAACCGCCGTATTTACGCGTCGTCGAGGCATCGGCTTGGGAAAAGGCATTGAATAACTTGTTACGTTGCTCCTCGGTGAGGCCGATGCCCGTATCACGCACATCGAAGCGCAACCGCACTCCGTCCGGTTCATCGGCTATCTTATGAATCCCCACCGTAATTTCGCCCTTCTCGGTGAACTTGATCGCGTTATTCACCAGATTGACGATGATCTGCCCGAGTCGCAGCGGATCACCGACCAGCGCGGTGGGCACATCGGTTCCCACATCGAACAGCAATTCCAGCCCTTTATCCAGCGCCTTGACGACCGATAGGTCGGCGAGATTTCCCATCACATCTTCAAGATAGAAATCGGTCTTTTCCATCGACATCTTGCCGGCTTCGATCTTGGAAAAATCGAGAATGTCGTTGATGATACCTAGCAAATTCTTGGCGGCGGAATCGACTTTCTCGATGTAATTGCGCTGCTTGGCGTCGAGGTCGGTTTCTAGCGCCAGATGCGACATGCCGATAATGGCATTCATCGGCGTGCGAATCTCGTGGCTCATATTGGCAAGGAAATCGCTCTTTGCCTTGGTCGCGCTCTCGGCAATTTCCTTGGCAGCCTCCAACTCGATTTCAATTTTCTTAAGGTCGGAGATATCCCAAACAATCCCAGTGGCCAGTATTGGCTTGCCGGTATCGTCATAAGTAAATTTCCCTGTAGTCATGATATGCATAACGTCCTTATCGGGCTTGATCACCCGGAAGTGCGTTTTGTAATCGCTAATCTGATTTTCAATCGCATGCTGCATGATCGCGTCGGCACGCTTGGCATCATCGGGATCGATGAACGTGAACCACTGCCCTTTCGATCCGTCCAATTCCACATCGTCAAGACCATAAAGCCTAATGGTTCCTTCATCGGCTTCCAGCCGGTTTTCCAGAGGGAAAAATTTCCAGGTGCCCATCTTGGCCGATTTAAGCGCAATTTCCAGGGTTTGCTTGGCGTCTTGAATGGCGATCTCACTGAGCTTGCTTTCTGTAATATCCTGGGTAACGCCATACATGTCGGTCGGTTTGCCACTGGCATCTTTGACCACATGACCGAGTGCATGAATCCAGACGATTCTGCCATCCACCGGACGTTTGTAGGCATAAATCGAGTTGTATTCGGGAATGCGTCCTTCAACCGCAGCCGTGAAGTTTTCAAGCGTTTTTTCCGCAGCCATTTTGTCGCCGGCCTCGACATTGGCGAACCATTCTTCCTTGACTCGATAGCGCCAACCCTCGCGTGGAATGTCTCCGAAGAGTCTCGCGGCGCGTTCCGACGAGTTGAACCAACCCGATCCGTCCAACGGCATATGCCAATAACCTGATTTGGTTAAATCCAGTGCCTGATCGGCGAGGAAATTGGCCAGATGCAGTTTTTCCTCTGCCTGCTGGCGTTCCGTAATATCGCGGAACACGATCACCGCGCCGGTAAGCTGATCGTCCTTGTAAACAGGCGTAGTAGCATATTCAACCGGCAGAGCCGTCCCGTCCTTGCGCCAGAGAACTTCATCGTCCACCCTGCGCGGCTGGCCGTCACAAGACGTCAAATACATTGAACATTCAGCTCGGGGCAGGTCTCGGCCATCGGGATAGGCATAATGCAGCAATGAGTGCATCGCCTGCCCTATGAGTTCGTCGTCGGAATATCCCAGTTGGATTGATACGGCAGGATTGGCAAAGCTTATCTTGCCTTCGGTGTCCAAACCGACGATGCCGTCGCCCACTGCGCCCAATATCAGGCGCGTGCGCTCTTCGGTTCGTACCAATACTTCTTTGCTGGCTTCAATCGCTTCGCGCTGTTCGAGCAGGGCGGATTTCTGGGTTTCGAGCTCATCGGCTTGGGCCCGTGTTTTATCCAACAATTCTCGCGTAGCCACGTAACCGGCGAGAATCTGAATCTTTTCCCCCATCGCCGGCAGCAGCGCGTCGAAAAATGCCATCTGCTTGCTATCGAATGCATGCAGCGAACCCACTTCAAGAACAGCCAATACCTTGCCACGGTCGAGAATAGGAGAAATCAGTAGGGTGCGTACGGTTATCTTGCCCAAGCCCATGCTAACGCCGACACCATCTTCGCCTGCCAGGGCTAAAGAAATTTGTCGGTGATCCATCGCCGCTTGACCGACCAAGCCAACACCAAAATCGAAGCATTTGGTATGAATGGCGTCGTCGCAGCCATAGCCGCCGAAACGCTGTAATTGCGTTTGATTGGCATCGACTATGTACAAGGCTGCATAGACCAAATCCATGATGGGCGCCAGGCGGGAAGCTAGCGTGTTGCCAAAATCCGCGTAGCTTGCAGTTGATTGTACTGCCAGGTCGATTTCAGACAGCTTTTCCTTTATCCAGCGATCAATGATGGCGCTCTGCGCGCCTTGCTGCAACACCTCGATCGATTGCGCCATACCGCCTATTTCGTTGTCGTAGTCCAGGTGTGGCACCGCCTTATCGAGACGCCCGGCGGCGATATCTTCAATACTCTTACGCAAATCACCCAAAGGGCGTTGGATAGATAAGGTGATGAGCCATGCCAGCATGCCGCCGCCCATTAATCCGCCAGTGATCAAAAGAATCGAAAGAAACTGAAGTTTCTTATGGTAGGACGACGCCAATGTCATGAGTTCATAGGCACTTTTTTCCTGGTCGCGCGCTACTTCCGCGAGTTTGTCATCGGCACTATTCACAATAGCCGTAAAATCATCGCTCGCTAGATATTGCGCCACCAGACTGCCGGCATGCGGCGTCTCTTCCTCAATCATCGTTATCGCCTGATCGACGTTGCGAAGATATTGACCATAAAGCACATCAAACTCTTGAACCTGCTTGTTGTTTTTGTCCCTAATCAACAGGTTTTTTCGCCCTTCATCAAACTCTTTTTGCAGGGTCACACGGGCTAATTCGAGCCATTTTTTCGCTGATTCCCGTTGAGCCAAGTTGGTTGACAGCGCCATCTGGCGCAAACTGCGTTCGATGTAAATCAAATTAAGGTTAGCTTCCTTGATATGGGAAATGCCGACTAAATCATCTTCGTAAAGTTGTTTGGCCGATTTGTTGATTTCGACCAAACTGTAAAAACTGCGGATACCGATAAACAATGCTATCAACAAGACAAAACCAAACCCAAAAAACAGCTTGGCGCCAAGCGCCAAGCGTTCCATATAGCTTAAGATTTTTTGCATGGATGAATCCTTATCGATACTGTATTGCGAGCGGCAGGAAACAGTAGGGTTTGCTACACAAGGGATTTATGCTTTTCGCGGCAGGGACTTACGCATTATGACGTCATGCCAGAATTGCCTTGCAATACTTCAAGTTGCAAAGCTTTAGCGGCCATGTCCTCATCACTATCCGCAAAACGTGCCGCAATGGCGCGGAATTCATCTTGTAGGTCGACGAAAGCATCGACGACATCGGGATCGAAGTGTTTGCCTTTACCGTCGACAATAATCGCTGCTGCTTGTTCGTGCGGCATCCCTTCTTTATAGACGCGGCGACTGATCAACGCGTCGTACACATCGGCGACCGCCATGAACCGCGCCGAAATGGGAATGTCGTCACCCGAAATCCCCTCCGGATAACCACTGCCGTCCCATTTTTCCTGATGAGAGTAGGCAATTTCTTTGGCGAGAGTTAGGAATTCGACTTGCATTCCCAATTGTTTTTCGGCTTGTTCAATGGCGTTGCGCCCAATAATGGTATGGGTTTTCATGATTTCGAACTCTTCTGCGGTGAACTTGCCGGGCTTCAGAAGAATTCGGTCGGGAATGCCTACCTTGCCGATGTCGTGAAGAGGAGCCGACTTGAACAGCATGTCAATTGTCTGATTGGTTAGAAAATAACCAAACCGCGGATGCGTCTGCAGTTTCTCGGCCAATACCTTTACGTAGAATTGCGTCCGCCGGATATGGTTGCCGGTGTCCGAGTCACGCGTTTCCGCCAGCGAGGTCATCGCCAGTATCGTCACATTCTGAATCGCCGACAATTCGCGGGTACGTTGGGCGACCTCGGTTTCCAAAAAACTGTTTTGATCCCGCAGAAAATCCGCCATTTTCTTATTTTCCAACTGGGTTTTTACCCTAGCTAGCACGATAGGGGGCGAAATCGGTTTTGTGACATAATCCGCTGCGCCCATTTCCAGGCCCTTTTTTTCGTCTTCCATGGCACTCATGGCGGTAAGGAAAATGACCGGAATGTCCCGTGTTGAAGGGTTGGACTTAAGTTCTCGAATCACGTCGTAACCGGATAAACCAGGCATCACGATGTCGAGCAAGATCAAATCGGGCTTGCTGTCGCCTTGTACATATTTGAGCGCTTTCTCGCCGCTGTTGGCGACCTTCACTTTGTAGAGGTCCTTGAGCAATTCCGACATCAACGACAAATTATCCGCTGTGTCATCAACAACAAGAATGGAGGCGCGCGTGGAAAAATCAAATGCATTGTTAATCATCAAAATCTTTCTCCATGATTTCGATACCGCGACCCAACGGTTTCGATGGATGGCAATTGGTTAAGGCAGGCCAGCTGAGTTACTAGGCATTATAACCACCATGCATTGGCTGCGGGATATAGAAAGAAGCGCCGGTAATGTTTTTTATAATTTGAGGAAGCCTCCAAAAAATTAGAGAAATCGCCTTCTCCCTCCATACCCTCAAGTGCATAAAGGAGAAGGTTGGGATCAAGGGATTAAATCAGTCACTTACACGCCAGTCCTGCCTTTAGTAGCGGGGCTTTTCAGGGCTCATTTTATAAATTATGAAATTTGCCAATCAAACAGGCTTAAGAATTTGAAATTTTTATCCCTCGCCAGCTCCTGTTTTGCGGCTGCCGTGCGTCAAAACAATGTTAGTCAAAAAATAACAATATAGAGGGACATTCATGACTTTGAAAAGCATATCTATCGGCGGGCTAGGCCTGGCGGGACACACATCGACGCTGGTTTTGGCGGCGGCACTGGCCGTTTCGGGCGCAGCAAGCGCGGATAGCGCCAGTCGTTCATTCGCCATCCCTGCCGGCTCATTGTCCACCGCGCTCAACCGGTTAGCGGAAGCCGGCGGTTTGCAACTGGTCTACGACGCAGGCATAGCCGAAGGTTTGCAAAGCCAGGGCTTGAGCGGCAACTATACCCCGGAAGCGGCGCTGCAACAGTTGTTGCGCAACAGTGGCCTGAGTTACCGCATCGCCGAGAACGGTAGTGTGGTCATTGAGAGGCAGCAGCTGAATTACAAACAGGAGCCGACGGCGTTGCCGGCGGTGAACGTGGTCGGCAACAAAGTCTACGACACCAATAATCCTTACAACGATCTCTACGCGGCCCCCAATGCGACGACCGCAACCAAAACCAATATCGCCATCATGGATACGCCGGCATCGATTCAGGTTATTCCCAAATCTATCATGAACGATCAACAAGCGATTCGTTTCGAGGATGCAGTTTTGAATAACGTTAGCGGTGTACAGCGTGCATACGGCACTGCGGATATGTACGAAAGCTTCATCGTTCGCGGTTTTAATTCTATGGAACAGAATTACCGTAACGGTTTTAGGCGCTCGATGGGAAAATTCGACGTTGCTAACATGGAGCAGATAGAAGTCTTGAAAGGTCCGGCCGCCGTGCTTTACGGCCGCTTGCAGCCCGGCGGCATGGTCAATTACGTCACGAAGAAGCCACTGGCTGTTCCCTACTACGCGCTACAACAGCAATTCGGCTCTTACAGCGAATACCGTACCTCGGTGGATGCAACAGGTCCGCTCGATAAAGACAAAACCCTGCTCTACCGTTTCAATGGCGCCTATGACACCGGCAACTCCTATCGCGATGTCGTCGAGCATGAACGGATTTTTATCGCACCCTCGCTAACATGGCGGCCGAATGACCGTTTCGAAGCCAATCTGGACATCGAAAAACGCCACGATAACTATATGGACGACTATGGTGTGCCGGTATCAGGCAACAGGCCGGTCAGCGGGCGGCGGAATTTATTCACCGGCGATCCGGCCTTCAGGCCCAGCCAGGACAATACCCTGGTCTATGCCGACTGGAGTTTCAAATTCAACGACGATTGGGCGATAAAACATAAATTCCAGTGGGATGAAACCGACATCGTATTCAGCGGCCCCGCACCTAACGGCAAACTGGACGCCGATGGCCATACCTTGGGACGCCAGGTGATCACCGGCACCTCCAACCGGCGCTCTTATTCGACAAGTTTGGACTTGACCGGTAAATTCCAGACCTACGGATTGAAGCATAACGTGCTGCTGGGTGGTGACTGGTTCTTTTTCAATCAGGATGCGCCGGATAATATGTTTGCCTCCAGCGATTGGGGAGATCCGATCAATTCCACTTTCGATATCAACAATCCCCGCTACGATACCCTTGATGTCGCAGCGGTAAACGCCATCGCGCCCAATTGGTTCTGGCGTGAACGGGACGACTGGTACGGGGTATATTTCCAGGATCAAATTACGATTTGGGACAAACTGCATATCATGGGCGGCGGCCGTTACGACATGGCGGGTTATGGCGGCTTCGGCGGCTCGTCCTGGGAGGCGACCAAGAACGGGTTCAGCATGCAGCACGAAGACAAATTTACGCCCCGAGTCGGCATCCTTTATCAGCCCTGGGAATGGTTGTCAGTCTACGGCAATTACGTCGAGTCGTTCGGCAGTAACAATGGCCGGAACTCCGAGACCGGCGGCACCTTTAAGCCGCAATCGGCCGAACAGTACGAAATAGGCTTCAAGACCGAGTTTTTCGACAAGCGGCTGTCGTCGACCGTGGCCTACTATCACCTGAAAAAAACCAATCTCCTGACCGCGGATCTCAGCACCCCCGATGATCCTTTGGACAATGTAGCGATCGGCGAGGCGCGCAGCCAGGGCATCGAAGTGGATATCAAGGGCCAGGTCACCGACGACTTCAGCCTGGTAACCACCTATGCCTACACCGATGCCAGAGTCACCAACGACAAAAACAACAACAGCACGGAAGGTAAACGCTTACTGAACGTGCCCGAACATCAAGCCAGTTTGTGGGGAACTTATCAATTCACCGAGCATTTCAAAGCCGGGTTAGGCGGCGTGGTTGTCGGCAAACGCGAAGGCGATACCGCCAACACCTTCCAGCTGCCCGGTTACGCCCGTCTGGATGCGATGGCGGCGTATGTGCAACCGATCGGAAAGACCCGTTTAACCGCGCAAGTCAACGTCTACAATCTGTTGGATAAGGAATATTACACCGGCTCGACCTCTTGGATACCAACCGCCAACGTAGGCGCACCGCTTTCGGCAATGGGTTCCTTGAAGTTGGAGTATTAGCCCAAGCCGGCTTGAACCAAGGTGGCTGGCTTTACGATCCCAGCCACCTACTCCCGTTATCGGCTGTCATTTTTCGACCTTAGGCGCCTTCCTTATTTTTCGACAAACTTTCGCAAGACTGATCGATGCCGTGAGTGTCGATGTCGCACACCGATTCCAGCCACATGGCGTTGATGATGGCAAAGGACGCCGCGAAGCCGACGCCGAGTATCCAAGCGAAATACCACATGATGTTTCTCCTCAGTAAAGTGTGTGAGTGTCGTTTAAAACACTGGCTTCGGTGACGCTGCCCCAGATGATTTTGTAAACCCAGCGGGTATACAGCAGCACAATAGGCAGAAATACGATAGTGATCCAGAACGCCAATAGCATCGTGCTATGGCTGGAACTACCGTCCCACAAAGTCAGACTGGAGCGTGGATCGGTTTTAGAAATCAGCAAGAACGGAAACAAGCCAAAGCCAACAGTGAGGGCAATACCGGCAATCCCCAGGCTGTTAAACATAAATGCCCCCACTCTCGATTCGCCCTTGCCTAACAGCCAGGCCAACGAAATCCCGGCGAATCCCAACAACGGGGCCAACCACATCCACGGATAAGCCATAAAGTGCTGCAACCAACCCGCACCATTGCCGATCACGGTTTTATTCAAGGGATTGGAAGGTGCATTAGTCGCAGCCATCTGGATAATTTCGGGGCGGTCTATGCTTACAAATACCCACAGCGTTGCGGCTGCCAGTGCTGTCAACAGCATCGGTCCCAGGGCTTCGACGGCCAGCACGGCACGATCGTGAATCACGCCTTCACTACGCCATTTCAGAAATAACGCACCGTGAAAGGTGGTTAGCAACAGGCCTGTCACGCCGCACAGCAAGGCAAAAGGACTTAATAAAGCCCAGAACGAGCCGTCGTAAAATGACCGCAAATCTTGATCGAAATGAAACGGCAATCCCAGGATCAGATTGCCGACCAGCACCCCAAGTAGAATCGGCGGCAAGGTTCCCCCCAAAAACAGGCACCAGTCCCAGGCATTGCGCCAGCGCGGATCTTCGATCTTACTCCGGTAATCGAAACCAGCCGGCCGAAAGAACAGCGCAAACAGTACCAGCAGCATGGCCACATACAAGCCGGAAAACAGCGTGGCATAGACCGCCGGCCAAATCGCGAATATAGCGCCGCCCAGCAATACCAGCCAGACCTGATTGCCTTCCCAGGTTGCACCGACGGTGTTGATGATCACGCGACGCTCAATGTCTTTTTGACCGATGAACGGCAGCAAGGTGCTGACACCAAAATCAAAACCTTCAGTCAATGCAAAGGCGATGCCGACGACACCAATAAATACCCACCAGATCAGGCGGATGGTTTCATAATCGAACATGATTTACTCCTTACTATCAGCAGGTTTTAGCATAAGCTGATGATGCTTATGTTGTTGATGGGATTCGTCCATTTTATGATCGTGGTGAGTTTGCCCGCCGACTGCGTGGCGAGCGTGGTCGCTGAGTTGAGCATTGAAATAACGATGGATTGCACCGACCAACGCTGGCTGTTCGGCGCTGTACTCGATTTCCGCACCGTTCGGCAATTCTCGATATTCAAAACGCACCGCACCATTCGCAGCCGCCAGCTCCGCCAAACCCGGCATATCATTGCCGTGGATACGGCGTTGCTTGGTAAAATCACCTTGTTTGAAGCGCTCGCTGATGTCTAACAAATGTTGGCGGATCAAACCAATTTGCTCATAATCAATGGCGTCTTTGGCGACCACCTGCTGCAGGCCACCATGCTCGGTTTTATTAAAAACATGTAAGGTCTTCTCCAGACTAAACGGCATCACATGGCTGCCACGCTCGGCCACCTCATCCAGTCGAGTCGGATCGGCAGGCGATTCGGCATGGGCCGTCGTTGCCGCCAAAATGAATAGCCATACCGAAACCGCTTTAAATATAAAGTTCATAATGATCTCCTCGCCGTCAATGTGCGGCCTGTTGTTCGAAGCAATAACGGCCGGTATGTAAACTGCTGGGGCCAAGCCGGACGTACTTCAGCATCAGATACATTTCGATGACCAGCAATACTGTGTAGAACAAGGCAAAGCCGCCGATACTGAACCAGAGCTGATCGGCACTGAGGCTGGAAACGCTCATGTGGGTTGGCAATACGCCGGAAATGGTCCAGGGTTGGCGGCCGACTTCGGCAACGAACCAGCCTGTTTCGGCGGCGATCCAGGGCAAGGGAATACACCACACCGCCATGCGCAGCAACCAGCGCTTCTGATCGGCGACGCGAGTAGCACAGTAATAAAACGTCATGCCAAAGATGAACAACATGGTGAAGCCGCAAGCCACCATGATCCTGAAAGTCCAGAACAGCGGCGCGACTTTGGGGATGGTGTCGTTGGCCGCTTTGGCGATAGTCGCGGCGTCGGCATCGACCACTTTGTCGGTGTATTTTTTCAACAATAAGCCGTAACCCAGATCGGCTTTGTGTTCGTCAAAGCGTTGTTTGATGGTTGGGCTTTTATCGCCGGCGCGCAGCTTTTGCAAATTATCGTAAGCCACCATGCCGCTTTTAATTCGCACGGCACTCTCGTCACGCAAGTCTTTCAGGCCTTTGACATCTTCATCGATGGAACGGGTGGCGATTAAACCCAGTACATACGGAATCTTGATCGCGAAATCGGTTTTCTCGTTTTCCTGATCAGGGAAACCAAACACGGTAAATCCGGCCGGTGCGGGATGGGTTTCCCATTCCGATTCGATCGCCGCCAACTTGATTTTTTGGGTTTCGCCGGAGGTATATCCACTCTCGTCGCCGAGCACGATCACCGACAACACCGACGCCAAACCAAACGCCGAAGCAATCGAAAACGAACGTCTGGCAAAACCGATGTCGCGCTTGTTCAGCAAATACCAGGAGCTGATGCCCAGTACGAACATAGAGCCGGTGACGTACCCCGCTGCGACGGTATGCACGAACTTGACCTGAGCGACCGGGTTGAAAAACACGTCCGCAAAACTGGTCATTTCCATGCGCAAGGTTTCGTAATTGAATTCGGCGCCGACCGGATACTGCATCCAGCCGTTGGCGATCAGAATCCACAACGCCGAAAGACTGGTGCCCACCGCCAGCAACCAGGTCACCACCAGATGCTGCACCTTGGTCAGCTTGTCCCAACCGAAGAAGAACAAACCGACAAAGGTCGATTCCAGGAAGAACGCCATCCAGCCTTCGCTGGCCAACAACGGCCCGAAGATGTCGCCGACGTAATGCGAGTAATAGGCCCAGTTGGTGCCAAATTGGAATTCCAGCGTCAGACCGGTGGTAACACCCATCGCGAAGTTGATGCCAAACAACTTGCCCCAGAACTTGGTCATGTCCTTGTAGACTTCCTTGCCGGTCATCACATAAACGGATTCCATGATGCCGAGGATAAAGGTCATGCCTAAGGTCAGCGGCACGAACAGAAAGTGATACAGCGCGGTTAAACCGAACTGCATCCGGGATAGCATGACAATATCATCACCGAACATGTCGAGACTCCTGGGTTGATTGAGAAGAAAAAGCTGAGTTACTTTGGGGTTGTGCAGCAGGCAAGGCAAAATGCTCGGCAATGTCAGGTTTGCTGGTTGGCTTATCCATCCAGCGAAAAATCAGAAACCATAGGCCGATCAACAACAGGATTTTGATCAGCATGGCGATGCCGATTTCCCAACGCAACAAACTGGACTTGGGTAATGGAGTGTGCTGCATTTTGAGCCTCTCTTTACTTGATATGCTGTTGTGGCATAGTTTGATGGGGCATTGCCGAGGTCTGACCGGTTTTCAGCATCGCTATGCCGCGCTGAGCCATCATCGCTCCCATTGCAATGACTAATATTCCCGATACGCGGACCATTTGCCGCATGCTGGCATGCGGTAGCGCACTGGCAAACAGGCCGAATCCCAATAAAGGCACCAAGGTACCCAAACCGAACATCAACAGAATCATGCCACCTTGAAAAGGATCACCGCTGCCGGCCGCCATCACGTACATCGCCTGTAACGGCCCACAACCCAATAGCAATCCGCTCAACAAGCCGGTGCGTAAAGCGCTGCGTGAAGGCTTGCGCAACTCGCCGGCTACCGCTCGATTGACAGTTTTGGGCATGCGCAAGCTAAAACCCCGCAGAAACCCAAATACATTGAGCATTTTCAAGCCGTAAATCAGCAAAAAAACACTAGCGGCCAACGCCACACCACCGCGAATTTGCGGGGTAATGGCGATGGTCGCACCCAGCAAACCAAAGCCGGCACCGAGCACGGTGTAGGACAAAGTTTTACCAAAAGCATAGTTCAGATGCGCCAGCAGCTGTCGAGTCTTTGAGCTGGCAGGATCGGTATAAGCGACCACAAAACCGCCGCACATACCGATGCAATGGAAACCGGTCAGAAATCCGATACCCAGCAATACGGCATAGCTCATCTGCGGCTTGATCTGCTGCATCACGCCCGGCATCTGGCTTTTGCCCCAGAACGCAACGCCGCCGACTAACACCAGTAATACCAGAAAAATCAGCCCGCGTTTGATTTTGCCTGTCGTCGATACAGAACCTGCCTCAACGACATAGCCTTTAGCTTCTATACACTCGCGTATCTTTGCTTCGTCGACTAATGCCTCGTCAAATTCAACATCCACCGCCGCTTTGCGATAGCTGGCTTTAACGTGACGTACACCGGGTAAGACGCCAACCGCCTGGCTGATGATGTCCTCGCAACCCGTACAATGCATGCCATCGATTTTTAAATGTTTGTTACCGACCGCCATATCGTGCTCCCTGATAATGTGAGTTAACCTATCGCGATCATTCCACTAAAAAGTCGCGCATCATGCCCATGTCCTCGTGTTCGAGATTGTGGCAGTGGTACATGTACAAACCCTTAAAATCCTGGAAGGGCTTGATGATCTTGACCCGCTCGCCCGGCATCACCAGTACGGTATCTTTCCAGCCGCCTTCGATGAAACCGTCCTTGACCGAGGCATAAGACCGACTGTCACTGTTACTAACGGTACGGCTGAAGATTTGGAAATACTGGCCGTGCAAGTGAATGGGGTGTGCCATCGCCATCATCATACCCATGCCGCCGCCACCCATTCCACCCATTCCACCCATTTTAGGGCTGCCATCGCCGCTATCGTTGCTGTGGCGCATTCCCATGCCCATGCGGTGACCGCCTTCGCCTTGGGCTTTGTCGCCACCATGACCGCCATGCGCATGAAAAATTTCCATCAACTGCACCGTGTTGAACGGGATGCGTTCGCTGGGCTGGATGTCGTTGTAGGCATAGGGCCGGCCGTTCAAGACCATGCGCATCGGCCCTTCGGAAATAGCGATCGGCACCGGTTTGTTGGGATTGGCGGTGTCGTTAGCGGTATAGTGTTTAATCGTAGACAGTTTATTCGGCAGCGCCGGACTATCGCTAATGTTTTTGGTCACGCGCACCGTGAAGATTGGATAATCGCTGCCGACCGGCAATGCACTGCCGTGCATACCCATCCCCATCCGATGACCGCCGCCACCGTGCGGTTGGTCGTCACCACCGTGTTTGCCGGTCATCATCCGTTCGGCCATTCCTGGCAACACACCTGAAAAAGACCGGCTGCGCAATACCAACTGTGAGCCGACTTTACGCCCGCTGAAATCCGCCCACACATCCAGACGTTCGCCGGGGGCCAGCATCACGTAAGGTTTGTTGACGGGTGTTTCCAGCAAGCCGCCATCGGTACCGATTACGGTAACGGGTATGCTGGCACCAGAATGGCCGTCGTCCCAGGCCAGCTTGTAAATACGCGCCGTTGAGCCGTTGAGGATACGGAAGCGGTAAGCCCGGCTGGCGACGTCGAGCTTAAAGTCGGGGCGGCCGTTGACCAAAATACGGTCGCCGTAAAAGCCCATCATGCGGTCGTGCATCTGACGGACATATTGCAGTTGATTGTTGGCGTCGAACAGCCGATCTTGAATCACGATCGGCACTTCATATTCTCCGCCCGGCAGTTCCAGGCGGCGCTCTTCGTCGTCATTGACCAATATAGCCCCGGCCAGACCGTGGTAAACCTGCTTGGCGGTGGTGTTGTGCGGATGCGGGTGGTAGATGTTCATGCTGGCGCGATTGAGCATCTCGAACTCGTAGACCAGGGTTTCGCCCTTGTCGATCGCATAAAGCGGATGGCCGTCCTGTTCCGCCGGCACATGCAGGCCGTGCCAGTGGGTGACGGTCGGTTCGTCGAGTTGATTATGCAGATTGATTCGGATCTTCTGACCTTTTTCGAAACGCATCACCGGCCCCAAATACGAACCGGGAATCTCGGTCAAGGTATTCGCCGGTCCTTTGACCAGTTTGCCGGAATATTGCAGAACCTGGGTCGGTTGGCCTGGCAATATCGATACAGACGACGGTTTGCAAATCAAATTGATTTCCACGTCGGGATGAAAATTGGCCGACGCCTTTTTCGGTGTCATTTTCGGCATCTCACCCATCCCTTCCATAGCGTGTAACCAGCCCGGCAATCCTGCATAGGCCAATAATCCAGCGCCGGTTTGTGCAAAAAAACGGCGGCGGGAAGGGTTGATGGTGTGTTTCATAGCATCTCCTCGACCTTGGTAGGTTCTTTTAATAATCGTTTTGAAAATCCCGTCTGTGCGGCATTTTCATCCCCCAACAGTGACTGCTCCTTGATGATCGCCTGGCTTTTTGGCCCGGTGCGCCGTCGCCTCCCTGCGCCAGCTAAAACGGTTTGACTCCGCTCAGTGGTATTCTGATTCCGACGGCGGTTTGCGGATCACCCGCGTGGCAATCGCCAGCAGCAATATCGCCGTCGATACCCATAACATGCCCATTCCGGCTTCATGATGCGCCTGCACATCGGCGATGAGCAAGCGGGCCAGCGCGGTGATGGCGATGTAAATCAGGCAACGTACCGGCATCGCATTGGTCTTGAAATAAATTCCCACCATCGCCCCCAGTTCCAGGTAAATGAACAGCAACAGTATGTCGCCGATGGTGGCGTGACCTTGCAGCATCATGCC
Organism: Methylomonas montana; assembly: GCF_030490285.1. NCBI lineage: Bacteria > Pseudomonadati > Pseudomonadota > Gammaproteobacteria > Methylococcales > Methylococcaceae > Methylomonas > Methylomonas montana. The sequence continues at coordinate 2,038,799 of NZ_CP129884.1, read as the reverse complement.
GCCGTAAGCAATCACCCCGGACCAAACCACGCTGGCGCCGATCACGAATAAGGCCAGATAATGAAAGACCTCAATCAGCAGGTTACCGACGGCATCGACCCGACTTTTCCAGCTCTGATGTACTTGTTCAAAATGTTCGCTGTCCATTTTCATCCCCATTCGCTAGTTAATGTGGTGTGAACACAACGGCATCGGCTTTGTGGATCAAGCGACCAATGCGCAACACCAGTAACACCAGTAATAATCCAACCGCTGCCTGCCCCGGCCCTTTGGCATCCGCCAACCATAACTCGACCGATGCCAGCAACTGCTCTGTCACCGCTTGCGATAACACATAACCGGCCACCAGTATCACCATAATCCCGAATGCTTTGCGCAATGCCGCCGGTTTGACGTAGGCCGAAAGCCATGCGCCGACCGCGCTACCGGAAATGGCGCCAACGGTAACGATAGCTGTCAACTCCCAATCCAATGCAACAGATTGACTAAAGCCGCTCAAGCCGGCCAGCGCGTTCATCGCTATGATCAACAACGAGGTACCCACCGCGCCCTGCATCGGCAAACCGACCAGTAAGGTCAACGCCGGCACGATCAAAAAGCCGCCGCCGACGCCAACCATGCCGGTCAAGCCGCCGACAAAAAAACCGTCGAACAGCACCCGGACAAATGGCACCCGCAACGGACAGACCGATGTTAACGAACCGGCTGTATCCGGTTTGCTGTCGCCACGTTTGCCGCGCAGCATCAACAAACCGGTCGATAGGCTGACCAAGCCAAACAGCGTCATCAACACATCGCCAGAAAAATGCGCCGCCAGACGTCCGCCACCGAATGCGCCAACCATGCCGGCCAGGCCAAAGAACAAACCGCTTTTCCAGCACACCGAGCCGCGCCGGGCATGAGAAATTAAAGCCATCAGGCTGGAAATGCCCACCACTACGAACGAAGTGACGATGGCTAGTTTCGGTTCGACGTGCAGTACATACACCAGCATCGGCACGGTCAGAATCGAGCCGCCGCCACCGAGTAAGCCTAGCAGCAAGCCGATAATCACCGCCAAGCTCAAGGTCAGCAACATGGCCGTGTCCTCGCCTATTCCACAACCAGTCCGCAGGACTGGTTGGCCGGCAAGGCCTTATCGATAAACTTGGGATAGGCCAGTTTCAATTCCTGCATGATGGCGATAAATTCATCGCGTGTCTTGCCGCCGCCCAAGCGTGGATTTTTCGCGATTTCCTGCTTGATAGTGGAGACGGTGTTGCCATTGTAATCATGGCCCGGATAGACCAGGGTGTCGGCTGGCAACGTGAACAGTTTGCCGGTGATGCTGTCGTACAGCTGACCGGCATCGCCTTGTTGGAAATCCGTACGACCGCTGCCACCTATCAATAACGCGTCGCCGGTAAACACCCGGTCGCTCATCACATAACTAACACAGCCACTGGTATGACCGGACGTATGGCGTACTTCAAATTCCAGATCGCCGACCTGCAACAACACACCGCCGGTGACCAGCAAATCGGCACACATGGCCCCGCCATCACGATGCACCACGCTCTTGCTGCCGAGTTTTTCCCTGAGCAATCCGGAACCGGTGATGTGATCGGCGTGAACGTGAGTCTCCAAGGTATAGATCAACCTTAGATTCGCTGCTTGCAACAGCTCGAGATAGTCGTCGATTTCCGAAGCGACCGGATCGATCAAAACCGCGCGCTGGGTCCGCTCACAGCCTAACAAATAGCTGTAGGTGGAAGTTTCGGGCTCAAACAATTGACGAAAAAACATAACGATACTCCAGAAAGCCTGTTATTCAGAATTAACTAATAAACTTATATCAAGTATCGTGCCAACGAGCCGAATTGTTGCAGGGCACTAAATTCAAGGCATGGGAGCAGCGCAAATTGCCGGAAATGTTTCAATTTGAAACAACGAGACATTTCTGCTACAGTTGAAACATATTTGAAACAAGCATGCCTATTCCATGAGTCAATCTTCCCCCTTTTTTAATCGCTGGCTCAGCCAGATGGGCCCTGATCAAGTGATAGCCATACTCACCGAGCTAGTAGACAGCGGTGCTGTATTTGCAGTGGATGCCGGCGGTAAAGTACTGTTCTGGAGCAAAGGCGCAGAGAAATTGTTTGGCCTACCGGCGGAATCCGTTCTGGGTAAACCGTGTGCACAAACGCTGGGATGCGAGGAAGGCCAAGATCCCTGCGGCCTCGCCGAGCTAGGCTCAATCAAAGCGCAAATCGTCAAACCTAAACGCGCCAATGGTGAACGCGTCAGCTGCTACCGTACTGCCCGAGCATTCTTTGACGCTGAAGGCCAATTCGCCGGTGCGCTGGAATTTCTTCAACCTCAAGCGTCAACCGAAACGGTGATAGGCAAACAAGGTAACAGCGAAAGTTTCCATGGGATTTTGTCCCGCGACCCAGCCATGCTGGAGGCAATCAAAATAATCCGTAACGTCGCGGAAACCGAAGCGACCGTGCTAATCCGGGGTGAGTCGGGTACAGGCAAAGAATTGGTCGCTCGCGCCTTACATCAGGAAAGCCCCCGCCATCAGCAACCTTTCCTGGCTATCAACTGCGCGGCGCTCAGCCCTAGCCTTTTGGAAAGCGAACTGTTTGGTCATGTCAAAGGGGCGTTTACCGGAGCGGTGCGAACTCATGCAGGTTTGTTTCAACGTGCGCATGGCGGCACTTTATTTCTCGACGAAGTCGCCGAATTACCATTGGAATTACAGGCCAAGCTGCTGAGAGTCTTGCAAGAACAAAGTTTCATCCCGGTTGGCGGCGATTCAGCAGTCAGCGTCGATGTTCGCATCATCGCCGCCACCCATCGCTCACTCCGAGAGGAAGTGAAAGCGGGACGGTTTCGAGAAGACCTGATGTACCGGCTACGCGTGGTGCCGGTATTTCTCCCGCCCTTACGGGAACGTCGGCTCGATGTGAATTTATTACTCTGGCACCACATCGATCTGCATAATCTTCATGGCCGGCGCCACGTCGACAGCATCGCACCGGAAGCGATGCGACGTTTACTCGATTACAGTTGGCCCGGCAATGTCAGGGAACTGATCAATGTGATCGAATACGCGTTCGCGGTAGGGCGAGGAAATGAGTTGCGCACGGACGATTTGCCGCCGGAATTTCGTGAATCTAAAACGATCGTTGCCAGCAAGCAAGCAACGTCGGCCAAGCGCAAAAAATATCAAAACGAAGCGGATATGATTCGTGAAGCATTACAAATGACAGATGGCAATTTGGAGGCAGCTGCCAACTATGCCGGCATGAGCCGCGCCACATTTTGGCGAAAGCGAAAAAAATATAAAATCGATCCGTAATGGAACATTGAATTTGCGATTGGTGTTTGCGTTACACAATTCCCCGTAACACCGGGATGTTTCATTCAAACCCAAAACAATCGGCTGACACGGAAATATTGTCCTCAACCATTTCACGATTACTCGAATTGATACAACAAAGCCTTCCGCCAATATGATCGTCCTCTTTGGGAGCCATATTCTCAAAAAAGCATATATATATCTCATCTTATCGTTTTGCCAGTTATACGAGTTTCAGTAAGATTTCCGACTTGAGAATATTTTGAGGCTTGGATGAGCACAAAAATATCCGAAATCCTAGTTGACCATCAATCCCCATATCATTCAGGACTCGTTTAATGAATTTCCCCATTGCCCATCGTATTGCCGATCTACGGCCCTCCGACATCCGTCTGATGACCAAGGAATGCGAACGGGTTGGCGGCATCAACTTAGGGCAAGGCTTGGGCGATTTGCCGACACCGCCTCTGGTCAGAGACGGCGCGATCAAGGCCATTCTGGATGGGCAAAATACCTATACGCCTTCCGAAGGCGTGACACCGTTACGGCTGGCGATCGCGGAAAAATTAAAACGGGATAACGGCCTAGAAGTCGATCCCGAGAACGAAATCGTCATCAGCAACGGCACCACCGGCGCGTTCGCGGCCACCTTGACGGCCCTGCTCAATCCCGGCGACGGCATCATCCTGCTGGAACCCTATTACGGTTACCACCTCAATACCATTCTTTTGCAGGGGCTTGAACCGCAATTTCTGACGCTGACGCCGCCGGAATTCAGCCTAGATGAAGCCGCGCTGAACGCCGCCGTGCGCTCCAATACCAAGGCCATGGTGCTCTGCACGCCATCCAATCCCAGCGGCAAGATGTTCAGTGCCGCGGAACTGGCCATCGTCGAGCGCGTCGCCGAGCAGCATAATCTGCTGATCATTTCCGACGAAATCTACGAATACATCACCTACGACGGCCGGCAGCATATATCGCCGGCAACGGTCGGCCGCTTGGCAGAGCGCACGGTCAGCATCATGGGTTTTTCCAAGACCTTCAGCATCACCGGCTGGCGCTTGGGGTATGCGGTAGCAAAAGCGCCTTTGGCCAATGCCATCAACCTGGTGAACGACCTGCTGTATGTCTGCGCGCCCTCACCATTGCAGTACGGCGCGGCGGCCGGCCTGCAAGCGACTCCCGAGTATTTCCAGCATCTCAGGGCCGAATATCAGCGCAAACGCGACATAATCTGCGAAGGCCTGAACGATGCCGGACTGACGCCGCTGGTGCCGCAAGGTGCCTATTACGTGCTGGCCAGCATTGACCATCTGGGTTTTCCCGATGCCAAAACCGCATCGATCAACCTATTGGAACAAACGGGGGTCGCCAGCGTGCCTGGCAGCTCTTTTTACCAAAGCCGCGCAGGCGAGAGCCTGATCCGTTTCTGTTTCGCCAAAGATGACGCCACGCTTCGAGAAGCTGTTGCGCGTCTGCGTAAACTCCGTTCATAAAGTTCAAATTTCCTTGGCAGTATTCCGACATACTGAATGAGATACCGCCCTATCAGTTCTATGCAATGTAAATGATCCGCCATGACTAAGCCTGCCGTTTCCCGAATCACCGCCTCCCGTATTCCGACTGCTTACGGCGACTTTCAACTCTGTTATTACAGCAATACCCTGGATCAAAAAGAACATCTGGCTTTTGTGATGGGGAGCGTCGCCGAGGCCGAGAATGTTCTGGTGCGCATCCATTCGGAATGTTTTACCGGTGACGTACTGGGTTCCAGACGTTGCGACTGCGGTGAGCAACTGGACCGCTCGCTGCAATTGATCGCCAGCCAAGGCGCCGGCGTCTTGGTTTATCTGCGTCAAGAGGGGCGCGGCATCGGTCTGTTGCAAAAACTGCGGGCTTATAACCTGCAGGATCAAGGCTACGACACCGTCGACGCCAACCTTTTGCTGGGTCACGGCGCGGACGAACGGGATTATTCCTTGGCGGCGCGCATTCTGGAAAACCTTGGCGTCAAATCGGTGCGCCTGATGACCAACAATCCCTTAAAAATTAGCGCGCTGGAAAACGAGGGTATCCGAATCAATGCGCGTTTCCCACTGGAAGCCGCGGTCAATCCGGACAACGAGAGCTACCTGCAAACCAAAGCCCGCCGCATGGATCACCTGCTGCAACTCAGACCATATCCGTCCGTAGCAAACCTTAGAACAGCCCATGATTGTGAACCAACAAATTGAGCATTGGCTGACTGCGCAGAAAAATGCCGCAGAGTCCGCCAAACGCCCGTTTGTCACACTGAGCTACGCACAGAGCTGGGATGGCAGCATCACCACCCGCGCCGGTGAAACCCTGGGCCTGAGCGGCACCGAATCGATGAAGTTGACCCATCAGCTGCGTAGCCTGCATGACGGCATATTGGTCGGGATTGGCACGGTGCTGACCGACGACCCGCAACTGACCGTACGCGAATGGTCCGGCGCCAATCCTCAGCCCATCGTGCTAGACAGCCATTTGCGCATGCCACCCACGGCAAGGCTTTGCCAGCGTTTGGATAAAAACTGCTGGGTGTTGACCCGTTTAAAAAATGACAGTGGCTTTGACGGCAAGGCTGACATCATTACACTCGAAGGCGATGCGGAAGGCCGCGTCAATTTGCGCGAAGCTCTCAATTTACTTTGGGAAAAAGGCATCAGGACACTGATGGTCGAAGGCGGCAGCCAGGTAATCACTGCGTTTTTGAAAGCGCAATTGGCCGACGCGCTGGTGTTGACGGTTGCGCCAACCTTGGTGGGCGGTTACAAGGGCGTCGGTAATTTGGAGCTAGGCTGCAAAAGCCAGCTACCGCAAATTCGCCCCCTATATTCGCAGATGCTGGGCGACGATCTGATCATGTGGGGCAACCTGCACTATCGGGAGCCGGTTCTGTCGTGAATGCCCGTCAGCTCTGGTTTACCGAACCGTACCGGGTCGAAATCCGCGAACAGCCGTTGCCAACGCCAGGGCGCGGACAATTATTGGTCAAGACTATCTGTTCGGCGATCAGCGCCGGCACGGAAATGCTGGTGTACCGGGGACAACTACCCGCCGATATTGCTTTGGATGCCTCGTTGGCATCGTTGCAGCAACAAACCGCTTATCCCTTACAGTACGGTTATGCCTGCGCGGGCCGCGTCGAACAAATTAGCGATGGCATCGATGCCGGTTGGCTAAATAAACGCGTGTTTTCGTTTCAGCAGCACGCCAGTCATTTCATTGCCGCGCCAGACCAACTCATCGCCCTGCCTGAGGATGTAGAACCGGAAGCAGCGGTATTTTTAGCCAACATGGAAACGGCGGTGAATCTGGTGCTGGATGGCAATCCGACGCTGGGCGAGCGCGTGGTAGTTTTGGGACAAGGCATTGTCGGATTGTTGCTAGCCAGCGTGTTGGCGCAGTTTCCGTTGACGCAACTATATGCCGTGGACAGCATCGCCGGGCGCCGCGACCGCGCATTGCAATTAGGGGTAAAACAGGTCTTCGATCCAGTCGAGGACAGCCAAATAACCGCATTGAAACGCGCTTTACGACTACCCGTGGATTTATCGACAACGCCGGATTCCGGTGCCGATCTGATCTACGAAGTCAGCGGCGTGCCGGATGCCTTGAACCTGGCCATCGAGTTATGCAGTTATTCCGGCCGCATCGTCATCGGCAGTTGGTACGGCAACAAATCCGCCCACATCCAATTAGGTGGGGTGGCACATCGTAATCGGATAAAACTAATCAGCAGCCAGGTCAGCAGCATTGCACCGGAGCTGAGCGGCCGCTGGGATAAAGCGCGCCGCTTCGAGCTTGCCTGGGACATGATTAGGCGGGTGCAGTCGCAGCAGCTGATCAGCCACCGTGCCGCGTTGGAACAAGCCAGCAGTGTTTATCAGCTCCTGGACCAAACACCGGAAAAAGTCTTGCAAGCCATTTTTATTTATTAAAACCAGTATTCACTTAGCGTAGGTTGGGCTGACGCAGGAAGCCCAACAACTCAAGCCAAGCGTATTTGCATTCATTAAAGTATGTGCCAAATAATGAGGGCTTTGGCTTAGAAATGTTGGACTGCACGTTGTCATCAACCTACGCAAAGTACATACAAAAGCCCTTAGGAAAACCAATATGTACAGCGTAGCCGTAAGCCGTGATTTCATCGCCAACCATTATTTAATCGGCGGCGATTGGGGCAGCGAAAATCAACCTCACGCCCATCATTACGTCGCGGAAGTCCGTATCGACGGCACCCAACTCGACCAACATGGCTATCTGGTGGACATCGTCGCCATCGAAGCCGCGCTGGATGGTATCGTCACGGAATTCGGCAACCAACTGCTGAACGACAAACCGGAATTCGCAGGCCTCAATCCCAGCATCGAGCATTTCAGCCGCATCATCTGCGAAAAATTACTCGCCGCCATCAACCCGCCTGGGACCGGCAGGCTGCGGGCAAAACTTTGGGAAAACGATCAATGCTGGGCGGCTTACCGACTGACGTTCTAACGGGTTAAAGCCTATGCGCATAGGTCTGTTGATTTATGGAGACATGGAGACCGTCAGCGGCGGTTATCTGTACAACCGCAAACTGGTGTCTTATCTGCAAAGCCAGGGCGAACAGGTCACGATTATTAGCCTGCCACCGCGCAATGTTTGGCGCCATCTGGCTGATAATTTCCGCAACGACTGTCTGCAGCAGATCGCCGCCGCCGAGATCGACATACTTATTCAGGATGCCATGGTGCATCCGTCGGTATTTTTGCTAAACCGGCGACTAGGCCGGCAGCTCGCCATCCCGATAGTAGCGCTGGCGCATCTGCTGACCAGCTTCGATCATCACCCCTGCTATAGCGCCTGGTTTTACCGGGCTATCGAGCGCTACTATCTCAAATCCGTAACCGGCGTCATCGCCAACAGCCAAACCACACTGGCGCAAGTGTGCGAGTTAATGGACGGTGGATTACCAGCTCACTGCGTCGCGGTGCCGGCCGGCGATAATTTCCAGGATGCAGGCGTTGATTTTAACGCCATTCAACAGCGTGCGCTGGCGCCAGGTTCGTTACGAATTCTGGTCGTGGGCAACCTCATCCGCCGCAAAGGCTTACATGTGTTGATTTGGGCACTCAGCCAACTTCCAGTCGAGGATTTTCGGGTGACAGTCGCCGGGCGGCTGGATATGGAGCCTGGCTATGTCGAGCATATTCGGGCACTTGTCAGCGCTTTACGATTGCAGGCGCAGGTAGTTCTAATAGGACCGGTGCAAGGCCAAGCCCTCGCCGACCTGTACCGGCAACATCATCTGATGGTATTGCCTTCCGCCTATGAAAGCTATGGCATCGTCTATCTGGAAGCCCAACAATTCGGTCTGCCAGTGATTGGTACTACGGCGGGAGCGGCCAAAGAAATTATCGATCATGACCGCAATGGTTATCTGATAGCCCCAGAAGACCATAGAGCATTGGCCGATCTGTTGCGGAAGCTGAATCAGAATCGAGAGTTGTTAATGCAATTGAGCAGAAACGCCTTGATAGCCTTCACCAGTCAACCCAGCTGGGATCAGTCCTGCGAAATCATTCGGCAATATCTATACGCCGGAATTGAATAGCGCAATATGTTGTCGCCGAAGAGTCGAGGCCAATCAGCCGCTTGCTAATAAGCGGGTCCGCCGGCTTGAGCTGCCTTGTTTAGTCCTGCTAACGATGAAATCATGAAGCGCTATTTGGGCGTTCGTTTTTGAGGTAAAAGGGCCTTGCCGGCCTTCCCTGGTTAAAAAGTACCATACCCTTAAACCGGTATTCGGATTTACGACGGAAAGAAATCGTTCAGTTCTAAACATAGCCACGCATCCTTGGTTTAAAATCCCCCTAAATAAGCCAAGTACAGTCATTATCCATGCCAGATTTTAAGATGTTGATAAATCTGGATTTATTGCAAATGACCAGGCAAAAACTGTTGATAGATACGCAGACTCTGTTGGCTGGCTGTTCCTAAAACACGAGTTCAAATTGAATTGGCTCGATCAGGACCGTAGGATGCGCTGAACATCGTGAAGCGCATCGGTCGCGATTGATAGTCGACGCTTCCAACTCTGGTTAGAAATAGCAATAAATCAAAACTCACATCACAAACAAAGAACTCAGGAAAACAATCCCCGTCACCGTGGACAGCAATTTCACTTTGTTGAATAGAGTCAGCGAAAGCCAATAGGCTTTGAATTCCGTTTTTCTGCACGCCCAAGCCAGTCGCGTATATCGTTTAAAGCGTTGATAAAGACTTGGCAACATCCGCCACAGCCAACGCATCAATAAACCGGCAATCAGCAGCAGAATATAGAATGTGACGATCTGGCTGCCGTGCCGGGACGTATGGAACAGATGCTCCACCGTATGTTCAATGCCCAACTCAAACCATTCGTACGCTATATGAATGATTTCAAAAATAAAATGCAGTAGGTTGAGGATCAGATCGATCACCCAGTCATACATGACAAGGGACAACGCCACTAGCGCAACAATAATCAAATCAAAATGCTGTTTGATCATGTCGATTCCTGAAGGTTTAGATGTAGGATGTGCTGAACAGAGTGAAGCGCATCAATCGCGAGCGATGCGCCTCCTAACGTCGGCACATCCTACAATTTTCTTAAGCCCATGCAGCCTTAATCTGCCGCGAAGCAATAGAAGTAACCCGCCCCACCGGTGCTGACCAGGTTTTCCTGGCTGCAACCTTTGCTGTCGTGGGTGGAGTTCCAGGAGACGTTGCCGCCGGTTCTGCCGCCATTGGTACGGTCGGAATGGCCGACCCGAACACTGCCCTCGCCGCCGCTGGTATAGTTCTTACAGGTATGATCGGCGGCATCGGCGTAGGCTCTGCCGTCAGGCTTAGTGCCGGTGATGATGTCATGCTGGTTGGGAGTTTCTCCGGAACTCTTGATCGGCGCGCCCTTTTCAGTCAGCGCGGTCAGCCGATGCAGGTTGTTGCCTTGCTGGCCCAACTCCACGGTGTCGCCATGCAGATGCGCCACATCGTTAGCCACGATGGCACCGTTGGCATTGGCCCACGGCCCCTTGCCGATGCGGTCGCGAGCATTGACGACGGGTTGATCGCCGCTAGCCTGGGTACTCAGATAGGCGCGCCAGTTCCGGTTGCCCGCGCCCACTTCACTCGCCAGTTTCTGGCAATGGGCGTCGGCGCCTGCCAGCCCACCCAAATCGGCCCCTTTACCGGGACCGGCGCTGGTCACGAAAAAACCCAAAGGGGGTTTGGGGGCTTCGGCTGGCGGCTGTTGCGCGAAAGCGGTATTGGCACTCAGAACCAGCAGGCCGGCAACAAAGCTAGTTTTTTTCATTCATCTTCTCTCTTTTTGGGTTAACAAAACGGATTCCTTGAGTAAGGGTACAGTTCCGATAAAGAGCATTTATCATGCCGCGTTAAAAGCCAAGGGAATTGCGATGTCGAAGAGCATTGCAGATCGATAGTTGTTGATCTACAAACAGGATTTGCTGACCACCTGTTCTCATGGAAACAGATTCCTTATTTCAAGGCGCGTAGACAGCCCAAGCCCCCCATCAGCATCACGCCATCTCGTAACCGCATTAGCGCCATCAGGCCGATGGCTGCCTCCGCGGGCAAACTCAGGTATTGAAAAGCCCAAAACAGCGCCGCTTCCAGCGAGCCGACCCCGCCGGGTAGCGGCAGCATGAAAGATAGACGCATGGCGACCAGAATGACCAGGAACGCGGAAAAACCCAAGGCAAGATCGAACACGCTCAGCAACAGCCACAACTCTGCTAGCAGTCCGGCCCAGCCAAAGACGGAGAGAATAAAGGCGTTCAACAACGCCGGCTTCCGCTCCTTTACGGCACGCTTTAGATCGCCGCCCAGACGCTGCCAGTGCGTTTCTATATGTTGTAGTCGTGGGTGATGTTGCCAGCGCCGGACCAAGCGTTTTAGCCAAGAAAATACCCGTTCAGGCTGCTTTAGAAGCAGCCAGCCCAGCGAAGATAACGTTAGCAACATACCGGTCAGAATCAGCAGAATTTCCTGCCAGTTGGCGACATCACCTATCGGTGAAGCCAACAGCAATAGCACTGCCAGGACCAGAATGCTGAAGTTGATCCACAGTTCGTAAAACCTATCCAGGCCCAGTGCTAGCAAAGCACCGTGCAGCGGCACGCGGCAGCGCTTGTACAACCAGAAAATCTGTAATGGCTCGCCGCCAAACTGCGGACCTGGCGTGATGAAACTGACGGCTTGACCGGCTTGGCGGATCATCAACAGCTCGACGAATCCCGCCGGCAATTTCAGCAGGTCGCTAAGCACCTGCCAGCGTTGCGTCGCCAGTAAAACAATGACCAGGTTCAACGCTATCCAGGCCGACCATTGTCCGAAGGATAGCGTGCCGAGAGCCCGTGTAATAGCGGCAAGCGGCAATTGGCTTAGCACCGATCCTACCAGGATCAACGCCAGCAACCACAACAAGACAGGAAACGCTTTCAACCAGGACATCAGGCACCGTCATAGCGTTGTATCCAGTCGTCGCCCCATCGCCAAAGGCTACAGCGGCCGGTGCCTAGCAGCAAAATCCAACTGGCGGAAAAGATCACTAAATAACTCGCAACAGGACTGGCATCGCCCGGATCATGCCAACCCAACAGCGTAATCAAAATCAGCGTCCCCAAGCGTCCCGCAAGGCCAAACAGGATCAGGCTAGCTCCGAGGGGCAAGCCAATAACCAACAACTTGTCGGCCGTATCGATTGAGCCTGGCATCAGTAAAAACACCAGCAGCGCCAGTAATATCCGCAAGCCCGGCTGGAAAAAACGCTCGCTCCATTCCGCTAAATAGTGATAGGCCTGCGGCTGTATCAGTCCACAAACCACCCACCAGTCCGCGGCAAAACCGAACAATACCGGCAGCATGAACGCAAAGCCCGCGATAGTGGTCAGTTCCGGATCGAGCAGCGGCCATAGCGCCACGGCGACGAAAGCCATTTGAAAGCCGGCCAGGGTGCGACGTAGCGGATTTGCCGGCAAGGCGTGTAACGGCAACCCCAGTAAACTGCGGCGCTGCAAGCCCCATCGATAAACGTAAAATGCAACGCTTAATAGCAGATAAGAGCCATGCAGTTTTCCCAGACCGATTGCCAATAGCGGCGCAATCACCAGCCCCAGCGCATCGAAACTAATATCCAGTTCGTTACCCAACAGACTGACCTGCCCACTACGGCGGGCAGCAAAGCCATCCAGCCGGTCGAGGATCGCGGCCAAGGTGTACAGCAACGCCGGCAGCCAAACGAGGTCGGCAGCCGCTTGATCCATGAACAGAAAACCGCCGGTCAAAGCAATCAAACCGCCGCGCAGGATAGTCAAACGGTTACCCCAACCCAGGCTGCCGTAGAGAGCCGATTCCGCACTGGCGCGATTCAGTGCCAACCGCCGCCCGATACACAGGCAGACATATGCCCAGAGCAGACCTGCCTGCCCTAGCCATTGGTCGGCTAATCGCCAATCCTCCACAAGACCTAATAAACAGAAACCGGCCAGTAGCACCCCGCATCCTAGCCAGGTTATCTCTCGCAGTTCGCGTTTTAAAAAATTTAAGCCGGCATCCGGGTTTGGTTGCATGTCCTTATATCGCTGAGTCAGATTAATCGATACACTTAAGCATGAGATATGCCAAATTGGCGTTGTTTTTGCTTACACGGCTGCCAACACGATCTGCCTTCACTGAATAATCAACGCTTATCATCCAACATGCTCGCCCCATCAAACTTAAGTCCTCGTCATCGGCAACACGTTTGCCGCTTCGATTTAACCGACTCCGCATGGCAAGCACAGACATGCTAGGCAATCACAGACTTTTCAATCGTCACAGGACCAGCCAGCTAACGACAGGCTTGAATATGTTCGCCTTGATGTATGTATGGGCGGCCTTGCTGATCCCCAACCGCCTCAGTTCGATCACCCCGGCGGCCTTTGCCTATTTACCGCTGGAAGCATTATTACTCGGTCTGGTTTTGCTGGTGCCGGGCCGAACAGGCACGCTGTTTCGCCTACTCGCCGCCGGCCTGCTGGCGACGGGCATTATCTTTAAAATGGCCGACATCGCGGCATACCAGGTTTTCGACCGGCCATTCAACCCGATACTCGATTCCCGGTTTCCGGCCGACGGCATGAATCTGCTGAAAGGCGCCATCGGCCGGATTGGCGCCATGGTGGTCGCAGGCTTGATAGTCGCGCTATTGACCGGTATTTTCCTGCTGACCAATGCTATGCTGCGCCAAGTGCAAGTGCTGTTGCAAAGCTCGACAAAAACCAGTGGCGTGGGTTTACTCGCCGGCCTTTTGGTTTGGATAATCTGTGCCTTCGCCGGCCGGCCATACGCCGGCAAACCGTTTTACGACCTGATGGCGACGCATGTTTCCAGCATCCGTAGCGGCATGGCCGACCTGGAAAGCTTTAACAACATCGTCGATAACGACCCTTATGCAGCGGTGCCGGACAGCGCATTATTCGAGAAATTGAAAGGCAAGGACCTGCTAGTGGTGTTCATCGAATCGTACGGCCGGACCGTGCTTGATAAAGCCGATTACGCTGAGCATATCCGCCCGCTACTGCAACAAAGTAGCGCTAAGTTGGCCGCGAACGGCCTGTCGGCGCGCAGTGCTTACCTAGCCTCGCCGACTTACGGTGGCATCAGCTGGCTGGCGCATGGCACCCTAATGTCCGGCTTATGGATCAATAGCCAGACCCGCTACGACCGTTTGGTGATGAGCCAACGCCCATCGCTGAATCGCCTGTTTCGGCGAGCCGGCTGGCGAACCGTGGCCGTACAGCCCGCTCATACCATGGCATGGCCGCAAGGCGAATATTTTGGCTACGACCGCATCTACGCCGCGCAGGACCTGGGCTACAAAGGCCAGCCTTTCAACTGGATCACCATGCCGGATCAATACACGCTATCGGCCCTGCAAGTTTTGGAGCGCCAACCCGGCTCGCGCCAACCGCTGATGGCCGAACTGGCCTTGATCTCTTCGCACGCACCCTGGACGCCGCTGCCCCAACTCGTAGATTGGCATCAGGTCGGCGATGGCAGCATATTCAATCAAGCGCGAGCCGGCGACACCCCGGAAGTGGTCTGGCAAAATACCGAGCGGATTCGCGAGCAATATCGAAAATCCATCGAATACGCCTTAGCCAATATCGTCTCCTATGCGGAGTCCTATGGCGACGACAATCTGGTGATCCTGGTACTGGGCGATCACCAACCCGCGCCGTTCGTGACCGGCGAATCGGATAGTCGCGATGTGTTGGTACATCTGATCAGCCGCGATGCCAAGGTGATAGATGCCGTGGAAGATTGGCAGTGGTCGGAAGGCATGCTGCCGGCCGGCGATGCGCCGTCTTGGGGGATGGATAAACTGCGGGATCGATTTATTTCCGCCTTTTCCGCCCAAACTGCCGATCTATCCAAATAAGATTAAGCAAACGAGCCGGCCTCGCAATGCTGGCATTCGAAATTAAGCTGGCTAGCCAACAGCGGATGCTGCATCGCTGTTGCGTGACCAGCAACCCCAGCCAGCTTATTTCCGAGCTACCTCCCCCGCTTCCAAGCCGTGCTTGGTCATAAACCGTTCGAAAAATCCCCTACAAAACAGAGTATTGGCGAACGGCACCTGATTCCTCCCCCATCCATCCGAAGCCGTTCTTATTTTTGGGCCTAATTTTTGCTGATTAGGGCGACAACACGGAAAGCAAGACCAATACATTTTCGCGACTGATTTTTTTATCGAATACATACAGGAAATATTGCATGAACATAAACGGCAAACTGCTCAGCGGGATATTGGTAAGCGGACTACTCGCCTTAACGGCGCCGCCGGCCGAAGCCCATCACGCCTTTTCAGCGGAGTTCGACGCCGAAAAACCAATCGAACTGAAAGGTGTGGTTACCAAACTGGAATTGGTCAACCCGCATAGCTGGCTATACCTGGACGTCAAGCAAACCGACGGCAGCGCCAAGAATTGGGGATTCGAATTCGGCGCGCCGTTCAGCCTGAAACAAAAAGGCATCACCAAGGCCAGTCTGCCGGTCGGCAGCGAAGTGACCATCCAAGGCTATCGGGCCAAAAACGGCAAGGATTTCGGCTACGCGGTAACCACCGTGCTGTCCGACGGCCGTAGCGTCAAAACCGGCGGCGCTCAAGACGCGCCCGACGCCCAAACACAAGGTGCCGCTCAGTAACAATAATTTTGCCGCCGACCGATTGATCAATACGCGGACGTATTGCGGGTAAAGACACTTGCCAACTACCCGGCTACGTTGCGCGACGACGCTTAAGACCAGGAGAATATTTTTGAATACCGCACGCTATCAATGCCTTAACCGGCTGACCGCCCACGCGCTGCTGGCCGGTTTGCTGTTGTGCTTGCTATCCGTCCACAACGCGGCAGCGGCCACCCTAAAAGTCCCGAGACTTGCCAACGGCAAACCCGACTTTTCCGGTATTTGGCAAACCACCAATCCCGCCGATTACGACCTGGAGCCGCATTCCAATCGTAAAGACGCCCCACCCGGCGCCGGTGTGGTCGAAGGCTATTACCTGCCCTATCTGCCGGCGGCTCTGGAACAAAAGAAGAAAAACTTCGAGGCTCGCGCGACCGACGATCCCGCCTTGAAAGGCTACACGCTGGGCGTACCGCGCGGCATTTATTACCCGGAACCGTTTCAGATCTTCCAACGCAAACAGGATTTGACGCTGGTGCATCAATTCGGCCATTCGGTCAGAACCATACACACCGACGCCACCGACCATCCGAAAGACCCGTACGACTGGTGGTTGGGCGATTCCCGCGCGCATTGGGAGGGCGATACGCTGGTGGTCGACGTCAAGCATTTCAACGACAAGACCTGGTTCGACCGGGCCGGCAATTATCATAGCGACGCGCTACATGTCGTCGAAAAATGGGCTTTTCTGGACCCCAACACCGTCGAATACAAAGCCACCATCGAAGACCCCAAGGTATTTAGCAAACCCTGGAACTTATCGGTGATCTTGCATCGGCATCGGGAAAAAGACTTTCAGTTGATCGAAGACTATCGCTTTACGCTGGACTACGACGACGCTTATCCCCCTAAACCGAATAAACCCTAACGCCGGACAGCAGACGAGGACGTTATGACACAAATTAACTCAGGTCGCTCGGCACTAGTTTCCGGGCTGGCAATCAGCGTAATGCTCACTGCCGCTCCAAGCATACATGCTGCCGACGAGGCAAAAAAACCGGAAACCAAACCGGAACCGGCCGCCGCGAAACCGGCTCAGCCAGCCACCAAGCCGCTAAAGCTAGGCGGCCCCGGCATCGAACAGGAAAGAAGTTTCCCCAAGATCGTTTCCGGTAAATGGACCGGCCCGAAAACCGCCGACGGCCAACCGGACGTGCAAGGCCATTGGTCGAACACCATCGCCAATCACAATAACTTTACCGACCCGCAAGGTGGCATCCTCAACGATCCCAATCCCAACCGCTTGGCAAAAGGTCCGCGCGAAGAACGCGCGCCCAGCCGGGTCAGCGACCCCGTAGACGGCCAGGTGCCGTTTCAGCCCTGGGCGCTGGAAAAGGTCAAGGCATTTCAAGTCGGTTTCCACAACCCAACCAAACCGGAATACATCGAGCCATTGGCCCGCTGCGCACCGGCCGGCGTGCCGAAATCGCTGTTTTGGCACGGCTACGAGATCAGCCAATATCCGGGCTATGTGCTGTTTCAATTCAACTCCGGCACCCGCATCATCCATCTGGACGGCAAACCGCATTTGCCGGAGAACATCAAACTCTGGAACGGCGATTCGCGCGGCCACTGGGAAGGCAACACGCTGGTGGTGGATGTCACCAACCAAAACGGTAAGGCCTTGTTCGGCCGCTCCGGCGAGTTCATCAGCGAAAACGGCCATATCCAGGAACGTTACATATTCAGCAACAATGGCGACCGTTATACCTATGAGGCCGTGTTGACCGATCCGACCGTCTACACCCGGCCGTTTACCGTGACGGTACCGGCCCGCAAATGGACCGCGAAGGATCAGCCCAACGGCTGGCACTTCGAAGTGGAACCGGCTAATTACGTCGGCAAGGAGCCACTAAAGGAACCGATCCTGGACCAGTACGAACGGGTTTGCACCGAGAATAACGGCGGTTTTGGCTTAGTCGCCAGCGAAGCTCCTCAGAAATAGGTTCATCATGTCCTTAATCGAATTCGCCCAAACCCTTAACGATTCCGAGCTTGGCACCGCGTTGCGTGAGTCGGTGTATATGTTTCCGCTGATCGAAGGCCTGCATTTGATCGGCCTGGCAGTGGCCTTGGGCCTATTGTTTTTCGTCGACTTGCGACTGCTCGGCCTGTTTTTGCCGCAACTGCCGGTCGGGCAAGTGCTGCACCCGCTGCGGCCCTGGCTGCTGAGCGGATTTGTGGTGATCTTCGTGACCGGGATTTTGTTGTTCGTAGCGACGGCGTCGAAAATCATCACGCTGCCGGTGTTTTTTTACAAGCTGGGGTTCATAGCCTTGGCCGGCATCAACGCCTTGTGGTTTGAATTGAAATGGGGCCGCGATGTTGGGCATTGGGGCGATGCTCCGCTGTTGCCTGGCGCGGTCCGTTTTGCCGGACTCACCTCGCTGACCTTATGGAGCCTGGTGGTGATCGCCGGCCGTTTGATCCCTTACCTGAGTTACCAATAATCCTTATGTCTGCTCTCGAATTCTTCAAAACTTTGCAATCCAGCGAATTTGGCCGCTATGTCGGCGGGTTGGATCATCTGTTCTGCGCGGTACTGGAACTGGGCCATATCGCCGGCATGATTTTGCTGCTGGCATCGGTGCTATTGACCAGCCTGAATTTGCTGGGTTTGGGGCTAAGCAAGGTGCCGCTGGTGCAAATTCAGCACAGTACCCGCAAATTGTTCTGGACCGGCTTGACACTATTATTGGTGTCGGGCTTGCTGATCTTCATCCCGGCGGCCACCAGCTATTACACTAACGATTTCTTTTGGGCCAAATTCGTATTGCTGGGTGTGGCCTTGCTGGTTTATTTCACGCTCTATCGTTGGGTCGCCGCTTCCGGCTCTCGCGGCACATGGCTGGCAAAAACCACCGGCGGTTTGGTGTTAAGCCTGTGGCTGGGAGTAGCCTTTGCCGGACGCTTTATCGGCTTTTTTGCTTAACGCCGAAACGTCCATTTCCAAGTTCAAAGCGTCTCACATCAAGTGTCTTCCTTTATTCGCACAGGATTGCTCAACCATGCTTGTTCTCAGTAAATCTAGTTCACGTTTAAAAGTTATTGCCTGCAGCCTAGCCTCTGCCGGTATATTGATTGCCTGCAACACTGCTACAACCGAACCAGCTACGCCGCCAATTCCTTTCAAAGCGGTCGCGACGCTGCAAGACATCATGACGGCTATCATCGACCCCAACATCGATTTCGTCTGGAACTCGGTATCCTCGGTCAGTACGGCGAGCGGCACCGAAGAACGCCAGCCGCAAACCGACGAAGACTGGCGACTGCTGCGCCAACATGCCTCGTCCGTGGCCGAAGCAGCGAATCTATTGCTGATTGAAGACCGGCCGATTGCGGCCGCCAACGCCGTCACCTCCAGTGGTGGCGCCGAACTGACGCCGGCTGCGATCAAAACCTTAATTGCCGAGCATCGCCAGGAATACCTGCAAAGAGCGCAAGGCCTGCAAACTGCCGCGCAAGGCTTACTGTTGGCGATAGAAGCCAAAAACGTCGAGGAACTGGAAAAAGCCGGCGGCGAAGTCGAACAAGCCTGCGAGCAATGCCATAGCCAGTTCTGGTATCCGGGCGATGCGCGGCCCAAATAAAACAAGTGGCGATAAACGCCACCATCCGGTGACGCGTCGCGTTCCAGGCCTCTCGCGACGTGGATAAATGATATGTCAATAGAAATGCTCCTACTGATATTGCTCAACCTTATCGGCGTCTTCGTCTGCCATTCCATCGCAAAATCGCGCGGCTCCCGACACGTCGCGTTCTGGAGCGCCATGGGCGCCTTGTTTGGCCCGCTGGCGATTCCGTTCCTGCTGATATTCGTTCGTGGTGCAAAGTAGCCTCACTCACTATCAGGCAACAGTAAAAAACCGTTCAATTTAAAGCGTAAGCACTCGTTGCCAGATTCATGGTCTGCTCGATGAAGCACCAGAACGGCTTTTGCGCCATGAATCCGTGGTTGGGCAACACATACCTATCGGTTTGCACTACCCAGAGCGGATCATCCAATGGCATATCCGCCACGGGCCGCAGTTGCAAACCGTTCGCCACCCGCCAAATTGAAGCGCCGGCCATGGGCCAGGCCTGTGCGGCGATTTGCTGTCGGCCCGAAAGATCGGTGCCGCTGACTTCCAAACCGGTTGGACATGCCTGATTCGCCAACGTAGCGTCCGTGGTCTCCAGGCGATCGGGGAGTCGCTATTTTTGCGAAAGCTTGTTTTGGGCATCCCAGCCCAATCAAGCGGCAAAAATTACGCGACCGCTTATGCCTCCGGCGGCCCCGATTCGTCCGCGTCACCTCGTTTCGACCCAACAAGGGGTCGAAACATTGGCTCTCGCATGACTTGACGCCGTTTCGCGATGCCTTGCAGGTTTTCTCCGCTTCACTACGAAAACCCGCCCGGCGCTACGGCTATCGCGGACTAAAAATCTTCACTTCGCTATCGCTCCGTTTCCAAGATTTTCAGCGTGAGTGATAAAACCGCGAAAATGCCCGACGGCGGTCGCGGCTAAATCCCATTGCGAAGCGCCCTGCATGTCCACCTGCTCGACTGGATCCAACACCGACTCAAACCAAGCCGGCACGGCTCTGCTGTAGGTAAACATATTTTTGGTGATGTTATCGGCTTCCGAACTGGCAACCACCACTAACGGGTTGGTATGCACAAGCCGATTTGTCGCGCCGACTCGGCGGACCGCCGCTCGCAAGTCGGCAAAGCGCCGGGCTTCAACTGCCGGATTGACCAGCAACACCAGGTCACCGAAACGGGCCTGATCACCGCGGCCTTGTTGCAACCGTTGCAGCCAGACCGGCTGCAAGGCGTTTAACAGCACCGAAGCCCCCAGACTATGGCCTATGGTGAGCAAGCGATTATTCGGATCGGCATCGTGTTTGACGACAGTCTCGACATTCAACAAGAAATCCAGAAATTGCTTTTGGCCCAAGCGTTCGCTGACCGACCGCCGTCCCCAAAAGGTCAACGCTCGCAACCAGGGCGTTTCCACGGTTTCGCCGCGCCACCCCAGGTAGACTCCCACCACCCGGTGTTGTTGATTGCGGCGCTTGATGTCGCGCAGACTTTCCTTGAAACGGCGGACGTTGTTATCACTGTCCCTGGCGTTATGGTGCCAGCCGTGCGCGTAGATCACCACATATTGCGGCTGACGCTGGTCTTGCAAGCAATTCAGCAAGGCATCGGCCTGGCGTTGATCGTAAAAGCGGCCGTCGTCGTCGAACTCCACGAAGCCCAGCGCATAATCGTCTTGCTGGTTGACCACTAAATTCGCGGCGCTGCAATCCTCACCGACACTGGCTAGACAGGGTGTGGTGCGAATCTCGGTACGAAAATATTCTTTCGGCGCGCAAGCCGATAGCAACAGCAGCATCGCGAACAGCAATCTATTCATGAGCTGGGTACTAAGGCAAAAACGTAAATCTTTGCGCCTCTACCCGTCGAACAGTAGACAAACTCGCCTAGCAAGGGCATTAACCGGCATATTTAACGGTACAACCATACGGTTTAGTCACTGATTTGCTGATCGGTTTGCCTGCCGCCAGCTCCTTCAAAGCCGAGGAAATGTAATTCTCGGCGCTGGCGATGTCGTCCTGATCGGCCGACGGAATGCTGTCTATGCCGCCTTTGTACAGCAACACGCCTTTGGGATCGATGATGAACAATTGCGGCGTGTTGGTAGCGGCGTAAAGCTTACCGATAGTTCCACTCGGATCAAACACCACATTGGCTGGCGTGGCGCCGCGTTCCTGATTGAGCTTTTTGGCGGTCGCTGCGTCCACATAACCTTCCTTGTCCGGCCCGGAGGAAATCACTTGCAGCCAGACGACGCCTTGGCTGGCTGCTTGTTTTTGCACTTTGGGAATATTGCCGGACTCGTAATGTTTACGCACGAACGGGCATTCGTGATTGGTCCATTCCAGAATCACAATCTTGCCGCGCAGGTCGGCGAGATTCAGCGTACCACCCTCGGCGGCGGCCCCGGAAAACGTCGGCGCGGGCTGGCCGACTACCGGCTCAGCCCGCGCCGCGCCGGAATGGATCAACAGGGTCAAACTCAATGCGAAAAAACCGAATAGACGTTGCGATAACATGAAAACTCCTTGGTTTGATTTTAAAGTTTGGCGGCACCTTTTACGGCGTCGATGACGATGTCCGGCGTCAGGATTTGCGGCAACACCGCCGCAGTCTGCGCGCCGGGCGCGAAATACAAATACAGGGGCACGCCGCTGCGGCCGTATTCGGCCAGCACACCGGCGATTGCCGGGTCGCGGTTGGTCCAGTCACCTTTCAGATAAACCACGCCTGCCTCGCGAAAGGCGCTCAACACCGCGTCGCGGCTCAGCGCCACCTGCTCGTTGACCAGACAACTGATGCACCAGTCGGCGGTCAGGTTGACGAACACCGGTTTGCCTTCGGCACGCAATCGGCGTAATTCATCTGGACTATAGGCTTGCCAATGCTCGTCACTGGCATTGCTTGTCTGGGAGGTAAGGGCTGGGGTGTCAACGGCAAAATAGCCACCGCCGACCGCCAAAGCCAATAGCAAACCGGCGCTGGCCCCGCCCAAGCGGCGCCTGCCATCGCTTGAATACCGGCTGATTTGATACAACCAAGCCGCAAAGCCGATTGCCACACAGCCGCCCAAGGCCCCGGCCACTGCGGCAGGCCCTGCTTGACGCGCCAACACCCAAATCAACCAGGCTGCCGCCGCATACATCGGAAACGCCAGGCCTTGCTTCAGATGCTCCATCCACAAGCCCGGCTTGGGCAGGCGGCGTTGCAGAGCCGGCCAATGGCACAGCAGCCAGTAAGGTAAGGCCAAGCCGGCGCCCAAGCTTAAAAATACCGCCAGCATCACCAAGGCCGGCTGGCTCAAGGCAAAGCCAATCGCCGCACCCATGAACGGCGCGGTACACGGCGTCGCCACCACGGCCGCCAACGCGCCGGTAAAAAAACTGCCAGAATAGCCGGAACGGGCCGCCAAACCCGAACCGATGCCGGCGACCGAGGCGCCGATGGTAAACACGCCGGACAAGCTCAAACCAACCGCAAACATCACATACGCCACCGCCAATACGAACAGCGGCGATTGAAATTGAAAGCCCCAACCAATGCTGGCGCCACCGGCCTTTAACGCCATCAGCAAGCCGGCAAGACCGGCAAAACTGACTAAAATCCCCGCCGCGTAAGCCCAACCGTGCAAGCGGGTTTGCCAGCGATGATGACCGGCTTGCTGCAACACCGCCAAAGCTTTGATCGACAATACTGGAAACACGCAAGGCATCAAATTTAAAACCAGGCCGCCGGCCAGCGCCAGCAATAAGGCTGTCGGCAAAGCCAGATTGGCGGCCACCGGCACAGATGCTGATGGTTTTACGATTCCCGGCCATACCGCGCTGACCCGATAACCGCGCGCGGCACCATCGGCTCCAATAGCCAACACGCCGTTCAAAGTCTGGCCAGGCTCTAACGGCTGATCACCGGGCTTTAAGCGCAATTCGATAGCATTTTCGGAAAACTTCGCCGTTTGTTCGGCGCCATGCGAAATTGGGCCCCACTGTTCGGGATAGAACAAAATGGCCTGGTTTTGCGTTGCCGGCAGACCATCGCCTCTCACTCGCAAGACCAGCCTCGCCGCATCTTCGTCTAGTGTGGCCTTCCAGGGTAAATCAGCCGGCAAACTGGCTTTGGCCGCTTCAACCAACGGACTTCCCGGCTCGACAGCAACGCCCTTCGCCACCACCGGCAGCCGCAGCGCCAATTCGACTTGCTGCGGGATACAGGTCAGCTCGCAGACCAACCATTTAACCTTGGCATTGATCGGCAACTCCGAACCCAACTCAGCATCGTCCGCTACCCGCAGCGTCGACAATAAAGTCACCGCATCGTGATAACCGTAATTGACCACCGGCCCCAGCACAATTTTGCTGGGCGTCGGCCATTGAATCTCGGCCACCGATGAACCGGGCGGCAACTGGTATTGAATCTTGGTGGCCAAACCGGAATCGCCTGGATTTTTCCAATAGGTATGCCAGTGCGGAATGATCTGCTGGTGTACACCGATCAGGATTTCGTCGCCCGGGTGCACAGCGGCGGCCGAGGCAATCAAACTGGCCCGTACCTGTTCCGTACCAGCTTCCGCTCCTGGTTCAGCCAGCGTTTGCAGCGAAGCAAACGTCAGCGCGAAAAACAGCGCAAGGTGAGTAAATTTATGATGGATCAACACTTAAACCTCTCAAAAGCCCAGCGTTGCCGTTTGAACGAAGCGACGGCGCCGCCTCAGTAGGCAACAAATCAACACAGCAGTTTCCATGCCGTCAATCACAGCCAGAAGAGTTTAGGTTTGGAAACAAAATATAGATAGCCGCTATCATCGATGCTGCCAGCCGCCAACAACGCCGGCCGCAGCAACATATGTCTGGCTCTTCATACCCGCGGCCTTTGCAATCTTCCATCCTGTATTGTCAGATACACCCCACCAACAAACCCTGCTGATTCTCCAACACAAGTCAGGGCGAAACAGGCTTTAAATCGGAGAGGCCGAGTTTTCAAATTTTGATACCTAAATCCGCCAAGATGATCAGAATGGAAATAGCTCTAACAAAAACTTTCTAGTCATTTCGCCCCTTGGTCAATCCAGGTTTTGATACGTGATACTGCCGAGTCGGAGAGTTTATGGCTTTCAGCCATCGCCATATTGGCACGCCCCCCCGAAATGATAGCGATTAAAGGACTTTCGCTGCTCTGGCCGGGCAGTACTAAAGAGGGGCCACTGCCATTTTTAAAGAAATCTTCAAATTTATCGACCCGAAAACCGGCATAGTGTTTCTGTGGACCATGGCAGTCAAGACAGTTCGTTGCAAAAATCGGGTATACATCGTCCCATACCAGCGATTTAACGTGATACGCACTTGACTCAGCATTGGCTAAATCAAGCTTCGGTGTATCGTTTTGGTCTTTAACTGACATAGACGAACAAACGGGCTGAGACATTTCTTTAACATCCCTTTGGGCAAGCCAGCCGAAAGCAATACATAGACCTATAAAAACACCAAGAGTCCAAATCGCGCTACGCACTAGCGAAGGTTGCGAGGTTTTAATCAGGCGACAACGCTTGCCGATAACAGTGACGATCCAGTTCCAGTGAAGTGCCAAATGGATAACCAGTACAGCCAAAAGTCCCAGGCTGATCCAGAAATGAATATCGCCCCACTGGTGCCGGCTCAAGCGCCATAAGGTCAGCGTTTTGTTACTACCAGGCGGCAACGGAAACCTCAACAAATAACCGGTTGCAATCATTCCTAAGAACAGCAGCGTTGCAACCAAATCGATGATGATATTGACCAGTGTACGATTCATGACTAATCACCTCAGCAGATAGCGGAATATGGAGAGCCTGCCTAGGATTAGGGAGGTGTTGACGCACTACCCATACATCTCAAGTTGGATGTTACACGCCCAAGTTAGCATCAAACAGGACCGTGTGTATGAATTGTGGCGCATAATCCAGCCCTTGCCTCCGCAATACGCCAACGAAAGCACGCAAGTGATTTTTCGAGGCTTAGCAAGTTTTAATAGGTTGTGTCTGCGTCAGGTTATTCGAGGCTTTGATCGCGGCAACCAATTCCATGATGTCCTTTTCCTCGATCGTTGCGCCCCCACAACCAGGCCAAATACTCATCACAAAACACGCTTACCGTGCAGGCGTTTTCTGTTTCTTTGCTTCTTGCTTATTTAATTAAGCTTTTGCCTCTAATTTTGCTTGCTTTGCAGCTAATGCAGGATCACTACCAGAATCACGCTGGTTTTTCAAAGCCTCCCAAGCGACAATAGCCACTGGAAATGACATAGACGGCCAATGGCCAATTGACACCTGCCTGTCCATCAACAGTACTTCTATATCGATAAAACCGAGTTCTCGCCTTTGCCATGGCAGACAAACGCAGTCCGGGAATCATCAAAAGCCATATGCTGTCCTGGTAGCAAAGCTTTAGCTATGGCCTTTGAATTGCATTTTAGTATAGGTTTTTCGTGGCGAGCGATGGCTCGAATATAACCTGAAAAACCAACACTAAAACCTATAGGGAACCTCTAAAAACTCCTTCTCCCCCTGTACCCGTAAGGGCATAAAGGAGAAGGAGGTTATTTTGATTTTTAGAGATTCCCTATACTAAAAGGGAAAGTGCTGATAAATGTCGATAATGTTACCCCCAACAGAAAACAAAAAAATATTACTTATGTATCGGCTGCTTACAAATGAATAACCAGAATATACAAGGCACCAAGCAAGACGAGAAAACGCAACACACCCCGATGATGACGCAATATTTGCGTATCAAGTCCCAACAGCCAGAAACCCTGCTTTTCTACCGCATGGGCGATTTTTACGAGCTGTTTTTCGACGATGCCAGAAAGGCCGCGCAACTGCTCGACATCACGCTGACCGCGCGCGGCCATTCCGGCGGCCAGCCCATTCCGATGGCCGGCATTCCTTATCACGCCGCCGAAAACTACATCGCCCGGCTATTGAAGCAAGGCGAGTCGATCGCGATTTGCGAACAAATCGGCGACCCTTCCAAATCCAAAGGGCCTGTGGATCGCAAGGTGGTGCGCATCGTCACGCCGGGCACGGTCACCGACGAGGCCTTGCTGGAAGATCGCAAGGACAATCTGCTGGTGGCGCTGGCGATGTTCGACAAATACTACGGGGTAGCCTGTCTGGATCTGGGCAGCGGCAAATTCGTGCTGCAACAATTGAAAAGCGAAACCCAGTTGCTCAGCGAGATCGAACGCCTGAATCCGGCCGAATTATTGTACAGCGAAGACCAGGCCTTACCGCCCGGCGTCAAGGAACGCAAAGGTTTATGCCGGCGGCCGCCGTGGCATTTCGATCTGGACAGTTGCCGCCAGCTGATTCTGAAACAATTCAACTGCCACGATCTGAAAGGTTACGGCTGCGAACATCTGCCGGCGGCGATTTGCGCGGCGGGCTGTCTGCTGCAATACGTGCGCGACACCCAGCAAAGCGCCCTGCCGCACATCCAGGGCATCAGCGTCGAAAACTGCGACGACAGCATCAGCCTGGATGCCGCCAGCCGCCGCAATCTGGAGCTGGACAGCCATCCCAGCGGCCAGCTGCAATACACCTTGCTGGGCGTGCTGGACAAGACCGCGACCGCGATGGGCAGCCGTTGTCTGCGGCGTTGGATACACCGGCCGTTGCGCGCTCACGGCATCATCAACGGCCGTTACGCCTGCGTCGCCAGTTTGCTGGAGAATCAACTCTATCGCGATTTACAAACCAGCCTGCGCCAAGTCGGCGATATCGAGCGCATCAGCTCACGCATCGCCCTAAAGTCCGCCCGCCCCCGCGACCTGCTGGTATTGCGCCACACCTTGGCGACCTTGCCGGCTTTACAAACCCAGCTGTCCGACAGCGATAACCCGCACCTGGAAAACCTGCGCTCGCAACTGCGCGAACAACCGCAATTGTTGGCACTGCTGCAAAAGGCCATCATCGACAATCCACCGGTACTGATCCGCGACGGCGGCGTCATCGCCCCCGGCTATCATCCGGAGCTGGACGAGTTGCGTAACCTCAGCCAGAACGCCGACCAGTTCCTGATCGACATGGAGCAGCGCGAACGCGCCAGCACCGGCATCGCCACGCTGAAGGTCAATTACAACCGGGTACATGGCTATTACATCGAGATCTCCAACGCCCAGGCCGACAAGGTGCCGGTGCATTACACCCGTAAACAAACCCTGAAAGGCGCGGAGCGTTACATCACCCCGGAACTGAAATCCTTCGAAGATAAGGTGCTCAGCGCCAGGGAAAAATCGCTGTCCTTCGAGAAAGCCTTGTACGATCAATTGCTGGATACGCTCAGCGATGCCTTGATCGACTTGCAACATTGCGCCAATGCGCTGGCCGAATTGGATGTACTGGTGAATTTTTCAGAACGCGCCGACACGCTGAATCTGGCGCAACCGCTGCTGGATCAACAACCCGGCATAGACATCGTCGGCGGCCGGCATCTGGTGGTGGAAGCCTTGTCCAGCATCCCCTTCGTCGCCAACGATCTGAATTTCTCCGCCGAGCGGCGGATGCTGGTGATTACCGGCCCCAACATGGGCGGTAAATCGACTTACATGCGCCAGGCCGCGTTGATCGTGCTGTTGGCGCATATCGGTTGTTACGTGCCGGCCCAGTCTCTGCGCTGCGGCCCGATAGACAAGATTTTCACCCGCATTGGCGCCTCCGACGATTTGGCCAGCGGCCGCTCCACATTCATGGTGGAGATGTCGGAGACTGCCAATATTCTGCATAACGCCACCAGCAACAGCCTGATATTGATGGACGAAATCGGCCGCGGCACCAGCACTTTCGACGGCCTGTCGCTGGCCTGGGCCTGCGCCGATTATCTGGCCCGGCATACTCAGGCCTTCACGCTGTTCGCGACGCATTATTTCGAGCTGACCACGCTGGCCGAAGAACAAGAAAACATTCATAACATCCATCTGGATGCGATGGAGCACGGCGACAAGATCGTGTTTCTGCATGCGGTAAAGGACGGCCCAGCCAATCAGAGTTACGGCCTACAGGTCGCGGCTCTGGCGGGCGTGCCGCAAAGCGTGATCGCCAATGCCAAAAACAAGCTGGCCCAGCTGGAAAATACCGCGTATATCGAGCAGCAAAGCCATCAGGAAATCAATCAATTCGATCTATTCACCAGTCAGGAATGCCATCCGGCGGTGGTATTACTGGAAGAACTCGATCCCGATCATTTAAGCCCAAGGCAAGCTTTGGACACTTTGTATCGATTAAAAGCCCTGTTAAAGTCTAAAAAACGTTGATAGCCAGAGCTCGCATCGTATGCGCGTAGCCAATGATTGATTTAGATTATCCCCTACAAGCGATCGGCAATTGGATATGCCATATGTATAGCCATTTCCGCCCATAATATCCGAACCTGCCGCTTGCTAGCGACACTCGATAAAACAACGTTTCCCTGTGCGAGTCACCCACTCGCCAAGGAATAATCTTTAGAAATTTACTGTTATCGATTGTCGCAACCACTATACTTTCCAACGCATTCCACTTAAAAACAGACTCATGGCGAAACGCCACCTTGAAAAATCATTGATCGTCCTGTTACTGGTATTGTTGGCGATTGTCCTGAGCTATACCGACGCACTGTGGCGATTCGATCGTTGGATTTACGACGTCCAACTCAAACTGCTGGCCACGCCCGCTTCGCAGGAGATAGTGATCGTCGAAGTCGATCAAAAAAGCCTGCAACAGTTTGGCCGCTGGCCCTGGCCACGAGACATTCACGCCCGCCTGCTGGAAACGCTTCAGCCGGCCAATCCTCGCGCTATTGCACTGGATTTCATTTTCTCGGAAGCCGATCAACAGCATCCAGAGTCAGATGCGCGATTGGGACGAGCGTTGGCTAGCGGTAAACCGGTGGTCTTGCCGGTGATTGTCGAATATAACGGCAATGTATTGGTACAAACACTACCCTTGCCCGAATATACCGAACACGCAGTGTTGGGACACGCTAACACCGATTTGGATAAGGACGGCATCAGCAGAAGCATTTTATTGCAACTGGCTGTTGGCAATTCTCGGTGGCCAGCCATGCCGCTAGCCATTTACGCATTGCGTCATCCGGAGATACTCGCCGCCTTGCCTGGCCTACGTTTCAATGCGCCAAACGACGGACTACTCGGCGATTATCGAGTGTGGTTGCCGTTTTTCGATCCCAGTACCGATTTTACAAGAGTATCTTATGCGGATGTGTTGTCGGGGGTTGTTCCTAATCAATTCTTTGAAAATAAATATGTATTGGTCGGTTTAACCGCCAGCGGCATAGAACGCGACTTACCGGCGCCGTTGGCAATCGGTAATCGGCCGATGACCGGCGTAGACTTTATCGCGGCAGGCTTGGACGGTTTATTAAAACAGACGCTATGGCAACCACTGCCGTGGATATGGCAATTCTTACTCAGCTTGACACTTGCCGGGGCAGCCATTAAGACTAGCACCGTGTTTTCCCCACGCTGGTTACCGTTGTCGGTGCTGCTATTGTCCATGATGATTTTGTTGTTCTGCCTGGTTTTACTGCATACCAGCCATTATTGGTTTGCGCCGTCAGCCTCGCTGGCGGTGTTAGTAGCCAGTTACCCATTACGCAGTTGGAGACATTTTGAAAAACTGATCCAATCGCTATTCGCGGAACGAAAACGTGCGTATATCACCTTGAATGCGATTGTCGATGGCGTCATCACGACAACGAGCGACGGCAGGATTGAATATATGAATGCCGCCGCGCTGAATATCATAAGCAGTAAACTATCCAAGGCTGCCACTCAGCATATCGACAATATTTTCAACGTGGAAATCGACGGCAACACCCATAAACTGAGCGAGCTGATCCAACAAAGTATCGGCAATCATGGGCCGTTGGAATTCAATCATTGCCGACTCTCGAGTTCCGACCAGCATCTGATGAATGCCAATTTGATCATTTCTCCGCTGTTTGGCAAAAAAGGCCGACCGATCGGCTCGGTATTGACCATCAACGATATTGGCGAACGAATGATCATGGCGAAAATGCTCTTGCAAAAAGCCCAAGAGCAGACCGTGATGCGAGAACTGATCAACCGCACCGAACAAGTCAGTTTGGCCAAAAGTCAGTTCCTGTCGCAAATGAGTCACGAGCTGCGAACACCGCTGAATGCCATCATCGGCTTCTCCCAACTCATGCAAATAGACGACCCTGAACATCCGCTAGCCGAAACACATTTGGATTCGGTCAATGAAATCCACAAAGCCGGCCTGCACTTACTGGGCCTTATCGATGAGCTGTTAGATTTAGCCAGAATAGAGTCCGGCAAAATCAGTTTAAATATCGCCAGCATCGCCTTAACCGAATTGATAAGTGATTGTCAGACCCTCGTTGCGCCGCTGGCACAAAACAAAGGCTTGCAGTTAATCGTGCAAAATCCGCTGTCCCCCCAATTTTTACTAAAAGTCGATCCCAAGCGGGCCAAGCAAATTTTATTGAATTTCCTATCCAATGCCGTGAAATACAACCGCCCTAATGGCAGCATCAGTTTGACCACCAGCCAGGTCGGCGGCAACAGAGTGCGTATTGCCGTCACCGATACTGGCCAGGGCTTAGCCGAACAAGAACAGCAGTTGTTGTTCCGATCATTTGAAAGACTGGGCGCCGATCACACTGATATCGAGGGAACCGGCATCGGTCTGGCAATTACCAAACAGCTGGCGGAATTGATGCACGGCAATGTCGGCGTTAGCAGTACGCCCGGCGTCGGCAGCACGTTTTGGGTCGAGTTAATGCTTGATGGCGAAGCCAATCTGAGTTAGTTCAAGCGTCCGCCGATTACCAGACAATCCCTTTATCTTGTCTATACTTAGCTGCCAAACTTCAATGACGCAAGCTAGATTGCGGATTCCAATCTCTCAAAACCAATGTTTGTCGAGGCCATCATGAAACATTTTTTCGCATTCTCGGGCGTGGGATTAGCCCTCTTGATACCCATCCCTTCAGCCGCGGACGACGCGGTAATCGGCTATATCAAAACCATCACCGATCAAACCACGATAGTCGAAAGTGGAAACCCGGTAAAAGCCAGCTTGGGATCGCCGGTGCATGCCGGCAACGTCATTAAAACCGACGAAAATGGCGCGACCGGACTAACCTTAAAAGACAATACCGTTTTGTCCATCGGGCCTAATACCGAGTTAAAAATTGAGGCTTATCAATTCGAGCCGCAACAGGACAAATTACTACTAAACGCCAGCTTGTTGAAAGGCACGCTACACTACATTTCCGGCGTCATCGCCAAACTCAGACCGGAAGCCGTTACGGTCAAAACCCCAACCGGGGTAATTGCGGTGAGAGGCACGCGTTTTTTAGTTAAAGTTGAAGAATAAGCCGAGTATTTGCCATGAGAATGACTACATCCAAAACCCTAGCACTCGCCATTAGCTTGGCCTTATCCGGCTGCGCCAAATCCTACCTAGTCTTGTTAGAAGATCACGACGGTTCGACCGGCAAAGTGACTTTTAGCGGTGCCAACAGCGATACTGTCATCGACCAGGCCGGCTACGGTACGGCGTTAGACAACTCCAAAACAGTTTTCAAAGTCGAGCAGCAACAGATCAACAAAGATTTTGGCAAAGCCTTGGCCTCGGAGCCGGCCATACCGGAGATCTTTTTATTGTATTTTGAAACCGGTGGCACTCAGCTAACCGCTGAATCGCAAGCCTTGATCCCCAAAATCATCGAAACCGCCGGTAAGCACCCAGCCGCCGATATCGCGGTGATCGGCCACACCGATACCGTGGGCGATGCGGGCAAAAACGAAAAACTCGCCAATGAACGAGCCGTGCAAGTCAGCCGTTTATTCGATCCGAGCAAGCTGGACGTCAAGGAAATCGCGGTAACCTCGCACGGCGAGAAGAATTTGCTGATTAAGACCGCTGATGAAATCGCAGAACCGAAGAACCGCCGAGTAGAAGTAACAATCCGTTAACTAACAGATAAATCAGGCGGCTCGGATTCCAAGCCGCCTGTTCGCCATTATTCGTTAGCCAGAACTTTCGCCAGTTGGGGAGCCGGCACATAGCCAGGCAGGATATTACCTTTTTGGGTAACGATCATCGGCGTGCCGTTCATGCCAAATTCTTCACCCAAGGCCATATGCTCGTCGACCGGATTTTCGCAGGTTTTGGATTCCAGCGTTTCGCCTTTCTTCGAGGCAGTCAAAGCTTTTTGCCTATCAGCAGCACACCAGACCGAAACGGCTTTCTTGTAGGAATCAGAACCCTTACCGGCTCTAGGGAAGAACATATAACGCACGGTAATACCTTGCGCCAGATATTGATCGATTTCCGAATGCAATTTACGGCAATAACCGCAATCGATATCGGTGAAAATCGAAACCATGTATTTACTGGTAGCCGGTTTGAACACGATCATTTTCGGCTCGCCCACCTTATCCAAGGCTACTTTACGGACATCGGCCAGCTTGGTTTCAGTAATGTTTTTCTTGGCTACCGCGTCGAATAATTGGCCTTGCAACAGATATTTGCCATCTTCCGAAGCATAGAAAATATTGCTGCCCATCGTCACTTCGTACAAGCCCTGGATTTCGGCGGGTTTAATCGAATCGACTTTCCCTCCCGGCATAAAGTCGCTCAAAGCTTTTTTAATGGCGGCTTCATCGGCAAACAATGCAGGACTTATGAAAGCCAATACCGTCAACGCCAGGATATGTGTGATTTTTTTCATGCTATTACCAGGAAGATTTGAAAGGAATGCGGTTGACCATAAAGCCACTGCTTTGTTCAGCCTTATTGAAATAATCTGTCGATATCCAGGAACATCGCCAACGCCATCAGCAGCATTAATAACAACATGCCGGCTTGCTGGAAATACAGTTGCATTTTTTCCGGAATCGGGCTGCCTTTAATGGCTTCAATCGCAAAAAACAGCAAATGGCCGCCGTCTAAAACCGGAACCGGCAATAAATTCAACACCCCTAGACTGACGCTGACCAAACCCAGAAACTTCAAAAACGCCGTTAACCCCATGTCCGCCGATTGACCGGCGTATTGAGCGATACTGATCGGACCGCTCAAATTATTGACCGACGCGGAACCGACCAGCATTTTGCCCATCATTTTCAAGGTGGTGACCGCGTAAAACCAGACTCTTTGTCCGGCCACCGGCAGCGCATCCCACGGCGATAAGGCATGTTTGACCAGCATCGCATCCAGCATTTCTTTCGGCGCATCGACACCGGCGCCTATTTTACCGACCGCTTTGCCATCGCTTTGCTGTTCCTTGCGCGGAGTAATGCTTAAGGGTAGTTGAGCACCATTGCGCTCCAGCAATAATTTAATTTCGACATCCGGCCTGGCTTGCACATAATCCACCCATTGTTGCCAATCGCTAATCGCAGCACCGTCGGCACTGACGATTAAGTCCCCACTTTGTAAACCGGCCTGTTTAGCGACACCATCTTCCAACAGTTTGCCAATAATCGGTTTGATGGTCGGCATCCAGGGTTTCAAGCCTAAACGCTTGTGCAGCGTTTCCGGCGTTTGCACGTCTTGTTCGGATAGTTGGATCAAGCGGATTTGCTGACTATCGTCGATAGCCTTGGTCAGCACCCGGATTTCGTACTCGCCATCGATCGCTAACGACAGCAGCGTATCCAAGGCCGCGATCCAAGTCGGCGTAACAGTGTCGTTAACGCTAAGAATTTCATCGCCTTTCACGAATCCGGCCTGTTCGGCCAACGATCCGGTTTCCACGCCGCCCACCAGCGGTTTAACGCCAACCTCGCCGATCACCAATACCGACCAAAACAAAACCACCGCCAACAATAAATTGAAAACCGGCCCCGCCGCAACGACGGCGGTCCTGGACAGCAATGGCTGCCGGTTAAAGGCGTAAGGTAAATCTTCGGGATTAACGGCCTCTTCGCGCTCGTCGACCATTTTCACATAGCCGCCCAAGGGGATAGCAGCCACGACGAACTCGGTATCGTTGGGCGTTTTCTGCCAAGTCCACAATGGCTTACCAAAACCGATGGAAAACCGGATCACTTTGACGCCTACCTTGCGTGCCACCCAAAAATGGCCAAATTCATGAAACGCCACCAACACTGCGATGGCGACGATGAAATAAAACAAGGTGTGCAAAGTGTCCATCAATTAATGTTTGAGTTGAGCTATTACTACTTGGGCAACGTCACGGGCTTGCTGGTCAGCCTCGAGAACATGTTCCAACGTATCGGCGCTATCGGCTTTGAATTGGGCCATGGTCCGTTCGATGATTTTGGCAATATCGGTAAAGCGCACCTGCTCGTTCAAAAACGCTTCCACGGCGATTTCGTTGGCTGCGTTCAAAACGGTCGGCATGATGCCGCCGGCTTTGATGGCTTCGTAGGCCAATCTTAGGCAAGGAAAGCGCTGCAAATCAGGCTGCTCGAAGTCCATATGCTTGACTTCGAATATATTCAACGGCGCAACACCGGAGTCGAAACGCTCCGGCCACGCCATCGCATAAGCAATCGGCGTGCGCATATCGGGGTTACCCATTTGCGCCAACACCGAGCCGTCGACATAATCGACCATGGAGTGAATGATACTTTGCGGATGAATCACCACCTGGATCTGATCCGGGTCCATGTTGAACAACAGACAGGCTTCGATCAACTCCAAGCCCTTGTTCATCATCGTCGCGGAATCGACCGAAATCTTCCGGCCCATATCCCATTTCGGGTGCGCTACTGCTTGCTCGGGAGTGACTGTATCCAGATCGGCTATCGGCGTTTGCCGAAACGGGCCGCCAGATGCGGTCAACAAAATGCGTCTGGCCTGTTTGGCGCTATGCCCAGTGGCATAACCGGCCGGCATGCATTGAAAAATTGCGTTGTGTTCGCTATCGATAGGCAGCAGCGTAGCGCCGTTCTCGGCGACGGCTTGCATAAAAATTTGCCCGGACATGACCAAGGCTTCCTTGTTAGCCAACAATACCGTTTTGCCGGCTTTCGCCGCCGCTAAAGTCGGCAATAAACCGGCGGCGCCGACGATAGCCGCCATCACCGCATCGACATTGTCCAAGGTGGCGACTTGAGTCAAGGCTTCGGCACCCGCCAATACTTTCGTATCGGCAATCGGCGAACCGGCAATCTTGTCGATGAACGCTTGGGCGTTGTCCGGATTAGCGATTACCGCGTATTCCGGACGATGCGACAGACATTGTTCGTAAAGTGCGTCGATATTACCATTGGCCGTTAACGCCACCACCTTGTATTGGTCGGGATGGCGAGCCACCACGTCCAGCGTGCTAACACCGATAGAGCCTGTTGCTCCCAGTATGCAAATACCTTTCATGCGTAAAAAACCCTACCAATCAGCAAAATGCCGGCATAGAAAAATGGGGCGGCAGCGATGATGCTATCGACTCGGTCCAATATGCCGCCGTGACCAGGCAATAAGTTGCCGCTGTCCTTCACGCCTTTTCTGCGTTTGATCAGACTGAAAAACAAATCGCCGTATATGGAAATCAACACCGTCATGACTGACAAAATCAGCATATCGGTCCATACCAGCCCGTTCAAAAATCTTAACATTCCTGATTGCGCCTCTTCAGACTCAACCGCGGTCAACCAGCCGTACACGGTAAAACCAATGCCGCAAATCGCCGCCGCGGCCAATGCACCATACATACCTTGCACGGTTTTACCGGGGCTGATTTCCGGGGCCAATTTATCTTTGCCCCATTTTTTGCCGGCAAAAAACGCCGAAATATCGGCGGCCCAAATCAGCAACAAGAAATACATCACCATGCCGGGACCATAATAGGCTCTTAATTTGCTGAGAAACATCCAGGCACCAAGCAATATTAGCCAACCGCTAAATACTTTAAAGCCCGGTTTAAATTCCATGCTTAATAACTGCGGGCCGGTTTTTCTGATCAACATCATCATAATTACCCAGAACAACACCGGCGCGATCACAAACCATTCCAGCGCGTCGGAATAGTCCTTAATTTCCGGCCATTCCATCGCTTCGCTCAATAGCTCTAGCAATACCGTCCAATAGGTGACACCCAGCATCGGTATAATCAGAGCCAACAAAAACAATATCTTACTACCTAGCTTGGTCACATCAGTCAACGCCATCCACTCGAAGGCGGCTACCAGGGCAATGACAGCGATAAATAGGGAGAAATAAAGAGTCGGTAGTTGTAGTACTGCCGTGATGACCACCGCAGCCAATACCAGCGCGGTTAAAATACGTTGTAATAACATGTGTTTTGATTTTTAATTAATTATTATGGTTATAGAAAAATCCCTAGAGAACTCTGTTATCGATTACTTGTTCACCGGTGTGTCCGAAGCGTCTTTGCCGACCTTTAAAACTATTAATGGCTATTTCCAACGCATCCTGATCGAAATCCGGCCATAACGCATCGGTAAAATAAAACTCAGTATAAGCCAGTTGCCATAACAGAAAATTGCTGATGCGTTCCTCTCCACCCGAACGGATAAACAGATCCGGTTCAGGCAGCTCGGCGGTCACCAGATGTTGGGTAATCAGCTGTTCGGAAATGGCTTGTTCCTCAATGTCGCCACTACGAATCCCGGCGACGATTTTCCGCAAGGCCTGAGTTATATCCCATCGCCCGCCGTAATTAGCGGCAATCAGCAACGTTAAACCGGTATTATGTTCAGTTTGGGCTTCGGCCGTGGCGATTTTTTGTTGCAATTTATCTGGAAAAGCACTTTTATCGCCGATAATTTTCAGTCGGATATTGTTTTTATCGAGTTTATCGACCTCGGACTGCAAGGTGGTCATGAACAGTTCCATCAACAAACTAACTTCGTCCTGAGGCCGGCGCCAATTTTCGCTGCTAAACGCGAACAGCGACAACACCTCGATATTTTGCTTGGCACAATATTCGACAATCTTTCTGACAGCCTTGACGCCGGCATAATGCCCCATAACTCTGGGCATCAACCGTTTCTGCGCCCAACGGCCATTGCCATCCATAATAATGGCAATATGCCGCGGATTACGATTATTCACGGCCGGTTTATCGTTAACAACAGCAGTCATTTAGCCTCTCGATTACATGGAAAGCAAATCGGCTTCTTTTTCTTCAAGATGCTTTTCGACTTCCTTTATGTATTGATCGGTGAGTTTTTGAATCTTTTCTTCGGCCTGACGGGCATCGTCCTCGGAAATCAATTTCTCTTTCAAGGCATCCTTAATCGCGGCATTGGCGTCGCGGCGAATATTGCGAATTGCTACCCGGCCTTGTTCGGCTTCGTTTTTGACGATTTTAACCAAATCCCGACGACGCTCTTCGGTCAATGCTGGCAAGGGTAAGCGAATTACCGTGCCTTGTGTAGCGGGATTTAAGCCCAAACCGGAAGACATGATGGCTTTTTCAATGGCTTGCACCATGCTTTTTTCCCAAGGCACGACTTTCAAGGTACGAGCATCTTCGACGGAAACGTTGGCAACCTGCGATAACGGCGATTCGTTGCCGTAATAAGTGACGCTGATTTGATCCAGCAAGCTGGGATGGGCCCGTCCGGTTCTAATCTTGGTAAACGCTTTTTGCAACGCTTCGATACTTTTCACCATTCGCGTCGCGGCATCTTGTTGAATATCGCTGATCATTCTGTTAATTCCTCTCGATTAGGGAGCCTATATCTTCACCGCGCATCAAGCGCATAATCGCTCCCGGCTCAAATACGTTCATTACCCGCATGGGCAGGTTATTATCCCGGCACAACACTAATGCCGTGGTATCCATTACGTTTAGGCGTTGATCGATGGCTTCGTCGTAGGTTAAGTGCGGATAAAACACCGCATCGGCGACTTTGTTGGGATCGGCCGAATAAACGCCCTTGACTTTAGTAGCCTTGATCATCAATTCGGCATCGATTTCAATTGCGCGCAGACTAGCGGCGGTGTCCGTGGTAAAAAACGGGTTGCCGGTGCCGGCGGCAAAAATAGCCACCCTACCCTTCTCCAGATGCCTGACGGCGCGTCGACGGATATAGTCTTCGCAAACCTGATTAATTTTTAGGGCTGTCATGACCCTAACCGGTTGCCCCAGATATTCCAAAGCATCTTGCATGGCCAGCGCGTTAATCACCGTCGCCAGCATACCCATCTGATCGCCGGTGACCCGATTCAGGCCTTCCGAAGCCTTCTCGCCGCCGCGCAAAATGTTGCCACCACCGATGACCAGACCGACTTGGATACCTGCGTCGCATAAGTCTTTCACTTCTTGAGCCAAGCGTTGGACTATCTCGGGATCGATACTGCCGCCCCGCTCGCTCATCAGTGCTTCGCCGCTCAATTTAAGTAAAATTCTCTGACAAATCAATTGACTCATAATCAAATATCCACCGTAAACATGGGTTAAAAGCAACGAAATCGACATAAATAAACCCGGTTACCCGGGTTTATTCCAAGGATTTTTAGCCTCGTACTTGCGCCATTACTTCGGCGGCAAAGTCTTCTTCTTTCTTCTCGATGCCTTCGCCAACTTCGAAACGGGCGAAACGCACAACGGAATTGCCTTTGGATGCCAGTAATTTACCGACCGTAACGCTGTCGTCCTTGATAAAAGGTTGGCCCAACAAGGTCACTTCCGCCAGGAATTTATTAATGCGACCGCCGATCATTTTTTCAACGATTTCGGCCGGTTTGCCGCTTTCCAATGCTTGCGCGGCAAAAATTTCTTTTTCCTTGGCAATGACATCGGCCGATACTTGGTCGTCGGAAACGTATTCAGGCTTGGCAGCTGCCACATGCATTGCGACGTCTTTGCCTAAAGCCGGATCGTTTTTCGCCAACTCGACGATCAC
Source organism: Methylomonas montana (assembly GCF_030490285.1). Lineage (NCBI taxonomy): Bacteria > Pseudomonadati > Pseudomonadota > Gammaproteobacteria > Methylococcales > Methylococcaceae > Methylomonas > Methylomonas montana. Next base: position 1,999,700 of record NZ_CP129884.1, on the reverse strand, counting down.
GCCGATTTTACTGCCGTGCAGATAGCTGGCTTGGCCGCCTTCTGCTGTCGTGTATTTAACAAAGCGTCTGACGGTAATGTTCTCACCCAATTTAGCAATCAATGCACGGCGAGTTTCATCAATGCTGCTGCCGCTTGGCAGAACGACAGCATTCAATTGTTCATCGTTTTCAACATTGGCAGTCAACAAAGCGTTGGTAATATCGTTAACAAAGCCAGTAAAATCGTCACCCTTGGCCACGAAATCAGTCTCGCAGTTGACGTCTACCATGACAACGGTTTTAGCATCATCGGAGACTTTAGCGCCAATCACACCTTCCGCCGCGATCCGGCCGGATTTTTTATCGGCTTTCGCCAGACCAGCTTTACGCATGTTCTCAATGGCCAGTTCCATGTCGCCATTAGCTTCGACCAAGGCTTTCTTGCACTCCATCATGCCCGAGCCGGTACGCTCACGCAATTCCTTGACCATCGCCGCACTAATACTCATCGTTTTTTCCTCAAATTTTATTAACTAAAAAAACGCCTCACAGAGGAGGCGTTTAAAAGACAGTCTGTTCTGAATACGCGATTCAGCGGCGCTCAACCGCATCGGTTGAGCGCTTTTAATACTTACGCTTCCGTTACGACTTCTTCTACAAAATCGTCGGCTTTGGCTGAAGCATCCATACGCAGTGCTTTGGCTTCCAACACAGCGGCTGAAGCGCTTTGGCAATACAAAGTCACGGCACGGATAGAATCGTCATTGCCCGGAATCACGTAATCAATTTTTTCAGGTGAATTGTTGGAATCCACTACGCCTACGACAGGAATGCCCAATTTTTTGGCTTCCATGATGGCATTTTTTTCATAGCCTACATCCAACACGAAAATCGCATCCGGTGTGCCGCGCATATCCTTAATACCGCCCAAGCTACGCTCAAGCTTTTCCAATTCGCGTTCCATGCCCAACGCTTCTTTTTTGCTGAAACGTTGATATAAGGTACCATCGGTTTTCATCGCTTCCAGTTCTTTCAAACGATTGATGGACTTTTTGATGGTTTTGAAGTTGGTCAACATACCGCCCAACCAACGATGGTTGACATAAGGCATGCCACAACGTTTTGCTTCTTCGGCCACCGTTTTGCGCGCGGCTTTTTTGGTGCCGACAAACAGGATGGTACCTTTATTCGCGGTCATTTGACCGAGGTAGTTCATCGCATCGTTAAACAATGGAAGGGTTTGTTCCAAGTCGATGATATGGATTTTATTGCGGGCTCCAAACAAATATGAAGCCATTTTTGGGTTCCAGTAACGGGTTTGATGTCCAAAGTGAACACCCGCTTCCAGCATTTGACGCATTGACACTGCTGCCATTTACTTCTCCTAAAATTGCCGAATAATTCGGCGTTGGGTTACGCCTCCACCCGCCCCGATCAGTGACCGAAAATCCGAAACGAATTTTCAGCACCCCACCGACCGTGTCGACAAGTGTGAGTATTGGTTACATAGTGAACTTCACTTTATACCATGATTACAATTTCACAACAACTTCAAGTCTGATAGACTCCCGATAACAGCATGCCCGGAAAAACGTTTTATCTAGCCTTATTACGGTTTTTTGCTCGCTCCGATCCTAACAATTAGCCACCTTCTGATGACAATTATCATTAAAACTGCCGACGAAATCGAAAAGATGCGCGTTGCCGGAAAACTGGCCGCCGAAGTACTGGAAATGATCGCTCCACACGTAGTGGCGGGGGTCACTACCGAAGAACTAGACCAAATTTGTCACGATTACATCGTCAACGTTCAGCAAGCGATTCCGGCACCATTAAATTATCGCGGCTTCCCAAAATCGATCTGCACCTCCATCAATCAGCAGATTTGTCATGGGATTCCCTGCGATAAAAAATTAAAAAACGGCGACATCGTTAACATCGACATTACCGTGATCAAAGACGGTTATCACGGCGATACCAGCAAGATGTTCTGCATCGGCGAAGTGAGTCCTCATGCAAAACGATTAGTGGACATTACGCGTGAATGCATGTTTCTAGGCATAGAAGAAGTCAAACCCGGCGCTCGACTTGGCGATATAGGCCACGCCATCCAAAAGCATGCGGAAGCTAATCGTTACTCCATCGTTAGAGAGTTCTGCGGCCACGGCATCGGCAAAAAATTCCATGAAGACCCCCACGTCATGCATTTCGGCAAGCGCGGCGACGGCGCCGTGTTGGCACCAGGCATGATTTTCACAATCGAGCCCATGCTCAACATCGGCAAGCGCCACATGAAGATTCTTGCCGACGGCTGGACTGCGGTCACCAAGGATCGCAGCCTATCCGCGCAATGGGAACACACCATTTTGGTGACCGACACCAGCTACGAGATCTTGACACTGAGACAGGAAGAGTTGTGAGTCACCCGCTGTTTACGGAAAATGACTTCCTGAACTGTTTCGGGGATGACAATCCGGTTATTTCATTCAAAAACGCTATTATCGAGGAAAACGCGCATTTAAAAATGCGCTTCAATCCCGACCAGGCGACGGTCGGCTTACTCACCGAAAAAGCCCATTTCATCGACAATCTGTTGACCGCCTGCTGGCGGCATTTTCTTGACAAGGCCGCCCAAAAACACAGCCTGATTGCGACCGGCGGTTACGGCAGAAACGAATTATTTCCGCATTCCGACATCGATATTTTGGTATTGCTCAGCCCCGCCAACCCCAGTGACTATCAACACCAATTATCCAGTTTCTGCAATTTCCTCTGGGACATCGGCCTGAAGCCCGGATTAAGTACCCGCGACATATCCGAATGTCTGTTAGCCGCGCAAGATGATCAAACCGTATTTACGGCCTTGCTGGAAATGCGCTTGATCACCGGCAATTCCGAACTATTTAGCGAACTAAAAAGCCAGGTCAATTCCGAAAAACTGTGGCCATCGGAACATTTTTTTCCGGCCAAGATGGCCGAGCAAGAAAAGCGCTACGCCAAGTATCACGACACCGCCTACAATCTGGAGCCCAACATCAAGGAAGGCCCTGGCGGCTTGAGGGATTTACAAGTCATCAGCTGGGTATTCAAGCGCCATTACAACGCCGCGTCGCTACGAGAACTGATTAAATACGGCTTTTTGCCCAAGTCGGAATACGATAATCTGATCACCGCCCGCGACATTCTCTGGCGCCTGCGCTTTGCCTTGCACAATCTCACCAATCGCTGCGAAGATCGCTTGATATTCGACTATCAGCGCGAGCTGGCTAGTCAATTCGGCTACATCGACCAGAACGACCAACCCGACGTCGAGCAGTTCATGCAGTTTTATTTTAAAACCGTCGTGGACATCGAACGCCTCAACGAGATGCTATTGCAACTGCTGAACGAAAGACTGATCAGCAATAAAGAAAGCCTGACGCCGGTCCCGATTACCGCTAATTTCTCCTCGATAGATGGATATCTGGAAGTCAGCAATAAAGATGTTTTCCAGAAACAACCGCTGGCATTACTGGAAATATTTTTAATCCTGCAACAATCGCCATCTCTGAAGGGGATCCGCGCCAGCACCATCCGCTTGATCCGTAAGAATCTGTCGCTGATTGATGCTGAATTTCGCACCAACAAACAGGCCAACCGACTGTTTATCGATATACTGCGTCAACCGCGCGGCATCACCAGCCAATTAAAGCGCATGAATCGCTACGGTGTGCTTGCCGCTTATTTGCCGGATTTTGCCAATATCGTCGCCCGGATGCAGTACGATTTATTTCATATTTACACGGTCGATGAGCATACCCTGTTTGTGATCCGTAACTTGCGTCGATTCTCGCTAGCTCGGCATAACAAGGAACTGCCTTTTTGCAATAATATTTTTCTACTAATCGCCAAGCCGGATATTTTGTATATAGCCGCCTTGTTTCACGACATCGCCAAGGGACGTGGCGGCGACCATTCCGCTCTAGGCGAAACCATCGCGCGTAGCTTTTGCTTACAGCACGATTTATCTACTCACGACACCAAGGTAATCACCTGGCTGGTTCGCAACCACCTATCGATGTCGATGACTGCGCAACGCAAAGACATCAGCGACCCGGACGTGATTCACAACTTTGCGCTGCAAGTGGGTAGCATCGAATATTTGAATTACTTGTATCTATTAACGGTAGCCGACATCCGCGCCACCAATCCGAGCCTTTGGAACGCCTGGAAAGACGCATTATTGAAAGAGCTGTATATTTCCACCCATCAAGCTTTGCACCGCGGCCTGCAAAACCCCATCGCCCGCTCAGAACGCGTGCAAGAAAACAAAAAAGAAGCCAGCGACGAGCTATTGAAGCTCGGGATCTCCAAAACCAATATCAAACAATCCTGGCAACATCTTAGCGACGACTATTTCTTACGCTATTCTGCGGACGAAATCGCCTGGCACACCATCGCAATTGCCGCCTGCCAAGAAAGCGAATTACCGCTGGTACTACTACGCCCGCAAACCCAGCGCGGCAGCGCGGAAATTTTCGTTTACACTCGCAATGAAGCGCAAATTTTTTCGATTTGCACTGCAACCCTGGATCAGCTAGGACTGACGATTCTCGACGCTCGCATCATTACCACCGCCGATCAATACGTTTTGAACAGTTTCCAGGTGCTGGAACAATCCGGCGAAGCCATTAACGATCTCTACAGAGAAGTGCATATCTGCACATCATTACGCCACGGCCTGATTGCCAAAAAGGTTAAAACCTCGAAAAATATCCACAAGCAATCTCGGCAAGCGCGGCACTTTCCGATCGAAACCAGCATTACCTTTTTGGAAGATCCATCGCACAAACACACGATTATCGAGGTGATCACCACCGACCGCGCCGGCCTGCTGTCGACGATAGGCCGAGCCTTTACCGAATTGGACATCCAATTGCACGACGCCAAAATCACCACGATAGGCAGCCGCGCCGAAGATATGTTCTACATCACAGACCAGCAATCACTGCCGATTATTGACGAAGATCGACAGCAGCAGCTGCGCAACACCATACTGAGATATTTAGCCTTGAAAAGCTAACTGGTCTACTCTCGGGACAACAGGCTCTCACCGCGCGCTAATTTCGGCAAACGCCCCTCCAAACCCATCGCTGCCTTCATTACCTTCTTGCGCGCAGGGGCAATGCGTTGAGCCAATCCCAAACCGAAATTCCTGAGCAGTTTGACTGGCAAAATATCGTTACTAAACGACCGATAAAACACATCCATCAAGGTCATCATTTTCAGATTCTCGTTGCGACGCATGGCTTCATACCCCTGCAATACGGCCAGGTCACCAATGTTTTTGCCGCGCTTGCCGGCATCCACCAACACTTCCGCCAGGGCTGCCGCGTCCAGCAAACCGATATTGACACCCTGACCGGCCAACGGATTGATCATATGTGCCGCGTCACCCACCAAGGCAACCCCTTGTTTCACGTAACGCTGGGCATGCTGGCGCTTGAGCGGGAAACTGGCCACGCCCAATACTTGCTTAACCTCGCCCAGACAATCCGGAAACGCCGCCACCAACTCCGTCCGTAACTGATCGAAAGGCAAAGCTTGCAGGCGCCTAACCTCATCGGGCGATTGATACCAAACAATCGATCCGTAGTGACCGGTCAAAGGTAAAAACGCTTGCGGACCGCTGGAAACGAAGCGTTGCCAGGTAATATCCTGCTGCGGATAGGCGGTTTCTATATAAATCACCAGCGCGTGCTGATTGTAATCCCAACTGGTAACCCCTAAACCGACCGCCTGCCTGACCCGCGACTGGCCGCCATCGGCCGCCACCAACAGCTTGGCCTGAAGCACTCTACCGTCGGCCAGCAAAACTTCCGCCGCATGGCCGTCGTAATTAATTTTGCTAATCGTTTGCGGCATCAGCACTTGAACATTGTCGAAATTGGGCAGTCTATCCAATAACGCCAACTGAGTGATGCGGTTTTCGACGATATATCCCAGTTCCGGATAGCCAATATCGTCACTATTAAATGTCGTATCGCCAGCAGTCTCCCAAACTCGCATGCGCTTAAACGGGCAGCAACGCCGCGACGTCACGCCCTCCCAAGCACCGACGGCTTCCAGAATGTTTTTTGACGCGATGCTCAACGCGGAAACTCTTAAATCGTGCTGTTGTTCGACCGAAAACGGCTCCGGTAACTGCGCTTCTATCACGGCCACTTTCAGCTCGCTGCCGCCCAGACAACACGCTACCGCCGCACCAACCATGCCGCCGCCTACTATAACCACATCAAATTTTTCTTTCATATTTCGTCACAAAGTTTTAAAACAAGGGCCACACTGGCGAGCTACTGCTATCATGGTTCACGGAATGACAGAACAGCCTCTTCATGGTATGATTGGAAAGTTTCGCCAACTGAAATTCGGAAGTTATTCACCGGTTCCCGCCGCTTTGGACGACTCTAACACGCAGCAGGCAGAAAAACCATAAACGGCACTACCGGTAAGGAAAATACCGGGTAGCGCATTTAATCAGTAAGATAGGATCTGGATAGCAATGATTAAAAACGCCCAGAAAATTAACGCAGTACACATGCTTTACGACGCCGATTTATCCCAGGACAGCTGCGGTGTTGGTTTTATCACCCGCAAGGATAGCAAGCAAACTCACGAGCTGCTGGTCAAGTCGCACGAAGCCTTGTGTACCATCCCGCACCGCGGCGGCATGAGCGCCGAGGGTATAGGTGATGGCGCGGGCGTCAATATCGATTTATCTCTGAAGTTTTTCCGCAAGGTTACCGGCATTGCCACGCTGGAACTCGGGCAATTCGGCGTCGCCAATTTCTTCTTTCCGGAAGATCATGCCCATTACGACTCGGAAGCGCAGAAACTGGTAGAAGAGCATTTCCAGGAATTCGATCTGCCTATCATCACCTGGCGGGAAGTCCCGGTTGACAACACAGTATTGAATGCCGCCGCACTGAAAGCGCAATTACCGATCAAGCAAGTCATCTTCGGCCGCCCAACTGCGTTGCAACAGGCCAGCCATGTCGAATTCGAGCGGCATATTCAGTCTGCGCTACTGACCATAGAAGCCGACGGCTTTACCCGTCCGGAACTGAAAGGCTTTTATCCGCTGTCAATGAGCTCGCGCACCCAAGTTTATAAAGGCCGGTTGAATTCATTTGAAGTCATTCCATACTTCATCGACTTGTACGACGCCGACCATGATATCAGCACGCTGTTTTTCCACACCCGCTTCTCAACCAATACCGCGCCGGCGACGATGATGGCCCAGCCGTTCCGCTACATGGCGCACAATGGCGAGCTGAACACCGACAAGAAAAACCGTCTCAGCGAAAACGCCATCGCTCGGCAAAATAACAAACACGTGATATTTCCGTGCGGGCAATCCGATTCCGGCCGCCTGGACCAAACTCTGACTCGCCGCATCAACGAAGACCAGCTCGATATCGTCACCGCGATTCTGGCGATGATGCCGCCGGCTTGGGAAAACGATACCACCTTATCCGAGGATGTACGGGCGATGCTGGAATATTTCAGCCTGTACGAAGAGAAAAACGACGGCCCGGCCGCGTTGATCTTTAACGACGGCATCCGCGTCGGCGCCCGTCTGGACCGTTTGGGCCTGCGCCCCCTGCGTTCAGTGGAAACCGAAGAGTACTTGGCGGTGATGTCCGAAGCCGGCCAGATAGACTTTCCGCCCGAGAAGGTGCTCAGACGCGGCCGTATCGAAGCCGGCGGCATGCTGTATTTCGACCACGGCACCGGGAAATCCTATAATAGCCATCAAGTGATGGAGCGACTCGCCAAGGAAAAAGACTATAAAACCTTGCTGGCGCAAAGCTGCATCCACATCGGCGAGCTACCCAAAGTCGAACTAACGGAAATCGGCAACGACCACCAGTTAACGATCGACCAACGCCACACCGCTTATTCCTTGAATCAGGAAAGCTTTAAGTTTCTGCTCGATCCTATCCTGCAAACCGGCCTGGAGAAAGTCTCGGCGATGGGTTACGGCTTGACGCCAAATGCATTGAGTGCTGCCGAAGGCGGCATGTCGCGTTATTTCAGTCAACGCTTCGCTCAAGTGACTAATCCGCCACTGGATTCCTTGCGGGAAAGCGACGGCATGACGCTGCGCGTGGCACTCGGCGCCAAACCGACTTTTGCCCCGCACAACAGCAAGCAGTTGATGATCGAATCGCCGATTCTGCAGCGCACTCAGATCGAACAGATTCGCAGACAAAGCCAGGTAAAAACCGTTACGCTCGATATGCTCTATAGTCCGAATTTCGACAATGCGGCCGGGAACGAGCTGAATTTGGAACAAGCCCTGCAAGCCGTTTGCCTACAAGTTGAACAAGCCGCACGAGACAATACCGGCATCATCATTCTCAGCGACATCAATATCAGCAAAGACCAAGCCGCCATTCCGGCTTTGTTGATGATAGCCGCCGCCAACCAACATTTGGTCAAACACGGCTTACGCTTCAACAGCTCATTAGTCATGGAAACCGGTCAAGCTGCAAGCCCGCACGATGTCGCCACCATACTTGGCTTCGGCGCCTCGGCAATCTGCCCGCTCAGCGTCCACAACCGCGTCATCACCGAATATGCTGACCCTGCCGCGCAGCAAAAAGCGCTCTACAGTTTTCAAAAAGGCGTCGAAAAATCGCTGATGAAAACCATGGGCAAATTTGGTTTATGTACCGCGGAAAGCTATATCGGCGGCGAGTTTTTCGAATCCAACTACCTGGATACCGACGAACCCAAGTTAAAACCTTATTTCCCCAACATCAATGCTTCGGTGGGCGGGGTGCGCTATACCGACATAGCCGCCAGCGCCACCGAATGGCATCACAAGGCACTCTCGGTACAAAGCGAAAGCGATATTCCTTTCCTGGGTTTATTCAAAGAGCGTAACGAAGGCGCCGGTCACACCTTTGGCAACACTGCCGTTCGTGAATACATCAACATGACCGACGAAGCGATTCACTATATACCTCAGCAGCAAGCTGCTGAAGCTAGTGACACCGCTTATCTGGATTTTGGCTACGAGAAACGCACGCCGGCGCAAATCGACGCTTTCGGCATTACACCGGCTTACCGCAGCTTTACCCACAATTTGGCTCAGGAACGCGCGAACCGTCCGGCGGCACTGCGCGACGTGATGGAGTTTCCGGCCGATGTCAGCAACGCCAATAGCAAAGCCGATTTCGATCGACTGCTGGGCAGTCAGGATCTGTATGGCAACAACAACTACCTGATTCGTGGCCTGCAAGTCGAGAAAACCAACGGCGTAGTTTTCAATATTCGTTTTACCGAAAACTCCAGCAAGGCCCGTTTAGAGCAGTTAGCCGAACACTTACAGGTTCGCTTTGCCGGCAACGATTTTAGTTTGGCGATGGAAAGCGACGGCATCAGCCTACGTGTCAACGACAGCGAAAGTTCGCTATACGGCTATCTGAGCAATATCCGCCCTGCTCGTGCGCGTATTACGCTGGACAAAGTACAGCCGGCTCACGAGATCACCTCTACATTCGCGTCCGGCGCGATGAGTCACGGCGCACTGTTGGCTGAAGCCCACGAAGCCGTGGCGCAAGGCACCAACATCGCCGGCGGCATGAGCAACTCCGGCGAAGGTGGCGAACATTCCAGCCGTTTCGGCACTATTCGCTCCAGCAAAATCAAGCAGTTCGCGTCCGGCCGCTTTGGCGTTTGGGCCGGCTATCTGGCCGATCCGAATCTGGAAGAAATTGAAATCAAGATCGGCCAGGGTGCAAAACCAGGCGAGGGGGGCCAATTACCGGCACCGAAAGTGTCGGTAGAAATAGCCGCACTGCGTGGCGGCACACCAAAAGTCGAATTGGTCAGCCCCCCGCCTCATCACGATACTTATTCCATCGAAGACTTGGGTCAATTGATCCATGACGCCAAAGCCGCGCGCGTCCGCGTGGTGGTAAAATTGGTATCATCAGAAGGTATAGGCACCATCGCGGTCGGCGTTGCCAAAGCCGGCGCAGACGTGATCAACGTTGCCGGTAACACTGGCGGCACCGGTGCGGCAGCAGTCACCAGCTTGAAAAATACCGGCCGCTCGCCCGAAATCGGCATCGCCGAAGTGCATCAAGCCTTAGCCGCTAACGGTTTGCGCGACAAAGTCATCCTGCGTTGCAGCGCCGCTCATCAGAACGGTGCCGACGTGGTGAAATCGGCGATCTTAGGCGGCGACTCGTTCGAATTCGGCACCACCGCGTTGATGATGCTGCGCTGCGTGATGGCGAAAAACTGCAATATCCGCTGCCCTGCCGGTTTGACCACCGCCCACGAGGAATTCAAGGGCGACCCGCGCGTGTTGGCGCAGTTCTTCATGAACCTGGCTCACGAAGTTCGGGAAATCCTGGCCGACCTGGGTTACGCCAGTTTGAAAGAAATTCGCGGCAAAACCGAGCTACTGCATTTGATCGACCATCCAAGCATGGTCGGCCAAATCCATCTGCAAAAATTGCTGGCGGAAATACAAGAAGTCAAAATCGAAAAACCGGTTTATCTGGAAAAAGACTTTGCGGTTGACGATCTAATCTTCGCTCGGGTCAAATCGGCCTTGTTCGGCAAAGGCCAAGCGCAAGTGATCGTCGAAGGCAACGAGTTCAAGCTCAACAATCGCAACAAAACCGTTGGCGGCCAAACCGCAATCGACCTGGAACGTTTCCTGGCTTACGAAATCACTACCGAGCAAGCTGCTGCCAGCAAAATCGTTTACACCAACCAGCATGGCCGCCGCTACCTGGCCGACGACACCATCGTCGTCCGCACTCACGGCTCGGCCGGTCAAAGTTACGCAGCCTTCAACAATGACGGCATGCGCATGGAACATACCGGCACTTGCAATGACGGCGTCGGTAAAACAGCTTGCGGCGGCACCATCGTCATCAAATCACCCGGCGGCGGCTCCAAACTGCCCGGCGAGAATGTGTTGATCGGTAACTTTGCGCTGTTCGGTGCTTCCGGCGGCAAAACCTTCATCAACGGCGAGGCCGGCGACCGTTTTGCGGTACGTAACTCCGGCGCGATGGCCGTCGTGGAAGGCGTCGGCGACTTCGCTTGCGAATACATGATCAACGGCGCCGTATTAAACCTGGGCGGCTTCGGTAAAGGTTTCTGTACCGGCATGTCTGGCGGCAACGCCTATCAATACGATCCCGACAACCGCTTGCAGGATTTGTACGACGAGACCTCGGTAACGATACACAGCTTGACCGACGGTAGTGATGTTGACAACGACCCACAAGGAAGTGGGAAGTGTGGCAAATTGTCGGGAACAATTGCCGCCAGCCATGAACAATTTATTTTGTACATGCTGGAACAGCACGTCGAACACACCGGTTCGGAAAAAGCTAAAGCAATCCTGGCTAACTGGGTCAACGAGCGTCAGTACTTCAAATTCGCGTTACCACTATGGTTAAACCGTACCCAAACCGCCGAGTACTTGAGCAAAGCGCTGGATCGTAAGGCCATGATCGAAGAGTTGGCGGTGGCGTTTGCGCAAAAACAAATCGCGCAAATCAAACAGGCTTACAGCAATAATACGCCTTTATTCAACGGCGCGATTCCAGGTTACGGCGAAACCGATACCGATCTGACCTTGAAACTGATCAATAGTTATGCGGTAATCGATAGAGCCCAGCAAATCGCCCGTGACCAGCTTAACAAAGCCGGCCAAGTGCTAAGCGACGCATTGATCGACAAGTATGCTTACAAGTTGGTAATGGAACGCCCACGCAAACTGCAAGACGCGCTGATCAAAAATATTCGCGAAGCCTACAGCCAATACGACGACGGCCAACTCGCGGCGCTGATGGCCGAAAAACGCCTCAACGATTACAAGACCACGTTGATGCTGCGCGATGTCCAAAGCATCTACTCGATAGGCTCCACGGCCTGGATTATCGAACAGGACAGATTCAATCGCCAAGCTCTGGCCGGCGTACCGTCCATCGATAAAAACCTGGCTAGCCTGGAAAGCCTGTCTATCGTTAAAGACATGCTGGAAAGCGAGTCGGCTTAATCTGACGGCGGGAGCGCATGTCCTCCCGCCTTTTTGGATGGCAAGAATCAAATACAGTGACTGGACAGCCTGACATCTGTCCATAGATGGTAATGAAATGAAAGCACCTTTTATCCCCCAAAACGCTCCTTATAGTGATAACCAACGCGCCTGGCTAAGCGGCTTTTTCGCCGGCATGCACAGCCATATGATCCATAGCGCAGGCAGCGCCAATCAAGCCGATGCCCGCATTCTGCATATCCTCTACGGTAGTCAAACCGGCAATTCCGAATCCTTGGCCAACGATGCTGCCAATGCCGCGAAAAAACACGGCTTGCAACCGGTGGTTAAAAGCATGGACGAAGTGGAACTCGGTCAACTGCCGCAGATGCAATATCTATTGATCATCACCAGCACTTACGGCGAAGGCGCAATGCCAGACAACGCCGAAATGCTTTGGGACGCCGCCTGCAGCGCCGCCGCGCCGCGCCTGGAAAACGTCAATTATTCGGTATTGGCCTTGGGCGATACCAGCTATGATCTGTTCTGCCAGGCAGGCATCGATTGGGACAACCGTCTAGCGGCACTAGGCGCCAAACGGCTGTTCGACCGCGTCGATTGCGATGTCGATTTCGAAACCCCAGCCGAAAAATGGCTTAGTGAAGTGATTCCGTTAATGGCGGAAGGCGCTGCCACCGTCGCGGTAGTCGATACTGAAGCGCAAGCCGCGAAACCGGCTTACAACCGCAAAAATCCGTTCCCCGCCAAAATGCGCGTCAATCGCATCATTACCGCATTGGATTCGTCTAAGGAAACTCGCCATTACGAAATTTCGATTGCTGGCTCGGACCTCAGTTATGAAGCCGGCGATGCGCTGTGCGTGATCCCAAGCAATTGTCCGGATTTAGTGGCGCAAATCATCAAAGCTATCGGTTGCACCGGCGAAGAAGACGAACCGGTCAATGGCGAGTTGATGAAGCTGTCGGATGCGTTGCGCACTCATTTTGAAATCAAATTGCCTAGCAAGGAATTGATCGAAGAAATCGCCAGTCGTTCCGGCGATCAGGATTTGAATGCCTTATTGTTATCGGGCGACAAGGAAAAACTGGCGGAGTATCTCTGGGGCCGCGACATACTCGACCTATTGCTGCAATTCCCCGGCGTGGAATTTTCCGCCGCCGAATTCCTGCGCTTGCTGAAACCCTTGCAACATCGTGCTTACTCCATCTCGTCCAGCGGCAAAAAACATCCGGATAGCGTGCATTTAACCGTTGCCAGCGTGCGTTACGATGCCCACGGCCGCCAACATAAAGGCGTCTGCTCCACCTATCTGGCCGATCTGGTGAACGAAGACACCGATGTGCGGATATTCTTCACACCCAACAACCATTTCCGCGTCCCGGCCAACGATAGCTTGCCGATGATCATGGTCGGTCCCGGCACGGGTATCGCGCCGTTCCGGGCTTTCCTGCAAGAGCGCGAATTCCGTAAAGCGCCCGGCAAAAATTGGCTATTTTTCGGCGACCGTAATGCTGCTACCGATTTCATCTACCGCGAGGAAATCGAAGCGATGCAAGCCAATGGTTTACTGACCCGCCTCGACCTAGCATTTTCCCGCGACCAAGCCGAAA